>NZ_JBICUE010000003.1:0-622341 GCF_043197955.1 Mycobacterium sp. NPDC048908 | reverse complement strand
GCACCCCGAAGGGCCTTTCCGTTCGACTTGCATGTGTTAAGCACGCCGCCAGCGTTCGTCCTGAGCCAGGATCAAACTCTCCAAACAAAAACCCCGGACACACCGGGCAGAATTCAAATCAGAGAAACCTGACAAACCAGTAAAACTGGCATCAAAAAAACCACCCCCTAAACGGGAAAAAAAGGGGCGGCAAAAAACAACAAACAAAAACCACCAAACACACTATTGAGTTCTCAAACAACACACCCGCTCTAGGGCAACCCTGCCACTATACTGCATGTGGACAGAGACGTCAAACCCCGTCCGCCAGTCCTAATGGCCTGGGGCCGTGGGCTTCTTCACAAACAATACGCCCTTATCCCCCATGCTCCAAAACGGGGTCACCCGAACGGCGGAGAGCTAGACGACCCGCTCTATTTCAGCGCCCAGACTGACCAGTTGCTCGACGAACAACGGGTAGCCGCGGTCGATGTGGAAGACGTCGTGGACCTCGGTGTCGCCATCGGCGACCAGCCCCGCAAGCACCAGACCCGCGCCCGCCCGGATATCGGACGACCACACCGGCGCGCTGGACAGCTGGGGGATACCGCGGACCACCGCGTGGTGTCCGTCGGTGCGGGCGTCCGCGCCAAGCCGGATCATCTCCTCGACGAACCTGAAGCGCGCCTCGAAGACGTTTTCGGTGATCATCGACGTGCCATCGGCGATAGAGGCCAAGCCGATCGCCATCGGCTGCAGATCGGTGGGAAACCCAGGGAACGGGAGGGTCGCCACGTTGACCGCCTTCGGCCGCTCGTACTGGACCACCCGGAAGCCGTCGTCTGTCTGCGTGACAGTCGCGCCGGCATCGTGGAGTTTGTGCAGCACCAACTGAAGGTGCTGCGGATCGACACCGGACACTGAGATGTCCCCGCGCGTCATCGCGGCGGCGATCCCCCACGTGGCCGCGACGATGCGGTCACCGATCACCCGATGCTCGGTCGGATACAGCCGATCGACACCCGTGATCGTCATCGTCGACGTTCCAGCGCCGGAGATCTGCGCGCCCATCTGGTTGAGCATCGTGCACAAGTCGACCACGTCGGGCTCGCGTGCAGCATTGTGAATTGTCGTGACACCCTCGGCGACGACGGCGGCCATCAGAATGTTCTCCGTCGCACCGACAGACGGGAACTCCAGCTGAATCTCGGCGCCGCGCAGGTGCTCTGCCTCCGCGACGACGCAGCCGTGTTCGATGTTGCAACGCGCACCCAACTGCCGGAGCCCCGCTTGATGCATATCCAGCGGACGCGACCCGATCGCGTCGCCGCCGGGCAGCGCGACCTTGGCCCGCTTGCAGCGTCCGACAAGCGGTCCGAGCACGCATACCGACGCGCGGAACTGGCGGACCGCGGCGAAATCGGCGTCGTACTTGGGTTCGTCGGGCGAGGTGATCCGCACGACGTCACCGTCGAGCTCGACTGTGGCGCCCAGCCCCCGGAGAACCTCTGCCATCAGCGGCACATCCAAGATATCCGGACAGTTGGTGATCGTGCTGGTCCCCTCGGCCAGCAACGACGCCGCCATCAGCTTCAAGACGCTGTTTTTTGCCCCCCCGACAGCAACTTCGCCCGATAACCGGTTTCCGCCGGTCACCACGAATCGCTCGCTCACGCGGGTTAGTGTAAACAGCGGCGCGCGACGGTGTCAGTTTCCCGCGCGTTGTGCAAGTCACGCTGCCCGGTACGGTTTGACCATGGCCGTTCATCTCACCCGCATATACACCCGGACCGGCGACGACGGCACCACCGGTCTGAGCGATTTCAGCAGGGTTTCAAAGAACGACGCACGACTTGCCGCGTACGCCGACTGTGACGAGACGAATGCCGCAATTGGAGTTGCAATTGCCTTGGGAAACCCCAGTGAGCAAATTCGCAAGGTGCTCCTGCAGATTCAAAACGACCTGTTCGACGCCGGTGCTGACCTGTCCACGCCGGTGGTGGACAATCCCGAACACCCGCCGCTGCGGATCGCGCAAAGCTATATCGATCGGCTCGAGTCGTGGTGCGACGAGTTCAACGAACCACTGCCCGCTCTGAATTCGTTTGTGCTGCCAGGGGGCACCCCGCTGTCTGCGCTGTTACACGTCGCGCGCACGGTGGCGCGCCGTGCGGAGCGGTCGGCGTGGTATGCCGTCGAAACGCATCGGGACTCAGTCAACGTGCTGCCCGCCAAATATCTCAACCGGCTCTCAGACCTGCTGTTCATCCTGTCGCGGGTGGCCAACCCCGACGGCGATGTGTTGTGGCAACCAGGCGGTCCCGCAACGGGTTAGAAGGTTCGTCTCCGCGCGCGCGGGGACGGCCGCGACTCGAGCCAGGACAAGAACGCCGTCAGGGCACCGCGATCGAGTGCGACCTCATATCCCCGGCGGCGTTCCGGATCAGTGTCCCGCAGTTCCAACACAACGATTTCGGCGGTCATGATGTCGAACTCATCGCCGCGCGGAGACCGCCGCCCAACGATTTCCAGTCCTCGACGGCTCAGCCTGCGATCGGGCCACCAGCGCAGGCTCGACAGCCGATAGAAGCCGGCTTCTCCACCCTGATAACGCATTACGCCATGCCGCCAGCCGTGTCCACCGACCGCTGGGACGTCGCGCAGGATCGCAGCGGTGCCGCCGACCTGACGCAACTTCCAGAGTCGATAACTGAGCGCGACAGAAACGAACAGGAGTACACCGACGAGCGCGACCATCAACAACATGGACGCGCTCATGATCGGACCTAGTCGATCTGACCCAGGGCGCGCAGCCTGGCCCGGCCCCTGGCTGCAGTAGCCGGATCGTCGGACTCGGCGTCGCGCTGCGCGGCGGCTTCGTCGATCTCCGAATCGAATTCAGCGCTCTCGGCCAAGACGGTTACGCTCTGCTCGGTGACGGACAAGAAGCCGCCGTCGACCGCGATCCGTAGATCGTCTTCACCTTCGCGTTCGACGCGGACCATCGCATCGTCGACCAACTGCGCCACCAGCGGGATGTGGTTGGGCAGGATGCCGATCTCGCCGGACGTGGTGCGGGTGAACAAAAAGGTACCCTCACCCGACCAGATCTTGCGGTCGACTGCCACGATGTCGATATTCAATTCGGCCATCTCACATCACCTTTCGGTGCGGGCAGGGCCTAGGCATCCTTCTTCTCGCCATCGTCCGACGGCTCGGAACCGCTGCCGCTGTCCTCCAGCTTCACGCCGAACCCTTCGGCCTTCTTGGCCAAGTCGTCCAGCCCGCCGATCAAGAAGAATGCCTGCTCGGGCACGTGGTCGAATTCACCCTTGGTGATCCGGTCGAAGGCCTCGATGGTCTCCTTGATCGGGACGGTGGACCCCGGCTGGCCGGTGAACTGCTCGGCCGCCATCATGTTCTGGCTCAGGAAGCGCTCGATACGACGGGCACGCTGCACCAGCTGCTTGTCCTCTTCGGACAACTCGTCGATACCAAGGATCGCGATGATGTCCTGAAGGTCCTTATAGCGCTGCAGGATTCGGATGACCTCCTGCGCGACGCGGTAGTGTTCGTCGCCAACGATCGCCGGGTCGAGGATCGTCGAGCTGGAGGCCAACGGGTCCACCGCCGGGAAGATGCCCTTGGAGAACACCGAGCGGGACAACTCCGTGGTGGCGTCCAGGTGGGCGAACGTCGTCGCGGGCGCCGGGTCGGTGTAGTCGTCCGCGGGCACGTACACGGCCTGCATCGAGGTGATGGAGCGGCCACGGGTCGAGGTGATGCGCTCCTGCAGTTCACCCATCTCGTCGGCCAGCGTGGGCTGGTAACCCACCGCGGACGGCATACGTCCGAGCAGCGTCGACACCTCAGAGCCGGCCTGGGTGAACCGGAAGATGTTATCGATGAACAACAGCACGTCCTGGCCCTGCTCGTCACGGAAGAACTCCGCCATGGTCAGGGCCGACAGCGCGACGCGCATACGGGTGCCGGGCGGCTCGTCCATCTGACCGAACACCAGCGCGGTGTCCTTCAGCACGTCGGCGTCGGCGAGCTCGACCCACAGGTCGTTACCCTCGCGGGTGCGTTCCCCCACACCGGCGAAAACCGAAGTACCGCCGAAGTTGCGGGCAATACGGTTGATCATCTCCTGGATCAACACGGTCTTGCCCACGCCTGCGCCGCCGAACAGCGCGATCTTGCCACCGCGCACATACGGGGTCAGCAGGTCGACCACCTTCAGGCCGGTCTCCAGCATCTCGGTGCGGGGCTCGAGCTCGTCGAAGGCCGGCGGCTTGCGGTGAATCGGCCAGCGGTCGAAATCTTCTCCGTAGTCCTTCTCGTCCAGGCACACGCCAAGCGCGTTCCACACGTGGCCCTTCACGCCGTCGCCCACGGGCACCGAGATCGAGGCGCCGGTGTCGACCACGTCCACGCCACGCACCAAGCCATCAGTCGGCTGCAGCGAGATGCACCGCACCAGGTTGTCGCCGAGGTGCTGTGCGACCTCGAGGGTCAGCGTCTTGGCCAGCTCCTCGAAGGTGACCTCGGCGTGCAACGCGTTGAACAGTTCGGGCACGGAGCCGCGGGGGAACTCAACGTCGACCACGGGACCGGTCACCCGCACCACGCGACCGTTGGTGTCCTTGCTCTTTTCCTTGGTGGGCTTTTCGGCGGTAGCAGTCATCTCTTCTTCTCTCTTACGGGCTAACGTCCGGCGGCGTCGGCGAGCGCGTTCGCGCCACCGACGATCTCGCTGATTTCCTGGGTGATGTTGGCTTGGCGCTCGCGGTTGGCCATCAAGGTCAACTCTTTGATGAGGTCGTCGGCGTTGTCGGTCGCCGACTTCATGGCCCGCTGCCGCGATGCCAGCTCAGAGGCAGCGGATTCGAGTAACGCGGCATACACCCGGGTGGCCAGGTACCGCGGCAACAGCGCATCGAAAAGTGTTGTGGCGTCGGGCTCGAACGAGTAGAGCGTACGAGGACCGGTCTCTTCTTCGACGTACTCGACCACCATCGGTGCGATGCGGTGTGCAACGGCGTTCTGCGACATCATCGACTTGAACTCGGTGTAGACGATGTGCAATTCGTCGAGTCCCAGGATCCCGTCGGGTCCCGGATCGTCACCGTGGTCGTCGGCCCCGGCCAGGAACGCGTCCACGAGCGTCGACGCGATCTCTTGAGCGTTCTCGTAGGTGGGCTGCTCGGAGAAGCCCGACCACGACTCGGTGATCTTCCAGTTGCGGAACTTGTAGTAGTTCACCGCTTTTCGCCCCACCGCGTACACGATGGGCGTCTTGCCATCCTGCCGAATAAGCGAGAACAGCTCTTCGGCGCGGCGCAGCACGTTCGAGTTGTACCCACCAGCCAACCCGCGGTCGGACGAGATCACCAACACGCCGGCCCGCTTGGGCTCGTCGCGCTCGACCAGAAGCGGATGGTCGAGTGCGGCCTCGGCCGCCAGCGTGGTCAGCATCGAGGTGATCTCGAATGCGTAGGGGCGCGCCGCCTGCAAGCGGTTCTGCGCCCTGCCGATGCGCGAGGTGGCGATCAGCTCCTGAGCCTTGGTGATCTTCTTGATCGACCCGGCTGAGCGGATGCGTCCGCGCAGTTCTCGAAGTGTGGCCGCCATGGATCGCTACTTCTTCTTCGGAGCGGGCTTGCGGACCTTCACGGATTCCTTCCCGAGTTCACCCTCGTCCAGCGCATCGACGTGCTCGTCGGGCACCACGGAACTGCCGTCGGAGGCGGCGAAGCCCTTCTTGAACTGGTTGATGGCCTCGACCAGCTTCTCACTGAGCTCGTCGCCGAGCTTGCCCGATTCGCGGATCTGCTTGAGGATTTCGCCTTCCGAGGCCCGCACGTGGTCGAGGAATTCGGCTTCGAAGCGGCTGACGTCTTCCACAGGGACCGAGTCGAGGTGCCCCTCGGTGCCGAGGAAGATCGAGACGACCTGCTCCTCGACTGCCAACGGCTGGTACTGCGGCTGCTTGAGCAACTCGACCAGTCGGGCGCCGCGCTCCAGCTGAGCCTTCGAAGTGGCGTCCAGATCGGAGGCGAAGGCGGCGAACGCTTCCAGCTCGCGGTACTGCGACAGGTCGAGCCGCAACGAGCCGGCCACCTCTTTCATGGCCTTGATCTGTGCGGCGCCGCCCACGCGGGACACCGACACACCGACGTTGATCGCCGGTCGCACACCCTGGTTGAACAGATCGGACTCCAGGAAGCACTGGCCGTCGGTGATCGAGATGACGTTCGTCGGGATGTACGCCGAGATGTCGTTGGCCTTGGTCTCGATGATCGGCAGGCCGGTCATCGAGCCGCCGCCCAACTCGTCGGACAGCTTGGCGCAACGCTCAAGAAGCCGGGAGTGCAGATAGAACACGTCGCCGGGGTACGCCTCGCGGCCGGGCGGGCGGCGCAGCAGCAGCGAGATCGCGCGGTAGGCCTCGGCCTGCTTGGACAGGTCGTCGAACACGATCAGCACGTGCTTGCCGTTGTACATCCAGTGCTGCGCGATCGCCGAACCGGTGTACGGCGCAAGCCATTTGAAGCCCGCGGAGTCCGAAGCGGGCGCCGCGACGATGGTGGTGTACTCCATCGCGCCGCCCTCTTCGAGCGCCCTGGCGACCGCGGCGATGGTCGTGCCCTTCTGGCCGATGGCCACGTAGACGCAGCGGACCTGCTTCTTCTCGTCGCCCGACTCCCAGTTCTGCCGCTGGTTGAGAATGGTGTCCACGCACACGGCGGTCTTGCCGGTCTTGCGGTCACCGATGATCAGCTGGCGCTGGCCGCGACCGATCGGGGTCATCGCGTCGATGGCCTTGATACCGGTCTGCAGCGGCTCGCTCACACCCTGGCGCTGCACCACAGACGGCGCCTGAATCTCAAGTGCGCGTCGGGTTTCCGGCTCGATGTCGCCCTTGCCGTCGATCGGCTGACCGAGCGGGTTGACGACGCGGCCGAGAAACTTGTCACCGACGGGCACCGACAGCACCTCGCCGGTGCGCTTGACCTGCTGGCCTTCTTCGATCTTCTCGAAGTCGCCGAGGATCACGGCGCCGACGTTGTGCTCGTCGAGGTTGAGCGCCACACCGAGCACGCCGCCGGGGAACTCCAGCAGTTCCTGTGTCATCACCGAGGGCAGACCCTCGACGTGCGCGATACCGTCGCCGGCGTCGATGACCGTACCGATCTCCTCGCGCGCGGTGTCGGCGGTGAAACTCGAGACGTAATCCTCGATCGCACCCTGGATATCGTCAGCGGAGATGGTCAACTCTGCCATGATTCGTCTTCCTGCTCTTACGGTGTGGGGTCTTGTCGTTTGTTGTCGGTCAGTCGGGCAGCTTGGTTTCTGCGGCCGCGAGTTTGGATGCCAGCGTGCCGTCGATCACCTCGTCGCCGACAGCGATGTTCAGCCCGCCCAGCAGGTCCGGGTTGATGTGCAACTGCACCGAAACCGGGTGGCTGTAGATGCGGGTCAGTACTTCTGTCAGCCGGGTGCGTTGCGCGTCGCTGAGGCTCGCCGCGGCGCTGACGTGGGCAACCACCTCACCCCGGCGGGCCACCGCGAGCTCGGCCAGATCGAGTACGGCTTCGTCGGCGCGTTCGCCGCGGAGCAGTTCGATCGTCTGCGAAAGCAGTTGAACGGTGGTCTTGTTCACGCTGGAACCGCTGGGGAGCACATCCTTTAGCAGCTTGACCCGCCCCTCGACGGGCGCACTGTAGTCGCTGAGCAGCGTGGCAAGCTGGGGCGCGCCGTCCAGGATGCGGTTGAACCGGAAGAGCTGCTCCTCGACGTCGCCTGCCACGTCCTCGCGCTCGGCGCGAACCAGCAGTGCCAACCGCGCGACCTGCTCGACGGCGTCGACCAGGTTGGCGTCGGACGACCAGCGGCCGGAAACCGCGGCTTTGAAAATGTCCAGCGCAGTGTCGCCGATCTTGCCGTCGAACAACGCGTCGACAAGACCCAGCTTGGCCGACGGGTTGTCGGCCGGGTCGGCGAGATGACGGGTCAGGATCGATTCACTGGCCAGCAGCTTCGCGACAGAGGCCAAATCGTCCGCCACTGACGACAGCTGGTCGGGACCGAGGTCGGCGGTCAACTCGTCGAACTTGTTGACCAGTGCCGCCAGCGACTCCCGGCTCGCCGACCGCAGTCGTGCGGTGGCGCGGTCTTCGATCACGGCCTCCGAGGGGGCCATCGCGTCGAGTTCGTCGATGAACCGGTCAACGGTGGCGGCCTGCGCATCGGTGTCCGCGACGTGTTCCCTGACCAACTCGCCTGCACGGCGGACTGATTCGGCACCAAGGTCGCCGCGCAGTTGGCGAACCAGCTGGGCGCGCAGCAGCTGAACTTGCTGAGCGCCTTGCACTTTGATCCGCTCGACCTCGGCATCGGCTTGGGCGTGCAGCTGTTCGATGATGCGCTGGGCGTCCACCCGCGCCTCCTCGGTCACCTGCTTGGCCTCGTCCTTGGCGCGCTCGACGGCCTTCTCGTGCGCCTTTTCGGCGTCGGTCAACCGCTTCTTGGCCTCGGCGCTGTCCTCGAGCTGCTTGCGAACGGTCTCTTGCTGGTTCGTCATCATCCGGCGCACCGGCGGCACGACGTAGCGCACCACCAGGAACACGATGAGCGCGAACCCGACGAGCTGACCGATGAATGTCGACATTGCCCTTACCGTCCCGAGGCCGTTGTGGCCGCGTTGATTTCGACGCCGAGCACCCGGCTGGCCAAGGTGGTGGACAACGAGTCGACCGACGACCGCAGGTCCGCCTGGATGGACAGAGCCTGATCCTTCAACTCCAACTCGGCCTGCTGCAGCGTCGACGTCACCTCATCCGACGCCCGGCCCCGCATGTCCTCCAATACCTTTCGGCCCTCGGCTCGCGCCTCGTCACGAAGCTTGGAGGCCTCGCCGCGCGCCTTGGCCATCTCCGCCAGGTAGTCCTTGTCCGCGGCGGTGAACTGGTCTGCTGCCTTGCGGCTGTCCTCGACGGTTTTCTTCACCATCGCGTCGCGATCGTTCAGCACCTTCGAGACAGGTGGGACAACCCACTTGCCGATCACTCCGAGCACGATCAAGAAAATGATCAGCACGAAGAAGAATGTGCCGTTGGGGATGAGGAAGTTGCTGGTACCTCCCCCACCTTCCTCGGCCGCCAGAAGGACGACGTTCGGGTCAGCCATGTTCGGCACTAGCCAACCGGAGTGGCGAACACGAACAGCGCCATGAACGCCAGGTTGATGAAGTAGGCGGCCTCGACCAGACCAACCGTGATGAAGAACGGCGTGAACAGCCGGCCCTGTGCCTCCGGCTGACGGGCGATGCCCGCGATCAGCGCGTTACCCGCAATACCGTCACCGATACCGGCGCCGATTGCGCCGCCGGCCATGATCAGTCCACCGCCGATGAGGGCGCCGGCAGCGATTGTGGGGTCCATTCCTTATCCTCCTTGATAACTGGCAGTGGTCCTACCAGGTCGTGGGTCCTACATATTCGGGTCGGCTAGTGATGGTCCTCGTCGAGCTCCATCGACTGGCTGAAGTACAGGATCGTCAGCAGCGCGAAGATGAACGCCTGGATCGCGCCGACGAACAAGTCGAAGCTCTTCCAGATCGCGTTGGGCAGCCAGAGGATGTACGGCGGGAACAGCGCGATCAGCGCGACCAGGATGCCGCCGGCGAAGATGTTGCCAAAGAGTCGGAGCGACAACGAGATCGGCTTGGCCAGTTCCTCGACGAGGTTGATCGGCGCCAGCAGCGTGACGTGGCCCTTGAGCAGCTTCACCGGATGCCCGATGATGCCGCGACGCCATACTCCAGCGGCGTGGTAGCAGATGAAGACGAACAGAGCGAGCGCCAACACGAAGTTGATGTCTGATGCGGGCGGCTTGATCAGCTCGTGAATGGCACCCGAGGAGTCGGTGTACTGCACGGGGAACACCGAGAGCCAGTTGGCCACCAGGATGAACACGAACAGCGTCACAGCGAGCGGCAGCACAAAGGGCGCGATCTTCATGCCGATCGCACCCTCGATCTGATCACGCGCCTGAACCGTGATGGCTTCCCAGAACAGCTGCACGCCGTTCGGCACACCGGTCGATGTGACCTTGGCGCGCAAGAAGAATGCCAGCCCGAGCACGATCACCGCGGCGAGCGCCGTCGCCAGCACGGTGTCGACGTTCACCGTCAGCCCGAACCAGTTGGCCTGTTCGTGATGGCCCACCTCGATCGCGGATTCGGCGAGGAAAGTCTGGGTCATTGCTTGCCCCCTTCGATCTCTTCAGCGGCGCCGGCCTTGATCTTCTTCATCACCGGCAGCGCGGTCGCGAGGACCAGCACCACCTGGAAGAGGGCCATTCCGAATACGACGCCGAGCCCCTGGGGCCGGAAGACGAATGCGATCGTCAGCCCGATCACCGTCATCACCAACAGACGGGTGGCGGAGTTCAGCGCCATCTTGCGTTTGAGCGGATGTGCTTCGGCGGTGATGGATTCCACCGACCGCTGGACCAGCACAGCGTTGAGCAAACCAAGTCCGAGGCCGATGCCGAAGAAGACTCCGACCATCACGTGACCGAGCAGTCCGGCGGCCAGCATGGCCAGGCCGGTCAGCACGACACAGACTGCGAACAGGCGCAACGGCCTGAAAGCAACGGACGGAAACACCAACGGCGCGTCTTGCGCTGGCGTCGTCACTGCTTCACCTCAATCCCGCGGTTACAAGTTGCTGTCCCGATGATCCTGTGAGTCGCGCCACGAGCGTATCGGAGGGCGACGGGCTCGCTGGAATCACCCAAGGGGCAGCTCCCTTTGTCGGTCGTTGTTCCGGTCCGAACGGCGGTCAACCGTCGGTCCGGAGGCCGGCAACCCGCGAGGTCTTTCGGATTCTAACCGAACCCTAACACATGGTTAAGGGCAGATAAGAGGGCCTACTACTTTTCGTCGTACATTTCCGCTACCGGTGTGTCGCTGCGACGCAGAAGCGGGATCAGGGTCACCACGATCGCCACCAAAATCGCGGCCAGCATGACGGCTCCGGTGTAGCGCGGATCGAAGAAAATCGTGCTCGCCGCGCCCAGCGCGATGATCCCGACCCAGAGGTAGACCAGCAGCACCACGCGTCGGTGCGAATGGCCGATCTGCAGCAACCGGTGATGCAGATGCATCTTGTCGGGTGTGGAGAAGTGAACACCCGCACGCGTCCGGCGGATCACGGCCAGCAGCATGTCCAGCGCCGGCACGAACATCACCGCGACCACCAACAGGAACGGCGACAGCAGAGCGAACACGTCGCGGGCGCCGTACGCGGTCTGTGAGATCGGCCCTGCCGCGGTCGTCGAGGCGGCCGCCAGCATCAGCCCGATCAGCATCGACCCGGAGTCGCCCATGAAGATCTTGGCGGGGTGGAAGTTGTGCGGCAGGAAGCCGAGGCATGCGCCGGCCAGCACCACCGAGATGACGGCGGGCGGGTAGAACAGCACATCACCGCCGTGGTCGCGCAGCAGGCCCACCGAGAAGATGCAGATCGCCGACGCGGTGATCAGTCCCAGCCCGGCGGCCAACCCGTCGAGGCCGTCGACGAAGTTCATCGCGTTCACGATCGCCACCGTCAGCGCCAGCGTCAGCAGGATCGACGACACCTGATCGAGCACGATGGTGCCGATGCCGCCGATCGGAATGTAGAGCACGCTCCACGCGACGCCCATCGTGACCAGCACGCTGGCGGCGGTGATCTGGCCGGCGAACTTCGTCAGCGCATCGAGCCCCCAGCGGTCGTCGATCAGGCCGATCGCCATGATCAGGCCGCCGGCGACCACCACGGCGGGCATACCGGACGAGTAGACGAAGCCCCGGGTCAGCGCGGGCAGTTGCGAAGCGAGCAGCACCGCCGACCCCACCCCGATGTACATCGCGAGCCCGCCCATGCGTGGGATGGGCTGCAGGTGGACGTCGCGTTCGCGCGGATAGGCCACCGCGCCGAGCCGCCTGGCCAGCACGCGGACCCAACCGGTGGCCAAGTAGGTGATGATCGCCGCGGTCAATCCGACGAGGGCGAGCTCACGTAACGGCACACCCGCGCCTCGATCGTTGAGGGCAAGCAAGTTGTCCGCCGCGTAAACCACCGTCGCACCGTACTGCTGCACGCTGAGATCAGTCCGTGAGCGACTCGGGTTCCACGCCGAGCACTTTGGCGATGGCGTCCAGCGTCACAGGCCCTTCCCTCAGTACGCGCGGGTGGGCGCCGGTGAGGTCGACGATCGTCGATGCCGCTTGTTGTTCGGCGGGCCCGCCGTCGAGGTAGACCTCGACGAGATCGCCGAGTTGATTGCGCGCTTCGTCGACGGTGACGGCCGACGGACGACCGGAGACGTTGGCGCTGGATACGGCCATCGGCCCGACCTCGCGCAGCAGTTCGATGGCGACCGGGTGCAGCGGCATGCGCAGCATCACCGTGCCGTAGGCGTCACCGAGGTCCCACTGCAGCGACGGGGCTTGGCGCACAACCAGACTCAGGGCACCGGGCCAAAACGCCTCAATCAATTCCCGCGCGCTGTGCGGTACCGAGTACACCAGCCCGTCGATCGTGTGCCATGACCCCACCAGCACACCGACGGGCATATCGCGGCCGCGGCCCTTCGCCGCGAGCAGCGCCCCAACGGCACCGTTGTCGAAGGCGTCCGCGCCGATGCCGTACACGGTGTCGGTAGGCATCACGACCAGCCTGCCTCCTTTGACGGCGCTGACGGCCGATGCGATGCCCGTCTCGCGCTGCGCCGGGTCGGAGCAATCGAACTGTTCCGTCATGCTGTCAGCCTCTCACGCGTCGCAGTGACGAATCTGGGCCGCCCGGTCAGGTCGTATCGGGCCGTGACGTCGACGAATCGTCCTGTGCGGGTGAACGCGTCGACGGTTCGCGCCGATGTGGTGTCGTCGTGCTCGATGGCGCACCGGCCGCCGGGGCGCAACAAACGCAGTGCGTGTTCGATGATGCTGTCGATGACCGACATGCCGTCCGGGCCGCCGAAGAGTGCGTGCGCCGGATCATGTTGGGCCACTTCGGGTTCCAGCTCGGCGTCGTCTGGGACGTAGGGCGGGTTCGCGACCAGCAGGTCTACCTGGCCGTCGAGTGCTGCTGCCAGCAGGTCGGGGGCGGTGACGTCGGCTCGGATCAGTTCGACAGCCGTTGCCGCGGTGTTGCGTCGGGCATAGCGCAGCGCGTCTTCGGAGTCGTCGACGGCAACTACGCGCGCCTGAGGCCATCGCGCGGCCAACGCCAGCGCCAGCGCAGCAGAACCCGTGCAAAGGTCGACGATCACCGGCTTCGCCGAAAGGTCTTGAGCCAAAGCCCATTCCAGCAGCGCCTCGGTCTCCGGCCGCGGGATGAACACGCCGGGACCGACGTGCACGGTGACGGGGCCGAACGCCGCGGTACCGGTGAGGTGTTGCAGCGGAATGCGCCTGGCGCGCTGGGCGACGAGGCTGTCGTAGCGCTGTTGAAAGTCAGGCCCGACGTCAGTGAACGTCAACCGACCGCGACCGGTACCGGCGACGTGCGCGGCCAGCAGTTCAGCGTCCACCCGGGGTGAGCCGATTCCCGCCTCGGTCAGCGCCGCCTCCGCGGCGTCGATCACCTGGCGGATCGTGGTCATGCTTCCTGCAGCCTGGACTGCTTGTCGGCGGCCGCCAGCGCGTCGAACAACGCATCGAGGTCGCCGTCGAGCACCTGGTCGAGATTGTGCGCCTTGAAGTTGATCCGGTGATCGGCGATCCGGTTCTCGGGGAAGTTGTACGTGCGAATGCGCTCACTGCGGTCGACGGTGCGGATCTGACTGGCCCGGTCGGCCGACGCGTCGGCCTGTGCCTGTTCCTCAGCCAGGGCCTGCAGGCGCGCCGCAAGCACCTGCAGTGCACGCGCCTTGTTCTGCAACTGCGAACGTTCGTTCTGGCAGGTGACCACGATGCCGGTGGGCAGGTGGGTGATGCGCACCGCGGAGTCGGTGGTGTTGACGCCCTGACCGCCCTTACCCGAGGACCGGTAGACGTCGATGCGCAGATCGGACTCGTCGATCTGGACTTCCTCGACCTCTTCGGGTTCGGGGTAGACAAGCACGCCCGCGGCCGACGTGTGCACGCGGCCCTGCGACTCGGTGACCGGGACGCGTTGTACGCGGTGCACGCCGCCTTCGAACTTCAGCCGCGACCAGACACCGTCGGCGGAGTCGCCCTTGCTCCGGATCGACAGCGTCGCGTCCTTGTAGCCGCCGAGATCCGACGTGGTCTCGTCGAGCATGGTGACCGTCCAGCCATGCCGTTCGGCGTAGCGGATGTACATGCGGGCCAGGTCGGCGGCGAACAACGCCGACTCCTCGCCGCCCTCCCCCGACTTCACCTCGAGCACGATGTCGTCGGCGTCGTGCGGGTCGCGCGGCGCCAGCAGATCGGTCAGATGCGTGTCGAGTTCATCAACCGACGCTTGAAGTTCGGGGATCTCAGCGGCGAACGAATCGTCGTCGGCCGCGAGTTCTTTCGCCGCTTCCAGATCGCCGCGCGCGGCCTCCAGCTTGCGGTAGGTCGCGACGATCGGCGACACCTGCGCGAACCGGCGGCCCACTTTGCGGGCCGCCGACGGGTCGGCGTGCAGATTCGGATCGGAGAGTTGCTTCTCGAGGGCAGCATGCTCGGCCAGCAGCGCCTCGATGCGTGGCGCGGTGTCCGTCATGTCGTCCTCCTTCCCCCAAACCTGCCGCCGAACGCAAACCGACGCCCGGCCTGCGCATACGCGTCAGATCGGGCGTCGGTAAGGCAGCTACTTGTCGGCTCCAGCGGCCTTGTCGGCCGAAGCGGCCTTGCGCTTGCCGTAGCGCTTCTCGAAGCGGGCCACGCGGCCACCGCTGTCGAGGATCTTCTGCTTGCCGGTGTAGAAGGGATGGCACTGCGAGCAGACCTCGACGTGAATCTGGCCGCTCTTCTTCGTGCTGCGCGTGGTGAACGTGTTGCCGCAGCCGCAGTGCACCGTGGTCTCGACGTAATCAGGGTGAACACCGGTTTTCATGGTTTCCTCTTCAATCGTGGGCCCCGGGTCGCCCCTCCTGAAATAGAGGTGTTCGGCGTGAACCGGAACCGAGGGGTCGACGGTCCATTATGCCAGCTCGACCGCCAGCAGCCTAAACGCGTGCCGGGCGGCCGATATTCCGCCGGCTTCTCGCGCCGCGGTGGGGGTTCGGCAGGACCGTGAACAGATTCGAGAACCTGTCTACCATGGCACAATGCTGAGGTGACGAGCCCTCCCGCCACCAAGAACGTCCGCGACCGGCTGATCGACGCCGCCGAAGTGTGTCTGCGCGCCAAGGGCATTCGATCAACCACGGTGTCGGAAGTGGCCGAAGTCGCCGGGGTATCGCGAGGCTGGCTGTATCGCCATTTTCCGGACAAGGTGTCACTGCTGGGCGCCGCGCTCGTCCGCCTCAACGACGCCTACTGGTCGGAAGCGCACGCCGTGTTGGAACAGGTCGAGGGCTTGGACCGGCAGATGGGCGTCGGCATCGCCCGGGCCCGCAGCGCCTACGACGATCCCGGTGCCTTGTTGATGAAGCTTCGCGTCGATGAACCGGAGGAGTTCGCGGCGTGCGCAGGCGCTGGTGTGCAGGGTTTGGTCCCCGACCTGGCTGACTTCTGGTCGCGCTACCTGATCGCTGCGCGCGACCGCGATGAAATCCACCGCGACACCGACATCGCCGAGGCGTCGGAATGGATTGCGCGCGTGATTCTTTCGCTGTCCACCGTGCCCGGTAACACGCTTGACCCCAGCGACGCCGACGCGGTTGCAGCGCATGTGCGCCGCTACGTCATGCCCGCCCTGCAGGCCGACCCGACGGAGTGATTCCTGCGCGTTTTGGAGCGCTCAGCGCAACAAAACGCACACAAATCGCAAGTTAGTCGGCGTCCATCGCGCTCGGCGCGGTCTTGGAGACCTGCACCAGGAATTCGTAGTTGTTCTTGGTCTTGCGCAGCTGGCTCATCAGCAAGTCGATGGCCTGATGCGGGTCGAGACCCGACAGCACGCGACGCAGCTTGTGCACGATCGCGAACTCATCCGGGCTGAGCAGTAGCTCGTCCTTGCGGGTGCCCGACGGGTTGACGTCGACGGCCGGGAACACCCGGCGCTCGGAGATCTTGCGGTCGAGCTTGAGCTCGGCGTTGCCGGTGCCCTTGAACTCCTCGAAGATCACCGTGTCACCGGTCGAACCGGTCTCCACCATCGCGGTGGCGATGATCGTCAGCGAGCCGCCCTCTTCGATGTTGCGGGCAGCACCGAGGAACCGCTTCGGCGGGTACAGCGCGGTCGAGTCGACACCACCGGACAGGATCCGGCCCGACGCCGGCGACGCGTTGTTGTACGCCCGGCCGAGGCGGGTGATCGAGTCGAGCAGCACCACGACGTCCTTGCCCTGCTCCACCAGCCGCTTGGCCCGCTCGATCGCGAGCTCGGCGGCCTGGGTGTGGTCCGACGGCGGACGGTCGAAGGTCGAGGCGATGACCTCACCCTTCACCGAGCGCTGCATGTCGGTGACCTCTTCCGGACGCTCGTCGACGAGCACCACCATGAGGTGGCATTCCGGGTTGTTCCTGGTGATCGCGTTCGCGATGTCCTGAAGAATCGTGGTCTTACCGGCCTTCGGCGGGGACACGATCAACGCACGCTGGCCCTTGCCGACCGGCATGATCAGGTCGATCACGCGGGTGGTCAGCTTCTCGGTGGTGGTCTCCAGCCGCAGCCGCTCGTTGGGATACAGCGGGGTCAGCTTGGTGAAGTCGGGCCGCTTCTTGGCTTCTTCGACCGGCTTGCCGTTGACGGTGTCGAGCCGGACCAGCGGATTGAACTTCTGCCGCTGGTTGGGCTGCTCGCCGTCCTTGGGCACCCGCACCGCACCGGTCACCGCATCGCCGCGGCGCAGGCCGTTCTTGCGCACCATGTTCATCGACACGTAGACGTCGTTGGGGCCGGCAAGGTAGCCGGAGGTCCGGACGAACGCGTAGTTGTCGAGCACGTCGAGAATGCCAGCGACGGGCTGCACCACGTCGTCCTCACGCAGTTCGGTGTCGCGGTCGCCACCGCCGCCGCCTTCGCCGCCACGCTCGCGGCGCCTGCGGTCACGGAACCGACGGCCGCGACGGCCGCCACGGCCCTCGCCGTCGTCGTCGGCGTTGGCGCCGCGGTTCTGGCCGCCCTGGTCGCCTTGCTGGTCGCCGTCGGACTTGTCGGCCTTGTCGGGCTTGGTGTCCTGCTTCTGCGCCCGCTCGCCTTCGGTGTCGGGCTTGGCCTGCTGCTGCTGCGCGGACTCCTGCTTGTTCTCGTCCTTCTTCTTGTCGTCCTTGTCGTCCTGGCCGGTAGGCGCACCGGCACCGCGCGCCGCGCCGCGCCGCTCGCGACGTGGCGGCGCCTGCTCTTCGGCGGGTTGCTCGCCGGTGCCCTTCTCGGGCGCGGCCTTCGGGGCGGCCTCGGCGGCTTGCGATCCGCCGTTCGCGTTGGCGCGGCGTTCGCGGATGGCGGCGACAAGCTCGCCCTTCCGCATGCCAGATGCCCCCTCGACGCCGATCTGCCTGGCCAGAGCGCGCAGTTCCGGCAGCACCATGCTCGACAGCGACGCCCCGCGGTCACCCGACGCGACGTCGGCGGTCGGGGCGGTCTCGGCCGCCGACGTGCCGTTGGTCTTGCCCGACCCCGAGTCGTCCTGGGTCGATGCGATGTCTGAAGTCACGGTTTTGGTTTCCGGCAACGCGGTGTTTTCGCTGCTGCCACCAGCCGTGATGAGGTCCGTTTCAGTCACGGATTTCCTTTCTGATCCCCCGCTCGTCAAGCCGACGCGGGGGTCCGGGGCATTCAGCTGATGCGCTGAATGCGGAGGTCCCACCATTGCCTCTGCAACGGCGATCGCCGGGATTCGCCGGTATGTGGCGAACCGTCAGTCCACAAGATTGAGCACCTAAAGGGGAAGTGGTCGTCCTAGTGTCGGCGCAGGCAGAGACGCTGCGATTGCTGGACAGCTGCGAGGATAACCCGCATTGGAGCTGGAAGCAAGAAACACGCTGATTCGGGTGTGACTCATGTGAACCGCAACTTAGCTCCGAACGGCCACGCCAGACGTCCATCGAACGCCCTCGCCCACGGCCATCTTGCTGACGCTGAACCCGTTGGCGGCACCATACTCGAGGGCTGCTGCCGGCAACTCCGGTTGCAAACTCAACGCGATAACCGCAGGACCAGCCCCAGACAACACCGCCGCAACCCCACAACGCCGGAGAATCCGCAGGTATTCCGCGGAGGCAGGCATCGCGGCGGCCCGCTGCGGCTGATGCAGGACGTCCTCGGTCGCCTCCATCAGCAGATCCGGCCGCTCGGTCAGTGCGAGCACGAGCAGCGCCGCACGGCTGAGGTTGAACCTGGCATCGGTGTGGCTGACGTGATCGGGAAGCAGCACGCGAGTCTCCGCCGTCGACGAGCGCACCTGCGGAATCGCCGGGAACAGGTGGATGTCGGGGTGCAGGCGTAGTGGCGCCGCCGCATACCTGGGCAGCACACCTTCGTGTTCGGTCCATGACACCACCGCGCCGCCAAGGACCGCAGCCGACGCGTTGTCGGGATGGCCCTCGAACTCCGATGACAGCTGAATCAGCTCCACCTCCGTGAGCGGCGGCGAACCAGCTTGTGCCACAAGGCCGTTGACAACGGCCAGGCCGCCGACCACGGCTGCCGCCGATGAACCCAGCCCGCGAGAGTGTGGAACTTCATTGCGGCAGCGAACCTTCAGGCCTTTGACCGTGACGCCTGTGGCTTGCAGTCCGTGTTCGATGGCCCGCACCACGAGGTGACTGGAATCGAGCGGCACCTGGCCGGCGCCCTCGCCTTCGACCTCGACTTCCAGACCGGAATCCGTTGTCTGCACCACGATTTCGTCATAAAGGCTCAGAGCCAAGCCGAGGCTGTCGAAGCCGGGGCCGAGATTGGCGCTCGAGGCCGCGACGACGGCGGTGGCCGTCAGCCCGGACGGCAGCGTATTCACGTCCTCAGACCAAACCCAGCTTCTCGACGACGGCGGTCGGGTCGACGGGCACAGGGGTGACGGCGGGCATGCCTTTGAGCGCAGTATCGGGGTCCTTCAGGCCGTTGCCGGTCACCGTGCACACCACCGTCGACCCCTTGGCGACGAACCCGTCTTCGATCGACTTCAGCAGGCCGGCGATGCTGGCGGCCGACGCGGGCTCGACGAATACGCCTTCGGCGCGCGCCACCAGGTGGTAGGCCGCCAAGATCTCCTCGTCGGTGGCCGCGAGGAAACGGCCGTTGGACTGTTGTTGCGCCTCGACCGCGGTCGCCCACGAGGCGGGTGACCCGATCCGAATCGCGGTGGCGATGGTTTCCGGATTGCTCACCGGCTCCCCCAGCACCAGCGGCGCCGCACCCGCGGCCTGCGTGCCCAGCATGCGTGGCAGCCGATCCGATACGCCGTCGCGGTGATACTCCGAATAGCCCTTCCAGTACGCGGTGATGTTGCCCGCGTTGCCCACCGGCAGCGAATGCACATCTGGTGCGGTACCGAGCGCATCGACGATCTCGAACGCGGCGGTCTTCTGTCCCTCGATCCGGAATGGGTTGACGGAGTTCACCAGTGAGACCGTCGGATAGTCGTTGGTCAGCTTGCGCGCGAGTTCGAGGCAGTCGTCGAAATTGCCGTCGACCTGAATGATCTTTGCGCCGTGCATGACCGCCTGGGCGAGCTTGCCCATCGCGATCTTGCCTTGCGGAATCAGCACTGCGCAGGTGATGCCCGCCCGCGCCGCGTAAGCCGCAGCCGACGCCGAGGTGTTGCCGGTCGACGCGCACAGCACTGCCTTCTGGCCACGCGCCACCGCCTCGGTGACCGCCATGGTCATGCCGCGATCCTTGAACGAACCTGTCGGGTTGAGCCCCTCGACCTTCAAATGCACTGTGCAGCCGGTGTATTCAGACAGCCGCCGTGCGGGCACCAGCGGGGTGCCGCCCTCGAGCAGCGTGATGGCGGTCCAGTGGTCCTCGACAGGCAGTCGGTTGCGATAGGCGGCGATCAGCCCAGGCCAGGGCTGGTGCACCGCAGTCCCGGGGGCGGTCATTCGGTGGTTCCTTCCATGCGAAGCACGCTGTTGACGCTCTGCACCACATCGAGATCGGCAAGCGCGGCAACGGTTTCCGACAGAGCGGCGTCGGTGGCCTGGTGGGTGACGACGACGATGCGGGCGCCGCAGCGCTGGCCGCCCTCGTCGACCATGCCTTCCTGGCGGACCTCGGCGATGCTGACCTCGCGCTTGCCGAATTCGGCCGCGACAGAGGACAACACGCCAGGCCGGTCGGCGACGTTCATGTTCACGTAGTAGCGGGTCGGGATGAAGCCGATAGGCGAGATCGGCAACTTGGCGTACTTGGATTCACGTGGTCCGCGGCCACCTTGGACCCGGTTGCGGGCGGCCATCACCACGTCGCCCATCACCGCGGACGCGGTCGGTGCGCCGCCTGCGCCCTGGCCGTAGAACATCAGCCTCCCGGCCGCCTCGGCCTCCACCACCACGGCGTTGAATGCGCCGTTGACCGACGCCAACGGGTGGTCGAGCGGGACCAGCGCGGGATAGACTCGAGCCGAAACACGCTGCTGCCCATCGTCGTTGGTGAGCCGCTCGCAGATGGCCAGCAGCTTGATGGTGCAACCCAGTGCGCGCGCGGACGCGAAATCGGCGGCAGTCACCTTGGTGATGCCCTCGCGATAGACGTCGTCGGCGGTCACCCGGGTGTGGAATGCGATGGAGGCGAGGATCGCGGCCTTGGCGGCGGCGTCGTATCCCTCGACGTCGGCGGTCGGGTCGGCCTCGGCATAGCCGAGCGCGCTGGCATCGGCGAGCGCGCTGTCGTAATCCGCGCCGGTGCTGTCCATCTCGGACAGGATGTAATTGGTGGTGCCGTTGACGATGCCTGCGACCCGCACCACCGTGTCACCCGCCAGCGACTGCGTGAGCGGGCGGATGACGGGGATGGCACCGGCGACGGCGGCCTCGAAGTACAGGTCGACGTGAGCGTGCTCGGCCGCCTGCGCCAATTCGCCTGTGGAGACTGCCATCAGGGCCTTGTTGGCGGTGACGACGGACTTCTTCTGCTCGAGGGCCGTGAGGATGGCCTTACGGGCGGGCTCGACCGGTCCCATCAGCTCGACGACGACGTCGACGTCGTCGCGAGACACCAGTTCCTCGATGTTGTCGGTCAGCAGGCCCACCGGCACGCCGCGGTCGTCGGCGACCCGGCGCACCCCGATACCACGCAATTCCAGCGGCGCGCCGATGCGGGCCGCCAGGTCGCTCGCACTCTCGTCGATGATGCGGACCACTTCGCTGCCGACGTTGCCGAGTCCCAATACGGCTATGCCGATGGGCTTTTCACTCATTTCGTTACCTCCAGACTGAGCAGATCGTCGACCGTCTCCCGGCGCAGAATCAGGCGGGCTTTCCCGTTGCGCACGGCCACCACGGCGGGGCGGCCGATCAGGTTGTAGCGGCTCGACATCGAATAGCAGTAGGCGCCAGTAGCGGCCACCCCCAGCAGGTCGCCTGGTGCGACGTCGTCGGGTAGCCACGCGTCTTTCACGACGATGTCGCCGCTCTCGCAATGCTTCCCGACAACCCGAGACAGCATGGCGGGCATCTCGGTGGTGCGCGACAGCAGTCGAACGTCGTATTCGGCGCCGTACAGCGACGTGCGGATGTTGTCGCTCATGCCACCGTCGACGCTGACGTAGCGGCGGTGTGCGGTGGGGCTGACCGCGACGTCCTTGACGGTGCCGACCTGATACAGCGTGATGGTGCCGGGCCCCGCGATGGCGCGGCCCGGTTCGACCACGAGGCGGGGCGCGGGCAGGCCGACCGCGGCGGATTCGTTGTGCACGATGGCGCCGAGTTTGGCGGCGAGGTCCTGCACCGGCGGCGGATCGTCCTGAGCCAGATAGGAAATGCCGAGGCCGCCGCCGAGGTCGACCGTCTCGAGTTGGCTGGTCTTGTCGATACCGAACTCCGCGACGATGTCGCGCAGCAGGCCGATCACCCGGTGGGCGGCCAACTCGAACCCGTCGACGTCGAAGATCTGCGACCCGATATGGCTGTGCAGGCCGACGAGGCGAAGGTTGTCCGTCGCGAACACCCGGCGCACCGCCTCCATGGCCGCACCGCTGGCCAGCGACAGCCCGAACTTCTGGTCCTCGTGTGCGGTGGAGATGAATTCGTGGGTGTGCGCTTCGACGCCGACGGTGACCCGGACGAGCACGTCCTGGACGACGCCCGCGGCACCGGCGATCTCGTCGAGGCGTTCGATTTCGATCATCGAATCCACGACGATGTGGCCGATGCCGGCCTTGACGGCATTCGTCAGCTCGTCGATGGATTTGTTGTTGCCGTGGAATGCGATTCGGTCGGGCGGGAACTCAGCGTGCAACGCGACCGCCAGTTCGCCGCCACTGGCGACGTCGAGGGAAAGGCCCTCCTCGTTGACCCAGCGCGCCACCTCGGTGCACAGGAACGCCTTGGCGGCGTAGCGCACGTTGTCGCCGCCGCCGAACGCTGCGGCGATTTCGCGGCACCGCGAGCGGAAGTCGTCTTCGTCGATCACGAAGACGGGCGTGCCGAACTCGGCGGCAATGTCGGTGACGGGCACGCCCGCGATCGACACGACACCGTCATCGGCGCGAGCCGTGCTGCGGGGCCAGACATTCGGCGCGAGCTTGAGCACATCGGCCGCCGACTGCGGCCGTGGCGGGGCACCGGCGTGGTGGATCTCTTCAGCGTGCCGGGGACCGGCGGGATGAGCGATCACATGCGCTCCGGTGCGCTGACGCCGAGGATGCCGAGGCCGTTGGCGATGACCTGGCGCGTGGCCTGGCACAACGCAAGGCGCGCGGCGTGCAGATCGTTGGGCGCCTCGTCGCCCTGCGGCAGCACCCGGCAGGAGTCGTAGAACCGATGGTAGTCACCAGCGAGGTCCTCGAGATAGCGCGAGACGCGGTGCGGTTCACGAAGGGCCGCAGCAGTTTTCAGCACGCGCGGGAACTCGCCGAGGTTGCGGATCAGCGTGCCCTCCTTATCGTGCGTGAGGAGGGCGAGGTGCGCGGTGCTGGGACTCAGACCCAACTCGGCGGCGTTGCGGGCCAGCGCGGATAGTCGGGCGTGCGCGTACTGCACGTAGTAGACCGGGTTTTCGTTCGAGGCCGACGACCACAGCGCCAGATCGATGTCGATCGGACTGTCGACCGACGACCGGATCAGCGAATACCGCGCGGCGTCGACACCGATCGCCTCGACGAGATCGTCGAGGGTGATGACCGTGCCCGCCCGCTTGCTCATCCGAACCGGTTGGCCCTCGCGGACCAGGTTGACCATCTGCCCGATGAGCACCTCGACGGTGGCGGGGTTCTCACCGAGCGACGCGGCGACGGCCTTGAGGCGGGCGATGTAGCCGTGGTGGTCGGCGCCGAGCATGTAGATACACAGGTCGAATCCGCGTTCGCGCTTGTCGAGGTAGTAGGCGATGTCGGCGGCCACGTAGGCGGGGTTGCCGTCGCTCTTGATCACGACGCGGTCTTTGTCGTCGCCAAAGTCGGTGGTGCGCAGCCAGACCGCGCCGTCCTTCTCATAGATGCTGCCCGCGTCGCGGAGCTTGGCGATGGCTTGATCGACGCGTCCCGAGGTGTGCATCGAGTCTTCGTGGGTGTAGACGTCGAAGTCGGTGCCGAAGTCGTGCAGCGATTGTTTGATGTGGGTGAACATCAGGTCGACGCCGATGGACCGGAACGTCTCCCGCATCTCGTCGTCGGGCAGGCTCAGCGCATCGGGTTCCTTGGCGAGCACCTGGGTGGCGATCTCCTTGATGTAGTCGCCCGCATAGCCGTCGTCGGGGGTTGGTTCGCCCCTGGCCGCGGCGACCAGCGAGTTGGAGAACCGGTCGATCTGTGCGCCGTGGTCGTTGAAGTAGTACTCCCGTACCACCTGGGCGCCCTGCGTGGCGAGCAGGCGGCCAAGCGCGTCGCCGACCGCGGCCCAGCGGGTGCCGCCGATGTGGATGGGCCCGGTCGGGTTGGCGGAGACGAATTCCAGGTTGATGTGCTCGCCGGCGAGCGCGTCTGAGCGGCCGTAGTCCGCGCCGGCGTCGATGACGTTCGCGACGATCACGTTCTGGGCGGACGCGTCCAGGCGCAGGTTGACGAAGCCGGGGCCCGCGACATCGGCGGCGGCGATGCCGTCTCGCGCGGCGAGCGCGGCGGCCAGCCATCCGGCCAGCTCACGGGGGTTGGCGCCGACCTTCTTGCCCAGCTGAAGGGCGATATTGGTGGCGTAATCGCCGTGTTCGGGATTGCGCGGGCGCTCGACGGTGACGACGGCCGGCAGTGCTGAGGTGTCGAGGCCGTGCTCGGCCAGCACCGCGGCGGCGGTGGCCTTGAGCAGTTCGGCAAGGTCGGCGGGGGTCACGAGGGTCCATCCTATGGTCTGAGGTGGTCAGCGCCCGAATCCGTTTCCGCCGCCGGCATGCGTTAGGCTGTCCCCTGCTTGTCAATGCCCACTGGCGCATGGCCCGTCTGTATGCGCCCCCGTAGCTCAGGGGATAGAGCGTCTGCCTCCGGAGCAGAAGGCCGCAGGTTCGAATCCTGCCGGGGGCACCCATTAACCAGCGGTTATGTTGGGCCGTGCGAGATTCGTGCAACTTCGACAGCAGGTCAAGGTTCTCGATGCGGTGGCGCAACGCCGCATTTGATGTCGGTCCTGCGAGGTTTCATAGCCTTATGCTGAATCATCGTGGGCACGGAGGGTAAGGCCATGCCAAGCGTCGACACGCTGAAATTCGAGGTAGACGGACGTCTACGTGACATCGAGAGCCATACGGGGAAAACGCACCTGAGTATCCGCTGGGAGCCGATGTCAAGGATCGCCCGTGTGGGCGCGTGCATCCAGAACTACACGTGGGACACCCGTATGGAGGTACTTGAGCGTCTCGTGAAATTCCAACTCGACCACGCGGATGATTTTGCCGTCGAGTTCGACATCATCCCGCTCGACGCTGTTCGGGATGAAGACTTCGCCGAAGCCTAATGGGCGTACGCAAATGGCATCTCAAGCGCGCTGAGCACCACAAGAAAGCTTGCGACTATCTGCTGAACCACTTCGACGATTGGGCGATGGTTGCCCTGTTCTATTCGGCGCTGCACTACGTGCATTCATCGTTGGCCGATGAGCCCGACCTGGCGAAGGATGAGCGCCACCCGCGCAAGCACACAAGTTTCGAACCCACGGCGCGAGGCACCACGCAGATGGTCAACGCGATGTATCCCTCAATTGCTGTGCCATATGGCAGCCTGTTCGAACTGTCACACCGAACCCGTTACGACATAGCGCAATTGGGCACGATGGCAGTGCCAGGGGCGCTGAAGCAGTGGGAAACGATCAAGCGATTCTGCGAATCACTCAACGACAGTCGCCCGTGGATACCAAGTCAGGCGCAATAGCCGCAGCGGGCGGTAACACTTCATCGTGGCGTGGGAGATGACGTGATCGAACTGCACACGTTCGAGGTCCACGCTGACGTCTTCTAGAGCGGCTGTTATCGGGTCGCTTTTTCGCCATCGATTTCGGCCATGATTTCGTCGGCCTGAGCCTCGGTGATCGGGTAGTAATCGCCGCTGAACAGCGCGACCACAGCGAGGTTGTAAATTGGCGACGGTTCCCAACCGCCCTTGGCGGCGCCGTAGTACCGATGCGACGGCTGTTCGGTCAGCCACGGCCCCGTGACGTTGTCCGGCGCGACAATCCGGATCAGGTCAAGGCCGCCGTCGGTGTAGTACTGCATGGGCTGAACCTCCAATTGTCGGGTTCGAAAGCCGTTGCGGGGATCGCCGCAGGAGTCGTCGCCGGCGTGCTCACCTGCACTTTGATTCTATCGCACGGGGCCGACGATATTTGCAGGCGGCCAGGCTGCCGCCGGTCAGCGCGGCGGGTTCCATCTGGCCCAACGAACCTCGTCCACCTCGTCGTCGCTCATCCGTGTCACGGTGGCGTGGGCGTTAATGATCGCCGCGGGCACGCACCATTCGCGGTAGGGCTTGTGTTCCTCGATCACCTCGAAATCAGAAGTGTCCACGCCGTCGCCGAATTCGACCCGTAGCACCTGGTCACCGGTTGCGCCCTCGTTGCTGTCCATGGGCGAGTCGCCCAGCCACACGCCGGTGAGTTCGGAGTTGGCGAATCCGTAGGACCCGGCGGCGTCACGGAATCCATCGCGGATGATGTCGTCGGCGGCGTCGGTGGTGTGGTAGCAGATCACCTTGCCACCGTAATCGAAAACGCCTGTGGCGCAGAATGTCCGACGATCGGACAGCTTGGACTTGCGCTACAGCCCGTTTTCCGCCAGCCACGCCGAACCGTCGTCGTCGTGGAACGACACCGCAACGGCAGCGGTCACGATCGCCCGTCGCCACCAGTGCGTCGGGTCGCCTTCGCGGACCGACGGCGGCAAGTCACCGGCTCTCATTTCGGCGGGCGCCCCGGTGCGAAACGCGGCCAGCCGATCGGCGTTGCCGACGTAGACCCGGCCGCTGGCCTCCGTCACCAGGCCACCGTTGCGGGCGGCTAGTTCCTCGCGTTCGCCCAGCGTCGCGTAGAGGCCGCTGTAACCGTGCGTGGGCGCGGCGTCGCGGGCCATTAGGCGCGGCCTCGCATCGGTCGTTGCTGCCAACGGGTTTGGGCCGCCCGGACGTGCCGCGGCGATCGGGCGGCGCCCAGGCCCAGGGTCACCCGGGCGACAAGGTCCACGGCGGCCTTTTCCGACAGCCGGATTTCAGCGGCCAGTTTCACCAACACCGACGGCCGCGGTTCGGGTCGGCGGGCCAGTTCGGCGCGGTAGAGGCCGGTCATTTCCTCGGCGCGATCGGCCGCCGCGGCGGCCCGGGTGATGACGTGGCGTTCAGCCTCGTCGAATTCCAGTGAGCGGCCTAGTTCCTCGCCAGCGTGGGCCAGCGCGGCGTCGAGGTCGGCGCGCAGCCGGGCTCCGGCCGAGGGAAGCTTCACTGCCATGGATTTCAGCGTATTCCCCTTCGCAAGCAGAAATCCGCCCGTTAATGTGTGGCGGCACTCATGAAAACGGGAGGAACAAAAGCATGATGAAGGTCGCACTATCGGCGGCCGCGCTGGCAGCGGCGCTGGCGGGCTGCGCCGGGACGACGACGACCACCTCGACAATTACACGGACGGTAACGGTGACTGCGCCAGTCTCGGCAACCGCAACGGCCAGGGCCACTGCCGAACCGTCGACCGTGGCCGCTGTTCCGGCCCCGGCAGCGTCCTATGGGCCCACACACGCTTACGCCGTCGGCACACCGCAGGGCGGCCTGGACGAATCCATCCCGCCAGGACGCTACCGAGCCTCGACGGTGGCCGACTCCGGTGGCTACGTCTTTCACTGCGCCAGCGTCGTTTGCACTCAGAGCGGCGATCACACCGACTCGGACAGCATCAGCCAGGGGGCCCCGGTGATCGTGGAAATCCCGTCAAGCGACGTGGCGATCTACCTCTGGGACGTGACACTGGTTCCCGTGTCTTGAGGCCCGAAGCCGTGACCTGAAAGTTTCGGGTGCATGGCAGCGTGGCAGGCACGCTATGCAGCCCGGCGCCGCGTCGGCCGGGCCCGGGGCCCACCCCCCAGGGGCGGCGCTGCGTTGCCGCGATTTGGCCGCCGATTTCACAACCGATTTCGAAATTGATTTTGGGTCGCCCGTCGCCCCGGCGGCATCGAACCGGGGCGACGGGCCAGAGCAGACGATGGCGAAACCTGCAACGCACTTGGCCTGAACTTGTCGTGTCGGGTTTCCTTGATTTCCAGAACAAGGTCGCCATCGCCTGCCCGCTCTTAGCTGCCGCCGACGGTGATCTTGACGATGGCGGCCTCATGTGGGAACGCGAAACCCCATCGGGTCACGCATCGCACGCCGAGACGGTCGCTAGAGAAGTAGGCAGAGCGGTCTGTGACGACGCTGACCGGGAGCCGCAGCACCGCAAAGACTTTCGCCTCCGGAATGCCCCAAATGGTGCCCTCTGGCACGGCTGGCGACCATTGCAGCGGGACGCCTTGGGCGGATCGCTTGGTCGGGCTTGATGGGTCGATACCTAACAGCGGCTGTTGCCAGTCGGTGGCGACCTTGACCGTCGCCAGCGTGAACAGATCGGCCGGGTTCATCACGAAATTGGTCAGTGTCGCGCCGACCTGTTCGGCCAGACTGATCGCCTCGGCGAACGCGTCGAGGTTATCCAGCGCCGAGCCGGCGCTGACGTGCTGCACATCGGTCAGGCTTTCCAGCCCGTTCGGGCCGTTAGGAGTGGTATTGCCGAAGAACGCGGCGTCAAGCCTGACTTGCAGATCACGGACCAGGCCCTGGCCGACGACATCAAGGGCAGACGGGTCGCTGTCGTCAGCCAGCTCATTCGATATGACGGTGAGGCCTTTGAGCGCCGAGGGAACGCAGTTGATTTCGTCCAAATCTGCGTCGCTGACGTTGATTTCGGCGCCTTCTTGGGTCCACGCCGTGGTGGGGTCGGTTTTGACGATGGGGAACCTCGTTGAATGCGAGGTGGTGGGGAGAACGGATGCGACTTTGGTCGCGATGGATTCGCGGATCAGCGGCAAGATGACAAGGTCTTCGACCTGTTCCGGTCGCAGAATCACCGCACCATCGCCGCTGGTAAGCAGCGTCATGGGGTGAAAAGCCTTTCAGGAGAGCACGATTCATGGACGCCAGTCGGTCCTGCCGACGGGTTTCGCCCTCCTGGGGCATCGGTTCACCGGTCAACGCCGGGGCGGCGTTGGGTGGTAAACCTCGGTGGCGCGGTCCTGGGCTCCTGGCCTGGTGTCCGCACCGGTCATCGCAGCTTACTCCGTCAGCTTCCCCAGTGCCTCAGCCCAGCTACTTGGCACCACGTCGATTTGGCGCGATGTGGAACCGCTGCCCAGGGCGTCGCCGTAGTACCGGAATTCCCGTGGCGGTTTCTGCCAGTGCTGCGGAATTTTGTCGGCGATTACGTGGGCCAGCTTGCGCAGGTCTGGCGCCGTGCCGTCGTCGGTGGTCACGTCGGAAAGATCGGCGACCCGCCACAGATCCCCCGCCGCGTGCAGGCTCTTGGCGGCCTCGCGTTCCACATCTGCGCGCAGGTGCGCCTCCACAATGTCGGTCAGCCGGCCGTTCTCGCGACCGGCGGCCTGTAGCCGGGCCTCGGATTCCTGTAAACGCAGCCGCTTTCGGGCATCCTGGCGCCGCAACTTTGCCACGTATTCGGCTAGGTCAGGGTCGGCGATCGATGGCGCTGGGCCGTCGTCGCCCTGGTCGTCGCCGGCGTCCTGACCCTGGTCGCCGCTGTCGCTCATGACCTGTTCGACGACGCTGACGAACGCGTCATAATCGTCTTGTGTTGGCGCGTGGGCGCCGTCGGATGTGTCGGTATCGTTGCCGTAATCGCCGTTGAAATCGAAGCTCAAATCGTCGGTGAAATCGTCGTCGCCGCTTGGATAGACGTCCAGATCGTCGTCAAGGTCGACAAGCTCATCCCCGACAAGCTCATCCGTCGGCACGCGCAGTTCGGTTGCATGGTCGGTCTCAGTGCCCGTGTCGGGCGGTTCTGGCGTGGTCATGGTTTCTAGCTCCGTTCGAGTGCTGGCCAGCTGCGGTTGCGCAGGCCGAAACTCAGCCAACACACGACGGTTTGAAGATTGGCGGGCGGATCGAAACCGAGGTGCTGCAAGAGCACGATTTCGGTGTCGGTCGCCGGACGGGTGAACGTGGCGGGTAGGTACATCTCGTCACCGATGCGGGCATGGTCGGCTTGCAAGGTGCCGTCCTCTGCACGCTGCCAGTCGTCGGGCAGGCGTTCGAAGACAAGCCAACCGCGCACGTCGTTGGGACGTTGCGTGCCAATCGTTTCGCTCATTGCTCGCCTCGCTGTTCGCGCTCCCGGCGCCGCCGTTCGATCGACTCCCGGGTGATGGGTTCGGCGACGTAGAAAGCCGTCTGCGTGGTTTTGGTGGCGGGTACGCCATCAATTTCGTTGTACGTCACCGGGACACAGAACCCGTGCGGTGCCGGCGTTTCGTTGTCGGTCATCGGCTTTCCTCTCGTTGTTGGTTAGTTGCTGAACGAACGATCACAGGAGATCCTCACTCCAAGGCCGCCGGATCGTTTGAAGTCGACGAACCATGGGCAGGTGTCGTCATGGCGAACCTCGGCGTTGTAGCGGCCGGGCGCCGCCTCCGCCACGATCGTTACCTCAGAGGCGCAATCGGGGCAGGCGAGTTCATGCTCAAGCTCGGCGACCGATCGGCGCCGGATGCCGGCGGCCCGGCGCTGTCGCCGGTTCATGCGGCACCGTTCGATTCTTGCTGCTGGGCTTTCCATTCGCGATACGCCTTGGCCGCTCGGTCCTTTCGAACGCCTAGACGTTCGCGGGCATCGTCGATACTCGACGGTGGAGGGTCCATGACGGCGATTCGGTTGACCAGATCGGGTTCGGCTCCGGCGTCGGGGTCGCGGTCGCCCGGCTTGGGCGCGTTGATGTGCCAACACAGTTCGCCGTCGGCAATCTCGTTCGCGGGCTTGAGCACGAACGTCCCGGCCATCGGTTCTCGTTCGCCGACGGGGCAATGGCGCCTCACACCGCCGTGTCGATCCTTATGGACCAGCAGAATCGCGGCCCCGCCCTGGTCGATGGTGAACGGACGCATCACCTTTACCCGCAGCGAAACGCCACCGATGGTGCGACGTTTGGCCGCGGTGCCGGCGGGACCCTGAGCGCGGCTGTCAGCGCCTTTCGCGAGGTGATCGATGGCGACAACCGCCGCGCCTGATACCGCAAGCGGCTTGAGCACAGCGGTGTGGACCCGGGTGAAATCGTCGGCGGAATTGGAGTCGCGGCCGAACAACGGGATTAGTTCGCCCACGCTGTCGACCACTACAACGTCGGGCTTCCATTGCGCGGAGTCGCCGACCACCTGAGCGACCGTCAGGGAGTCGTCGGGTTCGCAGTATCGGAACCGGGCCTGGTCGGTCAGCACCGACAGTGGTGCACCCATCATCAACAGCCGGTCCACGATGGCATCAGGGCCGTTGTGGTCCAGGTCGATAAACAGCGCCTTGCCGCCCTTGATCAATTCGACGGCGACGGCGGCCAGCGCGACGAATGTCTTGCCCGTCTCCGGATCGCTGAAAAGCCAGTTAACTTGCCGGCGATAGAACAGGCAGTGGCCATCGGTGCGCGCGAGCACATCGGGCTTGGGCGGCTCCGGTAGCCCCTCAGCTAACAGTTTCTTGATGTCTACGTACAACCGGACCGCCGGTCCCGACCCTATAGAGTCCAAATTCGGGTCCGATCGTTGTTGCAGGTCAGGGGCACCGTTTTGTGGGACCGGACCCGAATCGGACCCGACGGGATGGCCATTGCGGGCAAACATCGGACCGGGTACCGGGTCCGGACCCGGTCCGGCGGTCCCGGCGTCGCCCAGCCAAACGGTTCCCTGCCGCCGGCGAATCTGGCGCGCATCAACAGCTTTCAGCCAACAGTTATGTACGTCGTCATCGGTGCGGTCGGCCAGCCGTTGTGCCAGGTCGGCCCGGCTCGCGATGACCCACCGGGTTTGGGCCAGCGTCAGGCCACCCTCGCAGCACGCGTGAACAATCCGCATGGTGTCCGCGGACCGGTCGCCGGTATTGCAGTCCACGGCGGCCCGCACGCCGGCGCACCGGCTGAGGTCAACAGGTTCCGCCACCGCGGCGCCGTTCGTGGCGCTCGCCGCAACTGGGCGGCCGAGAATTACGCCGAGGAATTCGGCAAGCGGCGCAGGGTCGACCCGGTTACCCGGTCGCACAAGCCAATCCACCTCCGCCGTTTCGCTGCCCATCGCGGCGGCTTTGTGATTGCGCGTGCCGGGCGCACGCAACAGGTCGTTGTCGCTGATCTTCGAATCCGCGCCCAGGTGGTCGCGCAGACCGATACACAGCGCCCGGTGATCGTCGGCGCCCACCTCGCGTGTGAGCCGCACGTAAACGTGTCCGTGACCAGGTGTGCCCGTCGACACCGCGAACGCGCCAGGAATCGCGCGCACGCGTTCGGCGTCTAGATCACCACTGTCCACGTCGGCGTGGACCAGGACATGAGCGACCGCGGCACCCTTCGATCGCTTGTCGCCCCGCGTCACGTATGGGCATACGTAAACGTCGGAATCCTCGGCCGCGCGCAGCATTTCGCGTGCCGCGAGGCCGGCCTCCGCTGGATATGCGAACCGGGTTTCTGTCCAGCCGTCGAATCTGTATTTGCCGTCATCCCAGCGCCCACGCGCACCCGTGGCCACATGCAACACACCCGACATGCCGTCGGCCACGGCGGCAAGGTAATCGCGGATGTCGCTGTCGCGCGGTACGGTGGCGGCAGCTGTAGCGGGCTGCTGGTTCGCCTCGGCGGCGCCACCGTCGGGGCGTTCTCGCGTCACGGGGTCGCCCCCAGGCGCGCCAGTTCTACTTTGTTCACGCTGCACCACCGGTCGGCTGCAAGAGCGCCGCCAGATCGTCAGCGTGGACCTTCAACAGGCGGGGGCCGACGCGAACGGCATTAAGGCGGCCGTCGGCGATCCAGCGGCGAATGGTGCGGTAAGAAACGTCGCAGTAGTCGGCAGCTTGTTGCAGGCCGATCAACTCAGGGTGCCGGCGTTCACGACGGTTGGCGGTTTGGCGAGTCTTGGCGGACATTCGTCGGGCGCTTTCTTCTTGGCATGACAGAACCAAGACCAAAAAACCCGAAATTCCTACGAGGAGAACGACAACCGGATCACCAGAACTTTTTCGACCGTACTCGTTTACTCAGCCGGGGTTGTTTGTTTACGTCGCCCCCTTGGTCCACCCGTAGGGTCCCAATTGCCGTCAAGGCTACGGCCTGACAGTGCATGTCCGCAAGCGGCGTTATCTGGCCGCCGCGAATTTCGATAGGCGCTGGGCGATTTCGGCGTCGCGCCCCTCGGCGACGTGCTGATAGCGGAGCGCCATCTGCGGCGTGGTGTGGCCAAGGCGGTGCATCAGTTCGGCTGTCGTGGCACCGGCCTGGGCGGCCAGCACCGCGCCGACGTGGCGCAGATCGTGTACCCGTAGCCGTGGCTTGCCGATCGCCGCGCGCGCTTTCTCCCAATGCGTCCGGTATAGGTCGGCCCGCAGGTGTGAGCCATTCTCGCCGGGGAACAGCAGCGAGTCGGCCGGTCGGGCGACGTGAGTTTTCAGGTGCGCCTTGAGCATTGGGCGGATGTGCGGCGGGATCGCCACGTCGCGCACACCGGCCGCGGTTTTGGGGTCGCCGACGTGGAATTGGCCGCTGCGATAGGTGACGGCCCGGCGCACGCGCAGCACGCTTTGATCAGCACTCACGTCGCGGCGGCGCAACTCCGAGGTCTCCCCCCACCGCAGGCCGCACCACGCCGCCAACAGCACACTGGCGCGCAGATGGGCCGGCATCTTGGACGCCAGCCGGTTCACCTCGGCGGGGGTGAGGATGTCCACGTCGCGCCGACGCTTGGCCTGCATCGCCGCGCGGATTCGGCACGGGTTGGCGTCCAACACCTCATCCTGCACGGCGGTCGCACAGATCGCATGCAACAGCGCATAGGCGTGGGCGTTGCGGGTGTCATGGCCCGTGCCCAGGCTGGCGTGCCATTCGCGAACCTTGGCCGGTGTCAACGTGACGATTTTGGCGTCGCCCAGCGCCGGCAGGATCAGTCGCCTGAGCATCGATTCGTAGTGCGCGCGGGTGCGGGGGCGCAGTTGGCGCTGTTCGATCCACCGGTCGGCGTAGGCGCGCAGCGTCACGCCGTCGCTGCGTTCGACCGCGCCCCAGGTGCCCAGCTCGATCTTGCGGCGCTCGATGTTGAGCCAGCCGATGGCGTCGTCGTCGGTGGCGTACGTGCGCGGGGCCTTGTGCCGGTTGCCGTCGGGCCCGGTGTAGGCGGCCTGCCAGCGTCCCGATGGCAGCTGTCGAAGCTGTCCGAATTGGCGTCGCGTCCCGGCCATCGGCGTCCCTCCCGTGCGAGATTCGTGCAAAAAGAATGTAACAGAGTGTCCGGCGATGTCCTTTACTGCCGGACGGCAAACGCGTTGAAATCGCAGTTAAAGGGGTAAATCTGCACGTCCACACGGCGGCGGCGCCGAATAGTCAATCAGGTTCGAATCCTGCCGGGGGCACTTTTTTACCGCAGGTCAGGGGCCATTGCGCTCGCTACGCGGTACTCGCGGAAATCAATAACGCCAGGGGCCTGGTGAGAACCCCTGGCGCTTGTCGATCGGACGTTGTGCCGAGTTATTCGACGACGAAAACGGGAATCTGTCGCGCGGTCTTGGCCTGGTACTCGGCGTAGGGCGGGTAGGCGGCCACCGCCAGCTTCCACCAGTGCTCGCGCTCGGCGCCTTCGATCTCGCGTGCGGTCCCCGACATGATCTTGTCGCCGTCCTGCACGGTCACCGCGGGGTTCGCCCGCACGTTGTAATACCAACTCGGGTGCTTGGGGTCGCCGCCCTTGGACGCCACCATCGCGTATTTGCCGTCCTCTTCCACCCGCATGAGCGGTACGTAGCGGGCCTTGCCGGACTGCGCGCCGATCGTCGTGAAGAGGACGACCGCGCGATCGAGGACCTCGACGCCGTCGGTGGTGCCTTGCGCCAAGATGCGCTCTGTCTGTTCGCGTACCCAGTCCGTCGGGCTGAGTTCCGGTTGCGTAGTCACAGGAACGCCAACGCGGAGGCGGCCCCAGCTATTCCGTTTCGTGCTTGGCGTCACCGGTCGAGGTGTTCATGCCCGCGTCGCAGTCATGACTTCAGTAGTGGACCACCGCAATTTGGCCCGACTTCTGGCAGCGACTACTTAGCCGCCTACAGCACGTTGTCGTCGGCGGCGGCCTCGATCGCGTTGTTCTCCGCAATCACCTGCTTCACGACGGTGAGCACCGGCTTGGGCGTCCAGTCCTGATGGAACAACCCCATCGACGCCTGAACAGGGTCGCTCGACGGATAGTCGGCCAGCGTATGGATGAATGCGGGTCCGGCGAACTCGAGGGTGCGCCACGTGCGCAGGAAATCGCCGACGAACGCGGCCTGATTGGCCTCGGAGACCACCGACGACGGCTGACCGTACTCCGTGACCCAGATCTTCTTGTTGCCGTCACCATTGGCGACCATCACCGCATACATCTGCTCGGCTTGGGTGATCGGCACACCCGCATGACCCTCGCCGGCCGAGAACGGTATCGAATACAGATACGGATGGAATGACACCGCGTCGAAGTATCCCGCAGCGCCCGCAGCATACATCGCCGAGAGGTAGGTGACCGGGTTGACGGTTGGGCCGCCGGGAGTTTCAGCGGCCGCCGCGACCGACCCGGCGATCACTGTCGCATTCGGGTCCGCCGGCTTGATCGCGGTGTAGGCGACTTTGAGTAGCTCCGTGTACTGCTTGGCGTCCGGCGTCGGCGACCAGAACACGTTGTAATTGGGCTCGTTCCAGATCTCGTAGTCGGCCACCTTGCCCTTGTACCGAGTCGCGACCATGGTGACGAACTCGCCGAATTCAGCTGGGTCTGCCGGATGTCCGCTCAGCGGAGGCTGGTCGGGGACCGCGGCCCAGTCCGGCGTCGAGTTCAGCACGGCGAGCACAGTGATGCCCTTGGCGTTGGCGCTGTTGACCATCCGGTCGACCGCGGCCCAGTTGTAGGTGTCGTCCGTCGCTTCCACTCCGGCCCAGGGGATCAGTATCCGGATGGTGTCGATGCCGGCGTCTTTGAGCAGCCCCATCGCCTTGTCGGTGTCGGTCTGCGAGTAGAAGTACATCTGCTGGGCGTTGACCGCCACCGTCGTCGGACGCTGGTCGACCGCCGATGCCGACGGCGGCGCGATTTCGACAGTCACTGTGGCCGTTGTCGTTCCGCCGAAGCCGTCACTGATGTTGACGACGAAGCTGTCGGTGTCCACGCCGTCCGTCACCAGCGCGCGATACCTCGCGTCGACGTCGGGCGTGTAGCTGAACTTGCCGTCGGACGTCACCTTGACCGTGCCGAATGCCGGGCCCGAGCCCAGGCTGTAGGTCAGCTTGTCGTCGTCCGGGTCGTCGGCAGTCACCGTACCCGTCACGGTGCCGATCGCGGTCGATGTCGTGGTTCCGGGTGCCTCGTGGCCGTTCGTGGGCGCACCGTTGGTGGTCGGGTTCGGCGCGATGGACACCTTCAGCGAAGTCGTTGTGGTGCCGCCGAATCCGTCGCTGACGGTGATCGTGATGGTCTCGGTCTTCGTGGTCGACGTCGCCCCGGCCGCCGAAGCCGCGAGGCGCGCGGCCGCGGTCGGCGTATAGGTGAACGAGCCGTCGGGGTTGATGACGATCGCGCCCTTGGTCGTCGCGCTTGCCTTGTAACTGAGCGGATCGCCGTTGGCGTCGGACCCGGTAATGGTGCCGGTGATGACGCCGCTGCGCGGATTGGTGTTCGTCACCGTCGCCACAGCTCCGGTCGGCTTGGCGTTGGGTGCGCCGATCCTGACGTTCACCGTGACTGGGACGACGCCGCCGTGGCCGTCATCCACCGTGACGACGAACGTGTCCATCGTCGCCTCGTACGGCGCGCCAGGCGCCTTCGCGGCCGCACGCGCCTCCGCGGTTGGCGTGTAAGTGAACGACCCGGTCGACGTGATCGTCACCGTGCCCTTCGTCGGCGACCCCGTCACGGTGTATTTCCGCGTGTCGTAGTCCCCGTCGGTGGCTTTGACGCTTCCGGTGACGACACCGGTTGTCGTGCTGGGCGTGCCGATGGTCGTCGTCACCACTGGAACCTTGTTGGCGGGGTCGATCGCGACGACGATCGTCGTCGTCACCGAACCGTTGCGGCCGTCGTTGACCGTGATCGTGAACGAATCCGTCGTAACAGAATTGGTTGCACCTGGCACGGCTGCCGCATGCCGCGCCGTGGAAGTCGGTGTGTACGTGTATGTTCCGTCAGCCTTGAGCACCAGGGTGCCCTTCGTCGGCTTGGTGTTGACCACATACGTCAGCGGGTCGCCGTCGAAGTCCACGACTCCGACCTTGCCCGTCAGTGCGCCCGTCGATGGGTTGGAGACGCTGTAGGACGGATCACTCGAGAAGGGTGCCGTGTTCGGCGGCACCAGTGAGACGACGTGGACGCTGTCCGTGTCGAAGTCGGTGGTGAACATCTTGGTGCCGTCCGGGCTGAGCACGACACCGGGTTGCAGCGTCATCGGTGTCGCCGTGCCGCGAACCGTCGTCACGCCCAACGTCGTACCGTCGGTACTGCTCACTGCAGCGACCAGGCCGGTGTTGCTGACGACCATCACCGCACTGCTGTCGTTGGTGATCGTGATGCCGGACAACGCAACACCGAGGTTCCTGGTCACCGCGGTGCGGGCAGTCGTGTCGATGACGGTGACGCCGCCCGCGGCGTCGGTGGCGAACAGCCTCGGGTAGCTGGCACTGATTGCCAAACCCGTTGGTGCGCCTGCAATGTCGGTGATCGACGTGACCGTCGTCGCAGAGGACGAGAACACCGAGATGTTGCCCCCGCCGGTCGGCTTGGTGCTTCCAACGTAGATCTTGGTGCCGTCCGCACTGACCACCAACTCGGTGGGTCGGTAGCCGGTTGGCAGTTTGACGACGCTGCTCGACACCGTGTTGTAAATCGTGCTGATCTTGCTGATCGTGGCGGCGCTGCCACTGGCGACATACACCGTGCTGCCGCTCGGATTGATCGCGATTGCAGTGGGATTGGCGATCGTGATCGTCTTCTTGGTGGCTCCGGTCGCGGTGTCGATGACGGTGACCGTGTTGTTGGTCGAACTCGACACGTAGAGCCGGGTGCCGTCTTTCTTCACCGCGATACCGTCGGCGGCCGCCTCGACCTGATACGTGGCGACGACGGTGTTCTTGACCGTGTCGTAGACGGTGACGGTGCCTGCGCTGCGATTGGTGATGTACGCGCGGGTGTTCGTGACGGCAATCGCGCTGGGGTCGTTGACGTTCGCAAAATCAGTCGCCTTGAAGAACGGCGACGGGCTGACGGGGATGTTGATCGGGACGTCGACCTTGTTGACGCCGTCGGACAGCGTGACGGTCATGCCGATGGTGTCGTCGGGATTGGACGTCGTCGCGGCGACGAAACGCTGGGCCGTGGTCGGCGTGTAGGTGATCACCCTGGTGGTCGCGTTGTAGGCGAACGTGCCCGCGGTGGGCGCGCTCTTCAACGTCACCGTGACGGCCTTGCCCTCAGGATCGCCGGTTGTCAGCTTTCCCAACACCGTGCCCGTCGTCGCATCCGGCCTGCCCCACGTCACCGCCGCAGTGGGCGGTTGGTCGGCCGCGGCCACGGTTTGGGTGGCCGCCAGCTGCTGAGCGGCGACCTGGGTCGAGACGTCCTCGGTCTGCCCGACTTGGCGCCGGGCGGCCGCCATCAACACCCACGTCAGCGGTGACTCCGTCGACCCACCGGGCAGCATGCCGAGGAACGTCGACAGCACGGGGCGGACCACGGCGTTCAGCAGGCCGGTGATGGTTGCCTGAATCGGGTTCGACGCGATCGGTTGGGCGGCTGTGGTCAGAGTCGTCGGGGCTTCGGTGGCAGACCGCGAAAGCATGGCTACTGACACCGTGGGCTGCTCGGGCTCCGGCTTGGTCGCCGCGCCTTCCGAGGCGGCGCCGCCCGTGGTTGTCTGCGTCCGGGTCTGCCGGGCCGGTTCGGCTGTCTCGCTTGAGGGTTCGGCGATGCGAACGCGCGGTTTGACGGTCACCTTCTTTTTCGTCTTCGGCTTCGGGGCGTCTGCACCGCCCGAATGTGCGCCGCCCGAATTGGAGACGGTCACCCCCGGCGCTACCACTTCGGTGTTGGAGGAACTGGGTTTCGGATCGACGGGTTCCGTGGTTTTCGGCTCATCGGTGTTCGGCGTTGCGCCCGTCTCGCCAGGGCTCTCGGAAGTCACCGAACCGGTACTTGCGTTGGTCGTGTCGGCCCCGGACGACGTCGAGGCCGCGGCGGCGTCGTCGCCTGTTGCCCACGCGACGCCTGCGGGCGCGGCGACGGCGGATCCGATGCCGAGCGCAACGGCCAGGGCGCCCACCCGTCCGACATACCTGCCGTACCGCGTTTGCATCACTTCTCCCCTAATTGCCCAGTAACGACTTCTGCTGAGCGTGGGCGGTTAGCTTAGCTCGGCGAAACGACAGTAATCGCTGGTTAGTGTAGCGTTCGGGCTGCGCGACAGAGACCGTCTCTGAAAATTTGCTGTGTGTGGCTACCAGCGCAGATTTGCCACGTCGGCGGCATCGGCGAGTGGAACGTCGGCAACGCCCGGGCAGGCACGCACCGCCGAACGACCGTACGCAACCCCGGGATCACGTCGAAGTCGACCGACACCGCTCGCGAATGCAGGGTCCATAAGATCGTGCGAATGGACGTCGCTGCGACGGCCGTGACTCCGGCCGAAGCGGCGTTCTTCGCGACACCATCCGCTCAGCGCGGCACCGATCGTGATCGGCACACTCGGGTAAGACCTCGAGGTCCCCTTGACGGCTCAGCCGCGAGCACTCATCGGCGACGGTGCGTCCGTCGCCGAACTCGACACCGTCGGCATGCTCAAAGTGGCGGCAGGGTTGTAGATGGAGGTGTCGACGGGTCCGCCGAAATGTTCGGGAACAACCGAAGCCGACTGCACCCGGTTGCCGCCGGAAAGCACGGAAAGCAGCGCCATCCCAGCCACGGCCATCGCGCCGACAGCGGCCGCCGCAATTCGAAATGTGGGCATCCTCATGTCTTTCCAACATGCCATTGGAATCCCTCGTTGAGCGGTTCTGGCAGTGGACTCTCAACGAGATCAGAGGGTCACACAGCGTCGCCGCGACGTCACAGCACACCTCAAGCGTGCATCGCTGCAACTCTCAAACGCGCCGGATAGCGTCGAAACACGTTGCACTGCTTTGAATGAAAGGAGTCTGACCATGGTGCGAAAGTCATCATTACGCACGTTCGCGGTAGCTGCGGCCGGAGCTTCGATCGCAGCCGCGTTTGCCGTTCCCCCGCTCGCATCCGCCGAGGTGCCCACCCTGTCGGCAGGATTCGCCACCGACTGGGGTCCGTACGGACACGAGCGGCCGCATCCCGGCGACTGGCACCATCCGGAATGGGGCCCTGGCTGGAATGACGGTTACCCGGCTCCGGGCTGGATACCGCCGATCGGCTGGGCGCCGCCCCCGGACTGGACGCCACCCGTCGGCTGGTATCCGCCGCCAGGCTGGGCTCCGCCGCCGGGATGGGTCGGCCCCTGCGCCGGACCACTGTTCGACCTGTTTCACCCGCTGCGCTGCGCCTAGTTCACGCTCTGAGCCTGCCCCGGTGGGCAGGCTCAGAGCCGGTCGAAGATGGAGTTGACGAGGTCGTCTCCTATGCCGATGCCTGCGCCCGTCACGATCGCCTGACCGAACCGCCCGCCGAGGAAACGCTGCAGCGCACCGCCGCCCTGCCCAGACTGCGGGTAACCCTGCTGATATTGCGGTTGGCTGTACTGCGCGGGCGGTGCAGAGTAGGCCGGCGGCATCGGCGGAACAGTCGCCACGTGGTTGTCGACCAGCGCGTGAATCGCCTGCAGCAGTTCGGTTGTCGAGCTCTGCTCATCACGGATCGCGAGCGCGATCTCCTTGAGGTCGAGCGCCCATTCCCTGGCATTGGGATCTCCCCCGGCGGCGGCCGCCGACAGTTTCCCGGCAAGGGCCGCGATCAGCGCAGCGGTCTGTTGAGCCTGTTGTTGCAGCGCGCTGAACTGGCGATCCACGGTCTCGGTGTCCACTGCTGTAGTCCTTTCAGGAGTCGTCTCTTTCGGCGTGTTTCGAGGTCTACCGTGTCCGCCTCACAGATTCGTGTGAGCCCGCTGTATCGAACCGACCAATTCGCGAGCTTTACCCGCTAGCCGGTAGAGCGTTCTACCCGCCAGTGGCAATGACACCGCCGCCAAGCCAGGCGCAAATTTGAGGTAGGACTCCGCGATCGATAGAGGAGCTTCTCATCGGTGATGAACGTCACTCTCATCCCTTGGTACGCCGCACCAAAGCGGCTCTCTGCTCGGGATTTTCGGGTTGGGACGTTCAAACAAGGGGTGCGATCTCGGGGTCCACAGCAAGTTGTCAGGAATACTTCACGGCCCCGCGATGGATGTACCTAGTAAGGGACTGATCGTTCCAAAATTCGATTTCTGTTTCCCGAAGGAGTTTTCGTATGTCACATTCAACTACCGATCGCGACGCACGCAGGCAGAGTCGTTTCGAGAAGTTGACTTCTACCGACCCGCAACTGATCGCCGCGCGACCGGATCCGGCGGTCAGTGCCGCCGTTGAGGACTCCGGCATATTGCTGAACGACGTGATCCGCAACGTGATGGAGGGCTACGCTGATCGGCCCGCACTCGGACAGCGCGCCGTCGAGTTCGTCGCCGACGAGACTGGACGGACTGTCGCCGAACTGCAGACTCGTTTCGACACCCTGACCTATCGCGAGACATGGGCGCGGGTGCGCGCGCTGGCGGGGGCATTGGCCCACAATCCCGTCCGGCCAGGCGACAGGGTCGCCACCCTTGGCTTCTCGAGTGCCGACTACGCGGTGGTGGACATGGCGTTGTCGCTGACGGGCGCAGTCGCAGTGCCGCTGCAGACGAATGCCCCTGTGTCGCAGCTACATCCGATCCTCGTTGAGACCGAACCCGTCGCGATCGTGGCCAGCGTCGACCACCTCAACGACGCAGTCGAGCTGGCTCTCACGGCATATGCGCCCAAGCGCATGGTCGTGTTCGACTATCACCCTCAGATCGACGACCACCGCGAGGCACTGGCCGACGCCACCACGCGCCTCGCCGAGCGCCAGGTCACCGTGGAGGCGCTCAACGACGTGATCGCAAACGCCCCCGCGCACGCCGCAGTGCCAAATGTGGGAGGCGACAGCGAAGCGCTGCGTCTGCTGATCTACACCTCCGGGTCGACGGGCACTCCGAAGGGCGCGATGTACACCGACCGCCTGATGGCCGACTGCTTCCGCGGCTGGTTCAGCCCCGACTTCGACTCAGAGGGCAAAATGCCCGCGATCAGCTTGACGTTCATGCCGATCAGCCACATCATGGGCCGGGTCATCCTGTACTCCACGCTCGGCGCGGGCGGTACCGCCTACTTCGCCGCCCGAAGCGATTTGTCGACACTGCTCGACGATGTGGCACTTGTCCGACCGACTCGCTTGGACTTCGTGCCCCGCATTTGGGAGATGCTGTTCCAGGAAGTGCAGAGCCAGGTCGACAACCGCTGGACCGACGGCGACCGCGAGGCCGTCGAGCGTCAGGTGATGGCCGAGCAACGCGAGAGACTCATTGGCGGGCGGCACTTCTCGGCGATCACCGGATCGGCGCCCATCTCGCCGGAACTGTACTCCTGGGTCGAGGACTTCCTCGACATTCCGCTGACGGAGGTCTACGGCTCGACCGAGGATGGGATCATCCTCCTCGACGGCAAGATCAAGCGCCCGCCCGTCACCGAATATAAACTGGTCGACGTCCCTGACCTCGGCTACTTCGCCACCGACCAGCCCCATCCCCGCGGCGAATTGTTCGTCAAGACACCGAATCTGATCCCCGGCTACTACAAGCGGCCCGAGGTCACCGCCGAACTCTTCGACGCCGACGGCTGGTACCACACCGGTGACGTGATGGCAGAGATCGGGCCGGACGAGCTCGTCTACGTGGACCGGCGCAACAATGTGCTGAAGCTCTCGCAAGGCGAGTTCGTCACCGTATCGAAGCTGGAGGCGGCATACGGCGGCCACCCGGCGATACGCCAGATCTTCGTGTACGGCAACAGCGCAAGGTCATATCTGCTCGCGGTGATCGTCCCGACCGACGACGCACTGAAGAGCGTCGGCGGTGACGTCGCCGCCGTCAAGCCGCTGTTGAGCGACGCACTGCAGAGCATCGCACGGGAAGCAGGCCTGCAGTCGTACGAGATCCCGCGTGACTTCATCGTGGAGGCAACGCCTTTCACTCTGGAGAACGGCCTGCTGACCGGTATCCGCAAGCTGGCCCGCCCCAAGCTCAAGGATCACTACGGTCCAGCGCTCGAGCAGCTCTACAGCGATCTGGCCGACGGGCAGGCCGAGGTGCTGCGCGGACTGCGCAGAGACGGTGCGAACCACCCGACGGTCGAGACGGTGAGCCGGGCCGCCGGTGCCCTGCTGGGCGCGGCGTCGGCCGATGTGTCGCCCGACGCGGCGTTCAACGAACTCGGCGGGGATTCGCTGTCGGCGTTGACGTTCGGCAACCTGCTGCGCGACATCTTCGACGTGGATGTGCCGGTGGGCGTGATCGTCAGCCCGGCCAGCGATCTTGCGTCGATCGCCGCGTACATCGACTCCCAGCGCGCCGGTGCCGCCAAGCGGCCGACCTACGACTCGGTGCACGGCCGCGACGCGAAGGAGGTGCATGCGCGAGATCTGACGTTGGACAAGTTCCTCGACGACGCGACGCTGACGACGGCGCCGTCGCTGCCTTCGCCCAGCAGCGAAGTGCGCACCGTACTGCTGACCGGCGCAACGGGTTTCCTCGGCCGTTATCTGGCGCTGCAGTGGCTGGAACGGATGGATCTGGTCGACGGCAAGGTCATATGCCTGGTGCGTGCGAAGGACGACGAGGCGGCGCGCCAACGCCTGGACGCCACCTTTGACAGCGGCGATGCGGCACTGCTCGAGCACTACCGACGCCTGGCAGCCGGGCATCTCGAGGTGCTCGCCGGCGACAAGGGTGAGGCGAATCTCGGCCTGGACGACGCCACCTGGCAGCGGTTGGCGGACACCGTCGACCTGATCGTGGACCCGGCAGCGCTGGTCAACCATGTGTTGCCGTACAGCGAGTTGTTCGGCCCGAACGTCGTCGGCACCGCGGAGTTGATCCGCATTGCGCTCACGACACGGATCAAGCCGTACGTCTATGTCTCCACGATCGGCGTCGGCGACGGTATCGAGCCAGGCAAGTTCGTCGAGCAGGCCGACATCCGGAGCATGAGCCCGACCCGCGCAATCGACGACAACTACGCCAACGGGTACGGCAACAGCAAGTGGGGCGGCGAGGTATTGCTGCGCGAGGCGCACGACGTGGCCGGCCTGCCCGTGTCGGTGTTCCGCTGCGACATGATCATGGCCGACACCTCCTACGCCGGCCAACTCAACGTGCCGGACATGTTCACCCGGATGATGTTGTCGCTCGCGGCCACCGGCATCGCGCCGTACTCGTTCTACCAACTGGACGCGAACGGCGGCCGGCAACGCTCGCACTTCGACGGTCTCCCAGTGGAATTCATCGCCGAAGCCATCTCCACGTTGGGTGTCAACGTGGTGTCGGGTTTCGAGACCTACCACGTGATGAACCCGTACGACGACGGCATCAGCATGGACACGTTCGTCGACTGGTTGGTGGATGCGGGCTACCAGATCGCCAGTGTGCCGGACTACGAGGACTGGCTGGCGCGCTTTGAGACGACGCTGCGCGCCCTGCCGGACAAGCAGCGCCAGGCATCACTGCTTCCGCTGCTGCACAACTACCAGAAGCCCCTTCCTCCGATCAACGGATCCCTGGCGCCCGTGGATCATTTCCGGAAGGCGGTGCAGGACAACAAGATCGGGCCTGACAAGGACATCCCGCATCTGTCCGCTCCGGTGATCGTCAAGTACATCACCGACCTGAAGCTGCTCGGTCTGCTCTGACCGGGCCGACGAAGGCCTCCGAGCGGTAGCCCACCCCCCGCTCGGAGGCCTTTTCCTTGGCGGCACTGGATCAGTACCGCGCGGCGCTGATCAGCAGCGGCCCATAGACGGTCGAGGCTTCACCGTCCACAGTGGTGCCCGCGAATTGCAGCATCGCGCGCGTCTGGCCGTTCATCTGCGCCGGATAGCCGAGCGTGGGTGCCGACACTTCGTCCAGAACACGTAGATGGTCTGCACTCAGTTGCACGTCGAGACCAGCCAGGTTGGCGTCGAGGTGATCCAACCGGCGAGCCCCGATGATCGGTACCACCGTCTGTGGCCGTCGCAGTAGCCACGCCAAAGACACCGCGGCAGGTGTTGTTTCGAGTTCCACCGCAACAGCGGCGACCCTGTCGATGATGTCGAACTCGGCGTCGCTCGGACCGCCGACATACGCGGCCCGCGCCGAGTCCGCGACCTGACCGCCGCGCCGGTACTTCCCGGACAGGAACCCGCCTTTCAGCGGACTGTAGGGCGTGAGCGCCATGCCCTGCTGCTGCGCCAGCGGCGCGACTTCCCCCTCAACTGTGCGGGCCAGCAACGAATACTCGACCTGTAGAGCGATCAGCGGCGTCCAGCCACGCAACAGCGCCAGCGTCTGCGCTTGCGCGGTCACCCACGCCGGGACGTTGGAGAACCCGATGTAGCGGACCTTGCCCGCCCGCACCAGATCGTCCAGCGTCCGCATGGTCTCCTCGATCGGCGTGTTCCGGTCCCAGTTGTGCAGCCAGTACAGATCGAGATAGTCCGTCTGCAGCCGGCGCAGGGTGTCGTGGAGTTGCGCGGTGATCGACCCACGGCCCGCACCCCCTCCGTTCGGGTCGCCGGGGAACATGTTGCAGAAGAACTTCGACGCCACGACGACGCGCTCGCGCCGGCCAGGGTGGGCGGTGAACCAGTCGCCGAGAATCCGCTCCGAGTGTCCGTTGGTATAGATGTTGGCGGTGTCGACCAAGTTGCCGCCGAGATCGAAATAGGTCTCGAGGATCTTCTCGGCCTCTTCAACGCTGCTGCCCGCGGCACCCGGGTCTTCCCCAAAGGTCATCGCACCGAGGGCGAACGGGCTGACCCGCAGTCCGGACCGGCCGAGGGTGAGGTACTGGTCGAGTGGCATGAATATGCTCCTGATAGTCGGATTGATGGACCCATCAAATCCCGAACTGCCACGACGCCGGTATAGCGATGGCGGCCATCTCTTGCACGATCCTGCTTGCTTCGCGCTGATCGTTCACTGCCGTGCTTGTCTTGGGGTGTGCACGTTGCTTCCGACGTACTCGACGAGATCCGCGGCCGCATCAAGGCGCACGCCCGACCGGACCTTTCGAGCGCCATAGATGGATTGCTGCTTTCCGATGTCGCCGCGAAGCCCGCCCCACCGGAGTACTCGGTGACCCATCCGCTTCTGGTCATCATGGCCGAGGGCGGCAAGCGGCTGATGCTCGGCGACCAGGTGATCGGATACGGCCGCGGCGACTGCCTGGTCGTAGCGGCTGATCTGCCGGTCACCGGCCACTGGCTGGACGAGGATGGGACGGGACGGGCCCTCGGCGTGGGGTTGGTACTCGAGCCTGCCGCGATCGCGGAACTGCTGCTGAAGGCCCCGGCCGCTCGGTGGCCGCGGGGTACGCCGGATAAACCGGCGATCGCGGCCGACGTTGCCTCGCCCGAACTCCTCGATGCCACCGTCAGGATGCTGCGGCTACTCGACCGGCCCGCCGACGCCCCCGTCCTCGCGCCGCTGATCCGCCACGAAATTTTGTGGCGGCTGCTGACGGGCTCGCTGGGCGACACCGTGCGCCAAATCGGCCTTGCGGACAGAGACCTGACGCATGTCAACAGCGCCATCTCATGGATCCGCGACAACTACGCCGAGCGAATGCGCATCGAGGACCTGGCTCGGCTGTGCGGGTTGAGCACGTCGGCGTTCCATCGGCACTTCCGTGCGGTCACGGCGATGAGCCCGCTGCAATTCCAGAAAAGGATTCGGCTACAGCAGGCCCGCGCGATGCTCGTCGCACACCCGGGAGACATTGCCGGGGCCGGGCACCGCGTCGGTTACGACAGTCCTTCGCAGTTCACCCGTGAATACCGGCGGCTGTTCGGCGCACCCCCCGGTCGGGACGCCGAACGCCTGCGCGCGGACACACCGATGGCCGCGTCGCTTTGAATGCCTCGTCATCTTGTGAAACCAGGCCCGCCTCCCCCAAACGGGGCCCGGTTCCACGCCTAAAGCTTCGCTCAGAGCGGAGCAGAAGGAATCGGGTATTTCCCTACGTTCGGACGACACAGGGACAAAGGGTTGGCCCGACTTCACCGCGACCGCGTGCGGAAGGCCCGGAAAAGGACGACGATTGGCTCGCCACGCGAGCAAGACACCGGCTGTTACGTTCTGCGGGTGGGCACCAAGTTCGAATTCGACTTCATGACGACTGCATCGCCCGAGCAGGTCATCGCCCTGATGACCGACTTCTCCCCCGATCGCGTCCACCGCTGGCCGGCGTCGTCAGCGAAGGCGTTCGAGGTCTACCACGTCGGCGACACCGACGCCGATATTCGCGAAGGTCAGGACTTTCCGAAGGTGTGGGCGAGTTGGCACTACGACTGGTCGAAGCGAGGATCGGTGACGTTGACGGTGACCGAGAGCGACACGCTGACGCCGGGCGGTTATATGAGGTTGACCGCAACGCCGCGGGACGAGGGCGGCAGCGCGGTACACGGCGAGTGGGAGCAGTCTCCGAAGAGCCTGACCGCGGCGATCGGGGTGTACGTGATGCGTTTCATCGGTCCGCGATTCCTGGCGGCGTACTACAAGAAGGTCTACGACAGTCTGTGACCTAGCCGCTTCTCCGAGGTGCGAGTCAATCCTCATCCGGGCTAGAGTTCGATCCCGCCGCCGTCCGCCAGGAACGCTTCGTTCTCGTCGATCACGGCTTCGATCACGGCCACCGCGAGCTTCGGCGTCCAGTCCTGCCGGTAGACGCCCATCGTGCCTTGAGCCAGATCGAAAGTGGCCAGATCGCGGACGGTGTGAATGTACGCCGGTCCCGCGTAGTCGAGATCACGCCAGGTGCTCAGGAAGTCGTCGATGTAGTTGGCCTGTCCCGCCTCGGTGACCAACAACGACGACATGCCGTACTCGGTGGCCCAGATCTTCTTGTTGCCGTCACCGTAGGCGGCCATCACTTCGTGCATCTGGGATGCCATCAGCAGGGGCGATCCGGCCACCGACCCGCCCTCGGAGAAGAGCGACATCGAATACGGGTGGAAGGACAGGGCGTCGAAGTAGCCTGCGGCGCCTGCTTCGTACATTTCGGTCAGGAACCGCACGGAGTCGATCGCCTGGGTGCCGGAGTCGGGCGCGGCCGCGATGACGCCGCCCACCACAACGGCGTTCGGGTCCGCTGCCTTGATCGCGGTGTATCCCGCCTTCAATAGCGCTGTGTACGCGGCCGGATCGGGGGTCGGTTCCCAGAACCGGTAGTAGTTCGGCTCATTCCACACCTCATACGCCGACACCTTGCCCGCGTAGCGTGTGGCGACCATGCCGGCGAATTCCGCGTACTCCGCCAGGTCGGCCGGTGGGCCACCGAGCGGCGGCGACCCCGGCACCATTGCCCAGTTGGGTGGTGAGTTCAGCACGCCGATCACCGTCATGTCGCGGGTCTTGGCGGAGTTGACCATGCGGTCGACCGCCGACCAGTTCCAGGAGTCGTTGGACGGTTCCACCCCCACCCACGGGATCAGAATCCGGATCGTGTCCACGCCGTCGGCCTTGAGCAGATCGAGCGCACGATCCGTCTGAGCCTGGGTGAACCCGTACATCTCTTGGACATTCATTCCGACCGTGGTGGACCGCTGGTCGATGGCCGAAGCCGACGTCGACGGCGGCGCGATCGTGACGCTCACATCGAACGTCGTGGTCCCGCCGTAGCCATCGTCAGCGGTCACCGTGAACCGATCCATGTCGACTTCCGGAGTGGTCTTCGCGCCCCACCTTGCCTCGACGTTCGGTACATACGTGAACGTCCCACCCGGATCGATCTTCACGACGCCCTTGCTGGGCCCCGTCGCCAGCGAATAGGTCAAGGCGTCGCGTTCCACATCGTCGGCGAGAAGCACTCCCGTCACCTGCCCGATGGCGGTGTTCGGGTCACCGACCGATGCCCGGCCATTGGTAGGAGCCGAGTTGACATGCCCGTAGGGCGTGACGGGCAGAGTCAGCTTCACCGTTGTGGTTCCACCGTATCCGTCCGCCACCGTGATGGTGACCGCGTCCGTCTTCGCGGCGGTGGTGGCGTTGGGTGCCGACGCGGCCTGGCGGGCAGTGTCCGTCGGTGTGTAGGTGAACGATCCGTGCGGCCCGAACACCAACGCTCCCTTGGCAGGAGTGGTCGAACTGAAGGAGAACTGGTCGTTGTTCACGTCGACGGCGGTGACCGTGCCGGTGACTCGGCCACTGTTGAGGTCGGTGAACAGGCCAACGACCGAGGCCCCGGTCGGCGCGTAATTTGTCGGACTCACGGTGACAGTCACCGACACCGGCACGACGCCGCCGTGGCCGTCGTCGATCGTTACCGTGAAGGTGTCAACCTTGTCGGCAACCGTCGCACCGACCTTCGCCGCGGCGTGGCGAGCCTCTGCCGTGGGGGTGTAGGTGAAGGTCGTGGCCGACGTCGTCGACTTGAGCACGACGGTGCCCTTCGCGGGATCACTAACGGTGAAGGTTCGCACGTCGAAGTCTGCGTCTGACGCGGTGACCTTGCCCGTCACCACTCCTGATGTGGCACTGGGTGTTCCGACCGTCAACGTGTACGTGGGCAACTTGTTGGCCGGCAGGATGTCGACGGTGGTGGTCGGCGTGACGACGCCACCTCGGCCGTCGGACCCCGACACCGTGAACGAATCGGTGAGCGCACCCGATGGTGGATTGTCCAAGGCGGCGGAGTGCCGCGCCGTCGCGGTCGGTGTGTAGGTGAACGTGCCGTCTGCCTTGAGCGTGAGCGTGCCTTTGATGGGCTTTGTGATCACGGTGTAGGTGAGCGGATCCCCATCCTGGTCGTTGACCACGACCTTGCCGGTGAGGGTGCCGGTCGACGTGCTCGGCGCGTTGATGATCGGCGTACCGACGGTCGGCGCAGTGTTCGGCGGGACCATCCCCACGACGTACACCTTGTCTGCGTCGTAGTCGGTGACGAACAGCTTCTTGCCGTCGGCGCTGACCGCCACACCCGGTGATACGGACATCGCCGTCGTCGCGGTTCGGGTGGCGACGGTGGTCAGCGGTGAGCCGGTCATAGCGTCGAGGGCGACCACCCGGCCGACCGTGTCGGTGACGAACAGGGTGGTGCCGTCGTTGCTGATGCTCACTGCCGCAGGCACTCCCGAGACGGTGCGACTGGCCACGACGGCGCGCGTCGTGGTGTCGTAGACGGTCACCCTGCCGTCCGCGGAGCTGACATACAACCGCTTGTTGTCCGGACTCACCGCCAAACCCGTCGGGGTACTGGGCAGGTTCGCGATCGTGGTGACGGTGCTCGAGGTGTAGCCGAACACCGCGACGGTACCGCCGCCGGTGGCTTTGTTGCTGATGACGTAGAGCTTCGTCTTGTCGGGGCTGACGGTTATCGCGCTCGGCAGTGAGCCCGCGGGAAGCGTGACGGTCCCGCTTATGGCGTTGGTCGAAGTGGTTATCTTGGTCACCGTGCCGGCGTCGCGGCTGGTGACATACAGCACGCTGCCGCTCGAGTTGAGCGCCATGGCACTGGGTTTGGCGATCGTGAACGTCTTGATGACCGAGGCGGTCTTGGTGTCGACGACGGCGACCGTGTTGTTGTCGAGACTGGAGACGTAGAGCTTCGTGCCGTCAGATTTGATCGCCAGCCCGTCGGGCGTCGGGCCCACCGCGATGGCCCCGATCACGGTGTTGTTGGTGGTGTCGATCACCGTCACCGTGCCGGCGGACCGGTTGGTGACGTAGGCGCGGGTATCGGTGGCAACCACGGCGTGCGCGTCGTCGACGGTGCCGATCTCGGCCTGCTTCGCGAATGGCAGTGGCGTGACCGGAATGTCGACGACGGCGGGCACGCTGTTCGTCCCGTCCGACACTGTGATCGTCATGGGGACGGTGTCGACGCCGGCAGTGACGCCGGCAGTGATCCGCTGCGCCGTCGTCGGCGTGTAGGTGAACTTCGCCGTGGCACTGTCGAACACCAGTGTTCCGGTGGTCGGCGGGGTGGTCAGTGCGTATGCGACCGGCTGCCCCTCCGGATCCTGTCCGACGACTTGACCCGAGATCGCGCCTGTCGTGGAGACCGGCGCGTCGAAGACCACATCGACTGTCGGAGCTTGATTCTCGACAAGAGCGGTGGTGGCGGCGAATGTCGCCGCCTGTGCGGTCACCGGTTCGGACACGCCGATCTGGCGGCGGGCCGCTGCGGCGAATACCCAGGCCAACGGGGACTCGGTCGGAATGCGGGGAATCGCCCCGAGTAACGACGACAGGATCGGTGACACCAGCCTGCTGAGCACCGCGGTGACAGGTGACGGCATTATTTTTGCCGAAACTGGTTGTGGCGCGATTGATGTCATCGCAACGACGGCATTGGCGGCGATATCGCCGGTTACCCTTTCTGTCGCCTCATCGGCCGTCTGCGTCTCGATCTCCACGGCGTGTGAAGCGTTGGTCTGCGCCACCACCCTGCCCGCGGGCGCCGCCGCCTTCTTCTCATCGAGCGAGCGCTTTGGACTCTTCGGTTTCGGCGTCCGCTTCCCGGCGCTGTCAGCGGACGTGTGCGCCCCACCGGAGCTAGCCACCGTGACGCCGGGTGCCACCTCGACAGTCGACGATGACGGCGACTCCTTCTCGACCTGTGCGTCGGTAGGCGGTCGGTCTTTCGGCTTCGATGCGTCCGCACCTACATCGCCGAGGCTCGATCCTTCGGAATTGGCCTCGACTGTTTCCGAGGGTGCGCTCGCCGATGGCGCCTCGCCCTGCTCCGGCTCGGCGCCACCGTCCACCGCAGGACCTGCGGTGGTACTGCAGTCGGTCGGCGCGGCGGAGGCAACTCCTCCGGGTCCGCCGATGGCGAGACCCACCCCGAGCGCAACGGCCAAGGCGCCGATGCGCCCGACATACCTGCTATAGCCCATTTCCCCCACCTGTCTTCGCTGAGCTACTACGAAGAGGTCCAGACCGTAGAACCCGAGCATCCGGACTAGCTTCGGCCCCCCTGATCTGCGGCCGAGCTCAGACTAGTCGCTTGCCAGCGGAAGAAATTGACTTTGGCGAAGTTTTCCCGGAGAAGAGACGTAGCGAGCGAAGGACCGCAAAGTCATGCCCTTTGCTCTGGGAGCTGCCGGCGCAGCTCCTGGCGCCGTGGCCGCACCGGAGGTGGAAGGACCCGTATTGCCATTTGCTGCACTAAGCAGAAGGAGCCGCAATTTCGTTTTGCGGATAGCTGTGGCAGCATTCTTTCGGCGCGACCGTTTTCGGGTTGCTGCCCGGCGCCTAGCCCTGGTAGTCACCGAGCGTGGGGGATAAGTGAATCATTCGCAGAACAAACAATTCAGTGGCGAGGACACGATGTTCGGCGGGACCAGGAAGGCAGCGACCGCCATCATGCTCAGCAGGGCGCGTTTTTGCCCACGGCCGTCGCCCACGGCGTGTCCGACCGATCGCTGAGCCAAGACCCCGGCCCGCGAATTCGGCAAACAGAGCACTGGTGACGGGACCGTGCGCTGTCCCACAAACATGGCCATTACCTCCCCATTCTCTACCTGTTGCGAGTAATCGGGGCGCCGCGAAAATGGCAAATCCCACTGCCGACGAGTTCGTCATGCGGTCACTGGGACTAGTGCGCCTCGTTGCCGAAATAGCAAATTTGCCACCCCAACGGTGTGCTGGCGGCTGCGGACGCGAGACGGTCACACGGGGGTTCTCCATCCTTTGGCGGCGCCTCAGTCCCGCAGCAGAAATGGAACCCTTCGCGCAATTTCAGTTAATTAGCAGCATTGATACTATTTTTTTCTTGAACGTGTCGATAAGACGGCAATTTAGGAACGTCTACAAATTTGCCTGCAATCCATTGAATCCGGAGTAAATTGTTTGCTATCCACTCACCCAGGCAAAGGGGGCTCACATGGAACTGACAGTTCGCCAACACCTTGTCGCCGGGATCGCCGTCGTCGGAGCGACCGCACTCGTCGCGGGCCCGGTCGCACCTACCCCGCCCGACATCCACGTTCCGGCGCCGCCGTCCGTCACGGCGGATCCGCATTTGTTGGGCATCGCCTCCGATGCGGCAGAAGCGCTCGCATTTCTGGTCTCCCAAACCTCGCAGCTGATCGACTTCGGCTTGATCCAGGTGGCCGATGGGGTGACTTTCGGGGCCGCGCAGTTCGCGGACCTGATTGCATTCGGGGCTGACGGCGTGAGCGATCTGACCGGTGCGGCCGCCCAGGCGGGCGTGTACTTCAATGACTCGCTCGCCCAACTCATCGCCTTCGGCGTGAGCCAGACCGCCACGCTGGTGAACTTCGGGATCGCGCAGACAGCGGACGCTGTGGCGTTCGCGGTACAGGGCCTCGCGGGGCTTGCCTCCGCTGGTGCGCAGGCGTTCACAGGGTTGGTGGCGGCCGCGGCCCAGGCCGGCGTTTTCGCAACTACGTCGATCGGCGAACTGGTCACATTCGCGATCGACTCGGTGCTGCCCGCCAACATCGCAGGCGCCATAACGCCTCTCGTCGGGGGGCTCACCGGGCTGGTCAACTTCGGGATAACCCAGACAGCGACCGCGCTCACCGCGGGTGCGCAAGCATTCGACGACCTCGTCGCGGCCGCTGCCACCACCACCGCTGACCTGACAGCAGGGGCGGCGTCCGTCGCGACATTCGCGACCACCCAACTGGCCGATCTGGCCACGTTCGCGGTCACCCAAACCCGAGATCTGGTCGATTTCGGGATCACCCAGACGACTGGCGCCATTTCCTTTGCCGCACAAGGGCTCGCCGGTCTGACCGCAGCGGGCGTCCAGGCCTTCTCGGATCTCATCGGCGCGGTGGCCGATGCCGGGGTATTCGCCAGCACCGCCGTCGCCAATTTCCTGGTCAACATCATCACCGGGGTCGGGGCCGCGTTGCCGTTCGCAGCGACCACTGCCACCGCCAAGGCGGCGGGCCCAGAAGTGGTGCCTGCGGCCGAGTCTCGGCTCGTGCAGGTCAACGTTGACGAGGTTGCCGCCGGCGCTGGTGAGGCAAAGAAGTCCCTGGATCCAACTGCGAAGAAGCAGGTCGGACCCCGATCCTTGGCGGGCAACCGCACAATGGTTGCGGCTGAACAGGATTCCAGCAACGGCGATCCTAGCGCCGCCGGCGTCACCGCATCAGGATCCAGCGCCGAGAAGGACGCCACGGAGCAGGACAAGTCGGGTACAGGCAACGAGACGGCTTCGGTGGGCGTTAAGACCGCGTCCCAATCGGAGGTGAGCAAGCAGGACACCGACAAAGACAAGGGCGCAGTCCACAAGAAGGTTTCGCAGAAGAAGCCGACCAAGAAGGTCTCGGCTGCCACCGCGAAGTCGCAGGACACCGGCAAGGCCGGCGCCTCGTCCGGCACCGGTTCGGACGACGGATCGGGGGGCGGTTCGGAGAAGAACTGACCGCGACCACCAGTCGGGCCCCTCTTCGGCATTCGGGGAGGGGCCCGAAACTTTCAGCACCTCAGCGAAATTCGGTGATCGCCTCGGCGACCCGGCGCACCTGGTCGAGGTCAGAGCTCGTCGGAATGAGGTGCAACTCGTCGGTGCCGATCTCGGCGAACTTGTGCAGGACATCGACAAGATCGTCGTCGTTGCCGGCCCATCCGGTGGTGGGCGCCATCGCGTCGACGACGTGGGTCGGGATCCAGTTCATGTACCGCAGCAGATGGCGGTGCACCTGCGCCCGGGCCTGAGTCACGTCGTCGCCGATGGCGAACCAAAAGGAGGTCGCCAGATGCGGTTTGCCCTTGCCGGCCTGCGCCCATGACTGCCGGGCCACCTCGAAAAGGTCGTTCTGCTTGTCGACGTCGAGGTCCAGCGTGATCCCGGCCAGCCCCTCGGCCCACAAGGCCGCGCTGCGAAGGGTTTTCGGGCCCATCGTGCCGACCAGCAGGTGGGGTCCGCCAGGCTGGATGGTCGGCGGGCCGACCGGGACGACGGACTCAGTGATTTTCTCACCGGCCCAGATCCGTTTCATCACGGCGACGCTGTCGGCCAGTCCGCCGATCGTCTGCGTCGCCGGGTCGGCGCCTACGGCCCTGTAGTCCTCCAACCGTCCACCGACGCCGATCCCGACCGTCAGCCTGCCCGCGCTGAGCATGTCACCGGTCGACAGCTGTTTTGCCAGCATCACCGGGTCGTGCAGTTGAGGGACGACCACCGTCGTCACCAACCGCACCCTCTCGGTCCACGCCGCAAGCGCGCCAAGCAGGGTCAGTGCCTCGGGATTGTCGAAGGCGATGCGCTCACCCCAGCACAACGACGCGAACGGGCCGTTGTCGATGACAGCGGCCCACGCCTTCAGCGTGGCGCCGTCCAGATTTGGTTCCATCACCGGCATGGTCATCCCAATTCGCACGCGGCGATTCTGGCACGGGCCGACCGGCGACTCGCGGCAACCCGAAGTAGTCAGGCTTGCGCGGATCGGGTTGCGGCAGCGCCTACCGATACGACCGGTTATCCAGTCCGGGCCACCAACCACCGACAGTTGCGAAGCGCGCGCGGCCCCGTGAGCCGGTCAGCGAGCGAGTCGTCGAAAGGCACCGTCGGGTCGGGCTGATTCGATCGCCCTATCAGAGGTTCGGTTGCCACCGGCCCATGCTAAGCGGGCGGGTCCTTCCTGGCCTTGATCGGTTCCGGCGACGGCGGCGCAAAGATGTTGCCCCGCACCCCACCTCGGAATGTCCGCACCGCCACCAGACACCAGGTGCTCAACAGCCCGAGGTAGGCGATGACCGCGGCGACGCGGAACGACGGCAGACCAGTGTGCGCAGCCAGTTGTGTGGTGCCGGTGACAAAGGTGCCCACCGGAACGTCAGACTCCACCATGTCAGCGCAAAGGGCATCCCTCGGCGAAAGGTGCGGATTGTCAGCGCGGTGGCCATTGCGATCCACAGCACCGCGAAACCCCACACCGGAACGCCGTACAGGATCGCGAAGACAGCCATGCCGCCCGCCAACGCAGGATCGACAGCCAGCGCGGCGTTGGCACCGAGAAGCCCTGCCGCCGTTATGGATTGGCCGAGCGGTCCGAGCACGATCCACAGCGTCGGCACGCGCGCGGTTCCCGAGGTGCCGTAGTGCGCGAGGCGACTCCAGACCATCGTGATGATGATGAGCGACGCGACAAGCGACAGCCCGAACATTGCGCAACAGCCGTAGAGCATGGTTTGCCTGCCGGTGCCCGGGGCCATGTGTGGGATCAGCAGCGCACCCGTGGCCGCCGACACCATCGGCGGTACCACCGGCATCAGCCAGCCACCGAACGCGGCGTCCGGTTCGACACGGTACTGGGTGAACATCAAGTACGGGATGCTGATCGCGGTGAACAGACCGCCGAGGGTGCCTGCTGTCCACAGCACCCAGTCCAGATCGACGGCCGCCCGGTCGCCGATGAGATCCCGGCCGACGAGCGTCGACCCGGCGCCGACGGTGAGCAACGCCATCGGCGCCGCGCCGTAGAAGTGGCCCATCTGCGCGTTGTAGGCGTGGCTGCGTGCCACGGTCGGATGCCGTAACCAATGCGCCGCCACCGCGACGATCAGCATCACCAGCCACACCGTGGTCGCCACCCACACCGCTTCGGCGAATGCGCGCAGGCCCGGAATGTGGACGGGCAGCGTCGCACCCGCCGTGGCCACGATGCCGCTGCCCATCACCGATGCGAACCAGTTGGGGCCCAGAAAACCGAGTCGTTGCTGTCGGTCCGTCATCGCCATCGCGTCATCATCGCGCCTACGGGGGTTTTCCCCCGGCAGGATCTCGGGAAAACGTTGTGTCGTCGGGCGCTTGCGGTCCATAGGTTGAGAGGCATGGTCGCACTCACCGACACGACTTCACGCACCACCTCGGCGCCCCGTGCCGTCGACGGCCCCTGGCGCAACATCGGCGTGGTGCCGACCGCCTCGTTGCTCACAGGGGCGGCGGTGGCGACGGTCTGGTTCTGGATTCCCTTGGCGATCCTGATCATTGGCATCTCGTCGATTCCCAGCGGTATCGGGTTCGCGTTGTCCGCCGTGGTATTCATCTATGTGATGCGCGGCGTCGAACACGTCGAACGGCTACGCAGCGAGGCGGTATTCGGCCTCGGCATCGGCGTTCCGCCACGGCGAATGTCGCCGTATGCCGGTTTCCAGCGGTGGCTGCATCAGCTGTGGCTGGACGTCAGCAGCGCCCGATTCTGGAAAGCCACCGCCCACCACTACCTGCGGATGACCTACGACATGCTGGCCGCGGGTATCGCGGCCGCACTGCTGGTCTTCGCATTCCTTGGCCCAGCCGCCGCGATCGCGATCCGGCACAGCGACGACGATGCGGGGTTGGCATTCGTGTCACCGCCGCTGGCCTACCTGCTGGCGTTCGTCGCGATCGTCGCGGCCGCGGCCATCGTGATCTTCGCGCCTGCCGTCGACGCCGTCATCGACCGCTGGCTCCTGTGCCCGTCCCCGACTGCCGCGCTGCAACACCAGGTCAGCGCGCTCGCGGAGGCACGTCAGGGCGCGGTGTCGTCGGCGCAGACCGAGCGCCACCGGATCGAGCGCGATCTGCACGACAGCGTGCAGCCCCGACTGGTGTCGCTGGCCATGACCATCGGGCTGGCGCAGACCAAACTGGACAGCGATCTGCCTGCGGCCAAGCAACTGATCGCCGAGGCCCACGACGATGCCAAGAGCGCGCTGGTCGAGTTGCGCAACGTGGTCCGCGGCATCGCGCCGACAATCCTGTCCGATCGCGGGTTGGACGCTGCGCTGTCAGCGGTGGTGCAGCGCGCGGCGGTACCGACAACGCTCAACGTCTACCTGCCACGAAGGCTGCCCGACGAAGTCGAATCGGTCGCCTACTTCGTGGTTGCCGAGACGCTGACCAATGTCGCCAAACACGCCGACGCCGCACAGGCCGTGGTCACCGTGCGACTCGACGACACTGCCAACCAGCTTTACGTCTCGGTGTTCGACGACGGCCGCGGCGGGGCGGCGATCACCACCGACGAGAACGCGACCGGCCTGCGCGGGCTTGCGGACCGGGTGCGGGCCGCGCACGGCACCTTCAGCGTGTCCAGCCCGGCCACTGGGCCGACCATCGTCACGGCGGTGCTGCCATGCGCGTCGTGATCGCAGAGGATTCGGCGCTGTTGCGGGCGGGCATCGAGCGAATCCTGATGGACGCCGGCCACGACGTGGTCGCGGGGGTGCCCGATGCGACCAACCTGCTTCGGCTAGTCAACGAGAAGCGACCCGACCTCGCGATCGTCGACGTGCGGATGCCGCCGACCTTCACCGACGAGGGCATCCGCGCCGCGGCGCTGCTGCGCAGCCAGAATCCGGAGTCGCCGGTGCTGGTGCTGTCGCACTACGTCGAGGAACGCTACGCGGCGGACCTGATCGCCTCGGATACAAAGGGATTCGGCTACCTGCTCAAGGACCGCGTCGCCGATGTGCCTGCGTTCCTCGATGCGGTCGAGGTGGTCGGGGGCGGCGGCACCGTGTTGGATCCCGAAGTCGTGTCGCAGATTCTGGTCCGTTCGCACCGCCGCAGCGCGCTCGATGAACTGACGCCGCGCGAGCGCGAGGTGCTGCAACTCATGGCAGAAGGTAAGACGAATTCCGCGATCGCCTCGGCGTTGTTCTTGTCGGTCGGCTCCGCGGAGAAGCACATCGCGTCGATTTTTTCGAAGTTGGAACTGGCGCCCGACGAAAGCGAGAACCGCCGTGTGCTGGCGGTGTTGCGCTACCTCGAATCCTGAACTGCTGAGAGGTCTTTGACTGATGACTACCATCGCTCCCCCACCACCGGCACCGACCAACGCACCGCCTCCGCTCTCCCCCGGCGGGCGAACCGCGTTCCGAGTCGCGCTCATCGCTGTCGCGGCGGTGCTGGTGGTGGGGACCCTTGCCTCGCTCGGCGCGGCAGCATGGGGTATCGCCAGTTTCCGTGTCATCACCGACAGTAGGGCGCTGCCCGCCGGTATGCGGTCGGTGGTGGTGGACACCGGTTCCGTGCCGATCGCCATCCGCATCACCACCGACCGCGAGGCACGTGAGCCGCGTGCGGATCTGCGGATGGTCAACTCCGTCCGCGCGGGCGCGAACCCGTTGGTGGTCGATGCCGACTCTGCAGACGCCCGGGTGACGATCAACGGCGAGTCGTCGACGTTCCTGGACCTCGGCCGCGCGGGTGAGATCAATCTGGTGCTGCCGCCCGACCTCGCCCGCAGACTGACGGTCACCGCTAGGCAGGACACCGGTGTGGTGTTGGCACAGGCCGATATCGACCAGTTGATCGCCCACACCGAAACCGGCGCGGTGGTCCTCAGAGGGTCGGCGCGACGGGTAGAGATTCACAACGTCGACGGTGAAGTGGTGACCCGCGACCCGATCAAGGTGACCGAATCATTCACCGCCAGCACCGAAACCGGCGATATCAACGTCGACTTCGCCGAGGTGGCACCGCGCGCCGTCGAAGCGCGCAGCCAGGACGGCGACGTCACCGTCGCCCTGCCCGCACGCGGTCCGTACCTGGTGAACGCCACCACCGGCGACGGTTCCACGTCGGTGCGGGTGCCGCAGACTTCCAACCGCGACAACGCTTCCGCCGCCGTGACGGCTCGCTCGGAAACCGGCGACGTCGTCATCGACACTGGCCGAACGTGAGCTTGTGCTCGAAATCTCGCCGATTGTTCGCACCCAAGCTCACGTTGGGCTAGGTCAACGATAGCGAGCGTCTCACCCGGAAGATTGCAGTCGAGGCGGTGGAGGAAAGCCACCTCATGACCCTGTGTGCAGAATCGCGCTTGCTTCGACATCGACGGCCAGAGCGGAGGCCTAGACTCGATGCGTCGTCGTGGCACGGGGGCGTGATTGCAATGACAATTGATGAAGCAAAGCTGAACGAATTCCTGGGCAAGGCCGTCGCCGATCTCGGTGCCGCAGTCAGCGCGACACTCGTCCTGGTGGGAGATCGCCTGGGCCTGTACCGCGCGTTGGCGGCCGAGTCGCTGACGTCGGAGGAGTTGGCCGCACAGACGGGGACCAACGAGCGCTACGTCCGGGAGTGGCTCGGCAACCAAGGTGCCGCCGGCTATGTCGAATTCGACCCGGACACGGATAAGTGGTCGATGTCGGCGGAACAAGCGGCATGTCTGGCCGATCCCAGCGGTCCGGTCGACGTGCCGGGTGCCTACAACATCGTCGAGGCGATGTTCTACGCGCTCGGCCGCACCGTCGACCACTTCAAGACAGGCGAGGGCATGGAGTGGGGTGAACACCATCCCTGCTTGTTCGTCGGCACCGAACGCTTCTTCCGGGCCGGCTACAACGCGAACCTCCTGGAGTCGTGGCTGCCCGCACTCGACGGCGCGGTACAGCGCCTACAGTCGGGCGGCACGGTTGCCGATGTCGGCTGTGGTCACGGCGCGAGCACGGTGCTGATGGCCAAGGCCTATCCGAATTCGACGTTCATTGGTTACGACTACCACCCGGACTCCGTTCAGGTGGCGACCAACCGTGCCGCGGCGGCCGGCGTGGACAACGCGACGTTCGAGGTGGCTGACGCCGTGAGCTACCCGGGCAAGGATCTCGATCTGATCGCGTTCTTCGACTGCCTGCATGACATGGCTGATCCCGTTGGCGCCGCACGGCATGCGCGCGATGCGCTCAGCGACGACGGCATGGCCATGATCGTGGAGCCATTTGCAAATGATCGGGTGCAGGACAACCTCAACCCGGTCGGCAGGGTGATGTACGGGGCGTCGTCACAGATTTGTGTGCCGGTGTCGCTGGCGCGCAACGGTCCGGCGCTCGGAGCGCAGGCGGGCGAGAGACGACTGCGCGAGGTGGTCGTCGACGGAGCCGGCTTCACGCGGTTCCGGCGCGCCACGGAGACGCCGTTCAACATCGTCTACGAAGCGCGCCCGTAGATCTGCAGTGGCGCCGTGCTAGGTCAACGAGCGGATGATCTCGGCGACCTTGCCGGTCTTCGCCTTTCGATATCCGGTGCCGGCCCATACGTTGACAGCCTCCGGGTCACCCGCGCGCACGGAAGCGGCGCGCAGCGGGCTGGTCAGCCAGTGGATCTCCGGATAGCCGAATGTCGCCTGCGCCTCGTGCTCGTCGACAAACCGGTTGCGCAGGCCACGCGCGTAGCGACCCGAAAAAGCGCGCGTGACGACGGTTTCGGTGAATCGCGGATTCACAAGCGCGGCGCGGTGCACGGCACTGCTCCCCGATTCGTCCGACAGCAGAAAGGCCGTGCCGAGTTGAGCGGCGACCGCGCCCGCAGCCAACACCCGTGCAATGTCCTCGGCCGTCATCAGTCCCCCCGCAGCGGCGACCGGAACGTCCACGGCGGCTGTGATCTCGGCAAGCAGTTCATCGAGGGGCTGGGTGGCGGGCTGCGCGCCGGGGTCGAAGGTGCCGCGATGCCCACCGGCGGCCGGGCCTTGCGCCGCGATGGCGTCGACGCCTCGCTCCGCGGCGGTCCGCGCCTCCGCGACGGTGGTGACGGTGCCGACCACCGCGATGCCCGCCTCCCGCAACCGACGGCACTCGTCGGCACTGGGCGCACCGAAGGTGAACGACGCGACGTCGGGCCGCACATCCAGCAGCACCTCGATCTTGGCCGCCCAGTGGTCGTCGTCGAAGCGCGGCTCACCGAGCTGCGCACCGTAGCGCTCCGCCTCACCCGCAAGCGCCTCGGCGTACCGGGCGATGTCCTCGCGGCTGCCCGCACTCGGTTGGGGGGCAAACAGGTTCGCGCCAATGGGTCCCGATGTCAGGTTGCGGGCCGCGGCCAGTCGCTCGGCGAACGCCTCGGGCGTCAGGTAGCCGGCCGCGACGAAGCCGAGGCCACCGGCATTGGTACCTGCCGCGGCGAGTTCTGGCGTCGAGGGTCCGCCTGCCATCGGTGCGACGAGGATCGGAACGGAAAGATCGCGAAAGTCGAACGCCATCGATCCTTCGTACCACCCCGTGCGCGGTTTACTACCGCAGGGCCTTGCCGAACAGCAGGCAATCCTGCGGCTCCGGGCCGATGTTCGGCAACACGGCATAGCGGGCCATCCGGCCTTCGAGGGTCAGTCCGCTGCGTCGCAGCAATGCTGCCGACCCGGCGTTGTCGACATGGCAGTGCGCCGTGATCCGGTAGACGGAGGGGTCGCGCTTGGCTTTGTCGATGAGCAACTGCACGACTTCGGACATCAGCCCCTGTCGCCACCACGGGCGGCCGAGGAAATACCCGAAGTCGACGATGTGCGGCTGCGGCCTGCGCCAACCGCACACCCCGATCGGACCGTCGCCGTCGCGCGGTTCGATGACCCAGGTCGTCTCGCCGCCGACGTTGAAGATCTCGGTGATCACCCGCCGCGTCTCGCTGACATCGTCGTGTCTGCGCCATGACATGTACCGCGAAACTTCCGGGTCGGATACAACGCGCTCGAACAGCGGCTCGGCGTCGTCGATCGTCGGTGCACGCAGCCTCACCCGTGGCCCGATGAGGGTCTCGACTTCCGACATGAGTTCTATCCTTAAGTGGTATGGCAATCACCTTCAACCACACCATCGTCGCCGCGAAAGACCGCGAGGAATCGGCCAGCTTCTTCACCGAGTTGTTCGGGCTGCCCAGCGCCAAGGAATTCGGCCCGTTCCTGGCTGTCGAGCTCAACCACGGCGTGAGCCTCGACTACGCACAGGTGGGCCAGGACGAGGACATCCGCCCGCAGCATTACGCGTTCTTGGTCTCCGAGGACGAGTTCGACGCCATCTACGGCCGCATCCGCGAGCGCGGAATGCAGCACTGGGCGGATCCGCACGGCAGCAGGCCCGGCGAGATCAACCACAACGACGGCGGCCGTGGGGTGTACTTCCAAGACCCCGGCGGCCACTACCTGGAAATCCTCACCCGGCCCTACGGTTCGGGCGCCGGCTGACCCGCGACGCCAGCACGGCCACGCGGCGGCCACGGACGAGGGGGCCTCCGCCGCCGTGAGTCCAGCCGACATCGGTGACGATCAGGCGTAATCCGCGACCGTTACGGAACGCGGGTACAAATGGGTTCGGAGCGCGGCTGGCAGCGAGTGAGCACGCCCTTGCGGCATTCGCACGGTCGAATGACCGCCTGCGACATAGCATTTCGGCGCTCACCGCCGCCGCTGAGGCGCCGGGGCCGATGCCGCCGCACATCGCGTCACTGTCGACGGTGGCATTTCGGCGGCATCGCGACCCGCAGGCCGCGCACGGGGGCGTCAGGCGAGGTGATGTTCTGACGGCTCGGCGGTCGTGTGACCGCGCTGTTCCTCCTGGCCGAGGTAATCGCCCGCCATCTTCGCGACGTGGTCGGGCAGCGTTCCCGACGCGACGTCGGCGAGGCTGGTTTCTTCGAGCACCGATCGCATGCTGGCCCGCAGCGCGCGCCACACATCGGTCAGCGCGGCGGTCGGCCCCGAGTACGGCAGATCACCGAGGCCGATATCCCGCACACTGGCCAGCGGCCCGTCGATGCAGCGCAACACGTCGGCGATGCTGATGTCGTCGGCCGCCCTGGCCAGCTCGTAGCCGCCGTCGCGGCCGCGGTGGCTGCGGACCAGCCGGTCGGTGCGCAGCTCGGACAGGATGTCGACGAGAAACTGCGGCGGGATGCCCTGGGCCTTGGCCAGGTCGTCGGTCTTCACCAGCACACCGCCGTCGACGGTCGCGAGCTGGACCATGGCCCGGACGGCGTACTCCGCCTTGGCCGACATCCGCATGTTGGCCAGGTTAGTCGGGATTGCTCAACGCGCGCACCGACGCGGGCGTCGGCGTGCCTGGCAGGTTGTCGGGGGCGGGCAGCGGCGTCCCGTAGCTGACCGTCATCGGCACCACCCCCGCCCAGACGCCCGAGGCGATGTCCTCCTGCGGGTCCTCCGGCCAGCCCGCGCTGACTTTCAGCGACCAGTTCGTCTCACCGATCGCCAGCCGCAAGGCCTGCGTTGCCGCGAGCTCCTTGCGGTTGCTTGCGCGCAATTCGGCGACCCGGCCTGGGATGAAGGAGTCGACGAGCGCATCCAGGTACCGCACCTTGTCGTCACCGTCGATCACCTCGAACACACCGAAGATCGCGGCGCTGCGGTAGCGGAACGACGATTCGAATCCGCTGCGCGCCACCATCACTGCGTCCAAGGTGGTGACGGAGACCGCCGCCGAGGCGCCCGCCGCCAACGCACGCAGCCACGGTGAACCGGTGGATCCGTGGATGACCAGCTCGTCACCGAGGCGGGCGAAGCCCGTCGGGAACACCACGGGATGTCCGTCGCGTACCAGTGCGACGGTCGCCAGCGGTGTGCTGTCGAGGAGTTCGTCGAGCCGCTCGCGCGACGTGTCCTGCTTCTCGCGGAGCCGGGTGACCTGGGTCGAGGGCGTGGCCGACATGCCCGTAAGGCTAGACGGACGACGATCAAGCGGCCTCGGCCGCGTTGAGAAGTCCGACAATGGGCCTAGTCGGGGATGTCGTCGGCGCCGGGCACGACGACCGCGAAGAGATCAGCCATCGCGGCGAGGCTGGCGGCCTGCATGGTCTCGGCTGAGACGGTGGCGTCACCGAGTCCTGGCAACGCCCGGGTTGCCGTCGCGGCCGCGACGACCGTCGGCGCGTAGCCCAGGTTGAACGCGCCGCGCGCGGTCGAGTTCACGCACATGTGCGTCATGAAGCCGGCCAGAACGAGATTCGTGGCGTTGGAGGTCTTCAACACCTGGTCGAGATCGGTCTGCACGAACGAGTTCGGATAGTTCTTCACCACCACCTGCTCGCCGTTGTGCGGAGCGACCCGCGACACGATCGCGCCGCTCTCCCCCTCGATGTCGTAAAGCGAGCCGGGGCCGTCGTCGTGCTGGACGTGGATGATCGGAATACCCCCTGAGCGCGCGCGGTCGAGCAGGGCGGCGACCTCGTCGAGCGCCTGCTGCACGCCCTCGAGTTCCATCACGCCGCGCGTGTACGTGTTCTGGCAGTCGATCAAAATCAGTGTCGACTCGGAAAGGCTGACCGGCCGCTGCGGCAGATCAGCGAGGACGCGCAGGGTGGGATTGCTCACTCGCCGAGCCTACTGCGGTCATACCAATGCGGTCGCGAGGAGTGGAGGCACCGCGAACCGCACCGATCCGCGGCGGGGGCCTGAGTTCATCTGTCGATCGTGCGCGCCCGCCGCGTGTCCGGGATGTTTCGATTGCGAACTTCACCGCCGGCCTCAGCGGTGGGACGATGTGCGTGGGCACGCACCGGCCAACTCAGCCAGCGGTGATCGCCAGCACCGCGTCGGCGAACTCGGGACGACACACCACAAGGTCCGGCAGCAGCGGGTCGGGCCGGTTGTAGACCAGCGGCGCACCATCGATGCGCGACGTGTGCAGGCCCGCCGCGCGGGCCACCGCAACCGGCGCCGCGGAGTCCCACTCGTACTGACCGCCGGCATGTACGTAGATGTCGGAGATGCCCTGCACGACGGACGCGACCTTAGCGCCTGCCGAGCCCATTTCGACCAGCGTGCCATCCAGGGCATCCCGCACGGCGAGCGCAACCGCCGGGGGCCGCGTGCGAGACACCACGATCCGCGGCTTGCCGGCGGTGGCCGGTGGCGGGGCGACCGTCGGCGTGGCCAACGTAATACGTTGCGCCGGAAGGGCAACTGCACCGGCGACGAGTCCCCCTGCCTGCCACAGCGCGACGTGCACCGCCCAGTCGTCACGGCCCGGCTCGGAGAACTCCCTGGTGCCGTCGAGCGGGTCGACGATCCACACCCGCTCGGCGGACAGCCGCACCGGGTCGTCGGCACCCTCCTCGGACAACACCGCGTCACCGGGCCGCTGGGTCGCCAAGGCCGCCATCAAGAAATCGTGAGAGCGCTTGTCACCCGCTGCCTTCCGTTCCGCTTCCGTAGCGTCCGCCAATTCGGCACGGACGTCGAGCAGCAGCACACCCGCCTCGGCAGCCAGCTGTGCGGCGAGCTCGTGGTCGCTCACCGCTTGCTTTCCAGCAGCTCGATCACAAGGTCGGCGAGTTCCTCGGTGGTGCGGTCGGGCGTCAGCCGCAGATCGGGCTTCTTCGGGCGCTGGTACGGGCTGTCAATACCGGTGAAGTGGGTGATCTCACCGGCTCTGGCCTTGGCGTACAACCCCTTCGGATCACGGCGTTCGCAGTCCTCGAGCGGGGTGTCGCAGAACACCTCGAAGAACTCGAGCCCGGCTTCTGTGGTCACCTTGCGTGCCAACGCGCGGTGTTCCTCCAGCGGGCTGATCGCCGGGACGAGCACCACCTGGCCCGAGTCGGCGAGGATCGCCGCAATGTGCGCCAGCCTGCGTTGATTCTCGGCGCGGTCGGCCATCGAGAAGCCCAGATCGGCGTTCAGGCCATGCCGCAAATTGTCGCCGTCGAGAACGTAAGCCGGAGTGCCCTTTTCGAGCAACTTCTGCTCGACAAGCATGGCCACAGACGACTTGCCCGAGCCGGACAGGCCGGTGAACCACACGGTGCGGCCCTTGGACAGCCGGTCCTCGGAGGTGCACAGCGATTCGTGACGAACAGTGTTCGGGCTCGCGGTGCGCGCGGTCACATAGGGCAGGATCATGCCCGCCGCGACGGTGCCGTTGGTGTTGGGGTCGATCAAAATGAACGAACCGGTCGCCGAGTTGCGGCTGTACTCGTCGAGCAGCAGCGGTACCTGTGTGCGTAGCGAGATGCGGCCCAACTCATTGAGTTTCAACGCGGTCGCCGACTTGTCGCGGTGCAGGGTGTTGACGTCGAGGCGGTAGTCGAGCGCGGTCACCCTGACCCGCGTGGTCCTGGTCGTGTGCTTAATGATGTAGTCGCGGCCGGGTTCGAGCGATGACCCGTCGGCCATCCAGCACACCGTCGCGTCGAACTCCTGGGCCACCCTCGGCTGGTTGTTCGGCCGTGCGATCAGGTCACCCCTGGAGATGTCGATGTCGTCGGCGAGGCTGATCGACACCGCCATCGGCGGGAAGGCTTCCTGCACAGGACCGCTCGGCCCCTCGATCGCCGTGATGCGACTGGTTTTGCCGCCGGGCAGCACCACGACCTCGTCGCCGGGGCGCATCACCCCGCTGGCGACGGTGCCCGCGTAGCTGCGGTGGTCCAGATGATCGTGGGTCTGCGGCCGGATCACGTACTGCACCGGGAACCGCACGTCGACGAGGTTGCGATCGCCGGCGATGTACACCTCTTCGAGATGCGACAGCAGCGACGGACCGTCGTACCAGGGTGTGTTGCTCGACTTGGTCACCACATTGTCGCCCTGCAGTGCCGACAACGGGATGGTCGTCACGTCATGGATGTCGAGGCGGGCCGCGAATTCGTGAAAGTCATCGCGGATCTTTTCGAATCGCTCACGGTCCCAACCGATCAGATCCATCTTGTTGACCGCGAGCACGATGTGCCGGATGCCGAGCAACGACGCCAGGAACGCATGACGGCGTGACTGCTCCAGCAGCCCGTGTCTGGCGTCGACCAACACGATGGCCAGCTGCGCGGTCGACGTCCCGGTGACCATGTTGCGGGTGTACTGGATGTGCCCGGGAGTGTCGGCGATGATGAATTTCCGCTTGGCCGTTGCGAAGTAGCGGTATGCGACGTCGATCGTGATGCCCTGTTCCCGCTCGGCGCGCAAGCCGTCGGTGACCAGCGCCAGGTCCGTGTAGTCGTGCCCACGCTCCTTGGACGTGCGCTCGACGGCGGCCAGCTGGTCCTCCATGACGGCCTTGGAGTCGAACAGCAGCCTGCCGATCAGCGTGGACTTGCCGTCGTCGACCGAACCCGCGGTCGCGATGCGAAGAAGTGTCGAAGCTGAAGCCATCAGAAATAACCCTCGCGCTTCCGGTCTTCCATCCCGGCCTCGGAGATCCGGTCGTCGGCGCGGGTGGCACCGCGCTCGGTCAACCGGGACACGGCCGTCTCGGCGATCACCTCGGACACGGTGCCTGCCAACGACTCGACGCATCCGGTGCAGGTGACGTCGCCGACGGTGCGGAACCGGACGGTTTTCGTGACGACCTCTTCGTCCTTGCGGGGCTGCATGTACTTGTGCACGGCGAGCAGCATTCCGTCGCGCTCGAACACCTTGCGTTCGTGCGCGTAGTAGATCGACGGCAGCTTGATCTTCTCGGCGCCGATGTAGGACCAGATGTCGAACTCCGTCCAGTTCGACAGCGGGAAGACCCGGATGTGCTCGCCCTTGCGGTGCCGACCGTTGTAGAGGTTCCACAGTTCGGGCCGCTGACTCTTCGGATCCCACTGCCCGAACTCGTCGCGGAAGCTGAACACGCGCTCCTTGGCGCGGGCCTTCTCTTCGTCACGGCGCGCGCCACCGAAGGCGGCGTCGAACTTGTTCTCCCGGATGGCGCGCAGCAACGTGAAGGTCTGCATCGGGTTGCGCGACGGGATCGTCTCGACCACCCGTCCGGCGTCGATGTCGTCCTGCACCTTGGCCACCACCAGGCGCACGCCCGACTCCGCGACGAGTTCGTCGCGGGTGGCCAGCACCTCGTCGAAGTTGTGGCCGGTGTCGACGTGCATCACCGGGAACGGCAGGCGTCCCGGCGCGAACGCCTTGATCGCCAGATGCAGCATGACGATGGAGTCTTTGCCGCCGGAGAACAGCAGCACCGGCCGCTCGAACTCCGCGGCCACCTCCCGAATGATGTGGATGGCCTCGGCCTCCAGCGAGCGCAGATGGCTCAGCTCGTAGCGGCCCGCGTTGAGTTCCTGAGCGGCAGTCATGGCATCCTCGTAAAGTTGGTAGAGATGACCAGAATTATCTGCATAACCGACTATGAAACCAGCCCGGGCCAGCGATGTCAATGCGACAAGATCACGGCGGAGTCGCCTCGAACAGGGTGCGCCGGGCCATCAGTGCGTCGGCGCACGTCCCTGTTCCGCTCTTCGGAACAGGAATTTGTTGGGGGACAGATTGTCGCGTATTCACGGTAGCCATGCCAGCACGGCGCATGGCTCGACGTGACGTACGAAGGAAATCATGTGACCGGTGATGACAGGGAATCGATCGACCCCGCTGACATGCATTCTTCGTTGCGGGTGCTGGCAGCGCTGATCGCGAAGGGCGCAGAACCCGATGTTGTATTCGCCGCTATCACCAAAGAGGTCCTTCGTCATTTTGGCAGTGGCACCGCGCGGATCATCAGATTCGAAACCGACGGAACAGCAACAATTCTGGCCAATGAAGGGACGACTGGACCACACGTGCACGTCGGCGAACGGTGGGAGGGTTACCTACCGACCGGACTGACAGCAGCTGTACCGAACACCGGGCGTGCCGCACGCGTGGACGACTATCGGGAGGTGCCTGGTGGCGAAGCCTATGTGAAAGAGGGGGCCGCAGCCTCGGCTACCTGCCGTTGCTCGGCCGGGCTCAAGATATTCGCCAACCGGGACCCGCAATCGCGGGACACGGCAGTCAATCGGTTCCCCGCCCCGTCGTAAAGGAATATCGACGCGCCGGTGGCCAGCGACATGGTTCGTAGCCGTGGACGTGCGATGATCGGCCAAATCCGAATGCCGAAGGTCCAATTCGGCCAAGCCGGACCCGAACGTCCACTTGCCTCCATCACGCTGAACAATCCTCTCCTCTGCGAGCTGCTCGAGGAGCCTGTGCACCGTCGTCTTGGGGATACCTGTCTCCACAGCGAGTTGGGTGACCCCGACGGGGTGGCGTTGAATCCTGCCCAGCGCGCGGAGCACGACGAAGGCGCCGTGCAATGCACTGCTCGGCGGACCTTGGTTCGCCTGCGAATCATCCGGCAGTTCCGAGCGTCCTGGCGTCGATACAGTGGCCGACGTCGGCGGCCGCTAGCCGCATACCGCTTCCATGAATGTGTCGAGTTCGCGTGCAATGTCGGGACCCGAAGGCTCGAAGATGATCTCGGTGGCACCGGCTTCGGACATTGCCGCCACCGATTTCTGGACTGTGTCGGCGGTGCCGGACAGGGTGGATGAAGGAACGGAGACGTATCCGCCCGCACGCCACGCCGCCAGGTCGGCGTCGTTCATCTCCACCATGTGCCCCTGATGAACGTGCAAGTGTCGCACGTGTTCTGGGACCTTGTCGATCACGTCGAGCCAGGCCGACCCGCCGGGCATCTCGCGCACCGCGTCGGCGCCCTTGGTCGTATAGATGAAGTGATACGTCGCGGCCCACGGGGCACCGACCGCCAGGCGCACCCGTTCGCCGGCTACGTCTTCGCCGTCGTCGAGGACGGTACCCACAGTGGCCACTACCGCGCGCGCAAAGTCACGCTGCCCGGGCACGACGTCGAACATCGAGATCACTCCGTCGGCGCCGACACGCTTCGCGACATCGGCGCCCTTGGGCCCGGTGGCGGCCACCAACAACGGGATTCGCAGAGGCAGCGTGTCTGCGTGCGCCGAGGTGAGCATCAACTTGATGGCTGCGCCCTCCCAGTCGACCGCCTCTCCCGCTAGCAATCCCTGGTACGCACGGATGTAGGCCTCCATGTACGCCCAGCGGATTGGCGGCTGACCGATGGCTGCGCGGCTGGAAAAGCCGGTGCCGAATGAGGTAACGACGCGACCGGGCGCCAGCGTATGGAGCGACACGGTCTGTGCGGCGTTCACCAACGGGTGGCGTTGTGTCGGAACCAGCACTGCGGGCCCCAGCCCGATCGTTGCGGTCAGCTCGGCCGCGCGGTGCAAGTCCAGCCAAACGTCATCACCCTCGAACGGAGTGTCGTAGAGGTAGGCCCGGCGATAGCCGAGTTTCTCCGCAGTCACAATATGCCCAACTGCCTCGAAAGACGGTGGTAGCGCGACACTTACCTCGATATCGATCACGGGTTGTTCCTCTCTGGTAGCGCTCCTGGCGGGGTCGATTTCAGTGCCTGGCGCAGCGCCCCGATGGCCTGCGTGACCGCCGCTGTCGCCGCAGCGGTCTCACGCAGGGCGTTCAGCATCATGAAGTCATGGATGGTGGCGTTGTAGCGCACGCTGGTGCAGCGCACCCCGGCAGCGATCAGCTTGCGGGCATAGGCTTCACCTTCGTCGCGCAGAACGTCACACTCGGCCACCACCACGAACGCCTCCGGCAGCCCGGCGAGATCGTCGGCGCCGGCATTGATCGGCGACGCGAGGATTCGGCTGCGTCGGCCCCTATCGGGAACGTAGGCGTCCCAGAACCACGCCATGGCCTTCGCAGTCAGGTGCGGGCCGTCCGCGAAATCCCGGTAGCTGGCCGTGTTTTGAGCGGCGTCGGTGACGGGGTAGTACAACGACTGATGAACGAAGCCGACATCGCCGCACCGCCGGGCCAGGATAGCCAGCGCGGCCGCCAGGTTGCCGCCCGCGGAGTCGCCCGCCACCGCCAGGCGGGTGGCGTCGAGATCCACCGCTGCACCGTGTCGAGAAATCCAGCGCGCGGCCGCATAGGCATGCGCGATCGCGACCGGGTAGCGAGCCTCCGGTGCGCGGTCGTAGTCCACGAAGACGACGGCCGCGTGCACACCCACACAGAGCTCGCGCACCAGCCGGTCGTGGGTTGCGGCGCTGCCGAGAACCCATCCGCCGCCGTGCAGGTACAACACAACCGGTAATAGTCCCTGTGCACCAACAGGTTTGATGATGCGGACACGCGCCTGTACACCGTCGGACCCGATTGTCGTCCACACGCTGTCGACAACCGGCTTGGAAATCGAACCCGCTTGGATGTGCTCCAGGCTCGTCCGCGCTGAGTCTGTCGTCAGCTCATACACCGGCGGCGCATGCGCCGCAACGTCGGCGAACGCGGCTGCGGCCGGCTCGAGGATGTGTTCAGTCACAACGGAATTCCTCGCGGAAGGTGCCGAATTCCTGGCGGGCCTACACCTGCGGCATCCGTTTGCTCAGGTTCTGTAGCGTGAGCATTTCGCGCCAGTGATCGTTGAGGTAAGGGATGCCGATTCCATACTCGTCCCAGCGGGCGGCGATCTTGGCCTCCAGTTCGGGTTCGAGCCGGTCGGTTGGCGGGAACCGCCGCCCACCCCACTCAGGCCGAGGGGCGACCTCCCAGCTCCGGGTGGCGTCGATGAGTACCCGTGTCCACTGGCCGGTGCCGTATCTGTTGGTGTCGTTCAACTCTGGCGGGGTCGAGGGATCGAGAGATGAACCGAGCCCGGGACCGAAGAACGCGATATCGCCGAGGCCTGCGTTGACTCGGTACGACATGGCCCAGTCCAGCGCGACCGGGTCATGGATGTCGACGTCTTCCTCGACGACCATCACGTTCTTGTGGAACCACACCGATCCACCGGTGCCCCACAATGCAGAGGCGATCTGTTGTGCGTGGCCGCGGTATCTCTTCTGAATCTGCACCAGAGTGTTCTGGCCGTTTGTCACCTCTGTCATCCACAGGTCGGTGATGCCACCAATCCCGAGGTCGTCGAGCACATTCCAGGTGATCGCCGCGCGCGCGAAGTTGGTGATGCTGTCTTCGTTGAGCAGCCCGGGCCGAATCCCTTCGAGGGTGCCGCGCAATACCGGGTCATTGCGATGGGTGATCCGAGTGACCTGCAGGACAGGCGCCGGCGCCGCACCGCCAAGGAAACCCGGGTACTCCGCGAACGGGCCTTCCATGACGAACGTCGAGGGGTCGGGGTTGATGAAGCCCTCGACGACGATCTCAGCGGTCGCCGGGACGTGCAACGGCACCGTTTCGCAGGCGACCAGGTCGACTGGGCGGCCGAGCAGGGCACCCATCATGTCCCATTCGCACACGTTCTTCGGGAATGGACTGCCTGCGCAAAACGGCATCACATCGTGCCAGCCGTAGACGACGGCGACCGGCATCGGCTCCGGCTTGTATTCCTCCATGTGGACGCCCCAGCCCTGACTGGGCACCAACAGTTTCGCGATCTTGTCGCGGTCGACGATCTGGCCCCGGTAGAGGCCGACGTTGTCGCGTCCGGTCACTTTGTCCTCGGTGACCACACCGCAGAACGTGTCGATGTAGCGACCGCCGTCCCCGCCGTGCCACTTCGGCACCGGAAACTCCCATAGGTTGATGTCGTCACCCTCGACGATGTTCTGCTTGACCGGACCGGTCTCGACCACGCGTGGCGGGATGGGATTCTTGAAGGCCTCCCGAAGATGGCGCACGATCGCCGAATCACTGGTTCCTTCGGGCAGCCCCAGCATCAGCTGCACCTGGCGCCGACTGCCGAGCGCCGACGTCAGCAGCTTTGTGCACCGGCTGTTCTCGTGGCCGATGATGTTCTCGAAAAGGAGGCCCGGCCCCCCGAATGACAGATTCGCGCGGGTGATCGCGCCGATCTCCTCATTCCAGTCGACGGGCGCTGTGATGCGGCGCAACTGGTCGGCGGCCTCGAGGGTAGTCAGCCAGCTCCGCAGATCGGGCTCTGCTTGACCATTTGGCGACTCGATCATGTTGGTGGATTCGGACATGCTTGTCTCCGTGCTCATTTCGTTCTCCTTACAGGGCTTGGTGGGTTCTCACGTCGGTTACCAGCCGCGGCGTCCAGTCGTCAGCTTCCTGGGGCTGGTCCTTCCAACGTTCGATCAGACTGTGTTCGATTCCGAGTTGATCGATGACTCGGCCGACCACGTAGTCGGTCACCTGGTCGACCGACGTAGGCCGGGCGTAATAGGCCACGGTCGGCGGAAAGATCACCGCACCGGCGCGCGCCAGGTAGTGCATGTTCTCCAGGTGGATCTCGCTCAACGGAGCCTCTCGAGTGACCAGGACGAGCCTCCGCCGTTCCTTGAGCGTCACGTCCGCAGCGCGCGTGATCAGGTTGTCGCTGTAGCCGATCCGGATAGCGCTCAACGTCTTCATGCTGCACGGGCACACGACCATCCCATCGGTGCGAAACGAGCCGCTGGAGATGGCCGCGGCGAGATCACGCGCACTGTAGGAGTGTGTGGCCAGCGCCCGGACCTCCTCGACGCTGAGGTCGGTCTCGAGCTTGATCGTCGCTCGTGCCCAGTCGCTGAGTATCAGGTGAGTCTCGACCCCGAGTTGTCCAAGGGCCTCCAGAAGCCGGATGCCCAGCGAAGCTCCCGTGGCTCCGGTCATCGCGATCACGAAGCGCATCGTCTTTCTCCTTTCAACGTAGCTGTGTCGCCGTCGACGAGCGCAGCGCGCAACCGTCGGCGGCCCCGGTGCAACCGCGACATCACGGTGCCGATTGAGGTGCCCATGATGTGTGCGATCTCCTTGTACGCCAGTCTTTCTACGTCGGCGTAGTACACAGCCATCCGGGATTCCTCACGAAGCGCAAGAAATGCATCCCGCAATTCCGGGTCCGGCAGCATGTCCAGCGCAACGTTTTCGGCCGAGCGCACTGCGCTCGGCGCTCGCGACACACTGCTGACCAAGAGCCGATCGGCCATATCGTCGATCGGCACTGCGACGGGCTGGCGTACCCTCTTGCGGTACTGGTTGATCCAGCTGTTGCGCATGATCCGGTACAGCCATGCATTCAGGTTCGAGCCTTCGCGAAACAAATGAAAACCGGTGTAGGCGTGCAACATCGTCTCCTGGAGCAGATCTTCGGACTCCTGTTCGTTGCGCGTCAGACGCATCGCCCCACCGGACATCCGCTTCAGCAGCGGTATTGCGTCACGCTCGAAGCGCGCGACAAGGGCGGCCTCCGTGTCAGCCATCATGGACCGCTCGCACTTCGTTCTCGATCTCATCGCCGACTCCTTTGTCGATCTTCTTCCAATACTCGAGCTCGCGCTGAAGGACCTTTCGGATACTCCGTTGCGTAGGTGGCCGGAGACGTTGGCCACCAGCCGGTGGCGTTCGGCGTCGTTCATCACCTGGGTCAGGTTTTGCACGCCCTGCTCGGAGATGAAGTGGTACTTCACCCACCAGATCTGGCCATCGGCGTTGATCCAGCTGTAGGTGTGGCTGCCGTAGCCGTTCATATGCCGCCACGTGCTGGGGATCCCGCGGACTCCGGGGTCAGTGTCCAGAAGTCCCACTGCATATCGTGATCGCGTAGGTTGTTGTCCGCGCGCCGCTTCTGGGAGCGGATGAAATGTTGCTGGAACTTCAACCCGTCGCGGATGAAGAACACCGGGGTGTTGTTACCGACAATGTCGAGATTGCCCTCCGCTCTGTAGAACCGCAGCGCAAAACCCCGCGGATCACGCCAGGTGTCTGGGCTGCCCCGCTCCCCCGCCACCGTCGAAAACCGAATCAGCGTCTCAGTTCTCATACCCGGCTGAAACACTGCCGCGCGGGTGAACGCACTGACATCATGGGTCACCTCGAAATAACCGAACGCACCCGACCCCTTGGCATGCGGCTGGCGCTCCGGGATACGCTCCCGATTGAAGTTGGCCATCTGCGCGATCAAATAGTAATCCTGCAACACAACCGGCCCATCAGGACCAACGGTCAGCGAATGAACATCACTGGCCACCGGGATACCGGCATCATTCGTCGTCGGGTAGGTGTCACCGTTGTTCATTGGCATGCTCCTTCTTTCGATGTCGCGAGTTCTCGGGTTGTGAGCGCCAATGCCTGCTCTTGGAAGACGTCCTTGATGGCACGCAACACATCGGCGGTCGACGCATCCGCGGTATCGAGACGGTCATGGACGCTGCCGATGATGTTCGCCACTGTGAGGATGCGATTGGCGATCCTGTCCAGCATCGCCGCGGTGCTCCGTTCCCCAGGCGGCGAAGCAAGAACCGGTGTTGGTGCTGCGTCAGGTGAGCAGGGTTTAGCCGCGGCGTCCAGCACACGCAGACGCTCCGAAAGGGTTTCGGTTGCCTCGCAAGCAGTCTGAACGATGCCGTCGAGTTGCAACTGCAACGCCGGCAGACCATTCAACGCGCTGAGGTGACCGCAGGCTTGGCTCCCCACGAGGCGCAAGTCGAAAAGCAGAGCAAGGATCATCCGCAGGTTCTGCCTCAGGGTCTCCGCATCAAGTGCTGCCTTTCCGGTCAGGGCGGGAGGTTGCGTCTGTATCTCCGTAGACATGGCGTGCCTTCTCGGTTACTCAGGCCAGCTGCTATGGAGGATGATCTCGACGAAATCCTCACGTACGAAGGACGTGTCGAAATGTTCAAGCACATCGGCGTTCATGGTGCCGAAAGTGGAGTGCGGACGATGCTTCATGCCTTCGGTGAAGGCGGCGAGAATGCAGTTCTTGAAGTCGGGGCGGGGGTGTGCGGTGGTGACCGAGTCCAGCGTCTCGCGAGGAAGGTCGTCCCGCCCGATTCCCAGCACGTCGGTTTCGACACCTGCTGTGACCAACGCGATTTCGGGATCGAGGAACTCTGGCACCCCCGGGGTGGTGTGTAATGCGATGCTCAGCCAAACGGTGCGAGCCGCCGCCTCATTAACGCCGTATTGAAGCAGGAAGTCTTGCGCCGCGTTGGCACCGTCGACTTCGAAGCGCAGATCTGAGGCACGGAACCCGGGTGTCAAACCGAGGTCGTGAAACATCGCGCCCACATAAAGCAATTCGAGATCGGGGCGAAGCCCGCGGCGTTGCCCTTGCAACGCGCCGAAGAAGAAGACCCGTCGGGAATGGTTGAACAGCAGGTCTTGTTCCGCATCACGGATGAGTTCGTTGACGTCTCGTACCAGTGCGGTGTCTGGAACGGTGATGCCGGCAACGGTGTCGACCAGGTCGGTGCTCACGAGGGATCTCCTTTACTTCAGGGTGGTCGGGCCGGTCAGATCAGCCGTCGTGCCGGTCGGTGCCCACCGTCATTGGCGGTCACTCGCAGGAACAGACTCACGCGGAGTGAGCCCCGGTCGCATCCGCCAACTGGCTAGTCGCGATGGCTAGCGCAATGGCGCGTAAGACAATTCAGCGAACTCACGGTGCCGTGGCAGCTGCGGTCAAGCTTCATCGGAAAGGACGCTGCGCAACTGGTTGCGCGAACTGATGCCCAGTTTGGCGAACACCTTCCGGAGTTGATATTGAGCGGTTCGCGCGCTGATGAACAGTCGCGCGCCGATTTCCGGGTTCGTAAGGCCCTCACTCGCCAGCCGCGCGACCTGAGTTTCCTGCGGTGTCAGTTGGCGGTCGCCGCGTGCCGTGAAGGTGCGCCTGCGAGTGATCTCGCCTGCGGCCGCCAGTTCACGTCTCGCCCGTTCGGCGAACCCGTGCAACCCCATTGCATCGAACATCTGGTGCGCGGTTCGCAACTGGGTCCGCGCAACCGCACGCCGACCCTCTCGCCGCAACCACTCCCCGTACAGCAAGCGAGTACGCGCGAGTTCGGTGCGAACACTGCTGCGCTCGAAGTACCGCTGGCCGCCGTTATCTCCGTGATCCACTGAGTCGCTTCAGTCGCCCTTTCACGCATCCCGCTGAGCGCGGCCGTCTCGATGAACTCGGCCGCCGCCCAGTTCGCCACACCGAAGTACCGCAGATCCGGATACTCCTGGTGGTACAACGCCGCTTCCGCGGCCGCCATCGCTTGTTCGCAGTTGCCCAACCCGTTGTGAAGGATGGCTCGGGTCCATTCGGCGCATGCGATCGATATCCCTTCACCTCGGCCGGGCGCCTCGGAACTCGTCTGCGCGACAACAGATTCTGTCTCAAATTGCTGGCCACGTAGCGCACCGAGTCGCATCGCGGCATACGGCGCGAGATTGCTTCCCGTAGCCTCTGTAACCGCATGCTGTTCGTCGATCAGGGCGCCCGCGGTGGCCAGATCGCCGACGAACATCAGCAACATGGCGCGCAGCTCGTCTCCACCGACATCCCGGTACCGAAGACCCCCAACGCCACCCGAAGATCAGGCACCCCCGTCGCGTAGCTCTCGACGAAGTTCGCCACGAACCCGTCCAGCAGAAGATCGGCGGCGCGTGGGACATTGGCGGGCAGCGGGGCCGAGGTCGCCGCGCGCCCGCGCCCAGCCGAACGCTCCAACTCGGCGGCAACGTCGTCGTCCGGTCCTGACGCGGCGTGTGCGCGGTGCCATGCCCGCCGGTCGGGTCAAGTTGGGGGTCGGTTACCTCGGCCAACGCGGCGTGCACCTGTTGCCTGGCTTGACGCGGCGCCGAGCGGTACGCCGCCGCGCGGGCCAGCGGGTGCCGGAAGCGCACCCGCGTTCCGAACTCCGCCGTGCCGGGCTCGATCGCCGGTGTCGCCGCCGCGGTACCGATGTCGGGGCCCGCTGCCGCTCGCCACAGCAGAACCGGATCACCGACTGGCTCGGCCGCCGCCAGCAGTAGCAACTGCCGGGTGTCGTCGGCAAGACCTCCACGCCTCGGCGGAAACTTTCGTCCACTGCGGCTGAAAGCTGTGCCGCCCCAGGCAATCCGAACCCGCCCGCCAGTTCTTGGCCCGTGAGATTTCGGGGCAACTCCAGCAATGCCAGCGGGTTACCCCGCGCCTCGGCGACCAGCTGATTTCGTACCCGCTCATCGAGCGGTATTGTCAGCGCCGCGTCCAGCAATTCTCCCGCGTCCGCCTCCTTGAGACCCTTGACCTCGATTGCCGGAAGCGTTCTCAGATCAGCGCTCAGAACCCGCGTCGCCAGGATCAAGGCGACTGGCTCAGCGACCACTCGGCGGGCGACAAACGTGAGAATCTGCGCCGAAGCAACGTCGAGCCACTGAAGATCGTCGATCACGCACATCAAGGGCTGCTCGTCTGCGGCATCGGAGTACATACTCAGCACTGTCAACCCGACCAACAACCGATCCGGCGCAGGCCCAGAACTCAGGCCGAACGCCGTGCGCACCGCATTACGCTGCGGTGTCGGCAGACCGTCCAGAAGATCGAGCATCGGCGCACACAATTGATGCAGCCCCGCGTAGGCGAGTTCCATCTCCGACTCGACGCCGCCGGCGCGGATGACACGGCAGCCGGCAGCCCGCCCATCGACATACTCCAGCAGCGCCGTCTTGCCGGCGCCCGGCTCACCGTGGACCACCATCACCTGGCTTGCGCCCGCACGCACACCATCCAGTAGCTGGTCCAGCGCAACGCACTCCGCGCGCCGACCGATCAACACCGAGTCGGCCCGTGACTTTTCGCCGGACCCGTCGCTAGGCATGTGCCCAGCATCGGTCAAAACCGCGCGCCACGCAGTAGGCCGGCCAAGATTTCACGTTGCCGGTACCGGAGCAACGCCCGGCTGCTTCACGTGCTCAAGTGACCGCGCGCGGTGCAGGACCAGCTTGGTGGTGTGCGCCTTGTAGGCCTCTGGCGCCTCATCCCAGTCAGCAGTGAGAGTGGTGACGAGTTCGGCCGGGAAGTCCTCGGCAGCAACAAAATCCAGCGGCTCAGGTAGCACCCGTCGCACGCTGGAGACGCTGAATTTCAGCGTGGCGTCGTTGAAGTACATGTGCATCAGCGGCACCTTCGTTCCGGGCGGCAGGTAGAAGCCGACCGGTTGGCAGACGCCGCCGGGAGCCAGTGAACGCAGCGCGACGTCCACACCGGCAGCGGTGGCCCTGCCCTCCACTGCGACGTCGTAGTCGTGGCGCGGTATGTCGGCAGAGGTGCGCTTGCCCTTCTTGAGCTCATGCACACTGGCGCCGAACTTCTCGGCGGTCACGAGCCGCTCCGGTCGGTCGTCGACGTAATCGACGGTCTCGGCGCCGTGACGTACCGTGAGGCCTGCCGCATAAAGGCCGATGCTCTGAGCCGCGCCGCCGAGGATCAGCACCCGGCCGCCGGGCCGCTCACGCAGCACGGGCGCCACATCGCCACGCGTCGGCGAGATTGTCGCTCGCGGCCGCGACCCGCAGCGGATCCACCTCCTCGGGCAGCCGCACCAACATGTGGTCGGCGAACGCGGGTGGTGGCGCATTTCGCGGTGAGTCCGCGTTCGCATTCACTGCAGCTGCCGCACGAGACCGCCCACGGCACGATCACGAGGTCGCCGCGCTGAAGCCCACTGACCGACGGGCCGGTCTCGAGCACCTCGGCGACACATTCGTGGCCGATCGCGTACGGCCCCTGAAACGGAATCGGCCCGCACACGCTCGCGACGATCGGATCGACCAGCCCGACGCGCATGCCCACCTGCATTGCCCGCGACGAACGGCGGTGCACCGGCGTGAGCTGGATCATCGGCATGACAACCTCGTATAACGATTGTCATAAACGCGGTACCGTAGGCTATAGCGATCGTCATAGCCTGGAGGAGCGGTGGTGCCCGAGAACACCCCGGAGTCACGGCAGCGCCTGGTCGCAGGCGCGGCCGACATGATGCGTCGCCCGCGGACTCAACGCCACCAGCGTCCGTGAGTTGGCCAAGCACGCACAGGCACCGCTCGGCTCCGCGTACCACTACTTCCCCGGGCGGCAAGTACCAACTGGCCGCCGAAGCGGTGCGGTGGGCAGACGACCTGACCACCCGCGCGTTGGTCAAGCAGTTGCAGGCAGGTCCGCTGGCCGGGCTCCGGGCTTCTCTGAGAGTGTGGCGGAAAATCGTGGTGGACAGGACTTTCGCGTCGGCTGTCCGGTATTGGCGGCTTCCATCGAGGGACCTACCGGAAGACGGAACGGCGCCGCGTGAGGCGGCCGCGACCGCGTTCGGCAATTGGACGTCGGTGCTGGCGCAGTCACTTCGTGAGAACGGTGCAACCGAAGCGGACGCCCACGGCGTTGCCGTCCTGATCGTGGCCGCAGTCGAGGGCAGCGTCGGCATCTGTCGCGCTCAACGCAGCACCGAACCGCTGGATCAGATTGTGGCACAGCTGGAATCGGTCGTCGTCGCCGTCACGGCCCGATGACCGAGCCCAGATACTTGCGACTCAGCGCCGCATACGTCCCGTCGTTCTGCGCGATGTTGAGCCACTGATCCATCCACTGCTGCACATCCGTCGCGGGTTGTGGAACGAGATAGCCCTTCTGCTCGAATGTGAACGGATGATCCAGGCTGACGCCACAGAGCTGCGGGTTCTGATTTGCTTGCCAGCGGATTTCGCTGGCATCGGTGATCATGACATCAGCAGCGTTGTTGGTCAGTTGGTCGAAGATCGTGTTGTTGTCCGGATACGTCGCGACCGCAGCCTTGTGTAGGTGCTCCTTGTCGAACTCGGCATTGGTGCCGCCCGGGTTGACCACCACGCGGACATCCGGGCGGTCGATGTCGTCCAACGTCTGGAACTTCGAGGCGTCAGCGCACCGGATGATTGCCGCTTTTCCGTCACGCAGGTAAGGCGCGCTGTAGAGGGCCTGCTTGGCGCGGTTGAGTGTGATGCTGATGCCTCCCATCGCGGCATCACACTTGCCGTTCAGGTCGTTGATCAGGTTGGCCCACGTGGTCGGCACGACCTCCAACCGGACCCCGAGCCGTGCGGCCATGTCCTGGGCCATCTCGATATCGAGCCCGCTCCAATTACCTTGCGGATCACGATAAGTGAACGGGCGGTAGTCGCCGGTGCTGCAGACGCGGACCGTGCCGCGCTGCGCGATCGACGGCAAACCGCCCGCCTGCTGCATCGTCGTCGGCGGAGCGGCTGACCCGCAGCTTGCGAGCACAGTGGCCAGCACGGCCAGTGTTGCCAACCGAAGCAAAGTCAGTAGCTTGTCCGGCCTGGGCATCGGTAAGTCTCCTTGGATAGATGCGCCTCCATTGTTATAGACGCGATGGATGCAGCCCCGATTCGGGGCCGCACGCTTTCCTCATGGGTCAGGGCCAGGGCCTGCCATCGTTTCTCCCACCTCGAGCCTTGTACCCCACAGAGCCTCTTACAGCCAACCCAGGAGAGCCAGAATATGGACGAAGCTCCGACCTACGCCGCGATGAAGGCCGTCATCGAGGATCGGGTCCTGCGCGCAAACCTCGAGGCACCGCCTCTCAACTTGATCGGGCCCGAACTGGTGCGGGACACGGTCTCACTGATCCGTTACCTGGAGTCGCACGAGCGAGACGTCTCGGTCGTGGTGTTCGACAGCGCCCAGCCCGATTACTTCAGCGCTTCCAAGATCCTGAACACGGATCCAATCGGCTCACCTGAGGAGATGATTCATGGACGTGTATGAAGCGCTCTACACCACCAGGATGATGCGGCGGATGCGGCCGGATTCGATTCCGCTCGGCACGCAAGCGCGCATTCTCGATGCTGCGATACGCGCTCCGAACGGGGGCAACACGCAGCGCTGGCACTTTCTGGCGGTCGACGATCCCGAACTGAAACGTAGATTCGGCGACCTCTATCGGCGCGCCAGCGGTCTCGAAAGAGAAGAGTTCAGGTCCGGAGCCATGGCCTCGCCGGCGCCGAGCAGACATCGCGCCGCGCACGACGATACGATGCGCCTGATCATTCGGTCAGGCGACTACCTCGCCATTCATTTCCAAGAGATCCCGTTGCTGCTCTTCGTGTTCGCCATCGACGACCACGGCGGCGCCAATATATTTCCGGCGATCTGGAGCGCCCTGCTGGCTGCCCGTGCCGAAGGTGTCGGCGGCGCGATGACCACACTCCTGCGGTACTTCCGGGATGAGGTCAACGAGTCGCTAGGGGTGCCCGTGGAGCAGGGCTGGACGATGTCCGCCATGCTGGCTTTCGGCTACCCGCTGGGCGGGTGGGGTGTCGCCGCCAACCGGCGTCCCGTACATGAAGTCTCATCGCGCAACCGGTGGGGCGGGCCGTTCGGTGTCGAGGTGCCGCAGCCGCTGTGGCCCAGCCCGGATGAGACTGCCCTGACACGAGATGCGTTGTGAACGAAGGTATTACGCAAGCTGCGGGGTAGGCTCGCTAGAAAGCACGTGGTAGAGCTGGTGGCGGGTGTTGATGCCGAGCTTGGCGAAGACCTTGCGAAGGTGATACTGCACAGTTCGTGTGCTGATGAAAAGCCGCGCACCGATTTCGGGGTTCGACAATCCGTCGCGCGCCAACCGGGCGATCTGTGCCTCCTGCGGCGTCAATTGGTCACTACCGTTCGCCGCGCTGCGCTTATGGGCTGTCTCGCCCGTCGCGTGAAGCTCGCGCCCGGCCCGTTCGGCGAATGCCTGCATTCCCATCGCGTCGAACATGCCGTGCGCAACGCGTAGTTGTGTCCGCGCTTCGGTTCGGCGCCGCTTGCGCCGCAGCCATTCACCGTAGAGAAGATGTGCGCGGGCAAGTTCTGCACGCATGCGCGTCCGACCGAGCCGCTCGATCGCATCGCGGTACAGGCTTTCCGCTTCCGCTCCCTCGCTGAGCAGTGCACGCGATCGAGCTTCGACGCCCAACGCCCAGTCTGTAGCACTGGCTTCTGCCATTTCGGTGAGCCTGGACAGCGATTGCTTCGCAAGGGCCGTCGATCCGCTGCGCGCCGCGGCCTCGATGAGCTCGACCACCGCCCATGCCGACACGCCCAGCTCCGCCGAATGTTCGGCCGCGTTGCGGGCTGCGGCAATCGCGGATCGATAGTCCCCTACACCGTTGTTGACGATCGCCGCGGCGTGCTCGCAGACAGTGAGTCCGACGCCTTCACCGCGGTGCGTCACATCCTTGGCGGTGGTGCGAATCAACGACTCGACCGCCTGCCGATTACCGCGGCATGCCTCCAGGATGAGCGCTCCATAGGGAGCGAGGCCGTCGCCCGTGGCCTCTTTCACAGTGTGAACCTCATGGACCAGTGATGCGGTTTCCGCCAATTCGCCTGCATACAGCAGCATTACCGCACGCGTGCTCAACGCGAGCGGTAGTTCGCTGAGGGCGCCGGTATCACGGGCAAGCTCAACATGGCGTGCGGAAAGCACGTCCCAGCCGTCGTCGTCCCACGCGTGCAGCGCGGCGATACTGGCCAGCCACAGCCAGCGCAGCTGTTCAAATGACGGCGATTCACGCCGCGCCATGTCCACCGCACGCCGCAATATCGGCAACGAAGCCGCGTATCCATCCTTGAAATGGGCTGCGAAACCGTCCAGGAGTAAGTCCGCAACACATACGGACCTCGATTGGGGCGACGCCTCCGCGGCTTCTGCGACATCTTTCGCTCCGCAGCCTGCGGCCAATCGCCCCGCGAACACCGCTGCCGACACCGCCTCCAGGTACGTTGTGCGGGCGAGCTCTGCGTCGATCGGCTCGAGCCGCTTGGCTGCCTTCACCAGCAGCGCCGGCGCATCACGACCTCGGCCGGTGACGAACGCAAGGCGGGCCCGAATGAGATCGGCGTGCGCAAACTGGAGATCATCGAGCTGTCCGCTTTCGGCCATGGCAAGCAGTTCCAGCGCCGAATCAAAGGCGCCTGCTTCAACTTTGGCTGATGCGGCGGCCAAAGCGCGCTTGGTGCGTTGCGCGGGATCGAGAGTCAGCATGGTTGCCCTCTCGTGGAATGCCGCGCCGGCCGCCAGTCCGCCACGGGCTCGTGCTCGTCCGGCGGAGCGGTCCAATTCGTCGGCGACATCGTCGTCGGGACCTGCGGCCGCGTGGGCGCGGTGCCAGGCGCGCCGATCTGGGTCCAGCTCGTGGTCAGTCACTTCGGCCAGTGCACCGTGCGCCCGCTGCCTCGCGTGAAGTGGTGCCGACCGATAGGCCGCCGAACGGGCGAGTGGATGCCGGAATCGGACGCGTGACCCGAACTCGGTGAACTCCGCCTCGACCGCAGGTGCGGCAGCCTCTGCGCATATACTCAACCGCGCGGCCGCCCGCCACAGCAACGCGGGGTCACCGAGTGGCTCGGCCGCTGCCAACAACAGCAGCTGGCGTGTGTTATCGGGAAACGCCTCGAACTCCCGGCGGAAACTTTCCTCCATCGCCGCCGAAAGCCCTTCGGCCACAGGTAATCCGAATCCGCCAGCCAGTTCTTGCACGGTACGGCCGCGGGGCAGTTCCAGCAATGCCAGCGGATTGCCTCGAGTCTCAGCCACCAGCTGTTCGCGCACCCGCTCGTCAATTGGCGCGGTCAACGCCCTGTCCAGCAGACCCCGCGCATCCGCTTCCTTGAGACCACTCACCTTGAGCGTCGGCAGAGTTCGCGTGTCGGCGTTGGGAACTCGAGTCGCCACGATCAATCCCACCGAGTCGGCGACCAGCCGACGGGCAACAAACGTAAGGATCTGCGCCGATGCCTTGTCGATCCACTGCAGGTCATCGACTATGCACACGAGTGGTTGAAGCTCGGCGACGTCGGAAAACATGCTCAGGACCGCCAAGCCGATCAAGAGTCGGTCAGGAGTCCGACCTTCGGTCACACCCAGTGCGGCTCCCAGCGCGCCACGCTGTGGAAGCTGCAGGCGGTCCAGGCGATCTAGAATTGGCCCGCACAATTGCTGCAGCGCCGCATAAGGTAGTTCCATCTCCGACTCGACGCCTGTGGCACGGATGACGCGGCAACCTTCAGCCCGCCCTCCGACATAGTCGAGCAACGCGGTCTTGCCGACACCCGGTTCACCGTGGACCACCACAACCCGGCTTTTCCCTGCACGGACGCTATCGAGAAGCTGGTCCAGGACTTCGCACTCCGCACGCCGACCAATCAGCCCCGTGTCGGGTTGGCGTGCTGCCGCCGGCCCCGCATCGGCCTGAACACTTAGTGTCCCAACGGGACTGGCCACACTTAGCAGTTGGGGGCTGCTCGGCATAACATTCTCCTCTACAAGTAACGCACTACGCCCGATTGAGCAGTGCAACTGCGGCCTGATTCCTTAGCCACCGTTCGGCCTTGTCCCACGACCACTGCCGGTCCGTCACAAGGAGGTGCCACGCCTCATGGCCGAGAAAGAACCACAAGATGTCGATCGCCAGGGCCTCTGTCATTTCACGCCGTAAGGCCTTCAGTTTGCGCAACCGCCCGGCGATCTGGCCGAGGGCTTCCCGGTATCCGGCGTCTGACCGGGCCAAGACCTCGGCAGCGTCCGCGTCCACCGCGGATGCCTCTTTCATCACCTGCACGATGTCGTGGTACCGCTCATTGTCCACTCGAACACCATGGGCGGTGATACGAAGGATTTCCTCACCAGATTCGCTCCTTCCGACGGCTGACAGCGTTTCCTCCACGACCGGGTCACTCATCGATTCCTCGATGAGCGTTGCCAGGATCGCCGCCTTACCACCCGTGCTGCCGTACACCGTCGGCGACGCCACGGAGGCCTCCGCTGCGATGTCGGCAACGGTCACCTTGCCGTAGCCGTGTTCGAGGAACAATCGCATCGCCGTGTCCAGAATGTTTCTTCGCGTAGCCAGCCTCGCCTGCGCGCGCACGGAGGATTGGTACGGCCGCGTCGCCTTGGTATCTGCCTCGCGCGATTCCTTCTGTTGGATAGCGGGAGTCTATATTCAAAACAGGCTACCTATTGAGAATTCACTGTTGCTTGGCTGGGAGTTTGCTGAGATCGACGAATAATCCAGGTTCGCTTACGTCAAAGGTAATTGATCGGTCACACATACTGGATTCATGCCCCAGTCCCAGACCGGTGCGGACGTCATGGCGCAGTTCATCCCGTCGTCGCCGTTCGTCGCCAAGCTGGGCATCGTCGCCGACGTTCTCGATGCCGACGAAGTGCGCCTGCGGTTGCCATGGGATCCGGCCAACGTCACGGTCGCCGACATGGTGCACGGCGGCGCGATCGCCGCGCTGGCCGATGTCGCGGTGATGGCCGCCGCGTGGGCGGGCGCGGACGTGCCTGACTCGCTGCGCGGCGTGACCACCTCGATCTCGCTGCAGTTCCTGGCTCCTGCCATGGCGACCGACTTGATCGCGATCGGCCGGGTGCTGCGCCGCGGCAAGACGTTGGTCAACTGCGACGTCGACGTCGTCACACCCGCCGGTGAGGCGGTCGCGAAGGCGATCGCCACTTACAAAATCGGCTAGAGCGTGACTTCGTTGAGCCGACCCGTTGCGACGTCGAAGATGAAGCCGCGCAGAGACTCGTGCTTGGTCACGAACGGGCTGGCCTCGATGCGGCGCAGCGACTGGCGGACGTCCTGCTCGAGGTCCTGGAACGCCTCGGCCGCCCACTCCGGTTTGATGCCGACCTCATCCTGAATCTGCTGCTTGAACCCGTCATCGGTGAAAGTCAGCATGCCGCAATCGGTGTGGTGGATCAGGATGATCTCTTTGGTGCCGAGCAGCCGCTGACTGATGGCCAGCGAGCGGATCTCGTCGTCGGTGATCACACCGCCGGCATTGCGGATGACGTGCGCCTCACCGTCGCCGAGGCCGAGGATCCGATAGACATCCAAGCGGGCGTCCATACACGCCACCACCGCCACATGCTTGCTCGGCGGCAGTGGCAGCGGGCCGGTGAAGGTGCTCGCGTATGCCTCGTTGTTCTTCAGATACTCGTCGGTCACGGACATGGCATCTCCTCGATCCTCTGGCGTGACCATAGCAAGGCGGCGCCGCCATGCCACGGGTGAGAATCACCGCGAATAGATGACGACGGCCGCCCTGCCGGGGGTGCGGGGCGGCCGTCTGATCGGGGAGCGGCGTCAGAGCAGCGGGATCCAGATCGGTCCGAGCCAGAAGCCCCATGCCCGGTAGCCGGGGTCGAACACCGGGTTCACCCACTGGCCGCCGTACAGGAACGGCCGGTGGTCGAGCACAGCGCGGTCGTAGGCGGCGCGGTCTTGCCACCTGATGTCGGGTCGGCCGGGGCGCACCCAGCCCGGGCCGGGCCCGTGCCATGGGTCCGCGTTTGCGAGGCCGGCGCCAAGCCCGAGCGCCCCCGCTGCGAGGCTGCCCGCGATGACGGTTCCTGCGATCAGTCGCTTGATCAACATGTGCATTCCTTTCCGTGTCTAGCGACGTCTCAACGGGGCTGGTTCAGGTCGTAGACGGTCGTGCCGTCCACGTCGATCGGGGTGAAGTGCTGCCGCACCCACTCACTGATCTCCTGCGCGGGGCCGGGCCTCCCATGCATCGGGCCGTGGCGGTCGCTGGCGATGAAGTACCGCACCTGACGGTCGGCGACATACCTCTGGAACTGGGCCAGCGTCGGTGAGTTGTCGCTGCCGCTGAACCCACCGATCGCCATCAGCGATGCGCCTGATTCGAGTTCGAGGCTGCTAACCCCCATCGAGCCGATACCGGCTGCCGCCCAACGGTTGTCGGCTCCCCGGAGTAACCGCACGAGTGCGGCGTTGCCGGCATCGGCCCTGCCAGGACCTGGCCAACCAGGTCGACCCGGCCCGCCGAATTCATGGCCGCCGAACGCCGAGGCGCGGCTGGGTCCCGACATCATGCCTGGGCCGCCACTGGTGTGACTGACGTTGTAGATCGCGAACGCCGTCGGCGCAGCCAGGCCGAAAAGCACTGCAGCGGTGCCGAATACGATCACCGCACGGCCCAGTCGGTGAGCACACAGCGCGATGACCACCGCGACGAGGACAGCTCCCACCACCACGATCCAGCGCAACGCGGGAAGCCAATCCGGCGTGCGGTCCAGCACGAGGAACGCCCAGATGCCGGTGACCGCGGCCATCACCCCCAACACAATGCGGGGCAACAAAGCTTCTCTACCCCGCCACAGTTCGACGACAGAGATCCCGAGCAGAGCCGCGACGGCGGGCGCAAGGGCCACCGTGTAGTACGGGTGCACGATCCCGTCCATGAAGCTGAACACGGCACCGGTCACCAGCAGCCACCCGCCCCACAGCAGCAGTGCTGCGCGGAGAGTCCCGGTGCGAGGCGTGCGACGGGTGACCCAGAGACCGGCCGCAAGTCCGATCAGCGCGGCGGGCAGCAGCCACGACGCCTCGGCCCCCATCGACGCTCCGAACAGCCGGCCGATGCCGGCTTCACCGCCGAAGAACAGGTTCGCGCCCCTGGGTCCGCCACCACCGCCGGGACCGTTTTCACCGCCGGCAATACGCTGAATGCCGTTGTAGCCCAGAGCCAGTTGCAACAGGCTGTTGTCGGTGGAGCCGCCGATGTAGGGACGCGAGCCGGCGGGCCAGAGGCTGACCAGCGCGACGTAGGGGCCACCCGACAGCACCGTCGCGGCCGCACCCACCAACAGCTTGCCGATCCGCTTCCACAACCCGACCGGTGCTGCGACCAGGAATGCCGCCGCCAGCCCCGGCACGATCAGAAGCGCCTGCAACATCTTCGTCAGGAACGCGAACCCGACGATGACGCCCACCACCGCCATCCAGCGCGTGCTCGCCGTCTCGATGGCCCGCACCATGCAGTACGCGGCGGCGACCAGCAGCAGCACCAGCAGGGCGTCGGGGTTGTTGAACCGGAACATCAGCGCCGCGACCGGTGTGATCGCGAGCGCAGCACCCGCGATCAGGCCCGCGCCTGGCCCGCTGGTGCGGCGCACGGTCGCGTACAGCATGCCGACGGCGCCGACACCCATCAGAGCCTGCGGCAGCAGCATGGTGAACGCGCTGAACCCGAACACCCTGCCGAACAAGCCCATCACCCACAGGGCGGCCGGTGGCTTGTCGACGGTGATCGCGTTGCCCGCGTCCAGCGAAGCGAACAGCCAAGCCTTCCAGTCCTGCGTTCCGGCCTGCGCCGCGGCGGCGTAGTAGTCGTTGGCCCACCCCGAGGAACCGAGGCCCCACAGATACAGCACGGCGGTCGCCACCAGCAGCGCCAGCACGGCCGGGCGGACCCATCGCGGGTCGCGTCGTCCCGGCTCGTCGAGCACCGTCGTCTGAGTCGGCGCGTCGGCGGTGATAGTCATCGATTGTTCCTTTTGTCGTCGGTTGACGTCAGCGAGCGCGGCCTGGGTGAAAGACCCAGCCCCGCAACAGGACGAAGCGCACCGCAGTGGCCATCAGATTGGCGAGCACCAACACCGAGAGTTCGACCAAATGGTGTGGCTGCCCGACCAGGGCGTGCAGACCGGCCAGCGCACCGCTGGTGATCGCGAGCGCGATCCCGAACACGACAAGCCCCTCGAAGTGGTGGCGCGTCGCGTTGGCAGCGCCGCCGACCCCGAAGGTGAAGCGCCGGTTGGCCGCGGTGTTGCCGATCGCGGTGAGGAGCAACGCGACCAGGTTGGCAGCCTGGGCGCCCGCCCAGCCCTGCATCAGCATGAACAAGACCACGTAGGCCGCGGTCGATGCGATCCCGACGGCGCCGAACCGAACCACCTGACGCAGCAGGGAACCGGGAGCGGCCGCATTGCGTGACGAACCGAGTTGTGCGGCAATGCTGTTCACCGGGATGGCGCCGTCGGCGAAGCCGCGCAGCATCCGCCCGATGCCCTTGAGGTCGGCGGTCGCGGTCGCGACGATGTCCACCCGGCTGTCGGGGTCGTCCACCCAGTCGACGGGGACTTCGTGGATCCGCAGGCCGCTGCGCTCGGCAAGCACCAGCAACTCGGTGTCGAAGAACCAGCCGGTGTCGGCCACGTGCGGCAGCAGACGCTCGGCCACGTCGGCACGGATCGCCTTGAAACCGCACTGCGCGTCCGAGAAGCGTGCGGCCAGCGTCGACTTCAGGATCAGGTTGTAGCAGCGCGAGATGATCTCCCGCTTCGGGCCGCGCACGACTCGGGCTCCGCGACCGAGCCTGGTGCCGATTGCCAGGTCGGAGTGCCCGGAGACGAGCGGCGCGACGAGCGGGGCGAGCGCGGCCAAGTCGGTGGACAAGTCGACGTCCATGTAGGCCAGCACCGGCGCATCCGACGCGGACCACACCGCGTGCAGGGCGCGTCCGCGGCCCTTCTGCTCCAACCGGACCACCCGCACGTCGGTCAGTTCCGCCGCGAGTTCCGCGGCGATCCTGGGCGTGTCGTCGACGCTGGCGTTGTCGGCGATGGTGATGCGCGACTCGAACGGAAAGTTCTCTGCCAGGTAGCGGTGCAGGCGGTGGACCGAATCGGCGAGGGCGGTTTGTTCGTTGTACACCGGCACCACGACGTCGAGCACGGGGACGCCCGCGGCCCGGGCCGCGATGGCGGCGTTCGGTCGCGGTTCGAAGTGGATGCGGTGCGCCAGGCCGGTGTCGGGTTCGAGGGCGATGTCTGTCATGACAACCATGGTTGGGTAACAGCGTGTGTGCCTCGTTGGTCGAAGCTATGCGCAAGCTATGAATTCGGCTTCGGCTGGGTGAGGTCGTAGATCAGCACCTTGTCGACGGCCTGCACCGCAAAGTGGCGTTCCACCCATTCCGCGATGTCGGAGGACACGGTGCTGCCCGTCCCGAGGCCCCAATGCCCGAGCGTCAATGTGCCGCGGACGAAAAAGTGGATCTGCCTGGCGGCGACGTAGCGCTGGAACTGCTGCAGCGTCGGCGACGGATCGGTGCCGTTGAAGCCGCCGATCGCCATCACCGGTGCACCGGTTGCCAATTGGTAACCCGCCGCATTGTTGGACCCGACGGCCGCCGCGACCCAGGTGTAGTTCCGAGCGTCGGCGGACAGCGTCGCCGCCAACGCGGGCCCCGGCGTCGGCGAGTCGAGCAGACCTCCCGGCCCTGTGAACCCGCCGAAGCCATGCCGTGCGGGACCGACCGATGGGATCGCCCCGCTGTGCGGGGCCGCCGCCGTCGCAACGGAGTACGCGGCGGGCCCGGCCAGACACGCCGCAATGGCCAACGCCGCCGCCGTCCGTACCACGGGCGGGGGCAGTCGCCCGGCGACCAGCAGCAGCGCCGCCGCGCCCACTCCCCCGACCGCCACCGCGGCCCGTAGCCACGGCGTCCAGTCGGCGTTCCTGGACAGCAGCACTGCCGCGAGAATAGTGGTGACCAGCACCGTGCCGGACAGCGCCACCGCCGCCCTGATGTCAGATCGGTTGCACCACAACAGTGTTGCCCCGATCCCGACCAGCGCTGCGACCGCAGGCGCGAGCGCAACGGTGTAATAGGGATGCAGTATGCCGTTGGCGAAGCTGAACACCACCGCGGTGACGACCAACCAACCGCCCCACAGGATCAACGCCGCGCGTGTCGGATCGGTCCGCGGTGCCCGCCTGGTGATCGCCAGGCCGACGACGAGGCTGATCACCGCGGCGGGTAGCAGCCATGCGATGGTCAGCCCCATCTGGTGGCCGAACAACCTGCCCCAGCCTGCGTCGAAGTTCATATTGCCCAAGCCGCCGGGTTCGTCGCCGGTCAGTCGGCCCAAACCGTTGTAGCCGAGCGCCAATTCGACGATGCTGTCATGCTGCGAGCCGCCGATGTAGGGCCGGGAGGAGGCCGGCCACAGTTCGACCAGCACCAGATACCAACCGCCGGACACGATGACGGCGGCGGCCGCGGATAGCAGATCGGCGATCCGGCGTCGCGCCGCGTGGTGACCGGCCACCAGATACGCGACCGCGAAGCCGGGCAGCACCAGGAAGGCCTGCAGCATCTTGGCGAGGAATCCGAACCCGACGAACACCCCCGCCGCGATCAACCACCAACGGCCGCTGTCCTTTTCGCATGCCCGCAGCACGCAGTAGGCCGCGCAGGTGAGAAGCAGGACGAGCAGGGCGTCGGGGTTGTTGAACCGGAAGATCAACGCGGCGACCGGCGCACACGCCAGCACCGCGCCGGCCAACAGCGCCGCGGCTTCGCCGCCGACTCGACGCACGGCGGCGTACAACACCGCTACGGCCGCGACGCCTTCGAGCGCCTGAGGCACCAGGATGCTCCACGGGTGCAGGCCGAACACTCGCACCGAGATGTCCATGACCCATAGCGCCGCGGGGGTCTTGTCGACGGTGATGGCGTTGGCGGCGTCGCTCGACCCGAACAGCATGGCTGTCCAATCGCTGGCACCCGCCTGCACGGCGGCCGAGTAGAAGGCGTTGGCCCATCCGCTCGCGGAGAGATTCCACAGGTACAGCAAGGCCGTCGCCGCAAGCAACAGCCCCAGTTTCACCCGCGAGCAGACGCGGAAACGTGTTGTCGAGGTGGTTCCGACACGTTCCTGCGTCTGCTCGGCGTCGAGAACTAGGGTCGTCACCACAAGAGTTTCGGTGAGTCCGCTAGGCGCCGGTTTTGGCCGGGCTGTGACGCGGCTGTGAATTGCCGGGAAACGTCACGATGAATTCGGTCTTGCCCGGCACGCTGTGCACTCCGATGGTGCCCCCGTGGGCCCTGACGACGGCCGCGACGATGGCCAGGCCCAACCCGGTGCTGCCGCCGCGCCGCGAGCGCGACGAGTCGCCGCGGGCGAACCGCTCGAAGACCTCGGGTTGCAGCCATGCCGGTATCCCTGGGCCGTCGTCGCTGACCGTCAACACCGCGGCGCCGGTTTCATCCACAGCGAGCGAGGTGGTGACCGAGGTGCCCGGCGGCGTGTGGGTCCTCGCGTTGGCCAGCAGGTTCGCCAACACCTGATGCAGCCGCGCTTCTTCGCCACTGACGACGACGGGCTCGTCGGGCAGATCCAGCGACCACTGGTGATCGGGCCCCGCGATGTGGGCGTCGCTGACAGCGTCGACGACGAGCCGCGACAAGTCGACCTGCTCGCGCTCCAACGGCCGCCCGGTGTCCAACCGCGCCAGCAACAGCATGTCCTCGACGAGTTGCGTCATCCGTTCGGTCTCGGACTCGACACGACTCATCGCATGGGCGACGTCGTCGGGCAGCTGGTCTCGTTTGCGTTGCGCCAGTTCGGTATAGCCGCGGATCGCGGCCAGCGGCGTGCGCAACTCGTGGCTGGCGTCGGCGACGAACTGCCGGACACGTGTCTCACTGGCGTGCCGGGCCGACAGCGCGCCCGCGATGCGGTCGAGCATTCGATTGAGTGCCGAGCCCAGTTGGCCGATCTCGGTGTCGGCGCTGGCCGGGTCGACCTTGACGATCGGCGTCGGCAACCGCACCTCACCACGGTCGAGTTCGAGGTCGGCCACCTGGCGGGCGGCTTCGGAAGCCCTTGACAGCGGCGCGAGTTGGCGGCGGATGATCAGGATGCCGACGCTGGTGCCGCCGATCAAAGCGACCGCGCCCACCACAGCGAAGAACACGAGCACCGACAGCAGCGTGTCGTCGACGTCCGAGGTTGGCAGGCCGGTGACGATCGTCTCGTGGGTCCCCCTCGCGTGCATCGCAACGACGCGGTAGCGACCCAGCCCATCGAGCTTCATCGTGATCGGTTTGTCGTTGGGCGTGACGCTTGCGAGTTGTTGCGCTGCGGTGGCGCTGATTCCGCTTTGCGAGCCGTCGGCGGCGATGATGCCGGCCTCAACGGCCGTGTCCCGGTGGACGACAGCGCCGACCGTTCGCGCGGCCTGGCCCGGCGCGTTGAGGAAGGCGGGGCCGGGTCCGAAGTCGTCGCGAATGATCACGCGCCTGCGGAAGTCGGGCATCGGCCCCATGTCCGGCCGCGGAGGAGGCGGCCCGAATTCGAACAGCCCGACAGAGCGGTGGCCCGTCTCGGCCAGCCTGTCGTCCAGCTGGTTCATCAAAAACCGTTGCAGCGCAAGCTCGGTCCCGACCCCTATCGCCGCGCACACCAGCGCAAGCAGAACAATCTGGGAAGCAAGCAACCGGGCCCGCAGCGACCAACTCCGGGGCGAGCGGAACCGGCCACGGATTGCGTCAGCGCGGGGGCTTGAGGACATATCCTGCGCCGCGCAGGGTGTGGATCATCGGCTCGCGCCCGTTGTCGATCTTCTTGCGCAAGTAGGACACATACAACTCGACGATGTTGGACCGCCCTCCGAAGTCATAGCTCCACACCCGGTCGAGGATCTGCGCCTTGCTGAGCACGCGTTTGGAGTTGCGCATCATGAACCGAAGCAACTCGAACTCCGTCGCGGTCAAGGAAATGATCTCACCACCGCGGGTGACTTCGTGACTGTCCTCGTCGAGCACCAGATCGCCGACGATGATCTTGGCGCCGCCCGTTTCACTGGTCACGCCGGTGCGTCGCAACAGCGCACGCAGTCGCAGCACCACTTCCTCGAGGCTGAAGGGCTTGGTGACGTAGTCGTCGCCGCCTGCCGTCAGACCGGCGATGCGGTCCTCGACGGAATCCTTGGCGGTCAGCAGGAGGAGCGGCAGCCCGGGGATCTGTTCGCGCAATTTGTGCAGCACGTCCAGCCCGCTCATATCGGGCAGCATCACGTCGAGCACCACCACATCGGGCGGGGTTTCCTTGGCGGATGCAATGGCCGACGCGCCATCTCCCGCCGTGGCGATTTCCCAACCCTCGTAGCGCAACGCCATCGATACCAGTTCGGCAAGCACGGGCTCGTCGTCGACGACCAGCACGTGGATGGGATCGCCATCGGCTCGTCTCATCACAACGCGTCCGGGTTCGTTCTCGTTGGCCGTGAAAGCGCTTGGACTGGACACCCGCCCATTATTGGTGGCGGCCATATGTCACGACTGTGCCCTGTCTATGTGTCAGCTGTGAAGACGCACAGACATAGCCAATGCTCAACCGGCGCACAGCAGATTCCCATGCGGCGGCGCCACGGTGGTCGCATGAGCGCCGAGCAGGTATCCCGCCGCTGGGGATGGCGTGAGAGCGCGGCAGCCGTCGCCGTCGCCATCGCCGTCGCGACCGTCGGCGGTGCCGCGATCTACGCCGCCACCGCAGGCGGTCCGCCGTCGCTCGGGCGGCCTCACCAGGCTTTTCAGGCGGGTGGACCGCCCGGTCAGCATGGCTTCGTCGGCGGAGGACACGAGATGGATCCGCCGTCGCTTCATGGCGAGTTCGTCGAGGCCGCCGGTCCTGGCGCCTACACCACGGTCGTGACGCAGACGGGCGTGGTCACGGCGATGTCTGCGACGTCGATCTCTGTGCGCAGCGAAGACGGCTTCAACCAGACCTATGCCATCCCGAGAGCCGCGGGCAATGCCGGCGCGCCGTTCGCGGTCGGCGACCAAGTGGCCGTCCGGGCAACCCGCACGGGACCGACGCTTACGGTCACGAACATCGGCACTCCACCGCAGGGCGTGCCGGGTCCTCCTGGGCCCGGTCCGCACCGGAAGTAGCCGGTTAACCGCCGCCGTTGCCGAAGCCCTCAGGCGTCGACGCCGTCACCTCGGGGGTGGCAACGGACGTTTCAGGTTCGCTCGGGGCCGTCGTCGACGTCGTTGTTTCGCCGAGCGTGATTTCCGGACCCTCGCTGATGCTTCCTGGTGCGCCGCTGAACACCACGGAGAGGGCACCCATCGAAACCAATGCGCCGGCGCCAACGCCGGCCGCTGCCAGTTTGAGCTGCCTCGAATTCACCTCTGACCACTCCCTCGGTCTCTGGGCTCGAACAGTTCCACCGTTCGGGTAGCCGCAGCACGAGCTCGTGAAACATCGGCGCAGGTCGGGCGGATATTTGCAGTCTGGGCGCCACGGACGAGGCCGCCTCACCTCAGCAAATGAGGTGCGGGAAGTGAGAGGACTCTTTGAAAGGGAAATCAGTTTGCGCAGCGCGGCGGCTCGGCCAGCCGCGCCCGAACTGCGAAAACGGCCCGCCGGGAGGACCATCTCTTACCCTGTCCGTCATGCAGTCAGCCATGGGACGCAGGCGATGACGCGTTTCCTCGCTCGGCGGGTGCTGAACTACCTGGTGCTGCTTGCGGTCGCCTCGTTCCTGACGTTCTCCTTGGCTTCGCTGACGTTCCGCCCGCTTGACAGCCTGCTGCAGCGCAACCCGCGACCGCCGCAGGCCGTGATCGATGCCAAGGCGCACGACCTCGGTCTCGACAGGCCGATCCCGCTGCGCTACGGCCACTGGGTGGCCGGTGTCATGCACGGCGACTTCGGCACCACCATCGGCGGACAGCCCGTTTCCGACGAACTCTGGCGCCGCATCGGCGTGAGCCTGCGACTTCTTGTGATCGGATCGGTCGCGGGCACGGTCATCGGCGTCGTAGTGGGCGCGTGGGGCGCGATCCGGCAGTACCGATTATCCGACCGTGTCACGACGGTGTTGTCGCTGCTGGTGATCAGCACGCCAGTGTTCGTGATCGCCAACCTGTTGATCCTCGCCGCGTTGCGCGTCAACTCGGTGCTCGGTGTGCAGTTGTTCGAGTACACCGGCGAGACGTCACCCGATGCGGTCGGGGGCGCATGGAACCAGTTCGTCGATCGACTGCAACACCTCGTGCTCCCGACGCTCACGCTGGCGCTCGGTGCGATCGCCGGTTACAGCCGCTATCAACGGAATGCGATGCTCGACGTGTTGGGTCAGGACTTCATCCGTACCGCCAGGGCCAAGGGATTGACCAGGCGGCGCGCGCTGTTCAAACACGGCCTGCGTACCGCGCTGATTCCGATGGCCACGCTGTTCGCGTACAGCGTCGCAGGCCTGTTCACCGGCGCGGTGTTCACCGAGAAGATCTTCGGATGGCACGGCATCGGCGAGTGGTTCGTACAGGGCATCGCGACCCAGGACACGAACATCGTCGTCGCGATCACGCTCTTCTCGGGTGTGACAATCCTGTTGGCGGGCTTGTTGTCTGACGTCATCTATGCCGCGCTCGATCCACGGGTCCGGGTGCGATGAGCGAGCCGATCACCACATCGAGCGCCACCACGGCCAAGTCGGGCGTCGACGTCGCCAGGTTCGCATCGCGAAGCGCACTCGTTCGGCGCCGGTTTCTCCGGAACAAGCCCGGTGTCATCTCGCTGGTCTTGCTGGTGGTGCTGTTCATCGCCTGCTATGCGCTGCCGCCGTTACTCCCGTACAGCTACACCGATCTCGACTTCTACGCCTTGCAGCAGCCACCGACCACCGACCATTGGTTCGGCACCAACGCGCTGGGCCAGGACCTGCTCGCCCAAACCCTGCGCGGTATGCAGAAATCCATGCTCATCGGTGTCTGCGTGGCGTTGATCTCGACCGTCATCGCCGCGACGGTCGGAACGGTGGCGGGCTATTTCGAAAGGTGGCGGGACCGCGCGTTGATGTGGATCGTCGACCTCTTGTTGGTGGTGCCGGGCTTTCTGCTGATCACCATCGTCGTGCAGCGAACCAAGGGCAACGTTTTCTGGCTGATCGTGTTGCTGTCGGTGTTCAGTTGGATGATCAGCTCGCGCATCGTGCGCGGCATGACGATGAGCCTGCGGGAGCGTGAATTCGTCTCCGCTGCACGCTATATGGGCGTCAGCAACTGGCGTATCATCTGGCGCCACATACTGCCTAACGTCGCGTCCATCATCATCATCGACACCGCGCTGAACGTCGGCGTGGCGATAATCGGCGAAACGGGGTTGAGCTTCCTGGGCTTCGGCATTCAGCCGCCCGACGTCTCCCTCGGAACGCTGATCGCCGACGGTACCAAATCGGTGACGACCTTCCCGTGGGTTTTCTTGTTCCCAGCGGGCGTTCTGGTGCTGATCATCTTGTGCGCCAACCTTGTCGGCGACGCACTGCGCGACGCACTGGATCCCAGTGCACAGCCGTTGCGGGGGCACCGCTCATGAATCTGTTGTCGGTGGCCGACCTGCATGTCACCTTCCCGACCGACGCCGAGCGGGTGAATGCGGTGCGCGGCATGAGCTTTGACGTTGCCAAGGGTGAGGTCGTTGCGCTCGTCGGTGAATCTGGTTCAGGGAAGTCCGCAACGGCCATGTCGATCATCGGGCTGCTGCCGGAGTACGCCGAGGTGTCGGGCTCGATCCGCATGCACGGGGACGAGCTTCTCGGCTTGTCCGACAACCAGATGTCGGAAATCCGCGGCAGGCGCATCGGCACGGTGTTCCAGGATCCGATGTCGGCGCTCACGCCCGTGTACACCGTCGGCGACCAGATCGCCGAGGCATTGCAGGTGCACCAGCCCGACATCGGCAGGCGCGACGCCAGGAACCGGGCCATCGAACTGCTCGAACTCGTCGGCATCGCCCAGCCCCAGCGGCGGGCGCGCTCGTTTCCGCACGAACTGTCCGGCGGGGAGCGTCAGCGCGTGGTGATCGCGATCGCGATCGCCAACGATCCGGATCTGTTGATCTGCGACGAGCCGACGACTGCCCTCGACGTCACCGTGCAGGCGCAGATCCTCGAGGTGTTGCGGACCGCTCGCGACGTCACCGGCGCCGGCGTCCTGATCATCACCCACGATCTGGGCGTGGTCGCGGAGTTCGCCGACCGCGCGCTGGTGATGTACGCGGGTAGAGCCGTCGAGACGGCACCCGTGGACGTGCTGTACCGCGACCGCCGAATGCCTTACACCGCTGGGCTTCTCGGCTCGGTCCCCCGGCTGGACGCACCGCAGGGCGCCCGGCTGGTGCCGATTCCCGGGGCCCCGCCGTCGATGGCGGCGGTGCCGCAGGGCTGCCCATTCGCGCCGCGCTGCCCACTGGCGATCGAGGAGTGCCGCGCCGCCGAGCCGCAGCTGTTCGGAATCGCCACCGGTCATCGGGCGGCCTGCATCCGGACCGAGCACGTCGCAGGCAGGACCGCCGCAGAGATCTACGGTGTGTCCACCGAGCCGCGTGGCAGCGCTCCCGATGCGGATTCACCGGTGGTGCTGCGGGTGACGGACCTGGTCAAAACGTACAAGCTGACCAAGGGCGTGGTGCTGCGCAGGCAAGTCGGAGAGGTGCGTGCAGTGGACGGCGTCAGCTTCGATCTGCAGCAGGGCCGCACGTTGGGGATCGTCGGCGAATCCGGCTCGGGCAAGTCGACGACGTTGCACCAGATCTTGGAGTTGTCTGCACCGCAGGCCGGCTCGATCGAGGTGCTCGGCGCCGACGTCGCCGCGCTCGACCGGCGAGCACGGCGTGCGATTCGCGGCGACCTGCAGGTGGTGTTCCAGGATCCGGTCGCATCGTTGGATCCGCGGCTCCCGGTGTTCGATGTGCTGGCCGAGCCCTTGCAAGCCAACGGATTTGACAAGAGCCGCACCGACGAACGGGTGGCCGAGTTGCTCGGCATCGTGGGACTGCGCCGCGAGGACGCCAGCCGGTATCCCGCTGAGTTCTCCGGCGGGCAAAAGCAGCGCATCGGCATCGCCCGAGCGCTTGCGTTGCAGCCGAAGATCCTCGCGCTCGACGAACCCGTGTCGGCGCTGGATGTTTCGATCCAGGCAGGCATCATCAACCTGCTGCTGGACCTGCAGGACAGGTTCGGCCTGTCGTACCTTTTCGTGTCGCACGATCTGTCGGTGGTCAAGCACTTGGCCCACCGCGTCGCGGTGATGTACAAGGGCAAGGTCGTCGAGCAGGGTGATGGCGATGCGGTGTTTGCCAATCCGCAACAGGAGTACACACGCCGGTTGCTTGCCGCAGTCCCTCAACCGGAACCGAATCGCAGGTAACGTCTGTCCCCATGAAGATCCGACGCTTCGCCGTGTGTGCCTTCAGTGTCTGTCTGGCCGCCGCTCTGACGCTCACCGCGTGCTCGAGCAGCAAGCAAGACACGCCGCCGGCGGGCGGTCCCGCGGAGGTCGGCACCACCAACGACATCAATCCTCAGGATGTCGCCAAGTTGCAGCAGGGCGGCAACCTGCGGTTGGCCCTGACCGCGTTCCCCGAAAACTTCAACTCGTTGCACATCGACGGCAACTCCGCCGACTCTGCGGGAATGTTGAAGGCCAGCATGCCGCGCGCATTTCGGATCGCCGCCGACGGGTCGATGACGCTGAACACGGACTACTTCACCGGCGCCGAACTGACCAGCAGCAACCCGCAGGTCGTCACCTGGACCATCAACCCCAAGGCGGTGTGGAGCGACGGAACCCCGATCACCTGGGAGGACATCGCCTCGCAGTTCCACGCCACCAGCGGCAAAGACAAGGCGTTCGCGAGCGCAAGCCCCAACGGCGCCGACCGCGTCGAGTCGGTGACGCGCGGCGTTGACGACCGGCAAGCGGTGGTGAAGTTCTCCCGACCGTACGCGGAGTGGCGCGGCATGTTGTCCGGCAACACGATGCTGTTGCCCAAGAGCATGACGGCGACGCCCGAGGCATTCAACAAGGGTCAGTTGAACGGGCCTGGACCGTCGGCCGGGCCGTTCATGGTATCCACCGTCGACCGCACGGCACAGCGAATCGTGCTGACCCGCAACCCGAAATGGTGGGGCACTCCGGCGCTGCTCGACAGCATCACCTACATCGTGCTCGACGATGCCGCGCGAATCCCCGCGCTGCAGAACAACAGCATCGACGCCACCGGTACCGCCACACTCGACGAACTGACGATCGCACGAGGCACGAAGGGCATATCGATTCGGCGAGCGCCGGGAACCAGCTGGTATCACTTCACATTCAACGGTGCGCCGGGTTCCATCCTCGCCGACAAGGCGTTGCGGTTGGCGATCGCCAAGGCCATCGACCGTCAGACCATCGCGAACGTCACGCAGCGGGGCCTCACCGACAACCCCGTCCCGCTGAACAACCATGTGTACGTCGCAGGCCAGGAGGGCTATCAGGACAACAGCGCGGTCGTGGCGTTCGACCCCGAGAAGGCGAAACAGGAGTTGGACGCGCTGGGCTGGAAACTCAACGGCCAGTTCCGGGAAAAGGACGGCAAGCAACTGGTGATCCGTGACGTGCTGTACGACTCACTGTCCACCCGTCAATTCGGTCAGATCGCACAGAACAATCTCGCTCAGGTCGGCGTCAAGCTCGACCTCGACGCCAAGGGCGGCGCCGGGTTCTTCTCCAACCACATCAACGTCGGCGACTTCGATATCGCCCAATTCACTTGGGTGGGCGATGCTTTCCCGTTGTCCGGGCTCCCACAGATCTATGCGTCAGACGGCGACAGCAACTTCGGCAAGATCGGCACCCCGGAGATCGACGCCAAGATCGAGCAGACACTCGAGGAGTTGGACCCAGCCAAAGCGCGTGACCTGGCCAACGAGGTCGACAAGCTGATCTGGGCCGAGGGCTTCAGCTTACCGCTCACGCAATCGCCCGGGAACGTCGCGGTGCGAAGCACTTTGGCGAATTTCGGCGCGTTCGGCCTTGCCGACGCCGACTACACCAAGATCGGCTTCATGAAGCCGTGACACGCTGCAATGTGCGCGGAACCGCCGCAGGCACAGCCTGTTCCACGACGGCGGCCGCGGCAATACCCCAGATCAACAGCCGCACGCCGAGACCGCCCGGCGCCGAATCCAGCTTTGCGGCGCGCGCGGGCAGGCTGGAACTGCTGCCGTCATAGACGGCCTTGGTCACGTCCAGTGCCGCACGCTCGCGCAGGTCGATGGCCGAATGCCCGGCCGTTGCGAGGCCGACCAGGACGGCGCCGGGGATCAGCGAGGCGATCCTGCGGGCCACCGCGGGGGGTGTGATCAGATCTCGACCGCCGGAGATGACGACGGTCGGCCAGGTGAACTGGGGCATCTGAGCGACCAGGTCGAACGGCTCTGCCTCGAAATCCGTTGCAACGGTAGCCATCTCACGGTACACGACAGCCGGGTCAAGGGGCTTGCCGTCGGGTGCGGCGGCGTAGTTCAGTTCTCGATAGCCGATCCGGCCAACCAGGTCCGGCTCGTGGCGATAGGGCGCTTTGCGTTCGAAAAGGAAGTGCGCACCCCGGTCGAGCACAGACCACAGCGCCCCGCGGTCTGCGAGCAGCAGGTCGAACTGACGACGCAGCACCCCTGGTCCCGCGACGCCGTACACCGCCGCCGCCAGTTGAGTGGACTCAGGGCTCAGCTTGTCCTGGCGCACCAGTTCGCGAACCTTGACCGCCAGGTCAGCCGTCTCCGGGCGCTCGCCGTCCCACAGCACCCTGCGAGTCTCGGCCCGGACCGCGTCGATGTCGTTGGCCGACAGCACCGGTGAGTCGAGGATCATCGCGTGCACGCGCTGTGGATGACGCACACCGACTCCGGCGGCCACATAGCTGCCGTACGAGGTGCCGTAGACGACTGCCTTGTCCACTTTGGCGTCGTCGAGGACGGCGGCCACGTCGTCGACCACCTGGTTGATGGTCAACGCCTCTTCAGGCAGGTCGCAGCCGTTGTCGTCGTGCCGCGACATGCCGATGCCGCGGTGTTCGATCATGATCACGTCGAGGCCCTCGGCCGCGGCGCGCCTGCGAAACCCCCGGTAGAGCGCGATGGAGGCGGCGCCCGGACCACCGGGGATGACGACCAGCGGATGTGTCGACTTGCGTCCGGTGCGCACGTAGAACAGGTCGAACTCCTGGTCGCCGGCCGGCTTGATCGGCCGTCGCACCGCACGCACACCCGGCAGCGCAGCCAGCTTGTCGTGCGCGCGGCGACGCTTGGCGTTCATCGTCATCACCAGACATTCTGCCCAATCGACCGCTCCTAGGTTCCGGATGAACGAAAGCAGTGCGTGCCGGGGTGGCGTATCGGTACGACCGTGCCATGTCTTCCGCGGACTGCGTGGCTCGCCTCCTGCCCGGCACCCCTGAATGGACCGGCCTGCTGGGCAGCTCGCCTGCGGAGCAAGGGGCCGAGACCTCAACGACGAGAACCCATTTGATCAAGTGGCCGCGCTGAAGCCGGCCGGCTTCGGCACGTTGCGGTTGCCCGAGCATCTCGGCGGAGCGGGATTTACTGTGCCGCAACTGTTCTCCACGGGGATCGATGTGGCACGGGCTGATCTCATTGTGGCCCACAATTTTCGGACTCATGTTTGGTTCGCCGAGGAGCGGCTGCGCACTGCCGAGGAAACCAGCTCGGCGCGCTGGCTGCACAAAGTGGCGGCGGGCAAGATCTTTGACAACGCATTCAGCGAGAAGGGCTCGCTGGCCGTGGGCAGCCTGGTCTTCAACACCCGACTACTGCCCGCGGACGATGGCGGCTACCGGCTGACCGGCGAGAAGTACTACAGCACCGGCGCGCTGTTCTCCGACTATCTCACCGTGGCGACCTTCTGACCGAGAAGGGATGCGGCTGATCGACGACTGGGACGGCTTTGGGCAGCGCCGCGCGGGCACCGGCACCACGGTGTTCACCGACGTGGCGGTGTCCAGGGACGAGGTGTTGACCGACACAGCCTATGACGCGGACCCGGTGGACGACGGTGTCGTACTGCTGGGATCTCGTGATCGCAGCTTCAGCCATGCGCTGTCCGAACGGCCGACCGATGATCCGCTGTACCAGAAGCAACTCGGCGGATTGGCCGCAACGGCCTACATCGCGAAAGCCGCCGTGCTGGACGCCGCTGAGGCGACAACGCCTACTTCTGAGTGATTTGTGGAGCGCGACCCGCGCGCACCGCGGTTGCGGCTCCACAAATCGCAACTAGCTCTTCGAGATACCGGCGCCGGCGAGCCACTTCTTGGCGATGTCGGAAAGGTTGGTGCCCTTGGCCGCCTCGGCGTTCATTTCGATCAGGTCGTCGGTGGTGAGCTTGGCCGACACGGCGTTCAGGGTCTTGGTGATGGTGTCGTTCTGCTTGCCGGACTTGATCAGCGGCACGACGTTCTCGGCGGCGAACAGATTCTTGTCATCCTCGAGTGCAACAAGGTGGTTGGCGTGCAGCCCGGGATCGGTGCTGAACAGGTCGCCTGCCTGGATCTGACCGTTGGTCAACGCCGTCATCGTGAGGGTGCCGCCCGCGTCGAGGCTGACGAAGTCCTTGAAGTTGAGGCCGTAGATGTCACGAAGTCCGACGACGCCCTGCGTGCGCGTCTTCCATTCCGGCGGCCCTCCGAGGACCAGTTCACCGGCGACCGGCTTGAGGTCGGAAATGGTCTTCAGCTTGTACTTGTCGGCCGTCGCCTGGGTGACGGCCACGACGTCCTTGTCCTCCGCGGGCGACGGTGTCAGCATCGCGGTCCCAGCGGGCAGCTTGGTCGAGAGCTCGCTTTGCACCGCTTGCGGCGTCGCGGCCGTGGACTTCGGGTCGAGGTAGCTCAACAGCGCACCGGTGTACTCGGGCACCAGGTCGATCGAACCATCCTTGAGCGCCTGGATGTAGACCTCCCGGCTGCCGATGTTGAACTGCTCCTTGACGCTCAACCCGTCGGACTGCAAGGCCTGCGAATAGATGCTCGCGATCAACTGACTCTCGGTGAAATCGGCGGACCCGACGATGACTTGCGAGCCCGAAGAGCCGCTGTCGTTGCCGCCTCCCGATAGCGGGTCGCCGCCGCCACCGCCACAGGCGGACAGCGCAAGCGTGGATGCGACGGCCAGGGCGGACAACAATGTGCGTTTCTTCATGTGATTCTCCTAGGTGGTGGCCGGCTCTAGCACGGTCGTAGATATCGGTGAGCTTGACTTGGCGGCGGTGCGGCGAAGGCCGGGCGACACGATGACGCGGCCAAGCCAGGCGAAGGTGAACTCGAGCACAAGTGCAAGGATCGCGACAAGTATTGCCCCGCCCGCCATTTCGCTGAAGCTGGCTTGCGCCCTGCCGTCGAGGATGAATCGACCCAACCCTTGCAGGCCGAGGTAGGCGGCGATGGTGGCCGTCGAGACGATCTGCAGCGTTGCACTTCTAACCCCGGAGACCATCAGCGGCAGGGCACAGGGCAACTGCACCCGCACCAGAATCTGCGGCTTGGTGAAACCCATGCCGCGGGCCGCGCCGACGGCGTCGGGATCGGCGGTCTGGATTCCCGCGTAGGTACCCGTCAGGATCGGCGGGACCGCAAGCAGGACAAGCACAATGATGGTCGGCAGGACGTAAACGAGCTTTCCGCCGACCACTGGCGAGATGATCAGGAACAACAGCACGAGCAGACCCAGCGACGGCAGCGCACGCAGCGCGTTGGCGGACCCGGCGACCAGCGCCTCGCCCCGCCCGGTATAGCCGATCAGAATTCCCAGCGGCACTGCGATGATCAGCGCGGCGAACAGCGCGATCGCCGAGTACAGCACGTGATAGCCCACCTGCGCCGGGATGCTCCCCGAGCCAGTCCAGTTCGCCGGGTCGGCGAACCACGAGAAGATGTTCACGACGTGACCGTCCTTTGCCGCCACGGGGTCAGCACTCTGTTGAGCCAGATGATCAGGCCGTCGAACACGATGGCAAGCACCACGCACAGCACGATGCCAGTGACCAGTGGCACGTACAGCCGCAGCTGGAACCCCTGTGTGAAGAGCGACCCCAGCTGTGGGATGCCCAGCAGGGCGGCCATGGTGACGATGCTGACGTTGGACACCACCGCCACGCGCAATCCGGCGGCGATGACCGGGACCGCCACCGGCAGTTCGACGAGCACGAGCCGCTGCCATCCGCGATAGCCCATGGCCTCAGCAGCGGCCACCGTGTCGTGCGGCACCGAGTCCAGGCCATCCGCCACCACACGCACCAGCAGGGCCAAGGTGTAGAGCGTCAGCGCCACAACGATGTTCAACGGGTCGAGGATCTTGGTTCCCAGGATGGCAGGCAGGATGATGAACAGCGCGAGGGACGGAATCGTGTAGAGCAGTCCCGCCGTCCCGACGATGGCCGCCTGCCCGCGCTTGAATCGATGCGCCCACCAGCCCAGCGGAAGCGCGATGACCAGCCCGATCAACGTCGGCACGAGGGTGAGCCAGATGTGGCTGATCGTGAGCGAGATGATGCGGTCGATGTTCGACAGAATCCAGTTCATGCGGCCGTCCTGGCTTCCTTCGCCCGCCGAATGGCGTCCATCACGTCGTGATCGGATGCGGTGCCGATCAGCACCCCGGACTCGTCGGTGACCACACACCGACTGCTGGGGCTCGACAGGGCCGAGTTCAACAGGTCACGCAGCGGGTCGGTGCGCGACGCCGAGGTGGCGCTGAGGTTGACGTCGCTGTCCTGCACCCGGTCGCCACGGACGCTTTCGGTGTCCACCCAGCCGATCGGCACCCTCTGCTCATCGACGACCAGCACCCAGCGTCCGTTCGCGGTGACGGCCGAGACCGGTTGTCCGACAGTGATAGTCGGTTCGTCGTTGAGTTCGAGAAGGTTGTCGGAACTCTGGAAACCCAGCGCCCGATACCCACGCGCCGACCCGACGAAATCCGCGACGAAGGCGTCGTTGGGCGCGGCCAGCAGTTCGGCGGGCGTCGCCGCTTGCGCCAGCGTGCCGCCCTGGCGGAGGACCACCACCTGGTCGCCCAACTTGAGCGCCTCGTCGATGTCGTGGGTGACCATGACGATGGTTTTGGAGATGTCGGCCTGCAATCGGAGGAACTCGTCCTGCAATTGGTTGCGCACGATCGGGTCGACCGCACTGAACGGCTCATCCATCAACAGGAACGGCGGATCGGTCGCGAGCGCACGAGCCACCCCGACGCGCTGTTGCTGGCCGCCGGAAAGCTGCCATGGGTAACGACGCGCGAACTTGGCGTCCAACCCGACCCGCTCGAGGAGCTCCATTGCCTTGGAACGGGTTTCCTTCTTGCTACCGCCGAGCAGGCGGGGCAGCGCGGCCACGTTGTCGACTACCGTGCGATGCGGGAAAAGCCCTGCGTTCTGGATGACATAGCCGATTTTGCGACGCAGGGCGACCTTGTCCAGAGTCTGGGTGTCGACTCCCTCGAGCGTGATCTTGCCGGAGGTCGGCTCGATCAGACGGTTGATCATTCGCATCGACGTCGTCTTCCCACAGCCGGAGGGACCCACCAGCGTGGTGATCTTGCCGTTCGGCGCGGTGATCGTCAGGTTGTCGACTGCGACGGTGCCGTCTGGATAGACCTTGGAAACGCTGTCGAATGTGATCATGACTTTCCTTCTGGCGGAGTGGAATTCGACGGGTGGCTCAGCCCGGCGGACAGAGCCGCCGCCGCCGAATCGAGCTTTCGACCGTACCTGGCCGCTTGGGCTGTGCTGAGCCGGTAGCTGGGCACCACGAGGCTCAGAGCCGCGACGATGCGCGCCTGCGAGTAGATGGGGCACGCGATCGCGGTGACGTCAGCCTCGACGCCGCGCTCGACGATCACGTATCCCGCGTCGGGCACCCGGCCGCACAGCGCGTGTCCCGCCGCCGAGGCGTCGAGCGGCACCGTTCGACCGACCCAGCTGGCATGTCGCACCGAATGAGTGCCTTCGACGATGCTGATGTAAAGCGCGGTGCCGCCGTGGCCCTCGACGCTCAGATACACCGACTCCCCCACGTCGGCGACCAACTTCTCCATCACCGGCTTGGCCAGATCGATCAGAGACTCGTTGGAAAGGGCCTGCGCACCGAGTTGGATCAGACGGCTTCCTGGCCGGTAGGTCCCGCCCACTTCCTCCTTGGTGACGAAGCCAGTGTTCTCCAAGGTGCGCAGCAGTCGGAGCGCCGTACTCGGCGGAAGATCGCATTCTCTGGCGCTGTCGGCGAGATTCGCGCCGCCCCGGTCGCAGATGGTCGCGAGCAGCGCCAGTGCGCGCTCCACGGTCCGCGTGGACGGTTCGGCCACCTGGCCTCCTCTCGCCGGGATTCCATCAAGTAAAAATCAAATTCCATCTAGCGGCAATCTCCGGTTTCGGTGATGATAGGTCGCGTCGCGTGTCGGCGATAGGTAACGAGGAGAATTCCATGCTTGTACTTAACGGATCCGCGAGCATCGCCGACGTGGTGGCGCTCGCGGACCGCCGCGAGCAGGTTTCGGTTTCGGCACAAGTCGTTGCGGCCATCGATCACGCGCATCAGGTCGCCTCGGATCTCAGCACGCGGTTGCCGATCTACGGCAGAACCACCGGAGTCGGGGCTAACCGGAGCACCTCGGTATCCCCGACCGACACCGAGTACGGCATGCGACTGCTTCGCAGCCACGCCGTCGACGCCGGCGACCCTCTCGATGACAGGACGGTGCGTGCAATGCTCGCCGTCCGGCTCGCCCAGCTGTGCGTGCCCGGCGCCGGGCTCGACCCCAAGATCCTGTCTGGTCTTCAGACGATGCTCAACGACGATGCACTGCCTGAACTCCGCCAATACGCGTCCATCGGGACGGGCGACCTCGCGCCCCTCGCCGGCACCGCCTTGACACTGATCGGCGAGCGGCCCGCTTCGAAACCGCTGACCCCGATGCGTCCGTGGGGTGCCGACAGCGCGCTGCCGTTCATGAGCAGCAGCGCACTCACGGTGGGGCGTGGATGCCTTGCATTGGAGGAGCTTTCGCGATTAGAACGGGCGTCGAGCGTGATCTACGTGTTGAGCTTCCTTGCGCTCGACGGCAATCCCGAAGCCTTGTCCTCCGTTGCGGCGCAGGCGTCGGCGGCGCCCTATGTCGAGACCATCGCGGAGCGCCTGCGGTCACTGATCGCGGCCAAGGGCCGCCCGGATCGCCAGCCGGTCCGCATCCAGGATCCCTATGGCCTTCGGGTATATCCGGTTGCGCAGGCGACGGTGCTGGCATCGCTGCACTCGCTGGAGGGACAGCTTCAACGGTCTCTCAACGCCGCACAGGAGAATCCGCTGTTCGACATCGAGAACGACACTGTCGTTCACCACGGTGCGTTCTACCAGGCCTCCTTGTCGCTCGAGTTGGACGGCACCACTTTGGCACTGGCACTTGCCGCCCCGATCACCCATTCGCGGATCAGGATGATCAACGACCCGGATTCCAACGGCGGCACCGCTTTCCTTGCCGCCGACGCAGCAGGCTCGTCCGGCCTGATGATGGTCGAGTACGTTGCGGCGGGCGCGATCGCCGAGATCCGCAATGCCGCACAGCCCGCTTCTGCGGGCACTCTGGTGCTGTCACGGGGAGCGGAGGAGGATGCGACATTCGCGTCCCAAGGCGCACAGCAACTCGAACGGTCCATCGCCGCGTACCGGGTGTTGTTGTGTTGCGAACTCGTTGGCGCAGTGCGGCTCTTGCGTCAGCGTCGGCTCAACGATCAGTTCGGCGGCGCCGTCGGCGACGCGCTGGCGCTGTCCGACGCGCTCCCGTACGACACCGCCGATCGCGACTTGCGCGACGATATCGCGATCGCGGAATCGCTGCTTGACGATATCGGCCGACTGGTTACCGAGGACACCCGCAGCTAACAGGCGCCGCGGATCAGGTCTGCGGCCACCTCGCCGATCAGCACGGTGGGTGCGTGCGTGTGGCCGCGGATGATCGTCGGCATCACCGACGCGTCGGCCACCCGCAGCCCGTCCACACCTCGTACCCGCAACTCCGGATCGACGACACTCGTGTCGTCAGTACCCATCCGGCAGGTGCCTACCGGGTGATAGAGCGTGTGCGACAACGAGTTCAGCGCACGTTCGAGGGTCTCGTCGTCAAGCACCGTCGCGCCGAGTGGACGCGCAACCTTGCCGATGATCCCCTTCAGCGCCGCAGACTCGGCGATGTCGACACACATCCGCAGCCCGGACATCAGCGCGGCGCGGTCGGCGCCCGCATCGTCGGTAAGATACCGCGGGTCGATGACGGGTTTGTCCTTGTGGTCGGCCGACCGCAGGGTGATCGTGCCGCGGCTGTACGGCTTGAGCAGGATCGGTCCCATCACCACGGCATGCCTGTCGTAGGGGTCACCCAGCCCTTCCTCGAAGTACGGAGCCGGCGCGAAAATCAGCTCCAGATCCGGATATTCGAGGTCCTCGCGGCTCTTGACGAACCCGTACGCCTCGCCGACGTTCGAGGTGAGCATGCCGCGCCTGCGGACGAGATAGTTGATCAGTTCGAGCGGCTTCTCGGCGGTGAACAAGGTGTCATCGGGAACGTCGAAGCCGATTGGAACGACGAGGTGGTCGAGCAGATTGGCGCCGACGTCGGGCAGCTCGGCAACCATCTCAATTCCATGCTCCGCCAGTTGGTCGCCAGGGCCGAGGCCGGACAGCATCAATAGTTGCGGGCTGTTGATCGCGCCCGCGCACAACACCACCTCGCGCCGCGCCCGGACCACGCGTCGCTGGCCGAGCTGCTCGAATTCCACGCCGACTGCCCGCGTTTCGTCGAAGAGGATCCGCGCCGCGGTGGCTTCTGTGTGCAGCGTCAGGTTCTTACGCTGCAACGCAGGCTTGAGGTACGCGTCGGCTGTACTCCAGCGCGCTCCTCTTCGCTGGGTGACGAGGGTCTCGACGAACCCGTCGTGGCCACGCTCGCGCACCGCTGCCAGCCATGCGGCCGTCGAGCTGCGCGGGCTGCGCTGCGGCGAGATGACTAGCGGACCGCCTTCGATCCGTTGAAAGTACTTCTCGACACTCTTGTAGTTCCATTGCTCGCCGGCGTAATCGGCCCACTCCTCGTAGTCTGCCGGGAAGCCGCGAACCCACATCATCGCATTCATCGATGACGATCCGCCGAGCACTTTGCCTCGCGGCCAATAGATTTCGCGGCCGTCGAGTTCCTTTTGCGGCTCGGTCAAATAGTCCCAGTCCATCGCGCTGCGGAACAGCTTCGCGAACCCGGCGGGGATGTGGATGAACTTGTCCTTATCCCGCGGGCCCGCCTCGAGCACGACCACCGAAGCGGCCGGATCCTCACTGAGCCTGTTGGCCAGGACAGATCCGGCCGAGCCGGTTCCCACAACGATGTAGTCGGCGTCCACCTGCCGGAGTCTATGCGCGCACCGCCTCCGGTTGGGCCTGATCGGCCTGCCGGGCGCGTGCCGGGAGCAGCCAGGCAACGATGATCGCGGCACCAAGCGCTATCCCGGCACTGACCAGCGACCCGATCTGCATTCCGTCAAGGAACGCGCCGTTGACCGCCGCGCGAACGCGGGGCGCCATGCTGTCCGGCAATTGACCGATGACCTGTTGCGCCGCGGCCATCGAACGTTCCATGGTCTCGCGAACCTGTGCGGGCAGCGCAGCGATGACCGAATCGTCGGCCAGCCGAGCGGTGTAGATGGAGGCGAAGACGCTGCCGACGATGGCGACGCCCAGGGTGCCGCCCAGCTCGCGGGTGGTGTCGTTGACGGCCGAGCCGACGCCGGCCTTGTCAGCGGACAGTGATCCCATGATCGATTCGGTGGCAGGCGCCGTGGTCAGGCCGAGGCCGCCGCCGAGAAGCACCATCTGCAAGGCGATTTCGAGGTACGGCGTGCCAGCGTCGGCCGTGGATGCCCAGGCCAGCCCTGCCGCGAAAGCCACCAGTCCGCCCGCGACAACGGCGGTGGTGCCGAATTGTTCCACGATGCGGGGTCCGACGATACTCGCGACGGCGATCGAGATGGCCACCGGCAACAGCCGCAAGCCAGTCTCGAATGCGGTGTAGCCCTTGATGAATTGGAAGTACTGGGTGATGACGAAGATGAAGCCGAACAGGGTCAGGAATCCGGCAGTGACCGCGAGGCTGCCGCCCGAGAACCGCCGGTTGACGAACACGGATACGTCGAGCATGGGATGCGGGGTGCGGCGTTCCCACAGGGCGAAGACGGCGAGCACCAGGACCGATGCGGCGAATCCCACGGCGGTGTGCGCACTGCGCCATCCCCAGTTTGGCGCCTCGATGACCGTGTACACCAGCGCGCTGATGCCAATCGACGACAGGATGAGGCCCGGCGCGTCGACTGGCGGCGCTGCGGGGTCGCGCGATGTCGGGACGAACAGCCAGCCGCCGATGATGGCAACCGCGGCGACCGGCACGTTGACCATGAAGACCGACCCCCATGCGAAGTGTTCGAGCAGCCAGCCACCGGAGATCGGGCCTGCGGCCACGCCGACCCCGACCATCGCGGCCCACAGCCCGATCGCCTTCGCCCGCTTCACCGGGTCGGTGAAGATGTTGGTGATCAACGACAGGGTGGTCGGGAAGATGACCGCGGCACCGACACCCATCGCCGCGCGCGCCGCGATCAGGCCATCTGCCGAATTCACCTGCGCCGCAACGCCGGAGGTGATCGCGAAGAGAGCGAGGCCGGCGCTCAGCCAGCCGCGGCGACCAAAGCGGTCCGACAGGCTGCCTGCCGACAGCATCAATCCCGCCATCACCAGGGTGTAGGCGTCGACGATCCATTGCAGCTGCGCGGTGTCGGCGTCGAGTTCGCGCGACAACGTGGGCAGGGCGACGTTGACGATGGTGGCGTCGACGCTGATGACGAAGACGCTCAGGCAGATGAAGACAAGCGCGGCGGTCGGGTGGGTCTTGAACACGGGGGTACGCATGGGCAGAACCGTAAACCTTTTAGACAAGTTTTTCAAGTTATATGACTAACTACTTGTCTAAGTGGTAGGGTTATTCCCGTGCCCAGGAGGTATCAGCAGAACTGCCCCATCGCCAAGGGCCTCGACGTGCTCGGTGAACGATGGACGCTGCTGATCCTGCGCGAGCTCATCGGCGGACCTCGCCGGTACGGTGACCTGCGCGGTGAGCTGCCGGGCATCGCCACCAATCTGCTGGCCGACCGCCTTCGCGAGTTGGAGGAAGCGGGTCTGGTGGACCGCGAGGAACTACCGCCGCCGATCGCGAGGACCGTGTACACGCTGAGCGAGGCGGGCTGGCGCAAGGTGCTGCCCGTGGTCAAGGCGATCGCGACGTTCGGCCTCGACATGGTGGTGCCGGACGACAGCGCGCTGACCCCGCTCAACGGGTTCCTCGCAGGCATCCTGCTGGGCATCGATCCCGGCAGCATCGGCGACGTACGCGCCTCGTATCGAGTCGACATCGACGACCGCCGGTTTGAGTTCGCCGTCAACAGCGATGGACTGAACGCAGCGCAGGGACCGCCCGCGGTCACCGTCACCGCAACGGCCGGCGATCTGATCGCCGCCCGGATGGGCGGGACCGCCGCTGAACGCAAGGCGGCGTTGAGGCGGGTGACGTTCGACGGCGACGCGGGTGAGGTCGCCGCGATGCGCCGGGTGTTCGCGCTGTCCGGCGACCCAGGTCTGCTGGCGAGTTAAGCCGTCAGCTCGATGTGGTGGGCTCCCGTCACGCTGGCATAGCGCTCCGGGCTGCATGTCAACACGATCACCTGGCCGTCGCCGCCGACGGCGTCGAACACCGCGCCCATCTTGGTCAGCCGCTCAGCGTCGGTGAAGCCGAGCGCATCGTCGATGACGACCGGAACGCTGTCCTCCTTGGCCACCAACACCGCACCGGCCAGCCGTGCGACGATGCCCATCTGCTCCTTGGCCCCGCCCGACAACGACTCATACGGCACCGTGCGGCCCGCCAGCGTCCTGCTGCAGATCCGCAGTGCGCTGTCGATCTCCACTTCGAAGCTGTCGCCAAAAACAATGCGGCCCAACCGCTCCACCTGACTGCGGAATGGGTCGACGTAACGCTGGCGGGTGGCGTCACGGTGCCGCGCCATCACCGAACGCAGCAGCTGTGCAGCGCGCGCGCGTCGATGCATCCGCAGGTAGTCCGCCTCCGCGTGTTGCCGTTCTGTCTGCGCCGCATCGAGCTGCCCTTTGCGCCCCTCGGTGCCGTACACCGTGAGTTGCGCCGTCACCTCCCGCAGCGCGTCGGACGCCTCTCGATGGCGACTGTCCACCGACTCGGCCCGCCGGACCGCGTCGTTGAGCGCGGCATGCACCGTGTCGGGCCCACGCTGCGCCAACTCAGCACCCAGTTCGGCGACCAGCGCGGTGGCGCGCCGGGCCTGCTCGCCGTCGGCCTCCGCCTTCACGGCGAGCTCGTCATCGCTGACGATGGAGCGCAGCTGGAGCAACCTCTCGTGTGCGTTGGTCAGCTCTGCCTGCGCCGCGGTCAGCTTCTCGCGCGCCACGTCGGCCGCCGACGCCCGCTCCGCCAACCGGCTGGCCGCGGCCTGTGCGACCTTGCGATGTGTCTCGCAGTCGGCGACCGCCTGCTTGTGGGCCTGCACCGCGGTGTTCAGTTCGGCGCGCGCCGCCGCAGGATCGACGTCGTCCCACAGGCCCGGCTCCGCAGGCTCGGCTCCGCGCAACTCGACGAGCCGAGTTCGCAATTCGTCGACGGTGTCGTCGCCGACGAGCGCCTCCAACGTCGCGCGCAGCTGGGCGCGCGAGGCACTCAGCTCACGACGGCGGTCGTTCAGAAGCCGCGCCTCCTCGACATCGGCCGCCTTGGCCTTCGCCAGTTCCGCGGCCAGAAGCCCCTGAGCCGCTTCGAGTTTCGCGTGTGACTCCGAGGCAGGAGCGCCGGGCACCACGCGCGCTCGCAGCAGGCCGGGCAGTGCGAATTCGGTGGGTGAGCTGACGTTGGCCGCCCAACTGTCACCGGATCCGATGGCCACAGGCTGACCGTTGACGTGCAGCTCAACGTCGGCGATCGCGACGAATTCGAGATGAGCGGAAGCCAATTCGGCCTGGCCCGCTGCCCGCTCGACTGCAATGGCGGCCGTTTCGATGGCCCGCATGGCGGCCTCGGTCAACGTGATACCCGCCAGCTCACGCACCACCAGGTCGAGTTCACGCCGCGCGGCATCGAGCTTGGCCAGCCTGGCCTCCAGCCGGTTGGCCTCGTCACGGTCGGACGCACGGTCGACCACGCAGCGCGCGGCGTCGACCAGATTCTGCGACGCTTCGACGGCGGCGCGTGCCTGGTCTGCGGCGACCTCCGCCGCCTCCTGCACTTCGGCCGCGGTGGCGAATTGCTCACGTGCGTCGTCGGCAACGGCTTGCAGCTGGGTGATCGCGGCGGTCCGCTGCTCGATGTCGGCACGCAGCCTACGACGCTCCGTCAGCGCAGCGACCGAGGCGCTGTGGGTGGCATCTGCCGCCGCGGCGACCACCTCGGCCTGCTCGAGCTGCTGGGTCAGCGCCGCGACGGCGTCGGCTGCCGCTCGTGCTTCGGTCAGCCGTTCGGCGGCCTCGGCCCGCTGACCGGCAAGCAGCGCCAGGTTGTCGGTGAGCGCGCCATGTCTGCGCACCGCGTCGTCGACCTCGGCCACCGCGGCTGCACACCGCGCCACCTCGTTTTCGGCCGACTGCAACCGCTTGACGGCGGCGGCCCATTCGCCGGTAGGCCTGCCGGTCGGTGTGTAGTAACGCAGATACTCGGCGTCGATGCGGTCCACCAGCAGAGGCTCGACCCCCGACAGTGTCACCGCTTCTCCGGCAGCCACATCCAACGCCCGCGACAGCGCGTCACACCCCGACAGATCCACCGCCGCGGTCGACGTCGACTGCATCACCCGCTGCGCCTGCCACAGGTCCATGTCGACGGTCTGGTCCAGCATTGCCAGCACCCGCTCGTGAGCCTCGTCGCCGGTGAGCTGCTCGCGCCGCGGCGCCACTACCGTCAGCTCGGTTTCACATCGCTTGTGGAAACGCTTGCGGTACACGAAACGATAAGGGCCCGTCGATATTTCGGCAGTGATCTCGGCGCCGACGTCGGCATGCGTCGGCTTGACCTGCTTGACGTCCTTCTTGTTCGACCGGTCCTTGGAATGCACCAGCAGGTCGAGCGCCTCGATCATCGATGACTTACCGATCTCGTTGGCGCCGCTGACCACGACCACACCGCGGTCGGGAAACTCGATCTCGCGGTGCGTGATGCCGCGATAGTTGGTGAGCACGAGGCGGTGCAGCTTCATGCGATGCCTTTGTCTCTTCGCCCAAGCGGCTCATCGATGCCCTTATCCACCAGACGCAGCAGCAACGCCAGCGCCGCGCGGGCGTCGTCGGCGTCCTCACCGTCGGACCGCGCGGTGTCCACCAATTCGTCGACGGCGGCCGAGGCGAACCCGCCGATGCCGAGGTCGTCGAATTCACCGTCGGCGGGAATCACCGCGATGTCGGTCTCCTTGTCCCACGGCACCAGCGCGGCGAACAACCTGGCGTACTTGTCGAGGCACGCGTCGAGCGCGGCCTTGTCGGTGACAGTCAACGAACCGCTGAGCCCGTGGCGCACGACGGTGCGGTCCTTGTCCGGCATCAGATCGAGGTTGATGTCGAGGTCGGCCACGTCGCGGCTGCTGTCCACCGTGCGACACAGTGTGACGAAGCGCCACCGACCGACGCGACGGGCGTTGACTCGCACGGGCCTGCGCGGATCGTCCTCGTCGATGTCGACGAGCAACACGTGCCCGGGGTCGGGTTCGATGTCGTCGTAGTTGGTGACTTCCGGTGAGCCCGAATACCAGATGCGGCCGGTGGCGCCGACCTCGGTGCGAGAATGCTTGTCCCCCAAGGCGATGTAGTGCACGGCACCGCGGTCGATGGCGGCCTCCAACGCACCGAGTCGAATGAGCGACGGCTTGTCCTTGTCGGGTTCGAACATGTCGATACCGCCGTGCCCCACCACAATTCGCGTGACGCCGTCGGCTTCGAGCCCGTCGAGCACCTCTGCCACCAGGTCGGTGGTCGGCTTCTTCGAGCGCCACGGTGCGGCGACGATCTGCAGGCCGGGGCGCACCTGGTGAACACCCGCGCGGTCGAGAACGGTGACGTTGTCCGGGCATTCCGCGGTGAACAGCGCGCTGGTGTACACCGACGCCGCATCGAGCGGATCGTGGTTGCCCGGCAGCAGATACACCGGAATTCCGATGGCGCGCATGGCTTCCAGCGACTGGCTGACGTCACGCGGTGCGAGTTGGTTGTCTTCGAACACATCGCCCGCGACGACCACGAATTCCGCGCCTGCGTCGACAGCCAGCGGCCCAATGCCCGCGACGACGTCGCGTCGGGCGGCCGAATACCTCGGCTGCGCCTCACCGTTGAGGAAGTACCGGGTCATGCCGAGCTGCCAGTCGGCGGTGTGCACGAATCGCATCTCGGCTCCCTTCAGTTGTCCCGTATCTGTTCGGCATCGCGAGTGTAGGTCCGGGCGCCGACAAGTCGGTGGACCTCGGTCGGCAGGTCCGACGCCAACCGGACGGAGCGCCGAGCCTACGGTTTGTGATGAGAACAAGCCCGAAACGCATCAGAAACCGTAGCGTCGGCAGGTGTGCGGGGGCTTACGGTGGACACCGTGACCGACCGGTACCGCACGCTGCTGCTGCTTCGGCACGCCAAATCGGACTATCCGCCCGGCGTGGCCGACCACGAGCGGCCGCTGGCCCCGCGGGGCGAACGCGAAGCCGCGCTGGTGGGCGACTGGTTGCGTGCCCACGCGCCGGCAGTGGACGCGGTGCTCTGTTCGACTGCCACCCGCACCCGCCAGACCCTGGCGCGGACCAGGATCGACGCACCGGTGGACTACCTCGACCGGCTATACGACGCGACGCCGGGCACGGTGATCGAGGAGATCAATCGGGTCGACGCCGGAGTCGAGACGTTACTGGTGATCGGACACGAGCCTGCGATGTCGGCGCTTGCGCTCGGTCTGGCCACGGCCGACGGCAGCAACAGCACTGCGGCCGAGCGCATCTCGGCGAAGTTTCCGACGTCGGCCATCGCCGTGCTGCGCACCGGCGAGCCATGGGACCGGCTGACGCTGAACAGCGCCGCCCTGGTCGGCTTCCACGTGGCCCGCTAGCTGCTGGTGGCCAGCGTCAGCTCCATCAGCTTGATGACCATGCCGCAGGCGTCGATGCCGGGCGTCTGCGGGTTCACCCACCAGCCGACGACACCGCCCGCGTCGCTGGCGACCCCGCATGCCCCGTTGGGGTCGTTGGGCTTCATCACGATCGAAGGGACGCCGGCGATCGAGCGGTTCTCGATCTGATAGTTCAGGCTCTGCGCGACCTTCTTCTCGTTGTCCAGGCTGCCCTGCTCGTACCAGAACCGGGTGATGTCGATGAGGCCCGCCGGGTTGGCGGCCTGCCAGCGGCACACCGCGCCGACGAACGTGCTCTGGATGTCGAGCGGGTCGGCGCCGACCGTCTTGGCGAGGATGTCCTCGGTCAGCACCTCGCATTCCTTCAACAGGTTGGGGTACTGCTTGGCCGAGTCGTCATTGCGGGGCACGTCGCCGGATCCGGATTTGGCCGCGGTGCCCTCGACCGTCTTGGTGCATCCGGTCAGCAGTGTCAGCACAGAAAGGACGGCGACCAGGCCGGCCATGGCGCGTCGGCCGTAGCGGCTCATTTCGCGTTCACAATCGATTGACGGGTCAGTTCCTTGGCCACATCGCAGGGGTCCGGGAACGGCTGCTGGGAAAAGCTGATCGACCACTCGATGAAGTCGTCGGAGAACTGAATGCCGATTTCACACAGGTTGTTGCCGAGCGTGGGGTCCTCGCCGACCGCGATGAACCCGCTATGTCCCTCGATGTTGATGTCCTCCACGCTGGCGCGCGAGAGTTCCTCGGTCTTGCGCTCTCGCCCGATCGGGCTGCCGCGGTACCAGGTGAACGAAAAGTGCGGCCCCAGGATGCCGCCGCCCTGCAGCCACTGGCAGCCCACTGAGTTCTTCGCCGTGTTGACCAGCCCGGTGACCCGGGTCTGTTCGGCCAGGGTCTGATCGGAGATGCCGCCGCATTCAGGGAACATCGGCCCGTGCGATGCGCTCTGCGACGGGCCTGGCGACTGCGGCACGCTGGGCGAAGTGGCCCCACCGGATCCGTCGGAGCAGGCCGCAACCACACCGATCATGGCCGCGGCCGCCACGGCCAGCACCTTCGCGGACCGCGTCCTGCCGGTCACGCACTTGCTGGGGATCACGCCATGCACTGTAGCGTCAGCCCAAACACTCAACCACCGACATGCCGACTGACCAGCGAATTTAGCGAATTCTCAGGTGGCCCTGCCGAACACGACTTCGGCCGGGACGGTGTGCGACAGTAACGGGATGCTCTGGGCGTTGCTGCGGCGGTATACGCGTCCGTATCGCTCGCTGCTCGCGACTGTCGCAGGCCTCCAGCTGATCAGCACGCTCGCCTCGCTGTACCTGCCCACCGTCAACGCGGCGATCATCGACGACGGGGTCGCGCAAGGCGATCTGCGCCGAATCATCGAACTCGGCGCCGTGATGCTCGGCGTCACCGGGCTACAGGTGCTGTGCGCCGTCGGCGCGGTCTACTTCGGGTCGCGGGCCGGGATGGGCGTGGGACGCGACCTGCGCTCGGCGATGTTCGGCCACGTGACGCGCTTCTCGGCGGAAGAGACCGCGCGCTTCGGCGCCCCTTCGCTGCTCACCCGCACCACCAACGACGTCCAGCAGATCCAGCAGTTCGTCCAACTGACCTGCACGATGTTGATCACTGCGCCGATCATGTCGATCGGCGGAATCTTCATGGCGGTGCATCAGGACGCCGGGCTGTCGTGGCTGCTGCTGATCAGCGTGCCGGTGCTGGCGCTGGCCAATTATCTGATCGTGTCGCGCCTGCTGCCGATTTTTCGCCGCGTCCAACGTCAGATCGACGGCATCAACAGGGTGATGCGCGAACAACTCGCGGGCATCCGGGTGATCCGGGCGTTCGCCCGCGAACCGTTCGAGCGGAACCGATTCGGCGTCGCGAACCAGGCCCTCGCGGACTCCGCACTGGAAGCGGGTCGGTTGCAGGCGCTGATGCTGCCGGTCACCACGCTGGTGATCAACATTTCCAGCGTCGCGCTGATCTGGTTCGGCGGCTTGCGGATTGACGCCGGACACATGCAGGTGGGCTCGTTGATCGCGTTTTTGTCCTACTTCATGCAGATCCTGATGGCGGTGCTGCTGGCGACGTTCCTTCTGGTGCTGTTGCCGCGGGCGTCGGTGTGCGCGGAGCGGATCACCGAAGTGCTGGCGACCACACCCGCCATCGTCAGTCCCGAGCGACCAGCACGTCCCGACACCACCCGCGGCGAAATCCGGCTCGAACGTGCGACATTCAGCTATTCCGGAGCCGACCGCCCAGTGCTGAAGGCCGTTTCGCTGGCCGCGCAGTCCGGCACCACCACGGCCATCGTCGGCTCCACCGGGTCCGGCAAGTCGACGCTGATATCGCTGATCTGCCGCCTCTACGACGTGACGGACGGCGCGGTGTACGTCGACGGCATCGACGTTCGCGACTACGACACCGAACAGTTGTGGTCGGCAATCGGCCTTGTGCCACAACGGGGCTACCTGTTCTCCGGGACCGTCGCCGACAACCTGCGGTACGGCAAGGCCGACGCCACCGACGAGGAGATGTGGGATGCGCTGCGGGTGGCCGCGGCGGATGATTTCGTCCTTGCGCACCCCGATGGCCTTGCGATGCCGGTCGCGCAGGGCGGCATCAACTTCTCCGGCGGACAGCGGCAGCGGTTGGCCATTGCGCGGGCGGTCATCCGCCGACCCGCCATCTATCTCTTCGACGACGCGTTCTCAGCCCTCGACGTGCACACCGACGCACGGGTCCGCGCCTCGCTTCGCGACGTGTCGGCCAGTGCGACGGTGGTCATTGTGTCGCAACGCATCTCCACGGTCGCCGAGGCAGACCAGATCGTGGTGGTCGACGATGGTGAGGTGGTGGGCATCGGCACCCATGAGTCCCTGCTGGCAGATTGCCCCACCTACGCCGAGTTCGCCGACTCGCAGTCGCTCGGCGCTGGAGCGGGCGGATGACCGCCGGGCCGATGACACGTCCGGTCCGCGGCGTCGTGCAGGCGCCGACGCAGCGGTCTCGCGACTTCAAGGGCTCGGCGATCCGGTTGGTCAAGCAACTCACCCCTCAGCGCGGGTTGACGGCGACGGTGATGCTGCTCGGTATCGGCGGGATCGCGATCGGGGTGATCGGCCCGCGCATCCTCGGCCACGCCACGGACCTGTTGTTCAATGGTGTGATCGGGCGGCAACTGCCTGCCGGCCTGACGAAAGAGCAGGCAGTTGCGGCGGCACGGGCGCGTGGTGACAACACCTTCGCCGATCTGCTGTCGGGCATGAACGTGGTGCCGGGCCGCGGCGTGGACTTCGGCGCCGTCGGCCGCACGCTGTTGCTCGCGCTGGGGCTGTATTTGGTTGCCGCGCTGATGGTTTGGCTGCAGGCACGGCTACTCAACGTCGCGGTCCAGCGCACCATGGTGTCGTTGCGCGCGGATGTCGAGAACAAAGTGCACCGGATGCCGTTGAGCTACTTCGATTCCCGTCGGCGCGGCGAGGTGCTGAGCCGGGTCACCAACGACGTCGACAACATTCAGCAGTCGCTGTCGATGACGATCTCCCAGCTGGTGACGTCGGTGCTGACCGTGGTGGCGGTGCTGGTGATGATGTTGACGATCTCACCGCTGCTGACGCTGCTCACGGTCATCACCGTGCCGCTGTCACTGTTGGTGACACGCGCGATCGCCCGCCGCTCCCAGCGGCTGTTCGTTGCGCAATGGGCGAATACGGGCAAGCTCAACGCCCACATCGAAGAGACCTACAGCGGGTTCACGGTGGTCAAGACGTTCGGCCACCGGGCAGGCGCGATGGCGCAGTTCTCCGAAGCCAACGACGACGTCTACCGCGCCAGCTTTGGCGCGCAGTTCTTTTCCGGACTGGTCGGACCGGCCACCACGTTCGTCGGCAACCTCAGCTATGTCGCGGTCGCAGTGGTCGGCGGTGTCCAGGTCGCAACCGGCCAGATCACGCTGGGCAGCATTCAGGCCTTCATCCAATACGTCCGGCAGTTCAACCAGCCGCTGACCCAGGTGGCGGCGATGTACAACACGCTGCAGTCCGGGATCGCCAGCGCAGAACGTGTTTTCGATCTGCTCGACGCCGAGGAGGAGTCGCAGGACCCCGACGCGGCTCTGCCGTCCGGCAACGAGGGCCGGGTCGAGTTCCAGCATGTCGACTTCAGCTACCGAGCCGGGACGCCGGTGATCGAGGACCTGTCGTTGGTCGCGGAACCGGGCAGCACGGTGGCGATCGTCGGCCCCACCGGCGCAGGCAAGACGACGCTGGTTAATCTGCTGATGCGCTTCTATGACGTCGACTCGGGGCGGATTCTGATTGACGGGGAGGACATCTCGTCGGTGAGCAGGCAGTCCCTTCGCTCACGGATCGGGATGGTGTTACAGGACACCTGGCTACTGGGCGGCACGATCTACGACAACATCGCATACGGCAAACCGGATGCAGGCGAGGACGAAGTGATCGCGGCGGCCAAAGCGGCCTACGTCGACCGGTTCGTGCACACGCTGCCTGATGGCTACCAGACCGTGGTCAGCGATGACGGCGGCAACATCAGCGCGGGCGAGAAGCAGCTGATCACCATTGCACGCGCGTTCCTGGCCCGCCCGCAGCTGCTGGTGCTCGACGAGGCCACCAGTTCGGTGGACACCAGGACGGAATTGCTGATCCAGCACGCGATGGGCGAGCTGCGCCGCGACCGCACGAGTTTCATCATCGCGCACCGGCTTTCGACGATCCGGGACGCCGACGTCATCCTGGTGATGGACGCGGGCCGTATCGTCGAACGCGGCAGCCACCAGGAACTGCTCGCTAAGCATGGCGCTTATTGGGATATGACGCAGGCCTAGCCGGACTAGGGTGCGGTTCATGACCCTGCCCGTCCAGCCCGTCCAGACCGTGCATACATTCTGCCGGTACTGCCTGGCATCGTGTGGGTTGGAAGTGACGGTTGAGGACAACCGAGTCGTCAAGATCTCGGCCGACAAGCAGAACCCCCACACCTGGCAGGACTTCTGCGCCAAGGGTCGAACCGCCAACCAACTGGTCGAGCATCCGCGACGGGTCCTGAACCCGATGCGGCGCGTAGGAGACGGCACAGACAGCTACGTGGAGGCAAGTTGGGACGAGGCGATCAGTGACATCGCCGCCAGGATGAACGCCCTCATCGATGCGGACGGCCCGGACGCCATCGGCGTCTATTACGGCAACCCGTCGGGCTTCTCGTCGTCGAACATCATCTTCATGAACGCCTGGCTCGACGCGATCGGCACCCGCAACCGATACTTCGTCGGGTCGGTCGACCAGAACGCCATGCACGTCGTCGCGGCGGCCATGTACGGGTCGATACTGATGGCCCCGGTATCGGACATCGACAATTGTGACTACTTCCTGCTCGTCGGCACCAATCCCGCTGTCAGCGCGTGGAATTGGCTGGAAACCGTTCCCGGCGGGTGGCGCCGCGCGCTGGAACGCCAGAAGCAGGGCGCCAGTATCATCGTGGTCGACCCGCTGCACACCGAGACCGCCGAGAAAGCCGATGTGCACCTCGCCGTCCGTCCGGGACAGGACTGGGCGTTGCTGCTCGGCATGGTGAAGGTGATCCTCGACGAAGGACTCGAACACCGGCAGGACTGCACCGAATTAACAACGGGGGTCGACGATCTGCGAAATCTGGTCGCCGACGCCGATCTCGACGAGCTGGCATCCAGGTGTGATATCCCCCGCGCCCAGATCCAGCAGGTGGCCCGGGATTTCGCCGCTGCGCGCGGCGCGATGGTGGTCACCCGCACCGGGGTGTCTCTGCACCTTGCGGGAACGGTCGCGGAGTGGCTCGGTCATGTGCTCAACGTGATCACCGGCCGGATGGACAGGCCGGGCGGGCGCAGATACGAGCCCGGCTATGTCGACGCAATCCGATTGTCGGCCATGGTCAAAGAGACGGGTCACACGAGCCGCATCGCGGGCCGCGGCATGGTGGCGGGCGCGCATGCACTCAGCGAACTGCCCGACGAGATAACCACTCCCGGGCCAGGGCAGATCAAGGCGATGCTGATCAACTGCGGTAACCCCGTGGTGTCCGGACCCGACGGCGCCAAGTTGGATGCCGCACTGGCGCAACTGGATCTACTGGTGGCCGTGGACCTGGTGCAGCGCGAGAGCCACCGGCATGCGCACTGGTTGCTACCCGCCGCGCACTGGCTGGAGCGTGACGATCTGCTCGCGTTCACCAGCAACATGCACGACCAGCCGTATCTGCAGTACGGACAACGGGCCGTCGAGCCACCACCCGGTGTACGGCAGGAATGGCGGATCTTCGCCGACCTCGCGATCGCGATGGGTAAACCACTGTTCGGCGCCAAGGGCGTCAACCAGTTCGTCAAGGCGACCCGCGTGCTGTCCCGGGTGACAGGCAAGCCGGCTGTCGAATTCGGTCCGCACTGGATCGACCGACTGGTCGTGGCCACAAGCCGGAAAATCAACGGCCGCAGGATCAAATGGCGTGACGTGATGTCGCATCCGCACGGCTGGGTGTTGGGTTCGCGGGAGTTCGGCCACTTCAGGAAGGCGCTGCGGACCGATGACAACAAGGTGCACGCGGCGCCACCGGAGTTCGTGCAGCGGGCACGCGAATTGCTCGCCGAACCCGGCCCTCGACCGCCGGCCGGGTATCCGTTTCAGCTGGCGAACCGGCGCAACCGGCATTCAATGAATTCGTGGCTCAACGAACTGCCCGGCCTGCATCCGTCCGGAAAAGGCAACGAGGTGGTCATCCATCCCGCCGATGCCGCCGCACTCGGCATCGGCGACGGCGACAAGGTCAGGGTGTACTCGCGCGTCGGTGCGATCGAATTGGCCGCGGCAGTCAACGAGCTGCCCCGTCCCGGCGTGGTTGTCGTCGACCACGGCTGGGGCTCAAGAATTTTCGATCCACGCGGCGGCTCGCGCCCGGAATCCTACGGCGCCAACCGCAATCTGCTCGTCGACAGTGCACCGGTCGATCCGTTGTCGCAGACGGCGGCGCTCAGTTCGTCCTATGTAGGCATCGAACGGGTTCAGAGCTGAGGCCCCTCGGCGCGCAGATCGTCGACGTTTTTCATCGCGTCGCGCAGCTTGCCGAGCCATTCGTCGGCGTGCTCGCCGACAAGCCGGACCGACCACGCCAACGCATCGGAGCGTGACCGCGCGACGCCGGCGTCGACCAGCGTGTCGAGCACCTGGCGTTCCGGTTGCCGCAGTCGCGTCATCACCGGTACCGCGATGTTGGTGAACAGGATTCGCTCATAGTTATCGTCGCCGACTGCCCCTATTTCTATGCCCCAGGCGACCTTGCGGCCGTAGCGGGCTTCGGCTTCGTCGGCGATCCGCATGCGTTCCGCGCGGGTCTCCTCACGGAAGCGGGCGGCTCTGCCTGAGGCGCGGGCCTCGCTCTCCTCGCCTGCCGCGTCCGGGAGGCGGCCGATGACGGTGATCTCTTCGCGGTCGACGACGACCGTCGGGTCGCCGGCGAACCAGCCGTCGGGAAGCCGACCGGCGAACCAGTCGGCGGCGTCGCTTGCGTCGGGTTGTTCGGCCTGCTGCCAGCCGCCTGGGCGGCCGGACCGTCGGCCATGGATGTGATGGTGTCGCATGATTACATGCTTACACCGTTACACCTCCGATCGCGACCCTTTCACGACGAGCGAACGGCCGTGAAGATGTCGAGGCTTGTGGATTGCCTCCGAGTCACCTCACCGAAGCGTTGGCGCAGCACCTGCTCGATGCGATCCAGCGTCTCCTCGGGCAGGCGCAACGGCTTGGCCGTCCGGTTCGGCGCCGTCCCGCCGTGCCAGGCGATCACGACCACGCCGCCGGGCCGGACCACTCGATACAACTCGGCGGCCCCGGCTTCGAGGTCCGGCCATATCGCCACGTTGCGCACCGAGACCACGCGATCGACGCTGGCGTCGGGGAGACCGGTGTGTTCGGCGCTGCCCAGATCGAGCCGAACGCGGCGGTCGCGCAAGGCCTTTCGGTTGTACCGACAGGCTTGGTCGCGCATCTCCGGCGACGGGTCGACCCCACGGATGCTCGCCGCGTCCGTGCGCTCGGCGAGCAGCCTGATCAGACCGCCTGGTCCATAGCCGACTTCGAGAACGTCATGGTTCGGTTGCACGTCGAGGACGTCGATCAGGTCGTCGTGCTTGTTGGTCCACAGCATGAACCGGCCCGCCAGCCTGCCGAGCAGGCCCGTGGGATTCGCGAACGGGTTGCCCATGCCTCGACGGTGGCACTTCAAGCAGGGTTGAAGTCAAATGGAGACATGGACCCGATGACAATCGGCGAAGCGGCCCGACTTCTCGGCCTCAACACGTCGGCGCTGCGGTACTACGAGGACCGGGGCCTGGTTTCACCCGGGCGCCGCGGCGGAAAGCGCGTGTACAGCCGTGAACAGTTGCGCCGCTTGGCTTTTGTCCAGCTGATGCAGCGTCTCGGTGTCAGGTTGGACGCGGCGTCTGCGGTGCTCGACGGCCCAAGCGACCAATGGCGCGACGTTGTCGCGAAGCAGATCGCAGCGCTCGACGATCTGATTGCCAGGGCCGAGGGCGCACGCGATTTTCTCGAGCATGCGTTGGCCTGTCCCGCCGACCATCCTGTGGACGAATGCGCGAACATGATCGATGTCCTCGACAAGCGTCTCGGCGGCGCCACCGTCGAGCAACTCGCCGCCGAGCGCGGCAGAGCGGTGCCTAACGTTTCCTGAGGAGTACCGCGGCGCCACCGACCACCGCACCGATCAGCAGCAGCACTGCCAACGCCGGGCTGACCAGCCACCAGACCAGTCCGACGCCGATGAGCACCGGCGATACGGCGAACAACACCATGCCCGGGTGTTGCTTGATGACCGCGAGTGCGCTCTGTGCGCGCACCCGGTCGATTTCCTTTGCCATGGCTCAAGGATGCCAGCGTCATCCGACTAATTTGGACGACATGACAGGAACTGGACCCGGAAGTTGGCAACCCGACCCGGAGGGTCGGTTCGAATTCCGGTGGTTTGACGGGCAACGCTGGACGGATCAGGTGTCGCACCGCGGTCAGGTCAGCCGAGCGCCGATGGCGTCCCTGCCGCAAGCCGCCCCGCCGCAAGCCGCCCCGGTCGGTGACGGATTCTCGGGTATCACCGGCGATCTGGTCGACGGACGCTTCAGCGAGAAGGAAGCCAAACCGATCGGCAACCAGAACTCGAAGCTGTTGCGGGTGCGCCTCGGCGAACCGTTCATGGCGCGTCAGGGATCAATGGTCGCCTATCAGGGCAACGTGGACTTCGCGTTCGAGGGCGGCGGCGCCTCGAGGTTCATCAAGAAGGCCCTGACCGGCGAGGGTCTGCCCTTGATGCGGTGCCAGGGCCATGGCGATGTCTTTCTCGCCGAACGGGCCTACGACGTGCACCTGTTGACCCTCAACAACTCCGGCCTGTCGATCAGCGGCAAGAACGTGTTGGCCTTCTCCTCCAATCTCGACTGGAACATCGAGCGGGTGCGAGGCGGCAGCATGGTGGCGGGCGGGTTGTTCAACACGACGTTGCGCGGCACCGGGTGGGTCGCGCTGACCACCGATGGCCCACCGGTCGTGCTCAACGCCGCGGAGGCGCCGACCTTCGCTGACACCAACGCGGTGGTCGCATGGTCGGCCAATCTGCAGACGCAACTGAAGACGAGCTTCAAGGCGGGCTCGCTCATCGGCCGGGGCTCCGGTGAGGCCGTTCAGGTGTCGTTCTACGGCCAGGGCTTCGTCATCGTCCAGCCGTCCGAGGGCGTGCCACAGGTGACGACGGCTTAGGACCTCCAAAGCGCCTAAGCCTCCAAGAGCACCGTCACAGGGCCGTCGTTCACGAGGGCGACCTGCATGTCGGCGCCGAACACACCGGTTTCGACGTGGGCACCTTGTCCGCGCAGCACGTCGGCGAAGGCCGTCACCAGCGGCTCGGCGACGGCGGACGGCGCGGCGGCGTTCCAGGTCGGTCGCCTACCCTTCGCGGTGTTCGCATAGAGCGTGAATTGGCTGACGACGAGAATCGGCGCACCGACGTCGGACGCGGACTTCTCGTCATCGAGAATGCGCAATTGCCAGAGCTTTTCGGCCAGCCGCTGCGCCTTCGCCGGGTCGTCGTCATGCGTGACACCGACCAGAGCGACCAACCCCTGACCGTCCGGGTCGATGGCGCCGACGCGCTCACCGTCGACTGTCACCGACGCCGAAGTCACTCGCTGGACAAGGATGCGCATGTCCGCAGATGCTGCCAGACGACTAGCGTGTCGGGCGTGCCAGTGTGGGGTAGCAACGTCGTCGATGGGCACTACGCGGGCCATCCCGGCCTGCTCTATGAACCGCGTCCGACGACGTTCGCCGAACTGCTCGACGGCACTGGGCGCTGGAGCGAACGCACCTTCCTGGTCCAGCGGAACCGACGCATTTCGTACGGCGAGTTCAACGCCGCGATCGGCGCCGCGCGGCACTACATGCGCCAGATGGGAATAGCGCGCGGCGACCGCGTGCTGCTGTTTGGCTACAACAGTCCCGAGTGGGCGCTGGCGCTGTGGTCGCTGTGGACCATCGGCGCCGTACCGGTGCTTGGCAATCGGTGGTGGAGCAGCGCGGAGATCGCACACGCCGTCGAACTGCTGACACCCGCACATGGCCTCTGCGACACCGACGTCCCCTCGTTGAAGGTCACGGGCATCGACGCGCTCAGGGCGTGCTTTGGTGCCAGTGGCCATGATCCGATCGACGAGCAGGACGAGGATTCGGCGGCCGTGATCCTGTTCACCTCCGGTAGCTCGGGTATGCCGAAAGCCGTTGAGCTGTCCCGCCGCGCCGTGATCTGCAATCAACAGAGCATCCTGCTGCGCAGCAACCGGTTACCCGACGAGCTGGAGCAGAGCTCACCACAAGTGGTGAGCCTGGCCAGCACGCCGATGTTTCATGTCGGCGGCCTGTCGAATCTGATCACCCAGTTCCTCACCGGTGGGCGGATTGTGTTGACAGAAGGCCGGTTTGACCCGAAACAGATTCTCGGCCTGATCCAGACCGAGCGGGTGCAGGCGTGGGGCGCCGTGCCGACGATGGCCATCCGGGTGCTCGAGCACCCCGACTTCGACGCCTACGACTTGTCCAGCCTCCGGTCATGGCCGCTCGGCGGAGCGCAGGTCACGGCCGCGCTGCTGGACCGGATCCGCGCGAAGATGCCGGGACTGCGCCGTCGCGGCCTGGCGAACACATGGGGCATGACCGAGGCCGGCGGCTTTCTGACCATGGCCGTCGGCAGCGATCTGGAGCGCTACCCGGGAACGGTCGGTCGGCCCTATCCCGTGGTGGAACTCAGGATCGACCGGCCCGACGACGATGGCGTCGGGGAAGTGCTCGCCCGGTCCCCCTCCGTCATGCTCGGCTACGTAGGCATCGACGACGGCACCGTCGATTCCGATGGCTGGCTGCACACCGGCGATCTCGGGCACCTCAACGACGAGGGCTACCTGTTCATCGACGGTCGAAGCAAGGACGTCGTGATCCGCGGTGGAGAAAACATCGCGTGCCCGCATGTCGAGGCGGCACTGGCCACCCACCCATCGGTCGTCGAGGTCGCCGCGATCGGCCTGCCTCATCCCGACCTCGGCGAAGAATTGGCCGCCGTTGTCGTGCACAGGCCGGGGACTCGCCCGCCCACCGAAAGCGAACTACGCGACCACCTCGACGGGGTGGTGGCCTATTTCGCGATACCGACACGCTGGGAGATCCGGACCCAACCGCTGCCGACACTCGCCGGCGAGAAGGTCGACAAGCGCGGCCTGATCGCCCGCTTCGGGCAGACGTAGGCCCTCGGGATCAAAGAGTGGACAGGATGCTGCGCATCGTGTCGATCTCCTTCTGCTGGGCAGTGACGATCGCTTTCGCCAGTTCGATCGCCGCAGGATACTGACCGTCCTTGATCTCGTTCTGCGCCATGGTGATTGCGCCCTCGTGATGCGAGATCATCTGCGTCAGGAACAATTTGGACGCCTCGACACCCTGCGCATTCGTCAGCGCGGTCATGTCGCTGGCCGACATCATGCCCTGCATACTCGGCATGTCGTGCCCCGACATCGGCGGCATCGCGGGACTCCCCCACCGCGTCAGCCAGCCCTGCATCTGCTGGATCTCGGGACCCTGGGCGGCCTTGATCTGACTGGCCAGTTCGGCGACGCGGGGATCGATGCCGTGCTTGGCGAGGACCATATCGCTCATCTCGATGGCCTGTTGATGGTGCGGGATCATGTGTTGGGCGAACATCACGTCCGCGTCGTTGTGCGCCTCTGCCGCTGCGCTGGCGGGCGAGGAGGGTGCCGCCGAATGCTCGGGTTCGTTGGAGTTGCTACAACCGGTCATGACGGCCAGCACCACCAGGGCGCCTGCTCCGATCAGGGACGTTCGCTTCCGCACAGTCATGAACCCTTTCTACCCGCTTTTCATACCCTAGGGGGGTATGGTACACAGGACTCATGAGCACAACAACGGTGACCGTCTCGGGTATGACCTGCGGAGGATGCGTGTCTTCGGTGCGTGAGGAACTCGGCGAGATCGCCGGCGTACGCGCCGTCGACGTGGATCTGGGCACCGGAACGGTGGTCATCAAGAGCGACGGCCCGGTCGGGAACGCCGCGATCAAGAACGCCGTCGAAGAGGCCGGCTATCAGTTGGCGGGCTGATGAGCCAGCAGGGCGAACCGTCATGACATCAGTCGAGCTCTCGATCGACGGGATGACGTGTGCATCGTGTGCCCATCGGATCGAGAGAAAGCTGAACAAACTCGACGGGGTGACCGCATCGGTCAACTTCGCCACCGAGAAGGCACACGTCGAATACGGCGGTCCGGTGACGCCCGCACAGTTGGTGGCAACAGTGCACGACGCGGGATATCACGCGCATCTGCCCGAGGAGTCCGCAGATGCCGTCGCGGACCCGACGGCGTCGCTTCGACAGCGGCTGCTGATTTCGGCGGCGTTGACGGTGCCCGTGGTCGCGATGGCGATGGTGCCCGCGCTGCAGTTCACGTACTGGCAATGGCTCTCGTTGGCGCTGGCCGCGCCGGTGGTGGTGTGGGGTGCGTGGCCGTTTCACCAGGCGGCGTTGGCGAACCTGCGGCACGGCAGCGCCACGATGGACACGCTGATCTCGATGGGCACGCTGGCCGCGCTGGGGTGGTCGGTTTACGCGCTGTTCTGGGGTACCGCGGGGATGCCGGGCATGAAGCACGCGTTCGAGTTGACGATCGCGCGCACCGACGGCACCGGCAACATCTATCTCGAAGCCGCGGCCGGGGTGACCACGTTCATCCTCGCGGGCCGTTATCTGGAAGCGCGGGCCAAACGGCGGGCGGGCGCGGCGATGCGGGCACTGCTCGAACTCGGCGCCAAGGATGTGGCGGTCCTCAGAGATGGTGTCGAGCAACGCATTCCGGTCGAGCAACTGTCGGTGGGCGACGAGTTCGTGGTGCGTCCCGGCGAGAAGATCGCGACCGACGGTGTGGTGGTCGACGGCGGATCGGCAGTCGACGCCTCGATGCTCACCGGCGAATCGGTGCCGGTGGATGTGGGACCAGGCCTCCAGGTGGTCGGCGCAACGGTCAACGTCGACGGTCGGCTTGTGGTGCGGGCCAACCGCATTGGCTCCGACACGCAGTTGGCGCAGATGGCACGTCTGGTGGAGGACGCACAGAACGGCAAGGCCAAGGCGCAGCGGTTGGCGGACAAGATCTCCGGGGTGTTCGTGCCGATCGTCATCGCGCTGTCGGCGGCGACACTGGTCTTCTGGCTCGGCACGGATGGCTCGGTCGCATCGGCGTTCACCGCCGCGGTAGCGGTGCTGATCATCGCGTGCCCGTGCGCGTTGGGCCTCGCAACGCCGACCGCGCTGATGGTCGGCACCGGACGGGGAGCGCAGCTTGGCATCCTGATCAAGGGACCTGAGGTGCTCGAATCCACCCGCCGCATCGACACCATCGTGCTGGACAAGACGGGCACCGTGACCACGGGTGCGATGACACTGTTGGACGTGATCACGCTCGATGGTGAACAACCCGATGACGTGTTGCGGTTGGCCGGGGCACTGGAAGACTCGTCGGCACATCCGATCGCCAAGGCGATCGCGACCGGTGCACGGGAGAAGGTCGGCGACCTTCCGACCGTGACAGCGTTCACAAACCTTGACGGGCTCGGCGTCCAGGGCCGCGTGGCCGGCCACGCGGTAAAGGTCGGGCGGCGACGGCTTTTCGACCTGCCTGAGCCGCTGGCAAAGGCCATGCAGGGGGCCGAGACCCAGGGCAAGACGGCTGTCGCGGTCGGCTGGGATGGCCCGGCGCGCGGAGTGCTCGTGGTCGCGGATGCGGTCAAGCCGACGTCCACCGAAGCGGTCGGGCAGCTTCGGGAGATGGGCCTCACGCCGATCATGCTGACCGGTGACAACCAGGCGGCGGCCCGCGAAATCGCGAAGCAGGTGGGCATCGACGAGGTCATCGCCGAGGTGCTGCCCGCGGACAAGGTCGCTGCCGTCAGGCGCCTGCAGAGCGAGGGCAAAGTGGTGGCGATGGTGGGCGACGGCGTCAACGACGCCGCGGCACTCGCGCAAGCGGACCTCGGCCTCGCGATGGGCAGCGGCACGGACGTCGCGATCGAGGCCAGTGACCTCACCTTGGTGCGCGACGATTTACGCGCTGTACCCGACGCAATCCGGTTGTCCCGCAGCACATTGGCTACGATCAAGGGCAACCTGTTCTGGGCGTTCGCGTACAACGTCGCCGCCCTGCCGTTGGCCGCGGCCGGACTGCTCAACCCCATGATCGCTGGCGCGGCAATGGCTTTCAGCTCCGTCTTCGTCGTCACTAACAGCCTGCGGCTGCGCCGATTCACCCCATCCCGCTAGCTATGGGTCGTCTTCGGGTTTGAGGTAATTCTCGGGGTGGTGGTAGTCGTTGATTCGGGTTTGTCCGGTGTCCAGGTGTGGTGGTGGAATCCATTCGGTGCGCCCGTCGGCGCGTTTTCGGGTGGTCCAGCCCTGTTCTTCGACGGCGCGGTTGTCCGGCCCGCAGGCCAGGGTGAGGGTGTTGATGTTGGTCTCACCGGCAGCGGCGACCCAGCCCTCGACGTGGTGGACCTGACACCAATACCCCGGGGCGGTGCAGCCCGGGCGGGTGCACCCGCGCTCCATTGCGTGTAACACGACGCGCTGACCCGGTGTGGCGAAGCGTTTGGCTCGCCCGCAGTACAGCGCTTGGCGGGTGTGCTTGTCATAGATCACCAGATAGTGATGGGCCTGCGAGGCCAGCGTGATCACATCACGCATCGGCACCAACGAGCCCCCGGCGGTCACCCCCACCCCGGCGGCGGCCTGCAGGTCCTGCAGTGCGGCGGTGACGATGATGGTGGCCGGTAACCCGTTGTGCTGCCCCAACTGTCCCGACGCCAGCACCGCGCGGCCCATCGCGGTCAACGCGTCGTGGTTGCGCTGGCCCACCGAGCGGGTGTCGCGCTGTACCGCGTCGCAATCGGGTTCCCCGTCCACACATGGGTTGTCGTCGGCGGGGTTGCACATGCCCGGTGCGCCCAGTGTGGCCAACACCGCCTCCAGGGTGGCGGTAGCCTGCGGGTCCAGCAGCCCCTCGATGCGGCTCATGCCCTGGGCGTTTTGGCTGTGGATGCGCAGATAGCGCCGCCGGGCCCGCTCGGCGTCATCGGGCAGCTCACCGTCTTGATCGAGCAACGCGGCCAATCGTTTGGCGGCCTCCCGCAATTCGGTGGGTCCCAATCCGGTCCCGATGCGGGCCAGGTCGGCCTCGGCCAATCCGCGGGTCTGGGCGTCGATCCGGGCGGGCAGCTTGGTGAAGAACTTCTCGATGACCGCGACATGCTCAGCACCGATTTGCCCGCGGGCTTGGGCGGCGGCCACCGCCGGCCACGCCGGCGCCAGCGGTTCACCAGTGATCGCCGTGCGCGGCCCCAACAGCCCCGCCTGAGTGACCCGCCGCTTGGCCTCGGCCTCACTGATCCGCAATCGATACGACAACACCTGAGCCCAGTTTTTACCGCCCAGCGCCTTGGGGTCCGCCTCGGCAGTCAGCGCGTTGATCAACTGATGCTGCACAGTCGGCAGCCGCCGCACGTTGTACTCCAACCGGTCCTGCAGTACCAGCTTCTCGGCGGTGCTCAATGCATCGACCGACGCCGCGAGCACCGCGTCCAACGCGGCGTCGAGGGCGTCGTAGGCCGCCGCCACGGCGACCTGATCCGAACTCATATCTCGAACATTAGTTCGAATCAGCGACGCATCCCAGCAGCTCAGCCCGCGCTGGGGAGGAAATCGCGGCTGGGGATAGATCTCGAGATTTGTCGGGGCGCAGGTTTACACTGCGCGCTCTTGGTGACCGGCCATGTCGATCAGAAGCTCCGCGGCCACCTTCGCTCCGTCGGTGCGGATCAAGCCCGCCACTGCTGTCGCTCGCGCGCGGGTCTGGGGCGCCAGCGCCGTCGCCAGCGCCGCTGACAGCGTCTCGACCGTCGGCGTCGGTCCGTCATGGGCCGCACCAACACCCAGTTCGGCCACCCGGCCTGCCCAATACGGTTGGTCCGCCATCTGCGGCACCACCACCTGCGGTACACCGGCGCGGGCGGCGGTCGTCGTCGTGCCCGCGCCGCCGTGGTGCACGACGGCGGCCACCCGCCGGAACAGCGCCTGATGGTTGACCTCGCCGACGGCCAGACAGTCGTCACCGTCATCGATCAATGCCAATTCGGCCCACCCACGCCCGACAACCACGCGGCGCCCGTGCTCGCGGATGGCCTCGATCGCCACGGCGGCGACGTCCGCAGGCGCCCGCACACTGCCCATGCTCACGTACACCGGTGGCTCGCCGGCCTGAAGGAACCCGTCGAGATCGGAAGGTAATGGGCGTTCGTCGGGCAGCATCCAGGCACCGGTCTGCAGGACGTCAAGGTACGGCGAACCGGGCCATGGCTCCAGCGTCGGATCCGTCGCCAGCCACGGACGGTCGGTGAAGACGTGGTCGCGGACGTTATCCACCGGCGGTAGCCCGACTGCCGCACGATGCGCGTTGAGCGGTTCTCGGTACAACGCGTTCACACGTTCCGCGTCGATCTCCCATAGGACCCGGTAATCCGTCTCGCCAGGCGGGAACGGCTTGCCTGGCCGTGGCAGCGGTGCACGATCCGGCGATGGGAACGAACCCGAATGGAATGCCGCAAGCACATACGGAATCCCCCGCTGTTCGGCGACCGACCGAACGCCCGCCGGCATCAACCCCGTCGCCAACACCGCGTCGCACCCGTCGGCCGCCGCGCCGACCGTTTCGAAGTGGGCCGCGACCAACTGAGCCGCGACCCTCGGTGCGTCGGCAGGTGTCGACGGTCTGGCTCCGTCCGTTCCATGTACCAACGCGCGCACCGATCGACCCGCGGGCACCATTTCCACGCCGAGGCGCGCGGCCGACTCCGCGAAGTCCGGAGGCGCGCACAACCGGGGCGTCGCCCCGAGTTCCTGCAATTCCAGCGCGAGACCCAATAGCGGTTCGACGTCCCCGCGTGAACCCCACGTCGACAACAACACACGCAATTTCGCTGCCCCATTTCCCGAGTTTTGGCTTCGGCCAGCGATTTTCGACCACCACCCGGGTCTTGCCGCAAGCCCCGGTATGCGCTATAGATTGAGAGTGGGAGGGAAATCAATCATCCGCGGTGGCGCGTCGTGCGCGGAACAGCTTGACCTCCGACTTGATTCCCTTGAGGCGCCGCGCGCCTGCGAATGACCACGTGAACCGGTCGTCATCACCGATCGCTTCCCGCGCCGACTCCGACACCAGGATCGACCCTGGCCGCGCGGCTCCCGTGACGCGGCTGGCGAGATTCACCGAACTACCGAACCAATCCCCGGCCCGACTCACCGCCATGCCAGTGGCGATACCGGCCCGCAACCGGGGCAGGTCGTCGTCGCCCTCGGTGGCATCGACAAGGTCCAGCACCGCATCGAGCAGCGCGATGGGTTCCGGACTGACCAGCATCACTTCGTCGCCGATGGTCTTGATGAAGCGCACCGGCGGGACGGCCACCTCGTGGGCCAGGTCGGCGAGCCGATGGGCCAATTGCTCGAGATCCTCCGGCGGCACCACTTCACCGAGCCGGGTGAAGCCGACGAGGTCCGCGAACGCAATCGTCACCAGACGGGCGCCGGGAAGACGATGGCCCTCGGCCCGCTCGCTCGCGGTCACGGCCTCTGTCTCCATCGAGTGGCGCAACTGAAGGCGCAGCATCTCCTCGATCATCGGCCCGAGCATGGGCGCGATCTCGCGCACCAACGCCTCGGAGTTCTCGGCGATCTTCAGTTCCGTCGCCGTGGGATCGACCAGCGTCGCAAGGACGGCGTACCTCATCACTTCGGCCGCTCGCGACAGGCCGTCGCTGAGCACACGAGCGATCTGGACGAGTTGGTCGGGGTCGATGCCCAACTCGATCGCCTTCTGTGCGAACGAGGCAGCCTGGGCATCTGCGCGCAGAAGCACCGGCGCATCTGGATCGTCGACGCTCGGCAACCCCATCGCGCGCTGTATGCGCTCGAGAATGTCGAGGTCGATGCCGGTCTGCTCGCTGGCGTCCCTGGCCGAGACGTAAACGCCGTCGTCACCGAGGATGCGCCGAGAAACCAGAAGCGCAGGCGTGTAGGTATTGCGGATCTGCTCGACGGTGAACCCCTTCGCAAGTAGCCAGGGGATCAGTTCGGCCCGCTCACCGCGGGCCTTGCCCGCCAAACCGTCGAGCAGCCCGGACGCTTCGACATCGAAGTCTTCGGCCACGGCCACAACGTATACCGCCGACGTGCGATATTCGGCTGCATGTCCTCGGATCTCCTCCACGGCTTTCCGCCGATCGTCGGCGACGGCGCCCGATCACTGATCCTCGGCAATATGCCGAGCGTGATCTCGCTGGGCGCGCGGCAGTATTACGCGAATCCGCAGAACGCCTTCTGGCGGATCACCGGCGACATCTTCGGGTTCGACCCGGAGGCACCCTACGAGGTTCGCACCGCGGCGCTGACGCGGCATGGGGTCGCGGTGTGGGACGTGCTGCTGGCGTGCCGCCGGGTCGGCAGTCTTGATTCTGCCGTTGAGCGAGACAGCATGGTGGCCAACGACTTTCGTCAGTTCTTCGCAGATCATTCAGATATCAACGCGGTGTACTTCAACGGCGCGGCAGCTGAGAAGAATTTCAACCGATTGGTCCGTGTCGCACCGGATTACCGGTACCGGCGGCTCCCGTCGACCAGCCCCGCCCAGACCATGCGCTACGCCGACAAGCTGGCGGCATGGCGTGAAGCCATGACCGCACACCGATAACGGTCCGGCGGGAGTCCACGGCCCCTATCCTCAGTTCAGCAGGACATGGGGGTTACAGATGTCGGCTGCGGTGACATGCCACACGTGCGGTGGACAGCCACGCGAAGGCGCACGGTTCTGCGATGCCTGCGGTACGCCGATCGCGTCGGCCCAGCGTTCCGCGGAGTACAAGCAGGTAACGGTGTTGTTCGCCGATGTCGTCCGGTCCATGGACATCGCCGCGTCACAGGGGCCGGAGCGCCTGCGTGAGATGATGGCGGACCTGCTGGACCGATCGGCGGCGGTGGTCAAACGCTACGGCGGAACGCTGAGCCAGTTCACCGGCGACGGCATCATGGCGGTGTTCGGCGCCCCAATCATGTTGGAGGACCATGCATTAAGGGCATGCATGGCGGCTCTGGAGATCCAGGAGCACGTCGGGTCCACGCTGTCAATACGCATCGGGCTGAACTCCGGACAGGTGATCGCGGGCGAAATCGGTTCCAGCGTCGGGCCTTACACGACCATCGGCGAGCAGGTCGGCATGGCTCAGAGGATGGAGTCCGTCGCACCGCCAGGTGGCGTGATCCTCAGCGAGTCCACTGCGCGACTCGTCGAGCATGCGGTGGACCTCGCGAGCCCCGAACTCGTCACGATCAAGGGCGCAGATGCCGCCGTACCCGCGCGGCGTCTGCTGGCGGCGGGCGGACGACACCCCGCCGCGCGTACCGAGTCGAAACTTGTCGGGCGGACGTGGGAACTCGACACCGTCACCGCGATCATGGCGGAAACCACTCGCGGTGTAGGCGGTGTCGTCAACATCGTCGGCCCCGCAGGCATCGGCAAGAGCCGACTCGTCCGTGAGGTCACCACGGTTGCGGCGGCACATCAGTTGCCGGTGTTCACCACCTACTGCGAATCGCACACCAGCGACGTCCCTTTCCACGTGATCGGCCGCCTGATGCGCGCGATCTCGGGTGTCGACGGTCTGGAGCCACACGCCGCGCGTGCACGGCTTCGCGCGCAGACACCGCACGTCGGTGTCGACGATGTGCGAATGCTCGAGGATCTGCTCGGAATCCGCGACCAGACCGAGACGCTTCCCGTGATCGCGCCGGAGGCCCGTCGCCGCAGGCTGACCGCCCTCATCAACGCCAGTTCGACGGCAAGGACCGAACCGACGGTTTACGTCGTCGAGGATGCGCACTGGATCGATGGAGCCAGCGAGTCGATGCTGGCGGATTTCATCGCGGTCATCCCACAGACCAGGTCGCTGATGCTGATCACGTATCGACCCGAATACGAAGGCGCACTGGCCCGCACCCAAGGCACGCAGACGATCGCGCTACGGCCGCTGACCGATGAGCAGGTGACTGCGCTGTCGACCGAATTGCTCGGCACGCACCCCTCGGTCAGCAGGGTGACGGCGATGGTTGCCGACCGGGCCGCGGGAAACCCGTTCTTCGCCGAAGAGACGGTGCGGGACCTCGTCGAGCGCGGCGTGCTTGCGGGGCACCCGGGGGCGTACGAAATGCACGGCAGTGTCACCAGCATCGAGGTGCCGGTCACCCTCCAGGCCACCATCGGCGCCCGCATCGACCGCCTCGAACCATCAGCGAAGAAGACCCTCGGCGCCGCGGCCGTCGTCGGGATGCGATTCGATGCCGACCTGTTGGCGGCTTTGACAGAAGAACACGATGTGACCCCGTTGATGCACGCGCAGCTTGTCGATCAAGTCAGGTTCGCCCCGCCGGTCGAGTACAGCTTTCGTCACCCGCTCATCCGCGCCGTCGCCTACGAAGCTCAGCTGAAAGCCGATCGCGCCCAGCTACATCAACGGTTGGCGGCGGCCATCGAAGCTCGACGATCGGGCGACGAGAACGCCGCATTGATCGCCGAGCATCTGGAAGCGGCAGGCGATCTGGCCGGCGCCTTTGGTTGGCACATGCGCGCGGCCGACTGGTCGACATGGCGGAACATCGCCGCCGCCCGCTCGAGCTGGAACCGAGCCAAACAGGTCGCCGACCGGTTGCCTGACGACGACCCTGAGCGCATGACCAAGCGTATCGCCGCACGGACAAAGTTGTGCGCCAACGCATATCGCCTCGGCGTCAAAGGTACCGATACCGGCTTCGAGGAACTGCGCCGACTTTGTGGCGCCGTGGGCGATCAGCGGTCGCTGGCCATCGGGACGTGCGGGCTGCTGATGGCCAGGCAGCTGGAAGGTCTTGGCCACGAGCAAGATTCGTCGCGGCTTGCCTCCGAACTGTTACACCTTCTCGATGCCATCGACGACCCGACGTTGGTGGTCGCGCTGTCCGTCCCGCCGATGTCGGCCAACATGGAGGCCGGCCGTTTCTCGACGGTGCTGGCACTGGCGCAACGCGTCATCGACTTGGCCGACGGTGACGTGACCAAAGGCAGGATGCTGACCGTGTCCCCGCTCACCACCGCGACCTCGTATCGCGGTCTGACCAGGTGTCTGCTGGGCCAGCGCGGCTGGCAGGATGATTTCGCGCAGGCCATCGCGGCAGCCGATACGCTCGAACCCGCGATGCGCTCCGGTGCGCTGTGGACCGTTCGCCTCATCCCGATCGCCAACGGGATCCTGCTCCCGGATGTGGTAGCTCTCCGGGAGACCACTGAGATCCTGTCCGCGGCTGAACAATTCGGCGACAATTTCGTGTTGGACATGGCCAGGGCGACACGGGCGATCACCGTGGTTCACCAAGAAGGGCCGCTGCGCGACGAAGGCCACCAACTACTCACACAGCTCGCAGGCTCGGACACCTATCACTTCAGCAACAACCTGCGTGTGATACAGGTGCACCTGGCCAGGGAGAAGGCCAGAACCGGTGACCTCGACGGGGCGATCGACCTGGCAGGCGCGGCGCTCGACGAACTGTACGGGGCGGAGGCCGCACAGTGGATCGCCAAGGCCACCTCCGTGCTCGTCGAGTCGCTGTTGCAACGCGGTTCCGACGGCGACGTGCGCGATGCGTGCACTGCTGTCGACCGATTGGCAGCTTATCCCACTGAGTCCGGCTTTGTCCTGCATGACATCTGGCTGTTCCGCCTGCGCGCGCTACTGGCCGGCGCGCACGGCGACGAGGCGGCATACCGCAACTATCGCCATCGCTATCGGAAGATGGCGGCCGACCTCGAGTTCGAGGGCCACATGGCGTGGGCAGAGGCGATGGACTAAGACACCGGCGGGCGACGCTGCGCCCACGGCCGGGCCTGCTCGATCTGCGCGCCCAACGACAGCAATGTCGCTTCATCGGATGGCCTGCCCACCAATTGAATTGAGGTCGGCACACCGTTGCCGTCAAGGCCCCACGGCACCACCGCCGCCGGCTGACCGGTCACATTGAACAGCCCGTGGAACGGGACCCGCCGCGACACGAGGGCCAGCGTCGAGATCGCTCCGCGCCGTTGGTAGGCACCTACGCGCGAAGGGCCGGTCGCCGTACCGGGTGTGAGCACCACGTCGACATCGTCGAAGATCGACTGGATACGTTCGGCCACTTCGCTTTCCGCGCCACGGATGGCGTTCATCCGCCGATCCGAGATCAGCCCGCCGATCCTGGCGAAAGCGCGGGTGCGGCGGTCGAGCCGGTCCGGGTGCGGCAGCAACTTCACTTCGTCGGCCACGCCTTTGAAGTACCGCGGCAGAACCTGGCCGTACATGCCCGATGGTGGATAGTCGGGATCCCGGGTCACCACCTCGTGGCCCAGTTCCCGCAGCAGCGCCCCCGCCTCATCGACCGCCGACCGCTGTTCCCTGCCGACGCGCGCGGTCAGCGGCGGGGGAACCTTGAGGCTCAACGCGATCCGCAGTCGACCGGGCGGACGCTTGGCTGCTGCCACGAAATCGTTGCCCGGCGCCGCCACATCGAGGAACAGCGCGGCGTCCTCCACCGTGCGCGCCATCGGACCATTCACGCTCAACCCGTGCCACGCGTCGTCGTGCGGCGCCATCGGCACCCGGTCACGCTGCGGCTTGATGCCGAACAGCCCGCACCATGTCGAAGGGATACGGATCGAACCCAAGCCGTCGGAACCCAGCGCCATCGATGCCAGCCCGGCCGCCACCGCCGCGCCGCTGCCGCCGCTGCTGCCGCCGGGGGTGTAGTCGGTGTTCCACGGGTTGCGGGTGGCGCCGAACGTGACGGTCTCGGTGAACGACCAGATCATCATCTCGGGCACCGTGGTCTTGCCGACGATGACAGCTCCAGCGTCGCGCAGTCGTCGCACCACTTCGGCATCGCGTGAGGCCGCGGGGCCGTGCGCGGCGGTGCCCTGCGTGGTGACCTCGCCGGCGACGTCCACGTCGTCCTTGATGGCGATCGGCACGCCGAGCAGCGGCAGACGCTCCCCTGCTTGCAGCCGCTCCTGCGCAGCGGCGGCCTCTTTGCGCGCGCTGTCGGCCAACACCACCCGATACGACCTCAGTTCACGGTCGATGCGGCCGATGCGGTCGAGGTACACGTCGAGCAGGCCAGGCGCCGTGACGACGCTGTCGGCCAGCATCCGGGCCTGCTCGGCCGCGCCTGCGAACGCGAGTTCGCGAGTGTCCATGCAATCTCCTAACGTCGGTGGGCCGCGGCGTATTCACCGGGTGTGGCGCCCAGCATGGCGCGGAAATCGTTGATGAAGTGGGCCTGGTCGTACCAGCCGAGCCGGATCGCGAGATCGGCATGATCGATACCTTGTGTGCTATCGATTTCCAGCGCGGCCTGCTGCAGCCGGTACCGACAGAGCACCCATTTGACCGGTACGCCCACGTAGCGGCGAAACACCCGCTGCGTGGTGCGCGCGCTCCACGGCGAATGCTGCATGACCTGCTCGACCCGATGCAGCCGGTCGTCGTCGCGGATCCGGTCCACCAATTCGCGCAGCCGCGCATAGGTGTCATCGCGCGGGATCTGCGCGGTGATGGCGGATTCCATTGCTGCCAAACAGCCTTCGACGTCGTGCGGCGCATCGGTCAATAGGTCCTCTGCGCGCTCGACCCGGCCCGTCAACGACCCGGCGGCACGCCCGTAGCGCGCCGTGAAACCACCAGGATGAAAGCGCGCGCCGACGACCGTGCCGGTGCCGCGAATCGTTGTGCGGAAAACCCGCTCCACCACCCCGTGCAGCAACACCGCGGGCAGCACATGGCCATGACGGCGGCCGTCGGTGCCCCACTCGTTCGTCAGGTGCACCGCCGGAAACGTGATGACGGTGCTCTCGAACGGATCGTCAAGGTCCCAACTGACCGACCAGAAATGCTCGACGAACCTGGCGGCGTCGCTCGATGGCGCCCAGCGGTCGAGGTCGAACACCGAGGCGGTGGCCGCCCGGCCCACCACACCGCGCTCTGGTGCGGCCGGCGATGTGGCGTCCCGAGCACCCATGAAGACCAGGCTACGAACTAGTCGATGCGGATCACATACGTTCCGTCTTCGTCACGCTCGACCTGCCGGTCATTCGCGTTGACCCAGACGATCGGATCACCCGGTGAGCCGACGAATGCGTTCGTCATTCCGCCGCCGGGCGTCAGATAGACACTCCACTGGTCGCCCGGCGAGAAAACGGTCAACACTTCTTCACCGGTTGCCCGGCGGATCGAAAGCGTATGGCCGTTGTCGTCCTCTTCTGTGTCGTCTGTCATTTCGTCGTCGAAGTCGGCATCGTCAAGCACGCCGATCAGCCTAGACCGCCGACGATGTCGCGTTTCTCCAATACAGCGGGGCGGAGGCGCGCGACGCTGACGATATGAGTGTCAAAGCAATTCCGGAGGGCTACAGCAGCCTGACCCTGTTCCTGTGCGTCGCACGCGCGTCGGACGCGATCGACTTCTACGTTTCGGTGTTCGGCGCCAAGCTCGTCGAGCGGATGGATGGCCCCGACGGGACGGTGGCGCACGCCGAACTCGACTTCGGCAACGGCCGCCTGCAACTCGGCGATCCCGCAGAGGCCTATCAGATCGCCGCGCCCGACCCGAACGGGGCCGCCACCCATTCGGTGGCCCTGTATTGCGACGATGTCGACGCGGTCGTCGCCAAGGCCGAGCAGGCCGGCGCGACCATTCGTGAACCGGCGCAAACGTTCGTCACCGGCGACCGGTTCGCCTCGATCCTGAACCCGTTCGCGCAGCGCTGGACGGTGATGACCCGCGTCGAGAACATCTCCGCAGCAGAGCGCGACCGCCGCATGGCCGAGTGGGCCGAGCAGAACACCGGTGGCTAACGTGGCGGAATGTCCTGTGTTTTCTGCGCGATCGTCGCCGGTGAGGCTCCGGCCATCCGGATCTACGAGGACGACGACTACCTGGCCCTCCTCGATATCCGCCCGTTCACCCGCGGCCACACCCTGGTCATCCCGAAACGCCACACCGTCGACCTGACGGACACGCCGCCGGAAACGGTCGCCGACCTGGTGCGCATCGGTCACCGCATCGCCCGCGCCGCACGCCGGTCCGGGCTGCACGCCGACGGCAACAACGTGGTCATCAACGACGGCAAGGCCGCGTTCCAGTCGGTGTTCCACATCCATCTGCATGTGGTGCCACGGCGCAGCGGCGACAAGCTGTCGTTCGCCAAGGGCATGCTGCTGCGCAAGGACCCGGACCGGGAAGAGTCCGCCAGGCTGCTGCGTGCGGCCCTAGCGCAACTGGACTCGGCTGCGCAAGACTGAGCCACATGAGTGCGATGCCGGCGTGGGAGAAGTACATCGGCCTTCCGTTGCTGATGCTGCACGACAAGATCTACAAGGGCACGAACGGCCGGATCGGCCATCGCATTCTGCCGGGCACGCCGCCGAACCTGCTGCTGCACACCGTCGGGGCGAAGACCGGTATCCAGCGGACGAACTCGCTGACGTACGCCAAGGACGGCGGCAATTATCTGGTGGTGGCGTCGAAGGCCGGCGATCCGAAGGCGCCGGGGTGGTACCACAACTTGAAGGCCAACCCCAAGATCGAAATCAATGTCGGGCGACAGCGATTCGCGGTGACGGCCAAGCCGGTGCTGCCTGACGATCCGGACTACGCGCGGCTGTGGCAGATCGTCAACAAGAACAACGCCAACCGCTACGAGGGGTATCAGAAGCGCACGTCGCGGCCGATCCCGGTCGTCGTGCTCGAGCCTTAACCGGCGTGTGCTCTGATCTCGCGCGCCAACTCCGCGACGTCCACGTTCAGGTCGCGCAGAATCCCCACGCCGGTGTTGTCGCCGTCAGCCAACAGGCCGAGCAGCAGGTGAACGGGACCGATATCCGTTTGACCGAGGTCGAGGGTCTCGCGTAGCGAACGTTCCAGCGCCCTCTTCACGTCGTTACTGAACGGGATGTGGCCGCCGGGTGGTGCACCCTCGACATCGCAGATTTCCCGGACCCGCTGACGCACCGATCCGACGTAGACTCCGCGTGACTCCATGATCGGGCCAAGTATCGGATCCTGCTGGTCCAGCACGCTCACCAGAAGAAGCTCTGCCCCGACGGACGCTTGATTTAGCGACTTGGCCTCGCGCTGTGATCCGACGATCGACTGTCGCGCGGCCTCAGTGAAGCGCTCGAACATCCGCCCAGCCTGGCACTAGAACAGCTCTTTGGCGAGCAGTTCCAGCGTGGTGTCGCGGGCGGGTGCCGTCGCGGGATCCGTTCCGCGCCGTGCCGAGGCGACCGGGTTGACCATCACCTCGTCGACGTCGAACTCCTGCGCCAGCGCACGCACCTGCTCGGCGGCTTCCGTTGGGGTGCCGACGACCGCGCGCTGCAGCGCACCCTCGACCACACGCTGCGCCTGCGGGGTCATCACCTGACGTTGCGCATCCTCGACAAGATCCAAGGCGGTCAGCGGCTGGCCGGTGCGCAACCGCCCCATCATCTGCAGATTCGGCAGAAGCAAAGCCATTGCCTCGTCGTGGGTTTCGGCCACCACGGCGTTCACGGTCAAGAACGTCAAGGGCTCGGGCGCCTGGTCGCTCGGCCGAAACTCCGACCGGTAGACGTCGAGGGCCTCGGCGGTGCCCTGACCCGAGAAGTGGTGCGCGAACACATACGGCAAGCCCTTGGCAGCGGCAAGGTGCGCGGAGTACATCGACGAGCCGAGCAGCCACAGCTTGGGCTCCGTCGCCGCCGCGGGCGTCGCCTTGAGGATGTAGTTGTCCCGCATCAGATCCCTCGGCAGCGGCACCCGCACGCCGCGCGCGCTCATCAGCGCCACGACATCGTCTAGATACTGCGGGAACGCTTCGATGTCTCGGTCATCGCGGCCTGCGGCACCGCGAAGGGCCAGCGAAGTGACCGGGTCGGAGCCCGGTGCCCTGCCGATGCCGAGATCGATGCGGCCGGGGTGCGCGGCCTCGAGAAGTGCGAACTGCTCGGCCACGGCCAGCGGAGCGTGGTTGGGCAGCATCACGCCGCCGGATCCGAGTCGCAGCTGCGACGTCTGCGCGGCCAAATGTGCGATCACTACCGGCGGACTGGTCGCCGCGACGGCGGGCATGTTGTGGTGTTCGGCCACCCAGAAGCGGGTGTAGCCCAGCCGATCGGCCGTCTGCGCTAGGTGCGTCGTCGCGGCCAGCGCATCGGACGTCGTCTGATCGGTGCGCACCGGCACCAGGTCGAGAACGGAAAGTCGCATGGCTACCTCAACGCCTCTTCAGCCCCGCTCGTTCCCGGGCCTGGCCGAAGATGTCATCGAGCATCTGCGGGGTCAGCCTGCCGGTGAACGTGTTCTGCTGGCTTGGGTGATAGCAGCCGATCAGCGTGACATCGTGATCTTGGCTGCCGAGCGAGGCGGTCGCACCGTGCCCGAACTTCGGTGCAGGTGACGGGACGCCGCCCACCATGTGCAACGCCGCGCGCCATCCGAAGCCGCCGAGCGCGATGATCACCCGCACCTCGGAGCCGATCAGCCGCCACTCCGCGTCCAGCCACGGCGCACACGTCGCGCGTTCGGCCGGGGTCGGCGCGTTGCCTGGCGGCGCACACCGCACCGCGGCGGCCACCCGAGTGTCCTTCAGCTGCAACCCATCTGCGGCATCGACGCTCTCGGCTTGGTTCGCAAGACCGGCGCGATACAGCGCCGCGAACAGGAAGTCGCCCGACCGGTCGCCGGTGAACACCCGGCCGGTGCGGTTGCCTCCGTGCGCGGCGGGCGCCAGGCCGACGATCAGGATGCGTGGCCGCGACGACCCCCAGCCGGGAATCGGGCGACCCCAGTACGGCTCACCGGCGAACGACTTGCGCTTGACGACGGACACCTCTTCCCGCCATTCCACCAGGCGCGGGCAGGCGCGGCACACCGATAGCACCGCGTCCAGTTCATCGACGCTTCTGGCGGCGGCCGCCAACGAGGCAACCTGGGCCGGCGTCTGCGCCACCGCGGTGCGCGCCGTCGCTGGATCACCGGGCCAGCCCGCGCCGGCAGGCACGGGTGAATCGAACAGCGCGCCGGTACGCGGATGGGCCAGCTTCATCCCACCACTGTGCACGCGGGCCGGAATCGGCGCCGGGCGGGCCCGGCGGAGTGCCTGGCCGAGGGGCTTGGCCGCTGTTAGATTCGCGGCGATAGCTCATGATGACCGGTAAGCGCGGCCCCATCTTGCTCATCCTGTTCGCCGCGTTGATGGCTGGCGCCGGGAACGGCATCTCGATCGTCGCGTTTCCCTGGCTTGTGTTGCAGCGCAATGGTTCTGCGCTGAACGCTTCGATCGTAGCGATGGCGGGCACCCTGCCCCTGCTTGCCGCCACACTGATCGCGGGCGCCGCCGTCGACTATCTGGGTCGCAGGCGGGTGTCGATGATCTCCGACGCCCTTTCGGCGTTGTCGGTCGCGGCGGTGCCGGTGCTGGCACTGACATTCGGGGTGGGCGTGATCAACGTCGCGGTGCTTGCAGCGCTGGCGGCGCTTGGCGCACTGTTCGACCCTGCGGGGATGACGGCCCGCGAGACGATGCTGCCCGAGGCATCGGCACGGGCCGGGTGGACTCTGGACCATGCCAACAGCGTCTACGAGGCGGTCTTCAATCTGGCCTACATCGTCGGCCCCGGCATCGGCGGCTTGCTGATCGCCACGCTGGGCGGCGTCAACACCATGTGGGTCACCGCGGCCGCATTCGGGTTGTCGATCGGGGCCATTGCCGGACTGCGGTTGGAGGGCGCAGGCCGACCCGACCGCACAGCGCTGCCAGAAGGCGTGTTGGCAGGAATCGTCGAAGGTCTGAAGTTCGTGTGGCACAACAAGGTGCTGCGCACGCTGGCCATCGTCGACCTCACCGCCACCGGGCTGTACATGCCGATGGAGTCGGTTCTTTTCCCGAAATACTTCACCGACCGCAACGAACCGGCCCAACTGAGTTGGGTGTTGATGGCGTTGAGCCTCGGCGGTCTTGTCGGCGCGCTGGGTTATGCGGTGCTGTCGAAATACGCGCGCAGGCGCACCGTGATGCTGACCGCGGTTCTGACGCTCGGCGTGGCGATGACGATCATCGCGTTCCTCCCGCCCCTGCCCGTGATCCTGGTGCTGTGTGCGGTGGTCGGGTTGGTGTATGGGCCGATCGCGCCGATCTACAACTATGTCATGCAGACCCGCGCACCCCAGCACCTGCGCGGCCGGGTGGTCGGCGTGATGGGGTCGCTGGCCTACGCGGCGGGCCCGTTGGGGCTGATCGTGGCCGGTCCGCTGGCCGACGCCGCAGGGTTGCACGCGACCTTCCTTGCGTTGTCTCTGCCGATGCTGATACTCGGGCTGGTCGCGATCGTCATGCCCGCGCTGCGGGAACTCGACCGGCCAGTCGCCTAGTTCGTTCGCCGTGTTTGCCGTGTTGCGCCGGGATCTGCGTTCTAGGCTCTCGATGTGCGGTTGACGTGGCCTTTGATCGGTCGCTCGGAGGAGATGCAGACCATCGTGGCGGCGCTGACGGATCCGGGCCTCGCGGGCATCCTGGTCAGCGGACCGGCAGGCGTCGGTAAGAGCCGGATCGTGCGCGAGGGGCTGGCGTCGGTGGCGTCGCGGGGTTTCGAGCCGCGCTGGGCGGTCGGAACGATGTCGGCGCGCAAATTGCCACTCGGCGCGTTCGCACCGTGGACCGGATCTGGCAGCAACGACCGCCTTGCGCTGGTACGCGGCGTCATCGATTCGGTGACCGCGGCGCCGGCAGGTATCAAGGTCGTGCTCGGCGTCGACGATGTGCATCTGCTCGACGAACTGTCGACGTTCGTTCTACATCAGATCGTGCAGCGCGAAGCCGCCAAGGTCGTGCTCACCGTGCGCGAGGGCGAGCGCGTGCCGACCGAGATCTACGAGATATGGCGGGGCGGCCAGTTCGACCGACTGGATCTGCAACCGCTGTCGGCCGACGACATCGGTCACCTGCTGGTCGGGGCGCTTGGCGGCCCGGTGGATCCGGACGCCGCGATGCGGTTGTGGAAGCTGACCCGCGGGAACGCCCTGTACCTGCGCAACATCGTCGAGCAGGAGATCGCCGACGGCCGGTTGAAACAGCAGAGCGGCTACTGGCAGTGGATCGGCGAGCCGTGCATGCCGAGGGGCCTTGTCGAGTTGATCGAATCCCGGTTCAGCGGACTGTCGCAGCCCGTCGGTGAGGTCATCGACACGTTGGCGGTGGGAGAACCGCTGGGGATGTCGACACTGCGACGGATCGCGGACGCCGGCGCGATAGAGGAAGCGCATGTCCGGGGTTTGATAACTGTCGACGAACTCGACAGTGAACTCGAAGTGCGGTTGGCACATCCGCTTTACGGTGAGGTGCGACGGTCCCGCTCGCCGGAGACCAGGCTCCGACGACTTCGCGGCCAGGTCGCCGAGGAACTGGCGAGGACGCCGGGCAGCGACGAGATGAGCATGGTCGTGCGGCGGGCCTCGCTGATCCTCGACTCCGATCTGACGCCCGACACCGAGCTACTGCTCAAGGCGGCCGGCGGCGCGGTCTGGGTCGGCGACCTCCGGTTGGCCGACCGGTTGGCGAAGGCCGCGATCCGGGCGGGCGGCCCCCCGCGCGCATATTTTCTTCGCGCGCATGCGTTGTCGTGGTTCCCGGCCGGCGATGAGGCCGATGCCGTGTTGGCGGAGTTGGCTGGGCTGCAGCTCGGCGACGACGACCGCGGTCGGCTCGCCTACCTGCGCGCCCTGAACATGCTGTGGGCCCTCGGGGATGCCGACAGGGCGAAGGCGATCATCGACGAAGCCGCACGCGGCGTGTGCCCTCGGCTGTGGATCGACGCCTTTCTGACGGTGTACTGGTTTGCGGTGGATCAACCGCACGAAGCGCTCGAGGCGGCCAAAGGCCTTGTGCTGGAGGACCTTCCGGCGGTCGCGGGCGCCGAGACCGCGTGGGCGCTGGCGGTGGTGCTGGCTGACGCGGGAAAGACCGCCAAGGCAGTGGCCGTCGCCGACACCGGATACCAGGTCGCGACCCGGTTCTTCGACTCGCCGCAGATGCGGTTCAACATCGCCGACGCGCACGTGAGCGCCCTGCTGCTGGCCGGTCGGTTCGCGGAAGGACTGGCGGTGGCGCAGCGTGTCCGCGAGCAGGGCGCCGAGATGCCGGGGGCGGCCCAGTTGGTGGGTACCGCGATCGCCGGTAGGGCCGCGTTGTTCGCGGGCCACTTGGACCAGGCATGCACGCTGTTGGGCACCGCTGCCCCTGCGCTGTCCGCGTCGGGCAACGAAATGGGTTGGGGATACCGGTATCACGTGCCCTACGCGACGGCGCTGGCCATCCGTGGCGCGACCGACGACGCCGCCGCGGTGCTGACCGCCCTCGAAAAAACCCGTCGCCCATTCCGCAAGCTGGACTACGAGCAGAGCTTGGCGCGCGCATGGCTGGCGGCAAGCCAGGGCGCACTGACCGAGGCGATCGCGACGATGCTGTCGGCGGCGCACAGCGCCGCGGCCAAGGGCCAATTCGCCGCGGAGGTGATGTGTCTGCAAACGGCGGCCCAGTTCGGTGATGCATCGGTCGCAGCGCGGCTGACTGAGCTCGCATCAGTGGTCGAGGGGCCGCGGGCAGCGCTTGCCGCCCGCTTCGCATCGGCGCTCGCGGGGTCCAGGGCGGCCGAAATGTCCACAGTGTCAGAGGAGTTCGAGGAGGCTGGCGACCTCGTCGCGGCGGTGGACGCGGCCGCGCACGCGTGCATCGCCTTCCGCCAGGGCGAGCTGCGAGGGTCGGCGCTCGGATGTTCGGCGCGCGCCGAGGCGTTGGCACGGCGGTGCGGCGGCATCAGCACGCCCGCGCTGCGTGAAGTCAGTGAGCCCTTGCCGCTCACCGGACGTGAACGTGAGATCGTCCGGCTGCTCGGTTCCGGTTATTCGACGAAGGACGTCGCCGAGCGGTTGTGCGTCTCGACGCGCACAGTGGAAGGCCACATCTACCGCGCCATGACGAAAACCAGTGCGGCAACCCGTGAGGAACTCATCAAGATGGTGTTGCCCGACCGCCCTGAGAAGTAGTCACGCCATCTCATGGGCCAACGCGATGTGGCCCTCGAAGCCAAGCGACGTGGCCATCTCGCGATATCGATCGCGGTAGTCGCGATAGGCGGCTTCGTCGCCTCGGGCACGTGCCAGCAGTGCGTTCAGTCGCAGCAACGTGATGTTGCGCCAGGCCGGGCTGATATGCGACGGAAGCGATGCCAATTGCTCGATCAACGACTCAGCTTCCGCGAGATCGGATTCGGCGGCTCGCTCCATCAGCGTTTCGACAAGCATGGCCGCCGATCCTTCGTAAGTCCAGTAATACTCGGCGGCCAACAGCTTGGCGCTGAGCGCACGCAGTTGCGATATCGCGGCGTCGACGTCGCCCGTCAGGGCCTTCTCCCGCGCCAGGAAGGTGTCGATCCCATTGACGAGGTTGACGGCATAGCGTTCGGTCACACACTTTTCCCGAAGCTCGGCAAGCATCTCCATTCCGCGTTGATGGTCCCGATCGCGATGCACCAGCGCGAGCCCGAGAGCGAACCACAGCAGAAACAGCGTGATGTCGTCAGTCGAGCGCTCGGCGGCCTGCAGCGCCATGTCGATTTCGCGCGTCACCCGGTCGTCGGCAAGGACGACGCCCCGCGGAATCGCGAGGCCGTAGGTGAAGGCGTAGACGACGGCTCGTGAGCTCGGGCCCGCTTCGTGCGTCATTGCCTCGGCGCGGTCGAAATCGTCACGCCAGCCGGACATGCCAAGCCCCCATCGAGCGACTCCGCGCCAGCCGAGTGCAGCTGCGAGCGGCGAGCCGGCGAAGACCCCGCCCTCGATGGGATTGCTCGCGCCGAAGTCAACCATTCGCTGGGACCAGCGCAGCACATCCTCGAGGTCACCACGCTGAATCTTGGCGACGATGGCGGCGAACGACAGCCCGACTGTCAGCGCTGGATCATCGATCGATTCGAGCAGCGCCATGTACTCCGAGGCCAGCTGATCTGCCTCTCGGATGCGGTTGTTCAACACGTGCGCTCCGACCAGCCCTGCCATCCCGGTGGCCAAGGCCGCCTTGTCTCCCGCTGCCATGCACAGGTCACGCAACTCGTCGAAGTCCGCATCGGCGAGCGCGGCGGCGCTTCGGTACGCGCTGCCACACAGCAGCGTGCGCGGCTGGATCCGCATCTGCGTCCGGTTCGGATGCTCAGCAGGTAGCCGATCCGCAACCTGCTGCGCGCGAGACCAACTCGCTCTCGCTGCGGGATAGTCGCGCTGCGCCGACCATGCGGCCGCACGCATATGCCATTGGTACGCGTCGCCCAGATCGCCCGCCGCCTCGAAGTGCTCGGCGATCAGCGCCGCATTCTGGTCGTCGGGCTCGAACGTCGTGGCCAGCTGCCGATGCAGTTGCGCGCGTTCCGATCTGAGCTGGGATTCGTATGCGACCGTGCGGATCAACGGATGACGAAACGCGTACTCCACGTTCGGCGTGAACACGACCTGATCAATGAGTTCTGCCGCCACGAGGTCGTCGAGGGCCGGATCCACCTGAAGCGCCTTCAACAGGCCAGGGTTGAACTGCGAGCCGATCACGGCTGCGGCGCACAGTGTCCGCTTGGCCTTGGGGCGGAGCCGGTCGATGCGAGCAGCGATCGTTGCCTGCAGCGTTCCCGGCACGCTGACTTCTGTCCCAGGGTCGGCGCACACATAGGCCCCGCGCGTCCCCGTCAGCACACCACGTTCGACCAGGTCCCGCACGATCTCCTCGGTGAAGAACGGATTGCCGGCCGCGCGCTTGGCGATCGTCGAAGCGAGCACCTCAACTGAAGTGTGATTGCCCAGCAGCTCTGAGGTCAAAGACGATATCTGCGAATCATCCAGCGGCTCGAGCGCCACGGTTTGCGATCGTGAGGTACGCGACAAGGCACCGTCGTATTCGGGCCGGTAGGTGATCACCACCAACCAACGAGACCTCGGTACCACCGAGAGGAAACCGGCGATCATCGATTCACTGATCTCGTCGATCCAATGAACGTCTTCGATGACCAGGACCGCAGGCGTCACGCGGGCCAGCGCCGCAGCGTTGACCATCGTCGTCAGCCGCCGGCGGCGCGCGTCCGGATCTATCTGCGGCGGAACGACGTTGGGGTCGGCGATGTTGAGCAGGTCGTCGAGAAGTACGAGGTCTTCACTGTCGGCGTCACGCAGCCGCGCCCGCACCTGCGCGCGGGCAGCCGCGTCGTCGAGGTCGCTGAGTCCGATGACTGCACGCAACACCTCTGTGGCGGCGTGAAAGGGGACCTCGCTGGTGTGCGATTCGCAATACGCGGTGAAGATTTCCATCCCGCGACCGGCGGCAACCGCCACTGTTTCGGAGACGATGCGGCTCTTCCCTATGCCGGCAGGGCCGACGACGCCGACGACGCTCCCTTTTCCCTTGATCGCCTGGTCCAAGATCCCGCTGAGCGCGTTGAGTTGCCATTCACGGCCCACGAAAGTGGGTTCGACCCGACTCGCGTGTCGGTGCGCCGCCACGGCGAGAAGACAACGAGCAGCGACGGGGGCACGAGATCCCTTGATGTCTATCGTTTCCGGCTCACCCAACGTGGCGACGTCTTCGACCAGCCGCGCGGTGGAGTCGCTGAGCATCACGCCACCTTCGGGCGCCACCGATTCCATTCGCTGCGCCATGCCGACCTGCTCGCCGATCACCGTGTATGTCGCTGTCCCCGAATCGAGTTCACCTGCGATCACCTCACCCGAGTTCAGGCCGATGCGCAGCCGTAACGCAACGCCGTCGTGCCGTTGGATCTCGGCGGCCAGCGCCTGAGCTTCACGCTGGATGTCCAGCGCGGCAAGGCACGCCCGGATGGCATGATCCTCCAGCGCAACAGGGGCCCCGAACAGCGCCATGATGCCGTCGCCGGTGAACTTGTCGACCGTGCCGCCATAACGTTGCACCACGGCGGTGGCCGTGCGGGCGAGTCCGCCCATGATCTCCCGGAGCCGTTCCGGCCCCAGCGCCGCTGCGAGATCCATCGAGCGAACGACGTCGGCGAAGAGAACGGTCACCTGCTTGTATTCGGCGGCCGTTTCGGGCGCTGCGACCGGCGAACCGCACTTGTGGCAGAACCGGGCGCCGTCCAACAGCGCGGCGCCGCACCCGCTACAGCCCGTCGCTGCGGTCATCCCCCGACCTCCGCCGGTCCACCCCGTTTGGTTCAGGATAAGCGCTTCTCCGCCCCGAGGCCGACGACTCGTACGATCGGATACGTGGAGTCTGCACTGACCGGCTTGATCGCCGAGTTGCCTGATGGCGTCGTCGTCACCGATCCCGACATCGTGGCGTCCTATCGGCAGGACCGCGCGATGGATCCGAATGCGGGCACGGCGATGGCCGTCGTCCGGCCGCGTCGCACCGAAGAGGTGCAGACCGTGATGCGGTGGGCGACGGCCCACAAGATCGCGGTGGTCCCACGCGGTATGGGCACCGGGCTGTCGGGCGGTGCCACGGCGTTGACCGGCGGCATCGTGTTGAGCACCGAGAAGATGCGCGACATCACCGTCGACCCGGTCACCAGGACTGCCGTCGTGCAACCGGGACTGCTGAACGCCGAGGTGAAGAAGACGGTCGCCGAGTACGGGCTCTGGTATCCCCCGGACCCGTCGTCGTTCGAGATATGCAGCATCGGCGGCAACATCGCGACCAACGCGGGCGGCTTGTGCTGCGTGAAATATGGCGTCACCACCGACTATGTTCTCGGCCTTCAGGTGGTGCTCGCCGACGGGACCGTCGTGCGGCTCGGCGGGCCGCGGCTGAAGGATGTCGCCGGGCTGTCGTTGACCAAGCTGTTCGTCGGCAGCGAGGGCACGCTGGGCATCATCACCGAGGTGACCTTGCGTCTGCTGCCACCGCAGCAGATTGCGTGCACGGTGGTCGCGACCTTCGACTCGGTGGAGGCCGCCGCCAACGCCGTCGTCACCATCACCGGAAAGATCCGGCCGTCGATGCTCGAGTTCATGGACGCCGCGGCGATCAACGCCGTCGAGGACAAGCTTCGGATGGGCTTGGACCGAAACGCCGCCGCGATGATGGTTGCCGCCACCGACGACCGCGGACCGTCCGGCGTCGAGGACGCGGAGTTCATGGCTTCGGTGTTCACGGAACATGGTGCGAAGGAAGTCTTTTCGACATCTGATCGGGAGGAAGGCGAAGCGTTCGTCGCGGCGCGCCGGTTCGCGATCCCCGCGGTCGAATTGAAGGGTTCACTGCTGCTCGAAGACGTCGGTGTGCCGCTTCCGGCGCTGGCCGACCTGGTGGCCGGGGTCGGCAAGATCGCGGCCAACCACGACCTGATGATCTCGGTCATTGCGCATGCCGGCGACGGCAACACCCATCCGCTGATCGTGTTCGACCCCGCCGACGAAGCGATGGCCGAGCGCGCGCAGAAGGCGTTCGGCGAGATCATGGACCTCGCCGTGGGGCTCGGCGGCACGATCACCGGCGAACACGGCGTCGGCCGGCTGAAACGGCCGTGGCTGGCCGGTCAACTCGGGCCCGAGGCGATGGAGCTCAACCAGCGGATCAAGCGGGCCCTCGACCCCGACGGCATCCTCAACCCGGGCGCTGCCATTTGACCGCGAATCGCTAGACGCTATTGACACGTCCTAGCGTCCTGTCGTACCAATGAGACATGACAGCCACTCTGTCTCACGGGTCGCCGGTCCGATTCCAGCTCGCCGACGCCGAGACGTGGCCGGACCCGTGGCCGATGTACAAGGCGCTGCGCGATCATGACCCGGTGCACCGCGTGGTGCCCGAAAGCAATCCGGATCACGACTACTACGTGTTGTCCCGGCATGCCGACACCTGGCGGGCCGCCCGCGACAATCAGACGTATTCGTCGGCGCAGGGGCTCACCGTCAACTACGGCGAGCTCGAGCTGATCGGCCTGCAGGACAACCCGCCGTTCGTGATGCAGGACCCGCCCGTGCACACCGAGTTCCGCAAGCTGGTGTCGCGAGGGTTCACTCCACGGCAGGTGGAGGCGGTCGAGCCGAAGGTGCGCGAGTTCGTCGTCGAGCGGATCGAAGCGTTGCGTGCCAACGGCGGCGGTGACATCGTCGCCGAGTTGTTCAAGCCGTTGCCGTCGATGGTGGTCGCACACTATCTAGGGGTTCCAGACGCGGACAGGGACCAATTCGACGGCTGGACAGAGGCAATCGTGGCCGCCAGCACCACCTCGGGCGGTGTGGCGGCAGCGCTGGGTGGCCTCGGCGACGCGCTCGGCGAGATGATGGCCTATTTCACCGCGCTGATCGAACGCCGCCGCTCCGATCCAGGCGACGACACCGTTTCGCATCTGGTGGCAGCGGGTGTGGGCGCCGACGGTGACATCGCGGGAGTGCTGTCCATTCTGGCGTTCACCTTCACCATGGTGACGGGCGGCAACGACACCACCACCGGAATGCTCGGCGGCACAACGCAATTACTGCATCAGCGGCCTGACCAGCGATGGCTTCTCGTCGAGAACCCCGACCTGATCGGTGAAGCGATCGACGAGTTCCTGCGGCTGACGTCGCCCGTGCAGGGCCTGGCCCGCACCACCACATGCGACGTGACGATCGAAGGCACCACCATTCCCGCCGGGCGCAAGGTGCTGTTGCTTTACGGCTCGGCCAACCGCGACGAGCGGGAGTACGGCGACGACGCCGCTGAACTCGACGTCCAGCGCCGGCCGCGAAACATCATGACGTTCAGCCACGGCGCGCATTTCTGCCTCGGCGCCGCCGCCGCCCGCATGCAGTCGCGCGTGGCGTTGACCGAATTGCTGGCGCGGTGCCCGAACTTCGAGGTCGACGAGGATAAAATCACCTGGGCGGGCGGCAGTTACGTACGCCGGCCATTGTCGGTGCCGATCAAGGTGAAGGCCTGATGCCAGGAGACTGGCTGGCGTCGCGGCGCACCGAGGTGGCTGCCGACCGAATCCTCGACGCGGCGGGTGAACTGTTCGCCCAGCAGGAGGCCGCGACCGTCGGCATGCATGAAATCGCCTCGGCTGCGGGGTGTTCCAGAGCCACCCTGTACCGGTACTTCGAGAACCGCGAGGCGCTTTACACCGCGTATGTGCATCGCGAGGCGCACCGGCTGTATCGCGAGATGACGGAACAGATCAACTCCGTGACAGATCCACGCGAGCGGCTGATCGAAGGCATGATCGGCTCCATGCGCAACGTGCGCGAAAGCCCTGCGCTCGCATCGTGGTTCGCGACGACCCAACGACCGATCGGCGCGGAGATGGCCGAGCAGTCGGAGGTCATCAGGGCACTCACCGAGGCGTTCGTGATATCCCTTGGCCCAGACGAACCGGACGTGGTGGCGAAACGGGCCCGCTGGCTGGTGCGGGTGATGACGTCACTGTTCCTGTTTCCCGGCCACGACGAGGCCGACGAGCGCGCGATGCTCGAGGAATTCGTCGTGCCCATGGTGGTGCCGAGAAGTCAGGCCACCCAATAGGCTTGCGCCTTGATCGATTTGCGCGGGATCTTGTAATCTTCGCGGAAAGTCCTGGCCACGGCTCGGGTGGTCCGGTTGTCGCACGCGACCCAACCGAAGTGATCGGCGGCGTCGAATGCGCCTGAGCTGACCGCTTCGACAAGCGCCTGCCCGCCGTTCTTGCGGTCCACCCACACCACACCGGTGCTGCGCGCCACGGGCAAGTGCTTGTCCGCGTCGTGCCCGGCCTCGAGGAACACCCGCGCCGGGCTGTCGCCGATGGCGGTCAGCAGAGAGTTGATCGCGGGCAGCGATGCCGTGTCTCCAACGATGACATAGCCCGCGGGCCGTGGCGCGGGCAGCGTGAAGTTGCTGCCCAGCACGGTCACGTCGATGGTGTCGCCCGGCTGTGCGCGCTGCGCCCACCGCGACGCGATACCGTCGTGCAGCGCGAACTCGATGTCGACGGTGCCGGCGTCGGGGTTCGGGTCGACCAGTGTGTAGCCGCGCTGATGAAGCTTGTCGCCGTCGGGGAACCACATTCGTATCCACATCGTGGGATGCACTGGCCGACCGGTCAACATGCCCCCTGCCTCGAAGCTCAGCCGCAGGTAGTGCGGGGTGACCGCGCGTCGACCGGTGACCGTGAGCCGGTAATCCCCCGCCCGCAGCAGTTTGAGCACGGCGCCCTGGAAGCCGCGCGATGGTGTGTCGGACATGCGTCGCCCCTCGTGTCGCCTACTTAGGGCACCGTAACCTAAGTTGGGCGGGCGGTGGGGCCTACCGCGACGGGGCGGCGAGATCGCCGGTTTGGGTCAGCTAGTTGAGAGCGTGGCTCTCGCCCGAGCGAGTTCCGGCCAATCGAAGTCAATGGGCATGCGGCCGAGAGCCTCGACGAGTTCGGCTCGCGCAGGCTCGCCGCCGACGTCGAAATCATCCAGCGCGGCACGCAATTGAAAAAGCGGCGCGCCCTGCCGACGAGCCAGATCGAGGGCGGCGCCGATCTCGGTTCGGCGCGTGGCTGAGTCGTCGAAGGTTTGGGCGCGCAGCCGCAACAGTTCGGCGTCATAGAAGCGCATCCCGGTCTCTCGGGACAGCGCGAGGCCGGTGTCAAAACGGTGGCGGGCGGTCTCGAACTGGCCGGCAGCAAGCAGCAATCGCCCGAATATCCCGTCGTAAAAGGTAAGGAACAGGTTCAGGCCCACCTGGCGCGCGCCGTCGAGAAGTGTGGTCACGGTAGCGATGTCCGCTGCCAACGACGTCTGGTCACCGTCGGTTCCGACGGATTGAAGGCCGCGAACGAGGGCCTGCCAGACGGCGCCTACCAACCGCCAGACATCGAAGCCGTGCCGCTCGCCGAGCGCACTCAGCTCGGGGGCCAGCACTGCCGCACGGTCGAGCTGGCCGGCCTCGATCCGCATTCCGATCTCCACTGAGCACGCGTAGCCGATGATGTATGGCCCCAGCGGCGGGAAGCCCAGCTTCTTGGCATGGCGTGCCGCGCGCGCGAGCTCGGTCTCTGCGCCTGTGAGATCGCCACGCACGAAACGCGCCCAAGCCAGGTGGGTATGGGCGTACGCCAGGGGTTCATCGACCAGAAACCACCCAGCGTTCACCGTGTGCTGCGGTACTGCGGCCAGACCCGCCGTCGCCGCTTCGAGATGGGAAGTGGCAGAGGCGAACTCGCCTCGAAGGAAAGCAACCAGCCCGGTGTTGGACTCGATCACCGGCTCGAACCACTCGCGCCCGTGCACGAGGCCGGTGCGTAGCGCCTCGAGCACCTCGACCACTCGACGCAGATCGGCGCGGGTGACGTAGTACCCCTCGAGGGCAGCAAGGGTGGCAAATAGCTCCCGGTCGCTCATGTCTGTTCCGGCCAGCTGCAGGCACCGTTCATAGTCCGCGGCCGCATCACCGCTCTGGTATCCCTCGACCGCCCTGGTGAGGCGTGCGCGCTCCAGGCGCAATGCCATCTCCAAGCGGTCGCGGTCGGGGCCTGACGAGGCTCGATCGAGGTCGGTGAGGGCCCGGGTCAGGTACGCATGGGCCTCCGCCAGCGCGCCGCGAGCGAGAGCGTCGGTCGACGCGCGCTGGTAGGCCGATGCGGCCTCGTGAAAAGCATCGGCACGGTCATAATGGCCCGCGACGAGTTGCCAATCCGGCTCACCTGCGCCGCCGAGCGCGTCGGCAACCTTGGCGTGCAGCGCTCGCCGCACACTCGGGGGCGCCAACTCCGCGGCGACTTCACGCAGCAATTCGTGCCGGAATCGGTAATTGTCGCTGCTGTGCCAAGATTCGAGCACCAGCGCATCTCCGAGCTCGGCAAGGGCATCGTCGATCTCGTCGGCGCGCAGGTCGACTACCGAGTACAGCAGGCCTCGATCGAACTGCCGTCCGATGACCGCCGCCGCCTCCACAACCGGCACCGCCTTCGGAGTCGTCCTCAGCCGGGCCACCAACGGCTCATACAACGTTTCTGGCACACCTGTCTGGCCAAGCCCATTGACGAGTTGTTCGATATAGAAGGGCACTCCGTCGCAGCGCGCGGCCACCGTGGACCGCTGATCCGCAGGCAGGTCCGGATCCAGTGCGGTGATGAGTGCGTCCGTTTCGTCATCTGTCAACGGCGCCAGGTCAAGGACCGCATGCGGCCAATCGTTCTGCGTCCAGCCACCGGGCCGACCTGTCATCACCACCAGAAGCCTCCCCTGGCCAGTTTTCAACAGCGCGCCGAGCACCTCGAGGGTCGATGGATCGAACCAATGCACGTCCTCGGCCACCACCAAGCCGGCACCGTCGCCAAGACACGTCAGCAGATAAGTCCGCACCGCCCGCGCGACCAGCTCGTAGAGTCTTCGACCCTCGGCGGCCACCTGCTGGTACCCGGTCTCCGCATCGATTCCGAGCACCGGCGCCAACAACGGCACTGTGTTCTGCGGATCCATGCCGCGGGCGCGAACCTCGACGTCCAGCAGCCGAAGTCGCTCGGTTTGACCAGTGCTGCGATCAATTCCGCAGCGACGCTCCAACAGTGTGCGCACAGGATGCAAGCCGGCTTCGGTGTGAAATGGCGACCCGACAAGGTCGAGCACCGTGGCCCCGGAAGCCTCGACCAGCTCGGCGGCCGCAGCCGCGAGCCGAGACTTCCCGATGCCTGGCTCACCCCGGAAGGCTATACCTGGAACGTCCAGTGTGCCGGATTGTGCTCGGGACCAAGCACTTTCGAGCTGCGCTAGCTCCCGATCACGGCCAACCAGCGGACCTTGGCCCGGCCTCGTCGCTCGTCCGCGCTCACCCAGCACGCGGTAGTGAGAGACCGGTTCCTCGACGCCCTTCACCAGTGCGGCGGGGCAAGCCTTCAACTCGAAGTCGTCACGTATCAACATCTCGACCGCATCGGACACCACGACGGCGCCCGCAGGAGCAAGGTCGCAGACTCGCGCAGCCAGATTCGCCGCCAATCCGTCCACGCCGCCTTGGCCGGTGTCCAGATACACCAGCCCGCGGTGCACTCCGACCCGAACGTTGACCTCAGTTGCCAAGCGGCGCTTCGCCTGATCGCTGAGCCGGGCGACTTCCCGAGTGATCTCCAGACCGGCCAACACGGCCCGTCGCGCGTCGTCTTCGTGGGCGACCGGGTGGCCGAACACCGCTAGCAGTCCATCACCTTTGGTGAAGCCGATGTGGCCTTCGTACCGGTCAACTGCGCCCCGCACTTGGTCGCGATAGCGGCCGACCAGAATTCGGTATGTTTCGGGCTCTACTCGAGTCGACAACGCTGTCGAATCGACCAGATCGGCGAAAAGAATGGTCAACCGCCGGATCAGGCCCGGCTGCCTGGGCGCCGCCAGCAAGTCCTCCGCCTCGGCGTCCGTGCCGCGTGCTGCCAGCACCTGCTCTGCCAGCGCCCGCGCAGTGACACGATCACCGCGGTTGATGGCCGCGACGGCCCGATCGAGCAAATCGTCTACGGACGCCCGACTCGCCGGGCGGTCTCTGCCGTCGGGATTCGGGTGCCCGCGACCGTCGGTCACCTCGATATCGTGGCATCTCTGCCGGAGCGGGGCGCAGATTTCTGCGCCGCAGCCTCGCGCAGGTTCGCGTCAGGTGGTGCGAACCCGCGTGAAGCGGTGCAGCAGCCACGCCACAGGGACTGTCACCACGAAGGTGGCCAGCCACAGGATCGCCACATTGCCGGTGTAGATGCGCCAGCGCAGGATCTCCACCATCACCAACTCCATGGTGACGAGGTGGATCAGGAAGATTTCGTAGGAGATCTCGCCGAGGAACACCATCGGCCGACTCGCCAGGAACTTCGCGTACAGGCCGCGGTCACCCAAGCCCAGCGGCGCGACCGCCAGCGTGGCGATCACCGCGTAGAACGCCGCCTTGATCAGTGCCTCACGCAGTTCGTGCGGTGAGGTGGTGGGTTCGCCGGCGATCGGCGTCGAGGCGATGAAGTAGCACACCAGGGCCAGCGGAATGCACGCGAACGCGTACGCGCGCGCACCCATCGACTGCAGGACCGCGAGCACCATGCCGCCAAGGAACCACAACAGGTACGTCGGCAGCCACAGTCGCGCGCCGTCGGGCAGGAAGTCGGTGGTGTGCACCAGAATCAGCCAGGCGGGCGTGATCAACGCCAACCCGGCAATTCCCATCAGCAATAACGACGGCCGCCAACGCCTGCGACACAGCACCACCAGCAACAGATACGCCAAAAACGGCAACGCCACGTAGAACGCGACCTCCACCGCAAGGCTCCACATCTGGGTAAGCCCTTGGTGCAGATAGGAATACAGATAGTTGTCGGTGTAGATCTGCGTCAGGGTCAGGTTACGCAGCAACCCCATCACGGTGTGGCCGGGGTTGGGTCCCGCGGTGCGCCAGTGATAGAGCAGATAAGCGATCAGCACGGTGACGACGTAGGCGGGCATGATGCGGCGCACCCGGTGCCAGGCGTAGCGACGCACCGACGGCGGGTCACCGCCTGACGCCGCGGCTTTCACCCACGGGCTGAACAGCAGGAAACCCGAAAGCACAAAGAACACCGGCACGCCGATCTCCATGCGCGAGTACACCAAGCCGACGTATCCGTGGGTGTATTTGCCGGTGGTGTAGGCGGCGTGCGTCGCCATCACCAGCAGCGCGGCCACCGCCCGAATACCGGTCAGCGAAGCGACCCGCTCGGCCTTGCCGACCGACTCCAGACCGCCCTGTGCGACGGGGTCTTTCACGCCTTTCGGCGCGGTCATTCGTGCTTCCGCTTCGGCTTACCTGTCGGCCGCTTCGAGCCCCGGTCGGGCTGCAGATTGATCAGATTGCCCTGAATTCGGGTTTTCTCAAGGGCTTTCAACGTCTGCTTGGGCAGCTTCGCGGGCAACTCCACCAGCGAATGGTCCAGCCGGATGGTGATGTGGCCGAAGTCGCTGCGGTGCAACCCGCCTTCGTTGGCGATCGCGCCGACGATGGCGCCCGGCATCACCTTGTGCCGCTTGCCCACCGAGATGCGGTAGGTGGCCAGGTCGCTGCGCCGCTCGCGGGGCTTGTTGGGACCATCATCGCGCTTCGAACGGTCGGGCCGCTCGCGGCGTTTCTCCGGGGGCGGTTCGGTCATCAGGAACTCTTCACCGTCGCGGCTCTGCAGCGCGAGTGCGGCGGCGATGTCGGCCATCGGTACGTCGTGGTCGCGCTCGTAGCCCTCGATGAGCTTGCGGAACAAGTCGATTCCCGGTTCACCGAGCGCCTTGGTGATCGAATCGCGGAACTTCTCCACCCGCTGGGCGTTGACGTCGTCGACCGAGGGCAACTCGGACTCGACGAGCTTCTGCCGGGTCACCCGCTCGATCGAGTTCAACAGGTGGCGTTCGCGCGGCGTCACGAACAGCAGCGCGGTGCCCGACCGGCCTGCCCGACCGGTGCGCCCGATCCGGTGCACGTACGACTCGGGATCGTGCGGGATGTCGTAGTTCAGCACGTGCGAGATGCGCTCGACGTCCAGACCGCGGGCCGCCACGTCGGTGGCGATCAGGATGTCGATCGAACCGTCCTTGAGCGCGTTGATCGTTCGCTCACGAACTGCCTGCGGGATGTCGCCGTTGATGGCGGCGGCGGCGAAGCCGCGGGCCTTGAGCCGTTCGGCAACCTCCTCGGTGGCCTGCTTGGTGCGGACGAACACGATCATCGCCTCGAACGGCTCGACCTCGAGTAGCCGCGTGAGCGCGTCCATCTTCCGCGGACCCGCCACCTGAAGATAGCGCTGCGAGATGTTCTCGGCGGTCTGCGTTTTCGCTTTGACCGTCACTTCGACCGGGTCGTGCAGGTACTTGTTGGTGATCTTGCGGATCGCAGGCGGCATGGTCGCCGAGAACAGCGCGACCTGTTTGTACTCGGGGGTGTCGGCGAGGATGCGCTCGACGTCCTCGGCGAATCCCATCTGCAGCATCTCGTCGGCCTCGTCGAGCACCATGTAATCCAGGTGTGAGACGTCGAGGGTGCCCTTTTCCAGGTGGTCGATCACCCGTCCCGGCGTACCGACCACCACCTGGGCGCCGCGCTTGAGCCCGGCCAGTTGTGGGCCGTAGGACGAGCCGCCGTACACCGGCAGCACGTTGACGTTGCGGTGCGCGCCGTAGCGGCTGAAAGCCTCCGCGACCTGCAGCGCCAGTTCGCGGGTGGGCGCGAGAACCAGGGCCTGGGTGGTCTTGCTGTCGGGGTCGATTTTGGACAGGATCGGGATGGCGAATGCGGCCGTCTTACCGGTGCCGGTCTGGGCAAGGCCGACGACGTCGGAGCCCGCCATCATCGCGGGAATGGTGGCCGCCTGGATCGCCGACGGCGACTCGTATCCGACGTCGGCAACCGCCTGCAGTACCGCAGGGTGAATCTGCAGGTCAGCAAAGGTCAGATCGGTGCCGGTCGGATCCGGCTCGGAGCTCGTCATCTCGCTGGAAGTCTAGTGGTTGCGGCGGCGGTTTCCGGCCGCGCCTGTCCGACGAGCGACCGGATTGGCGGTAGGTTGCCCCTTTGTGAAATTGGCCGCCGTGAAATTGGCCGCCGTGAAATTGGCCGCCCTCATTGCGACGGCGACGGTCGCGGTCGCCGGGTGCGGGTCGAGCGACTCGACGGTGTCCAAGACGCCGGAGCCGACGGCCACGTCGCCCGCCCCGGAGACCGCGCGGCCTGCGCCGTCGGCACTGCCTCCTCCGCCGCCCGTCGTCGCGCCCGGCGTCACCGCCGCCGCCGACCCGTGCGCGGTCAACAACGCCGCGCCCGAGATCGCCAAGGCGGTGTCCGAGTTGCCTCGCGACCCGCGCAGCAATCAGGCGTGGAATTCAGAACCCGTGGCGGGCAATTACAACGAATGCGCGCAGTTGTCGGCGGTCATCGTGAAGGCCAACACCAACTCCGACAATCCGAACACCCGCGCCGTGCTGTTTCACCTCGGCAAGTTCATCCCGACCGGCGTGCCCGACACCTATGGGTTCAACGGCATCGACGAGTCGGCCACCACCGGCGACACCATCGCGCTGAAGTACTCCGGCGGGATCGCGGGCCTCGACAGCGTGGTGAAGTTCCGGTGGAACGGCAACGGGGTGGAGTTGATCGGCAACACGCCCGGGTAGCTTGCCGCCGAGACTGCGGGCAGATCGCGATAACGGGCGAAAACACGATCTGTGCGCAGTCTCGGCGTGGTCGAAGTGTCGGTTGGCTCACATAGGCTGGCGGCGTGTTCGTCGCCTCCCATGAAGCCGGAGCCCGCGTCGTCTACAGCGCGTCCGATCTCGCCGCCGCGGCGCGCTGCGAGTACGCGCTGCTGCGCTCGTTCGACGCGCAACTCGGCTGGGGCCCAGCGGTCGCCGTCGAGGACGAACTGCTCGCGCGGACAGCCAAACTCGGCGGCGAGCATGAGCAGCGCCACCTCGACTCGCTGCGCGAGTTGGCCGACGACAACGTCGCGATCATCGGCAGGCCGAAGTACACCTTCGACGGCCTGACCGCCGCCGCGGAGCAGACCATGCGCGCCGTCGAGCGTCGCGCACCACTGATCTATCAGGCCGCCATGTTCGACGGCAGGTTCGTCGGATTCGCCGACTTCCTGGTCTTGTCGCACTCCGAGGCGGGCGAGCGATACACACTGCGCGACACCAAGCTGGCGCGCTCGGTCAAGGTGGAGGCGCTGCTCCAACTGGCCGCTTACGCCCACACGCTCTCCGCGGCCGGGGTGCCCGTCGCCGACGAGGTCGAATTGGTGCTCGGCGACGGCGCCACCGCCACCTACCGCGTCGATGAGTTGCTTCCGGTGTACCTACCGCGCCGCACCGCGCTGCAGCGCCTGCTCGACGACCATCTGGCCGGCGGCACGGCGGTCAGCTGGCAGGACGACAAGGTGCGCGCCTGCTTCCGTTGCCCCGAATGCGAGATCCAGGTCCGCGCCACCGACGACCTGTTGCTCGTCGCGGGCATGCGGGTCAGCCAGCGCGCGCGGCTTGTCGACGCAGGCATCACCACCGTGCACCAGCTGGCCGACCACACCGGCGCCGTTGACCAGCTGTCGGCCCGCACCGTCAGGACGCTGACGGCACAGGCCCGGCTGCAGGTTGCCGACCGCGTTGACGGCAAGCCGCCGTATCAGGTGATCGACGCGCAGCCGCTGATGGTGTTGCCCGATGCGGACAAAGGCGACCTGTTCTTCGACTTCGAGGGCGACCCGTTGTGGACCGTCGACGGCCGCGAGTGGGGGCTGGAATATCTGTGGGGCGTGCTCACTGTCAACGACGAGTTCCATCCGTTCTGGGCGCACGACAGGGCCAGTGAGCGCCAGGCGCTGCTCGACTTCCTCGCCATGGTGCGCAAGCGTCTGCGCCGCTATCCCGGCATGCACATCTACCACTACGCCGCCTACGAGAAGAGCACCCTGCTACGGCTGGCAGGCCGCTACGGCGCCGGCGAGAACGACGTCGACAACCTGCTGCGCAACGGCATCCTCGTCGACCTTTATCCGTTGGTGCGCAAGACCATTCGGGTCGGCACCGAGAACTACAGCATCAAGTCACTCGAACCGCTGTACATGGGCAACGAGCTTCGCAGCGGTGAGGTGACCACCGCCGCCGACTCGATCACCCAGTACGCGCGCTACTGCGCACTGTGCGACGACGGGCGGGCCGACGAGGCGGCGGCGGTGCTCAAAGAGATCGAGGACTACAACGTCTACGACTGTCGGTCGACGCGCCGGCTTCGCGACTGGATGATGGCGCGCGCCATCGAGTCCGGCGTGCCGCCGCGCGGTCCCCAGCCGGTATCCGACGGGGCGCCAATCGAACTCGCCGACGACGTCGAACGCAGGCTGCTCAAATACGCCGGCGACACGGTCGAAGACCGCACCCCGGAGCAGATCGCCGTCGCGATGGTCGCCGCGGCCCGCGGCTTTCACAAACGTGAGGACAAGCCGTACTGGTGGAGTCACTTCGACCGAGTCAACAATCCCGTCGACGAGTGGTCGGACAATTCCGATGTGTTCATCGCCGAACGTGCCGAGATCATCAATGACTGGCATCAACCGCCGAAGGCGCGCAAACCGCAGCGACACGTCCGGCTGTACGGCGAGATCGCCAACGGCGAACTGTGCAAAGACATGTACGCGCTGTACGACCCGCCTGCGCCCGCAGGCATGGCCGATGATCCCGACCGACGCGGGTTCGGTTCGGTGACGGTCGTCGAGTGTGACAACCCGGAAGCGCCGACACAGGTTGTCATCGTCGAGAAACAACCCAAGGACGGTGACGTTTTCGAGCAGACGCCGTTCGCGCTCACCCCGGGCCCACCGATCAACACCAAACCGTTGCAGGACTCCATCGCCGAAACGGCAGCGCTCATCGCGGTCGGGCTGCCGAACCTCCCCATCGACGCGATCACCGACATCCTGCTGCGCCGCAATCCGCGCACGCGCAGCGGCGGACCGCTCCCCCGCACCGGGGCCATCGCCGACGACATCACCGCGGCGCTTTTGGACCTCGACTCCTCCTATCTCGCGGTGCACGGGCCGCCCGGCACCGGCAAGACGTTCACCTCGGCCGACGTGATCGCCCGGCTCGTCAACCAGCATGGCTGGCGCATCGGTGTGGTGGCCCAGTCGCATGCGGTGGTCGAGAACCTGTTCTGCGACGTTCTCAGGGCCGGGGTCGACGGGCAACGGGTCGGCAAGAAACTCAACACCGTGAATGCGGGCTGGACCGATCTGACGAATCCCGAGTTCGCCGATTTCATCGCCGGGCACTCCGGCGATGAGACCGGCTGCGTGGTCGGCGGGACGGCGTGGGACTTCGCCAACGCCAACAAGGTTCCGCGCTTGTCCCTCGATCTGCTCGTCGTCGAGGAGGCCGGCCAGTACTGCCTTGCCAACACCATCGCCGTCGCGCCCTGCGCGAGGAACCTGATGCTGCTCGGTGATCCGCAGCAGCTGCCACAGGTCAGCCAGGGCACGCATCCGGAACCGGTCAACGAATCCGCGCTCGGCTGGCTGGTGGAAGGACACCACACGCTTCCGACGGAGCGCGGCTATTTCCTGGACTACTCGTACCGGATGCATCCCGCTGTGTGCGAACCGGTTTCGCGGCTGTCCTACGACGGCCGGCTGCGCTCACATGAGAACGTCAGCGCGGCCCGTCGCCTCGACGGGGTGCCTCCCGGCGTGCGGGTGTTGACCGTCGAGCATGACGGCAACTCCACCGACAGCCCGGAGGAGGCCGACGCGATCGTCGACCAGATCCGCCACCTGCTCGGCACCACGTGGACCGACGAAAACGGCGAGACTCCGTTGACGCAGCAGCACGTCCTCGTCGTGACGCCGTACAACGCGCAAGTGGTGACCCTTCGGCGCAGCCTCGACGCCGCCGGATTCACCGACGTCGAGGTCGGCACCGTCGACAAGTTCCAGGGCAGGCAGGCACCGGTGGTCTTCGTTTCGATGGCTGCCTCGTCGGCGGACGACGTACCGCGCGGGGTTTCGTTCCTTTTCAACAGGAATCGACTCAACGTCGCGGTGAGTCGCGCGAAGTACACGGCGATCATCGTGCGGTCGGCGCTGCTGACCGACTACCTGCCCGCGACGCCGGACCGCCTGCTCGAGTTGGGTGCGTTCCTGTCGCTGGCGTCGTGTGATACAGAGACCGGATGAGCCTGACCGAAACGCTGGCGGGGATCGTCGGGCAAGCGCACGTCATCACCGATCCCGATGTGCTTGACGGCCGCAGCGTCGACCACACCGGCCGCTATCGCGGCAAGGCGAGCGCATTGGTGCGGCCGGGTTCGGCCGACGAGGTGGCGGCGGTGCTGCGCGCCTGCCGCGACGCGGGCGCGTATGTCACCGTGCAGGGCGGCAGGACGTCGCTGGTGGCCGGGACGGTGCCCGAGCACGATGACGTGTTGCTGTCCACCGAGAGGCTGCGCGACCTCGACGAGGTCGACACCGTCGAACGGCGGGTCCACGTGGGTGCAGGCGCGACACTGGCCGAGGTGCAGCGCGCGGCCTCGGCGGCCGGCCTGGTGTTCGGAGTCGACCTGGCGGCGCGTGACTCGGCGACGGTCGGCGGGATGGCGTCGACCAACGCGGGCGGGCTGCGCACAGTGCGCTACGGCAACATGGGCGAACAGGTCATCGGCCTGGACGTCGCGCTGCCCGATGGCTCAATTGTGTACCGGCGCAGCCGAGTTCGTCGGGACAACACCGGGTATGACCTGGCGTCGCTGTTCGTCGGCGCCGAGGGCACGCTCGGCGTGATCACCGCGCTCGATCTGCGACTGCACCCGACGCCACCGCAACGAGTCACCGCGGTCTGCGGATTCGACGACCTCGACGCGCTGGTCGAGACGGGGCGCCGGTTTCGCGACATGGACGGCATCGCGGCTATTGAGTTGATCGACGCCCGCGCCAGCGCGCTGACCGCGGCGCCCGTCGACGGCGCGTGGCAACTGCTGATCGAATTGGCAGGCGACACGGACCAAACCGAGCGGTTGGCCGATGCGCTGGACGACGCACGCATGTCCGATGAGCCGGCGGTCGGTGTGGACGCCGGCGCGCAGCAACGGCTGTGGCAGGTCCGCGAGTCCGTCGCCGAGGTGTTGGGCGTATCCGGTCCGCCGCTGAAATTCGATGTCTCCCTTCCGTTGTCGGCGATAGCCGGGTTCGCCGCGGAGTCGGCTGACCTGGTCGGAAGGCATGCCGCCGAGGCCATTCCGGTGCTGTTCGGACACATCGGCGAGGGCAATCTGCACCTTAACGTGGTTCGGTGCAGCGCTGAAGCCGAGCGCGCGCTCTACCCGCCGATGATGCAGTTGATCTCCCGGTACGGCGGCAACGTCAGCTCCGAGCACGGCGTCGGCACCCGCAAGCGCGACTATGTGTCGATGTCGCGCACCGAGGCCGACATCGCGGCGATGCGTGCGGTCAAGGCCGCGTTCGACCCGACCGGTTACCTGAACCCGGCGGTGCTGTTCGACTAGTCGCGGCCCGGCGCCGAGTGCCTGCCGTAGCGCGGCGCGTCGTCGGGGTCGTCGCCGGAGTGCTTGCCGTTGGACTCGAACCAGAACGGCCGCTTCTGTGGTTGGCTCTCGGGACGGTAGTGACGTGACGCCCGGGGCGGCTCCTGCGAAGACGGAGGCAGCGGCCGGAACCGTTCCTCGTCGTCGACGTGAAAGCCGTTGTGCGCAAAGCCGATGCGCTCGCTCTTGGGTTTGGCGGGCGGAAGGTCGCTGAGCCACTCGTCGACCATGTCCTGCCACGCCTCGCGCTGCGGCCCTGCGGCGGGCTCCGCCTCGTCCTCACGCAGCGACTGCCACGACTCGACGGGGGCGGAGTGCCAGGCCTCGGCGGGCGCGTGCAACAGGTGGTCGGCGCGCGACCTCATGGGTTCGGTGATGGTCTCGTCGACGTGCACCGCGTTGTCGGCGCCGTCGTCCCATCGCACTTCGTATTCGACGTAGTCGTCGTCGTCGGTGAAGTCCTCGCCCCCGTATTCGACCGCGTGGTCGGCGTCCTCGAGATCCTCGAGATCGCCGTCATCGACCAGCCGGGCCGGATCACCGAAGCCGAGCAGGAACATCGCGGCGACGACACCGAACAATGCGAAGAACGCAGGCAACAGCATCGACTGCGACATCGCCGCGGCGAACGGTTCGTTCAGCCACGTGGGCAGCTCGATCGCCGAGCCGTCAGCCTGCGCCGCCTGCCCTGGCAGCGGCGGCATCTCGGCGTTGATCCGCGACGTCATGAACGCCGCCATGCCCGCGCTGCCCAGCACCGAGCCGACCTGCCGGGTGGTGTTGTAGACACCGGAACCGGCGCCCGCCAGCTTGGACGGCAGATTGCGGGTGGCCGTCGCCGCCAGCGGGGCCCAGATGAACGCCGAGCCGACGCCCATCGCCGTGATCGGCAGCGCCAGCCGCCAGATCGGCGTGCTCGGCGTCATCTCGATCGACAGCCAGGTCATCGCGATCGCCAGCACGGAGAACCCGAAACCGATCACCGGGCGCGGATGCGATCGGTCGACGATCTTGCCGACGAACGGCGCGAGCACACCGGTCGTGACCGCCATCGGCGCCGTCAGCAGCGCCGACCGCGTCGGCGAAAGATCGCACACCGCTTGGGCGTAGAACATCAACGGCAAGAACGTGCCCGTCATGACGAAGCCGATGGTCGCGACCCCGACGTTGGACAGTGAGAAATCCCTGTCCCGAAAGATGACCAGCGGTATCAGCGGCTCGCCGGTGTTGACGTACTGCCAAATGAGGAATGCGGCGATGAAGCCGATGCCACCGGCGATGGTGCCCCAGATCCATGGCGCCCAGTCGTGCGCCTGGCCCTCCTGCAGAGCGAACACGATCAGGAACATGCCGATGCCGGAGAGCACGACGCCGAGCAGATCGAATGTGTGCGTCGAGGTGGGCAGCGCCGGGATCAGCCAGAGCGCCAACCCCAGCCCGATGATGCCGACCGGCACGTTGACGAAGAAGATCCACTGCCAGCCGAGGTAGTCGACCAGCACTCCACCCGCCAGCGGGCCGACCAGCGTGGCCACCCCGGCCGTCGCCCCCCACACGCTCATCGCCACCCCGCGGCGCTCGGCAGGGAAGATTCGGGTGATGGTCGACAAAGTCTGCGGCGTGAGCAACGCCGCGCCGACGCCCTGGACCACGCGGGCCGCGACCAACATGCCGATGCTGCCGGCGAGGCCACACCACAACGATGCGGCGGTGAACGTCGCCAAGCCGATGAGGTAGAGATTCTTCGGCCCGAACCGGTCGCCAAGGCGGCCGGCTACCAGCAGCGGTACCGCATACGCCAGCAGGTAGGCGCTCGTGACCCAGATGACCGAGTCGTAGCTTGCACCGAGTTTGTCCATGATCGACGGGTTGGCGACCGCGACGATGGTCGCGTCCACCAGGATCATGAAGAAGCCGACGAGCATGGCCCACAAGGCGTTCCACGGATTTTCCACGGCGGGCGGTCGTTGTTTTCCGCCGTCGGCTGCTAGCCGCGCCCCCCCTCGAGCGCGGCCTTCTTGCCGGTTGGTCAGCGTTGGGTACATCTCGGGTCGACTAGATAAAGACGGATTCAGCCGACGGTACGTACCTGGTCATGCCCGGACAAGTCCGGGGTCAACCACTGACGAACGTCAGGCTGGTTCGGCGACGGCGTCGCCGGTGACGTCGTCCTTGGGTTCAGCGGCAGGCACGCCGACCGCCAACAACGCCAGCAATGCGATCACCATGCCGGCCGTCATCACCAAGGCTAACGCGATCTCGTTGTTGCCAAGGACGCCGACCAACGGCGCCACCGCTGCGCCGATGCCGAACTGAGCCGCGCCCAGCAAAGCGGCCGCGGTGCCTGCCGCGTCGGGGTGCCGCGACAACGCCACCGCGGGGGCGTTGGGGAGCACGAGGCCCATGGCGGCGAGTACCGCCCACACCGGCACCACGAAACCGGCGAGCCCGCCGACGCGGCCGTACGCCAATCCGACGAGGACCACGCCGGCCACCACGGCCGCCGCCAACGCCCACAACGCGATGGTCTGCGGCGCGAACCGCCGCAGCAGCACCACGTTGAACTGGGTCGCGCCGATCAGCGCGACCGCGCCGGCGCCGAACACCAGCGCGAACGCCTGCTGGTCGAGGCCGTAGTGGCCCTGCAGCACAAACGGTGCGCCCGCGATGTACGCGAACAGCCCGGACATGCCGAGAGCGGCGACAAGCACCAAGATGACGAACCTGGCGTCGCGCAGCACTTCGACATAGGTGGCCGCGATGGCGCGGACCTTCAACAGGCGCCGATGCGATACGGGCAGGGTTTCCGGCAGCGAGAGCGCCGCCAGCAGCAGAAGCCCACCCGCGAGCACGACGAGCACCGCGAAGACCCAGTGCCACGACGCGGTCAGCAGTACCGCCGCGCCAAGCGACGGGGCGATCACCGGCGCGACCCCGAGCACCAGCATCAACCGGGACATCACCGTCGCGGCGACCGAATCGGCGTACAGATCACCGACCACCGCGATGGCGACCACCATGGCCGCGGCGGCGCCGACGCCTTGCAGGCCGCGCGCCACGCCGAGCACGGCGATGTTGGGCGCGAACAGGCACAGCAACGACGCCAGCATGTGCAGCACGATGCCGGCCATCATCGGTTTGCGGCGGCCGAGCGAGTCCGACAGCGGCCCCACGATCAGCTGGCCGAGGGCCAAGCCGGCGAGCGTCCCAGTCAGCGTGAGCTGGGCGACGGACGACGACACCGACAGGTCGTCGGCGATCTTGGGCAGCGCAGGCAGATACATGTCGATGGTCAACGGGCCAAGCGCGACGAGGGCACCCAGGACGACGATCATCCTGGTGCGACTCGGCGTGGGCTGTGTGCTGGTCACGTTCACGTCGGTCGATGTTGCCATGAGATTGGTTAGCGCCGCTTCTCAATAGTTTGTTCCCCGTGAACGCCGACGAGGCGGTCGGCGCGAGGGCGAGTAGTTAGCAAGTCAAAGAAGTTTACCTGGATCGCGGCCGGGTATCTGGAGGCGTGGCATGGGGAATTCTTTCCTTGCCGCAGATAAGCGAGCTACAGCCCGTTGGTTCGCGCCTTCGGGGCTTTCACGCCCCTAGATCAAGGAGATCGAAATGCGAAACACACTCGCTGCGCTCATCGCTGCCGGTGCCGTGTCTCTAGCGGGAGCCGGAGTGGCGAACGCCACACCGACGCCTGCTCTGCAGAGCGGTCCAGCGGTCACGTCGACGAGCACCCTTGCAGCCGACGAGGCCAACGATGACAGCGGCGACAACGGCCTGTGGGGCCTCGCGGGACTGCTTGGCCTGCTTGGCCTGTTGGGCCTGAAGCGTCGAAACGACGCCGACCGCCGGGTTGTCACGGGCACGGCGACGGGTCGCGGCACCGACCCGCGCGTCTGATTCCTACGGTGAGCCCCCGCGCCGCAGCTGCGGCGCGGGGGCTCGTCGCATCATCGTTGAGGCACTCACCACGACTCCCGTTCGTTGACCAAGCGTTAGCCTGAAAGCAGCCGCTTCGGAACCAAGGGGGAGCCGACATGAGTGCTCGGTCGAAAGCCAAGAGCCAGCTGCCGGCTGTCAGGGACGGCGCGGACGAGAACCCCGGCGCGGCAGCCAAGGTGCTCTCCCAGATCATCGAGCGCGGCTCCAGGGTCCAGGCGCCTGCCGTCAAGGCCTATGTCGACCGGTTGCGCCAGCAAAATCCTGCTGCCTCGCCCGCCGAGGTGGCCACGAAGCTCGAGAAGCATTACACCGCCGCGGTGATGGCCAGCGGCGCGGCCGTAGGCTCCGCGGCCGCATTCCCGGGCATCGGCACCCTTGCGGCGCTGTCCGCGGTGGCAGGCGAGACGGTGGTGTTCCTCGAGGCCACCGCTGTCTACGTACTCGCGCTGGCGGAGGTGTACGGGATTTCGGCCGACCACCGTGAACGCCGCCGCGCTTTGGTGCTCGCCGTTCTCGTCGGCGACGAGAGCAAGCAGGCGGTCACCGATTTGCTCGGTCCGGGCCGCACCAGCGGCGCCTGGTTGTCCGAGGGTGCGGCGACGTTGCCGCTACCGGCGGTGTCCCAACTCAATTCGCGGCTACTCCGGTACTTCGTCAAGCGCTACACCCTCAAACGCGGTGCGATGGCCTTCGGCAAGTTGTTGCCAGTCGGCATTGGCGCGATGGTCGGCGGCGTAGGAAACCGGTTGATGGCCAAGAAGATCATCGCCAACGCCCATAGGGCGTTCGGCAACGCGCCGCCGCGATGGCCGTCCGCGCTGCACGTGCTCCCCGCCCCGAACGAGCGATGAGGATAACTGCCGTTCACGCGGTTTGGCCTGCTTGGGATAATCGGGAAGCGTTAGCCTTTAGGCGGCGATAACACGGGTAACCCCCGTGATCCGCAGGAATATGGGTGGCGAGCGTGAACCGCTTGCCTGAAGCGAAGGAATCGAGGCGAGTAGCTGCCGTGAACTCACCATCACCATTCGGACAGAACGAGTGGTTGGTCGAGGAGATGTATCGCAAATTTCGCGAGGATCCCTCGTCGGTAGACCCGAGTTGGCATGAATTCTTAGTCGACTACTCGCCCGAGCCAACCACTGAACCGCAAGCCCCGAAGGGCAACGGCCAACCGGCCCAGACGGCCGCCGCCGCGCCCGTCGCGCCGCCGGAACCGGCGCCCGCGCCTCCGCCCAAGGTCGACAAGGGCAACGGCGTGGCCGCTGCGCCCGCCAAGGCGCCGGAACCCGCCAAGCCCGCGCCGAAACCCAAGGCCCCGGCGCCTGCGCCCGCCGACGGCGACCAGACGCAGGTGCTGCGCGGCGCGGCGGCCGCCGTGGTGAAGAACATGTCGGCGTCGTTGGAGGTGCCGACCGCGACGAGCGTGCGGGCCATCCCGGCCAAGTTGATGATCGACAACCGGATCGTCATCAACAACCACCTCAAGCGCACCCGCGGCGGCAAGATCTCCTTCACCCACCTGATCGGCTATGCGCTGGTGCAGGCGGTGAAGAAGTTCCCGAACATGAACCGCCACTTCGCCGAGGTGGACGGCAAGCCGAACGCGGTGACCCCCGAACACGTCAACCTCGGGCTCGCGATCGACCTGCAGGGCAAGGACGGCAACCGCCAACTTGTCGTCGCCGCCATCAAAGGCTGCGAGACAATGCAATTCGGCCAGTTCATCGCCGGCTATGAGGACATCGTCCGGCGGGCCCGCGACGGGAAGCTGACGGCCGAAGACTTTTCCGGCGTCACGATCTCGCTGACCAACCCCGGAACCATTGGGACGGTGCACTCGGTGCCGCGACTGATGCGCGGCCAGGGCGCGATCATCGGCGTCGGCGCGATGGAGTACCCGGCCGAGTTCCAGGGCGCCAGCGAGGAGCGCATCGCCGAACTCGGGGTGGGCAAGCTGGTCACGTTCACGTCGACCTACGACCACCGCATCATCCAGGGCGCGGAGTCGGGCGACTTCCTGCGCACCATCCATGAACTGCTGCTGTCCGACGACTTCTTCGACGAGATCTTCCGCGAACTCGGCATCCCGTACGAGCCGGTGCGTTGGCGCACGGACAACCCCGACTCGATCGTCGACAAGAACGCGCGCGTCATCGAGTTGATCGCCGCCTACCGCAACCGCGGCCACCTGATGGCCGACATCGACCCGCTGCGGCTGGACAAGTCCCGGTTCCGCAGCCACCCCGACCTCGATGTGGCCACCCACGGCCTGACGCTGTGGGACCTGGACCGAGAGTTCAAGGTCGACGGCTTCGCGGGCAAGGAATACAAGAAGTTGCGCGACGTTCTCGGGCTGTTGCGCGACGCGTATTGCCGCCACGTCGGCGTCGAGTACACGCACATTCTGGAGCCTGAGCAGCAGAAGTGGCTGCAGGAGCGCATCGAGGTCAAGCATGACAAGCCGACCGTCGCGCAGCAGAAGTACATCCTGTCGAAGCTGAATGCCGCCGAGGCGTTCGAGACGTTCCTGCAGACCAAATATGTTGGGCAGAAACGGTTCTCGTTGGAAGGCGCGGAGACCGTCATCCCGATGATGGACGCGGCGATCGATCAGGCCGCCGAGCATGCGCTCGACGAGGTCGTGATCGGAATGCCACACCGCGGTCGGCTGAACGTGCTGGCCAACATCGTCGGCAAGCCCTACTCGCAGATCTTCAGTGAGTTCGAGGGCAACCTGAACCCGTCGCAGGCGCACGGCTCGGGTGACGTCAAATACCACCTCGGCGCCACCGGTAACTACATCCAGATGTTCGGCGACAACGACATTCAGGTCTCGCTGGTCGCCAACCCGTCGCACCTGGAGGCAGTCGACCCGGTGCTGGAGGGCCTGGTTCGCGCCAAACAGGACCTGCTGGACAAGGGTGACGGCCCGGACGGCTTCTCGGTCGTGCCGATGATGCTGCACGGCGACGCGGCGTTCGCCGGCCAGGGCGTGGTGGCCGAGACGCTGAACCTTGCGCTGCTGCGCGGCTACCGCACCGGCGGCACCATCCACATCATCGTGAACAACCAGATCGGCTTCACCACGTCACCGAACGACTCCCGGTCGTCGGAGTACTGCACCGATGTCGCGAAAATGATTGGGGCGCCGATCTTTCACGTCAACGGCGACGATCCGGAGGCGTGTGTCTGGGTGGCGCGGCTGGCGATGGACTTCCGTCAGCAGTTCAAGAAGGACGTCGTCATCGACATGCTGTGCTACCGCCGCCGCGGGCACAACGAAGGCGACGACCCGTCGATGACGCAGCCGTACATGTACGACGTGATCGACACCAAGCGCGGCTCGCGAAAGACCTACACCGAGGCCCTGATCGGCCGCGGCGACATCTCGATGAAAGAAGCCGAGGACGCGCTGCGCGACTACCAGGGCCAGCTCGAGCGGGTGTTCAACGAGGTCCGCGATCTGGAGAAACATCCGATCGCGCCGAGTTCCTCGGTGGAGTCCGACCAGATGGTGCCGGCCGGGATGACCACCGCGGTGGAGAAGTCGCTGCTGGCCCGCATCGGTGATGCGCACCTGGCGTACCCCGACGACTTCAACGTGCATCCGCGCGTCAAACCGGTGCTGGAGAAGCGCCGCGAGATGGCGTACGAAGGCAAGGTCGACTGGGCGTTCGCCGAGTTGCTGGCGCTCGGCTCGTTCTTGGCCGAGGGCAAGACGATTCGTCTGTCGGGGCAGGACACCCGCCGCGGCACGTTCACCCAGCGGCATTCGGTGATCATCGACCGCAAGACCGGACGCGAGTTCACGCCGCTGCAGCTGCTGACCACCAACAGCGACGGCACGCCCACCGGTGGCAAGTTCATGGTGTACGACTCCGCGCTGTCGGAGTTCGCCGCGGTGGGCTTCGAATACGGCTACTCGGTGGGCAACCCTGACGCACTTGTGTTGTGGGAGGCCCAGTTCGGCGACTTCGTCAACGGCGCGCAGTCGATCATCGACGAGTTCATCAGCTCCGGCGAGGCCAAGTGGGGCCAGCTCTCCGACGTGGTGCTGCTGCTCCCGCACGGACATGAGGGGCAGGGACCGGACCACACGTCGGCCCGCATCGAGCGGTTCCTGCTGTTGTGGGCCGAGGGTTCGATGACGATCGCGATGCCGTCGACACCGGCGAACTATTTCCACCTGCTGCGCAGGCACGGTCTCGACGGCATCCACCGGCCGCTGATCGTGGCGACGCCAAAGTCGATGCTGCGCAACAAGGCTGCGGTCAGCGATCTGAAGGAGTTCACCGAGGGCAAGTTCCGTTCGGTGCTCGAGGAGCCCACCTACGAGGAGGGCACCGGCGACCGCAGCACGGTCAAGCGGCTGCTGCTGACCAGCGGCAAGCTGTACTACGAGTTGGTCGCCCGCAAGGCAAAGGACAACCGCGACGACGTCGCGATCGTGCGCATCGAGCAGCTTGCCCCGTTGCCGCGGCGGCGGCTCAAGGAGACGCTGGATCGGTATCCGAACGTCGAGCAGTACTTCTGGGTGCAGGAGGAGCCTGCCAACCAGGGCGCGTGGCCGACGTTCGGGCTGACGCTTCCAGAAGTCTGCTCGGACAGGTTGTCAGGCATCAAACGGATTTCGCGTCGCGCGATGTCGGCGCCGTCGTCGGGTTCGTCGAAGGTGCACGCAGTCGAGCAGCAGGAAATCATCGACGAGGCATTCGGATGAACGAAGTGAAGCGAATGCCGAGGAGCATCAGCCAGCACGAGGCATTCGCGCGGTAACGGTCACGCGCGGACTGGGCGGCGGAACGTGACTTTGTCGAATTCAAAGCCGTACTCGTCGACCGCCGTCACGTCCATCTCGCTCATCAGCGTGCCCGGGCGGACGTCGACGCGGATGAAGGCGTAGTTCGCGAACCGCACCCTCGACCAGCCGACGGCTTCTTGTCGCTTGTCGCCGTCGGTGGTCCAGACGTAGCTGTTGGCTACGAAGGTGTCCGCCGCCTCGTGCCCGCGGTAGCTGTCCGCCTCACCCGGCTGAAACGGATACCGCGGCCGCCCCGCCGAACCCACGGTGTAGTACACGGTGCCGTCGGTCTCGGGATAGACGGTCGAGTTGTCGCCGGCCGCCGAGGTGGGCCTGCCTGCCCGGATCGGGTCCGAGCGTTCGTAGACGTGGTTGTGGCCCTGAAGAACCAAGTCGACCTGATACCGGTCGAACAGTTCGCACCAGGCGGCTCGGACTCCACCGTCGCTGGCGTGCGTCGCGGTGGTCGAGTATGCGCAGTGGTGGAAGAAGCAGACGATGAAGTCGACGTTCGGGTTGGCGCGGTGCGCAGCCAACGTGGCCTCCACCCAACGGTTTTGCGCGCCGCCCGAGTAACCGGTGTTCGCGGTGATCTCATAGCTGACGTCGTTGGCGTCAAGCGAGAGCACGGCGACGTTGCCGTAGACAAACGAATACACCGACGGGCAGTTGGCGGGGCCGTTGCCCGGAAAATACAGCCGTGCGAGATGGCCGCCGTAGCCGTGCACCGGGTAGGCGGCCTCCATGTCGTGATTGCCGGTGGCGAACATCCACGGCGTCGTCGCCGCGCTCGCTTCGATTGATCCGAAATACACGTCCCAGACGAACGGATTGAACTTGTCGAAACCGGATGGCGCAGAACCACCTGATGGCACGAACTTGGGCGCCTTGCCCTCACCCGACGGGTCGGCATAGGCGATATCGCCCGCCAGCACGTGGAAGTCGGGACGCGACGCGACGATCTGGTTCAGCACATTCGAGGCGTGCGCAACGGTGGGATCGTTGTCGGGCTTGTAGTAGCTGTCGTCGTAGTCACCAGCACCAAGACCGGGCGGAAGCGGTGGGGTGTCATCGGTGCCCTGGTCCCCCATCATGGTGAACCGGAACGGGCCCATCGCGTCGCGTGCATTGGGCATGGCCGTGGCCGCCGACAGGACGTCGCTGACGAAACCATCGTCGGTGCGCCACTTATAAAACAGCGACGTCCGGCCGGGTAGGCCGTCGACCGGCGCGTGGACGTAGAACTGTTCGGCTGACAGCACGCCGCCACCGGCGTCGGGTATCTGTGTGACGAGGTTGCGTACCTCGGCCTGCACCGTCGCCCCCAGGTCCGGCGTCGGGCCGTGATCGAGAAAAACCTTGATTCTGCCGGGATTTCGGGATAACTGGGCCGCCAGACGCAGTTGACTGGCGGCGTCTGCGCCGTAGCCGACCCGTCGGTTGGCCACGCTCAGCGGCGCATCCTGCGCATAGGCGCGACTACCGAACGGCGATGCGCCGAGACCAGCAACCGCCGCGACGGCGGCCGATCCACGTAAGAAGTTGCGCCGGGATACCCGATGGCGGCGCAGGTAAGCCTGATGCCACTCATACTGTTCTGCGATCGTCATGCGCGCGACGATGTCCGCGGGGATGCCGGTGTCTGGGATGTCGCCTGGTGTGGGCACTATGAGATGGTGCCGCAGTTGACCGGTGATCGCTGTGCGGCGAAACGAATCAGCGGGAAACGCTGGTTGACATCTTGACCTGCCTCACAGCTCATTGACAGCCAAAGATGTAGCGCCCGAACGGCGATCGTCGCCGTGCAGACCGGCCTGACGACGCCGGAATGAGGTTTCGGTACGCAGAAAGCGGGGTCGGCGTGTCGTAACTCTGATCTCGGCCACCGCGAGGCCGGCCTAAGCGGAACCGCGGGTACCGACTAACCTCGACCCGAGTCAACGGACATGAGGGAGTGGTTATGCAGGGCTTCGCCGGGAAAGTCGCGGTGGTGACGGGTGCCGGATCCGGCATCGGGCAGGCGCTGGCCGTCGAGCTGGCCCGCTCGGGCGCCAGCGTGGCGATCAGCGACGTCGACACCGAGGGCCTGGCCGCCACCGAGGAGCGGTTGAAGGCGATCGGTGCCCAGGTCAAGACCGACCGCCTCGACGTCACCGAGCGCGAGGCGTTCGAGTTGTACGCCGACGCGGTCAAGGCCCACTTCGGCAAGGTGAACCAGATCTACAACAACGCGGGCATCGCGTTCGCGGGCGACATCGAGGTGAGCCAGTTCAAGGACATCGAGAAGGTGATGGACGTCGACTTCTGGGGGGTCGTCAACGGCACCAAGATGTTCCTCCCCCACTTGATCGAATCGGGCGACGGCCACGTCGTCAACGTCTCCAGTATCTTCGGCATCTTCGCGGTGCCGGGGCAGGGCGCCTACAACGCCGCGAAGTTTGCCGTCCGCGGCTTCACCGAGGCGTTGCGCCAAGAGATGCAACTGGCCGGGCATCCGGTCAAGGTGACGACCGTGCATCCCGGCGGCATCAAGACCAACATCGTGCGCAACATGACCGCTGTCGACAGCGTCGACAAGGCGAAGCTGACCAACACATTCGACAAGAAACTCGCCAGCACCACCCCGGAGAAGGCGGCGCAGATCATTCTCGACGGCGTCCGCAAGAACAAGGCCCGCGTGCTCGTCGGCCCCGACGCGACGGTGCTCGACCTGATCGTGCGGATCAGCGGATCCGGCTACCAACGTCTGTTTTCGAGGGTGATGTCGCGGATCGTGCCCGAAGCGCGCTGATATCGGCGGGAGCGTCAATCTCGTTGTCCAAATAGCGAATTGCCTGCCGCGGTGCTGAACCAAACGCCCTTCGACACCGTGATGGACAAGGGGGGTCGACGAGGGGTTCAGTCACGTGCCCTTGGACATCCGATGGCTCCGTCAAGAACGGAGGGGCAAACATGAGGTACACACTGCTTTGCGCGAGCGGCATGATCGCCGCCGCGGTCGTGGGCGCGGCGCCCGCATACGCCGCTACGGACCACGGCTTCGAGTGCGGGAAGTCGGGAGCCACCAGCTACCCCGGCAACTCAGCGACGTCACCGGGGTCGATCTTCAACGAACCCGGCATCACAAGCGCCAACGGCGGTAAGGGTAACCAGGCGTACAACGCCGCCGGCGCGCCGTCGCAGTACGACACCGCCTGCGGCAGGGTAACCGCCAACGGCACCGGCACGCCGTTTCAGGTCAGCCAGCCGGTTGACCAGATGACGGGTGAATCGACTGCAGTCGTCACCAACAATTCGCGTGCCAGTCGAGACGCCCTCGGGGTGACGCACACCGGTAAGGGCGCCAACAAGTAGCCGTTCACGCTCATTCGGCGGTGATCTGGTCGGCGTCGGTGTCGAATAGCGTGGCGAGGCCCGCGAACGGCTGCGACGTCACGCTCGAGGCTGACGACTGTGCGGGCAATGCACGCACAGTGCGGCGTGTCGGGGCGCAAACACGCACGCTCGGCGAAATGGGGTCAGCGGCCTAGCGGGTGGGCGTCCAGCCACGCGCCGGCCACCTGCCCCGGTTCCTTGCCTTCCGCGACCTGTCGACGCATGTCGGCCAATGACCCGGTGTCGAGCACACCGGCCACCTCGTTGAGTGCCAACACCTGCTGCTCGTCGAGTTCGTTACGTCGATACAGCGCAACGAGATTCTCGGCGGGAATGAGTGCGGTCTTGTCCGCCAACACAACCAGCTCCGATGGGGTGTTCGGGGTCGCGTCCGAGGTCCATGCGACATTGATCTGGCCGCCACGCAGCGCCGTGAACAGCGCTGTGTGGTCGGGGAATTCGCGGGGTTTTGGCAGCGCGCACGGGCCGAGCTTGCCCGGTGACGGCGCCCCCGCGAGAGCACCAGCCGTGACCTTCGCGCAGTTGCGGGCAACCGCGGTGACGTCACGTCCACCCCACGCATCAGCGGTCCGCTCGGTCACCGCGATCGAGGGCTTGTCTTCCGCCGACGTCGTATAGTCGCTCGCCGCAATGCCTTCCGGCAACGCGGACAACAAGGCCCGGTACACCTGCGCGGCCGCGCGCGCTGTCGAGTCAGGGTCGAACCTCGCCAGCAACTGACCTGTGAACCCTGGTGCCACCCGAACACCGCCGGAATCGAGTTCTCCCACCGGATCGGCCACCGATTTCACGTGTGCCGGGCTGCCGTAGAACCGCAACGCCGCCGCATACAGGTGCGCCACCAATTTCGATTCAGGGTCTGATGTGGCGCCCACCGCGATCGACGGCGGTCCCGCCGGTCCCCCGCAGCCGACGAGGACCAGCGCCAGCAGCGCCACCGCCAGCAGACGCATCGGGTCGATCAGGCCTGCGCGGCCGCCGCGGCCACCGCCGCTGCGACCTCCGGCCCGACCCGCGGATCCAGTGGGCTTGGCACGATCCGGTCTGGCGCGAGATCATCGCACGCCACCGCGAAGATCGCCTCGGCGGCCGCCACCTTCATCTGCTCGGTGATCCGCCGGGCGCCCGCGTCCAACGCGCCGCGGAACACGCCAGGGAACGCCAGCACGTTGTTGATCTGGTTCGGGAAATCGCTGCGGCCCGTCGCGACCACCGAGGCGTATCTCGCCGCCACGTCAGGATGTATCTCAGGGTCCGGGTTCGACAGCGCGAACACGATCCCGCCGGGCGCCATCGTCGCAACGATCTCCTCGGGGATCCCACCTCCCGAGACGCCGAGGAACATGTCGGCGCCCGCGAGCGCCTCGGCGATGCCACCGGTGAGTCCGTCGGGGTTCGTGCGTCCCGCAAGTTCGGCCTTGACTGGCGTCAGACCGTCACGGCCGGGATGCAGGATGCCACGGGTATCCACGACGGTGATGTTCGAAACGCCTGCGGCCATGAGGATATTGGTGCACGGAACGCCGGCTGCGCCGACACCGGAGACCACCACTCGCAGCGAGGCCATGTCACGGTCGAGCGTCTTGGCTGCGCCCATCAACGCCGCCAGCACGACAATCGCGGTGCCATGCTGATCGTCGTGCATGACCGGGCAGTCGAGCGCATCGATGACGCGGCGCTCGATCTCGAAGCAGCGCGGCGCGGAGATGTCCTCGAGGTTCACCGCCCCGAACGACGGCCGCAGCCGCACCAAGGTCTCGACGATCTCGTCGGGGTCCTTGGTGTCGAGCACGATCGGAATCGCGTCCAGTCCGCCGAACTCCTTGAACAGCGCGCACTTGCCTTCCATCACCGGCAGCGCGGCCGACGGGCCGATGTCGCCGAGGCCCAGCACAGCGGTGCCGTCGCTGACCACCGCCACCAGCCTGTTGGCCCAGGTGTAGCGGGCCGCCAGGGTGGAGTCGGCGGCGATGGCGCGGCTGACCTGTGCCACGCCTGGGGTGTACGCGATCGACAGCGCGCGCTGCGTGTCCAGCGGTGCCTTCAGCCCAGCGGACAGCTTGCCGCCTACGTGCGCCTCGAAGATCTCGTCGTCAGTGACGACAACCTGCGGTTGTTGGACCTTCGGCGGCAGTGTTTCGGTCACCTGGAACTCAGATCAGTCCCAGCTCGGTGACGGCCCTGCGCTCGTCGTCCAGTTCAGCGGTGGACTTGTCGATCCGGCCGCGGGAGAACTCGTCGATCTCCAGACCCTGCACGATGCTCCAGTTGCCGTCCTTGGTGGTCACCGGGAACGAGGAGATCAGGCCCTCCGGGACGCCGTAGCTGCCGTCGGAGAGGACGGCCATGGACACCCAGTCCCCTTCGGGGCTGCCGAGCAGCCAATCGCGGGCCGCGTCGGTGGTCGCGGAGGCAGCCGAGGCGGCAGAAGATGCGCCGCGGGCGTCGATGATCGCCGCGCCGCGCTTGGCGACAGTGGGGATGAAGTCGTTCTCGATCCACGCCTGGTCGTTGACCACCTCGGCGGCGTTCTTGCCGCCGACCTCGGCATGGAAGATGTCCGGATACTGGGTGGCCGAGTGGTTGCCCCAGATCGTCACCTTCTTGATGTCGGTGACGGCCGCGCCGGTCTTCTTGGCCAGCTGGGAGATCGCGCGGTTGTGGTCGAGGCGAGTGAGCGCCGAGAACCGCTCCTTCGGAATGTCGGGGGCGTTGCTCATCGCGATCAGCGCGTTGGTGTTGGCCGGGTTACCGGTCACACCGATACGGACGTCGTCGGCGGCAACCTCGTTGAGCGCCTTGCCCTGGGCCGTGAAGATCGCGCCGTTGGCCTCGAGCAGATCGCTGCGCTCCATGCCGGGACCACGCGGACGGGCGCCGACCAGCAGGGCCAGATTCGTCCCGTCGAAGATCTTGTTGGCGTCCGCGCCGATCTCGACGCCCGCAAGCAGCGGGAAAGCACAGTCGTCCAGCTCCATCACGACACCCTCGAGCGCCTTGAGCGCAGGCTCGATCTCCAGCAGTCGCAGCTCGATCGGGCGGTCGGGGCCGAGCAGCGATCCGCTCGCGAGGCGGAACAACAAGCTGTAGCCGATCTGGCCTGCCGCACCGGTGACGGCGACCTTGAGGGGAGTTGTGCTCACGTCGGATGCTCCTTGGGCGTCGGTTGTCTCCTGGACGAAACTAGCGCACCCGCTTCTTTTGGCGAATGTGCGGGTACGTCGAGACGCGTAGCATTAACCCGCTGATCAGACCTGCGCAGCTGTCCTCTCCCGGGGAGATTAGAGATGCCATCGTTTCGCGCATTGCCATCATCTTTCCGGCCCGTGGCCAGGCCCAAACACACCCATCCGGATGCCAAGTCGATTCACGTACCGGTCGCCCGCGCCATGGTCGACTGTGGCATCTACGTCGACGGTCAGCGGGCGCCGGGCAAGTACACCCACGCCGCGGCATTGAACAAGGTCCGCGAACTCGAAAACGAAGGCAAGAACGCGTTCGTATGGATCGGCCTGCACGAACCCGACGAACACCAGATGCAGGCGGTCGCCGACGTGTTCTGTCTGCACGAACTGGCCGTCGAGGATGCGGTGCACGCGCATCAGCGGCCCAAGCTGGAGCGTTACGACAAGACCTTGTTCCTGGTGCTGAAGACCGTGAAGTACGTCGAGCACGCGTCGATGTCGATCGCGCGGGAGATCGTGGAAACGGGCGAGATCATGATCTTCGTCGGGCGCGACTTCGTGGTGACCGTCCGGCACGGCGAGCACGGCGGGCTGGCCGGGGTGCGCAAGCAACTCGACGCGTCGCCAGCCACCCTCAAGCTCGGTCCGTACGCGGTCATGCACGCCATCGCCGATCACGTGGTCGACAACTATCTCGACATCACTGACCTGATCGAGACAGACATCGACGCGATGGAAGAAGACATCTTCTCGCCGCGCAGCCAGACCAACATCGAGTGCATCTATCTGCTCAAGCGCGAGGTCGTCGAGTTGCGAAGGGCGGTGGCGCCGCTGACGCTTGCGTTGCAGCGGATGGGCACCGACCACAACGACCTGATCTCGATCGAGGTGCGTCGGTACCTGCGCGACGTGCTGGACCACAACACCCAGGCCTCCGACCGGATCACCAGCTATGACGAGATGTTGAGCTCGCTGGTGCAGGCCGCTCTCGGCAAGGTGGCGATGCAGCAGAACGTCGACATGCGCAAGATTTCGGCGTGGGTAGCGATCGCCGCGGTGCCGACCGCGCTCGCGGGCATCTACGGCATGAACTTCGACCACATGCCCGAACTGCATTGGGTGTGGGGCTATCCGACGGTGCTGGCTTTGATGGCGGTCATCTGCCTGCTGCTGTACCGGACGTTCCGGCACAACCACTGGCTGTAAGTTTCGCCGAAACTGCGGGGAGATCGCGTTCAGGCTAAATTTTGCGATCTGTGCGCAGTTTCGCGGCCTCAGGTGGGATTGGCGGCCCGCCGCTCAGGTGGGATTGGCGGCCCGCCGCCGTGGGTCCAGCACGTCGACCCCGTCCTGCGCCCACGCCTCCCGCATCGCGTCGGCGCCTTTGAGGCGCACCCACGCCGCCTCGGTGGCGGTGATCGGCGTGGCCGCCAGCACTGTGACCGGCGGAAGCGGATCGGTCATCGGCACATCGTCGATATCGCTGCGGCTCAACAAGAACGCCGTGAACGCCGCCGCTTCCCACAGCGGCGACTCGAGGTCGATCAACGCGTCGGGCTCCAGAATCAAGCCTTCGACGGCGGGCGCGGCGGCCACGATTGCGATCGACCGGGCCAGCCCCGCGGGCGACGGGCCGCGCAACGCGACGACGACCTCGGCCCGCGGACCGTGCAGCGCGTCGGTCACCATCTCCGCCGGATCGAACATCGGATTGCGCGAACAGCCAATCGACACATAGTGATTCACGCCGTCCTCGTCGGGGCCGAACCGCAGCACGTCGATGCGCTCGGTGCCGAGGAACGTGACGCTCGCTTCGTCGGGTTCGGCGATGATCCCGGCGCGGGTGAAGTGCTCGCTGAGATGCGAGCGGACCTTGGCGAGGACGTCGATCACTCGGCGGGCGGCGGGGCAGGCACCGGCTCACTCGGCGGCTCGGGCTCCGCGGGTTGTGGCGCGTCCGCGGGTTCGATCATCAGGTTCGCGCCGCTGTCCGCGTCGAAGATCACGATCTTCGACATGTCGAATGCCAACTCCATCGTTTGGCCGGGGGTCACCTTCGATTCGGTGGAAACCCTCGCCACGAACTCGTTTTCACCAATGCCGGAGTCAGCCGCCAACTCGGCCAGCTGTGCGGCCTGAGCGCCAGCGCCTTCGGTCTTGAAGTGAACGTATTTGTCGGCGCCGAGCGACTCGACGAAGTCGACCTTCACCTGGAAGGTCAGCGCACGGATTCGTGCGTAGGTGTCGATCAGCGCGGCGTCCTCGAGATGTTCGGGCCGGATCCCCACGATCACGTTGTTGGGCTTCGGGTGCCTGCCCAGCAGATCGTGTACCTCCTGGGTGAGCGTGATCTCCCCGAATGGCAGCCGTACACCGACGTCGATGAGGGTGGCGGGGAAGAAGTTCATCGCAGGCGAGCCGATGAAGCCCGCGACGAACAGGTTGGCCGGGCTGTTGTACAGCTCTTCGGGCGTGCCGATCTGCTGCGCGGCGCCCGCAAGCAGCACCACCACCCGATCGCCGAGCGTCATCGCCTCGGTCTGATCGTGGGTGACGTAAACGGTGGTGGTGCCCAACCGGTTCTGCAGCCGCGCGATCTCTGCGCGCATCTGCACCCGCAGCTTGGCGTCGAGGTTCGACAGCGGCTCGTCCATCAGGAAGGCCTTGGGATTGCGCACGATCGCGCGGCCCATCGCCACCCGCTGTCGCTGACCACCCGACAGTTGCGCGGGCTTGCGGTCCAAAAGCTCAGTCAGGTCAAGGATTTTCGCGGCTTCGTCGACTTTGCGGGCGATCTCGTCCTTGCTCACCTTCCCCAGCGTCAGTGGGAACGCGATGTTCTGCCGGACAGTCATATGCGGGTAGAGGGCGTAGGACTGGAACACCATCGCGATGTCGCGGTCCTTCGGCGCCTTCTCGTTGACCCGTTCGCCACCGATGCGCAACTCGCCCGACGAGATGTCCTCCAGTCCGGCAATCATGTTCAGCGTGGTCGATTTACCGCAGCCGGAAGGGCCGACCAGAATGATGAACTCACCGTCGGCGATGGTGATCGACAGATCTTTGACGGCCGTCGCGCCGTTGGGGTAACTCTTGGTCACCCGGTCCAACACAATTTCGGCCATCGAGCTATCCCTTCACCGCACCGGACGTCAGGCCGGCGACAATCCGTCGTTGGAAAATCAGGACAAAGATAACGATCGGGATGGTGATCACCATCGCGCCGGCAGCGATGGAACCGGTCGGTTCCTCGAACTGCGAACTGCCGGTGAAGTTGGCGATCGCCACCGGCGCCGTGATCGCGCGTTGCGTCGCGGTCAGCGACAACGCCAGCAACAGATCGTTCCACGCGAAGATGAACACCAGGATCGCCGCGGTGACGATGCCCGGCGCGGCAAGCGGCGCAATCACTTTCCGGAACGCCTGGCCGGGCGTGGCACCGTCCATCTTCGCGGCCTTCTCCAAATCCCACGGAATTTCCCGGAAGAACGCCGACAACGTGTAGATCGCCAGCGGCAGCGCGAAGGTGATGTACGGAATGATCAACCCGGGCCAGGTGTCGAACAACCCGATGCTGCGCCACATGTTGAAGATCGGGGTCACCAACGAAATCTGCGGGAACATCGCGATCAGCAGCGCGACGCCGACCAGTAACCGCTTACCCGGAAAATCAAGTCGCGCAACGGCATAGGCCGCCATCCCGCCGACCACCACCGCGATCACCGTGGTGATCAACCCGATGCCGATCGAGTTGATCAGCGCCGAGGAGAAGATGGAGCCTTGGAAAATGCCCTTGTAGTTGTCGAAGGTGATCTGCGTCGGGATCAGCTTGCCGTCCTTGACGGTTGACGTCGGCTTGAGCGACAGGCTCAGGATCCACAGCACGGGGAACAGCGCGTAAACGACGACCAGAACGTTGACGACGGACCAGCCCGTCGCACGTCCCGCGCCGACCCGCTCAGACATCACGCCTCCCTCTTCACTGCCGACCCTCGTCGGCACCCGGCGCCGCAGCGCCGAAGAGCTTGATGTAGATGAACGCGATGAGCGCCACCGACAGGAAGATCAGCACGCTGATCGCCGACCCCAGCCCGAGGTTGAACGCCTTGAAGAGGTTGTCGTAGCCCAGGATCGACACCGAGCCCGTTTCGTTGGCGCCGCCGGTGAGCACATAAATGTTGTCGAAGATGCGGAACGCGTCGAGAGTGCGGAACAGCAGCGCCACCAAAATCGCCGGTTTGATGAGCGGCAGGATCACTTTGACCAACCGCCGCCACGCGCCCGCACCGTCCACCTGCGCGGCGTTCAGCAGATCCTGTGGCACCAGCGCCAGTCCGGCAAGCAGCAGCAGCGCCATGAACGGCGTCGTCTTCCACACCTCGGCCAGCACCACGATGGCCAGCGACGGAATCTGTTCTGTCAGCGGCGCACTGCCTTCCGGCAGGAGGTTCGCCAGATATCCGGTGCCCGGCGTCCACGCGTAATACCAGCTGTACGAGGCTGCGACCGTGACGATGCCGTACGGAATCAGGATCGCGGTGCGTACCACGCCCTTGCCGAAGATCGTCCGGTGCATCACCAGCGCCAGCGCCATGCCGAGCACGAACTCGATCGCCACCGATACCACCGTGATCGCCAGCGTCACCGCGAACGCCGTCCACCAATACCGGTCGGACAGCACGGTGATGTAGTTGCCCAACCCGACGAACGAGGTGTCCTCCGGGGTGGCGAGGTTGTAGCGCTGCAGACTCAGCCACACCGCGTAACCGATCGGGTAGGCGGTGACCAACAGCATCAGTAGCACCGCGGGCGTGATCAGCAGGAACGCCAGCCGCCGTTCCGACTTCTTGTCATCGGTGCCAACGGTCGGCGCGACGGGAGCGGCGGTCGGGGCCACAGCGGTCATGGAATCAGCCCCTTGCCGTCGATGGCCTTCTGCACCTGGGTCGTCAACTCGTCGGCGGTGCGTTCCGGATCGATCGCGGTGACCGGCGACAGCGTGACCGAGATGCGCGTCGACACCGCCTGGTAGACGGGCGTCGCCGGACGCACGGCGGCGTTGGTGAGTTGCTCCCTGATGATCGCGTACTGCGGGTACTTCGCCTGGAAGGTCGGGTCGTCGTAAAGCGACGCCCGCACGGCGGGCAGGCCGCCCTCGACCGAGGTGTACCGCTGGTTGTCGACATTGCGCATACAACGAATGGCCTCGAATGCTTCCGCGCGGTGCTGGGTGGTCTTGGCAACCGCGAGATTCAGCCCGCCCAGCGTCACCTTGGCGGGTTGGCCTTCCTGCACACCCGGATACGACGCAAACCCGAACACCTTCTTGCTGGCCTCGTAGGCCGACTTGAACTGCTCATCGGTCGGTGAGAATGTCCCGACGTCGTTGATGCTGCCCGTCAGGTCGGGCTGCTTGTCCAGCGGCAGGAAACTCACGCCGCCCTTGACCGCGTTTTCGAGCATCGACGGCAACACGAACGGCCAATTCACTTCCAGCGCGGCTTTGCCCTGCTCGAGGGCGAGCCTCGCCGTTCCCTCATCGGTCTGCGTGATGGACGGGTCCGCGCCCGGCGCGGTAGCAACCGACTTCATGATCTGGAGTGCCTTGACGGTGGCGGCGCGGTGTTCGGGTGTGTCGGTCAGCGTGACGGATTTGCCGTCATCGGAAAGCACTTGACCACCAGCGCTTTCCAGCAAGGTGTTGAACCACACGACCAGACCCTCGTACTGCTTGGCCTGAACGGCGATCCAGCTGGGCTTGCCCGCCGCGTGCAAACGTGTCGCCTCGGCGACCATGCCATCCCACGTCTTCGGCGGTTCGTCCATCAAATCAGCTCGATACCAAAGCAATTGGGTATTCGTCGTGATCGGTGCGGCGTAGAGTTTGTCGCGCCAGGTGGCCGTCTCCAGGGGGCCGGGCAGCGTGTTGTTCTTCGCATCGGCCTCAGCTTGCCCTGCAGGATCGTCCGAAAGTGGCAAAGCCCAACCGGCTTCAGCGAACTCGGCGGTCCACACCACGTCCAACGCCATAACGTCCAGCGTCTTGTCGTTGCCGGTGAGCCGGCGCGCCAACTGCAACCGCTGGTCGTCGGCGCCCTTCGGCAAGCTGACTTGCTGAATCTTGAAGCGGCCGCCGAGTTCTTCGTTACAACGCTTGGCGACGGCCGTGAACGTGGCCATCTCGTTAGCCGGGGTGTAGTAATTGATGACGATGCCGCCGCCAGTGGCTGCACACGCGGACACGACTGACGCAGTCGTCAACGCGGCCAATGCCGCAGCACCTAGCCGCCGTGGGCTCACCACTGAAACTCCCGTCCGCGTCGGATGTCGCCGCCGGGGCAGCTCCGGCGGGACTCTCCCGCGGGGCAAACCGTATTGCCAGTCAGGCGTGATTCGCAACACTTTCGATGCGCGCGTCGCACACCGTTACGTAATTGCGAACGAAGGCAAACAGCCAGCTACCAGCGCCGGTAGCTGCAGACGGGGTCAGATCGTCAAGCGCGCCAGCAGATCCCGGCCGCGCTCGGCGCTCTGTGGATCGCAGAGCACGTCGTAGCGACCAGCGACGAGCTGCATGGTCGAGCTGAAATCTCTTGTGCCGCGCGCCATCGCATACGGGATGGCCGACGTGATCAGACCGAAGAACACGCCTGCCACAAGGCCGGTGGCCAGCGCGCCCCACGGGCTGGGACTGAAGAACCCCAGGATCAGCCCGATGAACAGGCCCAACCACGCGCCGGTGATCACACCGCCGCCGAGGACCTTCGGCCAGGTCAGCCTGCCCGTGACGCGTTCGACCTGCATCAGGTCAACCCCGACAATGGTCACCTCCTGCACCGGGAACTGTTGATCCGACAGGTAGTCGACGGCGCGCTGAGCCTCGGCATAGGTCGGGTATGAGCCGATCGGCCAACCCTTCGGCGGGGTGGGCAACTGGGCTGGGCCACCACGCCCAGGGGTCGCGGCGCCCGGCGTCGTGCCTGGGTTCTGTCCTGGCTGGAACGGGCTGGTCATCGGTCTTCCATCTCCTCTATGCGCGCCTGAATTACGTAGCATTTTCTCACCCGGATCAACGATGCGACGGCCGCAATGGTGCCCAGTAGTTGCGCTAGGTTGACAGCATGACAAATCCGGGCGAGGACGCAGGCCGAACGGCATCATCCGACTCCAGCGGCGAGGCATCGCAACCGGCTGCCGGCGGCTACGAGGCGCCCTCGATCGAGCAGTCCGCAGACAGTTCCGCGGAGTCGAGCACCACGCAGCAGTCCGGCGATCAGCTCGGTTATGCGCCGCCGCCCGCCTACAACCCGGCCCCGGTTTACCAGGAGCCCAGCTATCCCCAGCAGCCCGGCTATCCTGGTTTCCCGCCGCCCGACTACCCGCAGCCGATGTCGTACCCGCCTCCTGGCGCGGCCCAGCCTGGCTACCCTCCGCCGCCGTATCCCGGCCCTACCGGCTTTGGCGCGCCGCCATATCCGCCGCCGCCGCAGTACGGCGCGCCGACGCCTGGCTATCCCCCTCCGCCGCCCGGCTACGGTCCGCCACCGACCGGCTATCCGGCGCCCGAATACTCGGCCTACGGTCCCCCGCAGCCGAAGACGAACTCGATGGCGATCGCGTCACTGGTGGCCTCGCTCATCGGATTCCTCTGCTGGCTCGGGTCGATCGCCGGTATCGCGCTGGGCATCCTCGCGATGAACCAGATCAAACGGACCGGTGAACAGGGCCACGGTTTCGCGGTCGCCGGAATCGCGATCGGGGCGCTGTCACTCGTCGTCGGACTCATCTTCTTCGTGGTGGCGTTCAGTAGCTGACGATGACCGCCAGCGACCCGGATTCGAATCCGCCCGTCGACTATCCGGCGAATGTCGGGTTGCCGCCGCCGGTTCATCCGCCGCCGGGGGCACAGGGATATCCGCCCTATCCGGGTTACTACGACCCTTACCGGCCCATCAAGCCGCCGGGTACGAACGCGAAGGCGATCGGCTCGCTGGTCGCGTCGCTCGCGGGGTTGTTCTGTTGCGGCCTGCCGTCGATCGTCGGCCTGGTGCTCGGCGTGGTCGCGATGCGCGAAACCAAACGCACCGGCCAGGACGGCTACCCGATCGCGTTGGTGGGCACGATCATCGGCGGACTCGCCGTCGCGGGCTGGGTGGTCTATCTGCTGCTGTCGATCAGCATCTACGCCAGCGGCTGGCAGTGGGCGCCGTAGCGAGGCTAACTCGGTGGCCGGAACGGTTCGGTGGTGCGCTCCATGCCTGCGGCGCGACCCTTGCCCGCAATCACCAACGCCATCTTGCGGCTGGCCTCGTCGATCATCTCGTCGCCGAGCATCACCGCGCCCCTGGCCCCGCCCGCGCGCGATGTGTGCCACTCGTAGGCCTCCAGGATCAACTCGGCGTGGTCGTAGTCCTTCTGCCGAGGGCTGAAAACCTCGTTGCCCGCCGCGATCTGGTCAGGATGCAGCACCCATTTGCCGTCGTAGCCGAGTGCCGCCGACCGTCCGGCGACCCGCCGGAAGCCGTCCACGTCGCGAACCTTCAGGTACGGCCCGTCGATCGCGAGGACGCCGTGCGTGCGGGCCGCGATCAGGATCCGCATCAGCACGTGGTGGTGCGCATCGCCGACGTCGTAGCCCTCCGGTTGCTCACCCACTTCGAGCGTGCGCATGTTGAGGCTGGCCGCCATGTCGGCGGGCCCGAGGATCAGCGCCTGCATGCGGGGAGCCGCCGCGATGGCGTCAATGTTGGCCAGCCCCTGGGCGTTTTCGATTTGCGCTTCAATCCCGATGCGGCCCACCGGTAGTCCGTGCGTGGTTTCGAGTTGGCTCAGCAGAAGGTCGAGCGCGTGGATGTGCGAGACGTCGGTCACCTTCGGCAGCACGACGATGTCGAGCGATGTGCCTGCCGTCGAAACCACCTCGATGATGTCTGCGTAGGTCCACGGCGTCGTCCAGTCGTTGACCCGCACCCCGCGCAGTTGACCCGCCCATCCCGGCTCAGCGAGAGCGACGGCCACTTGACTGCGCGCCTCGGCCTTCGCCTCGGGTGCGACGGCGTCTTCCAGATCGAGGAACACCTCATCGGCGGGCAGTGTCTTGGCCTTCTCGATCATCTTGGGGTTGCTGCCCGGAACCGAAAGACACGTCCGACGGGGCCGATACGCAGCCCAAAGAGCATCATCCACAGCCCTACTCTCTACTCTCTACAGACATGGCGGCGGTCAACAGGGTCTACGTGGCCCGACTCGCGGGGATGGTGGTGCTCGGCCCTGACGGCGAGTCCATCGGTCGTGTCCGCGATGTGGTGATCAGCATCGGGGTGGCAGGTCATCAGCCGCGGGTGCTTGGCCTGGTCGTCGAATTGCTCACTCGCCGAAGGATTTTCGTACCGATACTGCGGGTGACGGCCATCGAGCCCAGCGCCGTCACCCTCGCGACCGGCAACGTGTCGTTGCGCCGGTTCTCCAAGCGCCCCAACGAGGTGCTTGTGCTCGGTGAGGTCGTCGAAACCCGGGTCCGCGTCGACGATTCCGATCTGCCCGAGCTGTCCGGAATCGACGTCGTGGTGGTCGATCTGGGCATCGAGCAGACCCGCACCAGGGACTGGGTGGTGACCAGGGTCGCGGTCCGCCCGCAGCGCCGCCTCGGCCGTCGCAGCAACGTCTCGGTCGTCGAATGGAATCGGGTGCACGGGCTGACGCCGTCCGGGCTCGCGATGCCCGATCAGGGCGTCGCGCAACTGCTCGAACAGTTCGACGGCCAGCGGCCCATCGAAGTCGCCGAAGCGCTGCGCGAGCTGCCCGCCAAGCGACGGTTCGAGGTGGTCAAGGCGCTCGATGACGAGCGGCTCGCCGACGTATTGCAGGAATTGCCCGAAGACGAACAGGCCGACGTGCTCCGCAAACTGGAGGCCGAACGCGCGGCCGACGTGCTCGAGGCGATGGATCCCGACGACGCCGCCGACCTGCTCGGCACCATGACGCCCGCGGACGCCGAGCAGTTCCTGCGCCGGATGGACCCCGAGGACTCCGAGGACGTGCGCCGGCTGCTGAGCCACTCGCCCGACACCGCCGGCGGCCTGATGACGTCGGAGCCGGTGGTACTCGCGCCCGACACCACTGTCGCCGAGGCACTCGCCAGGGTGCGCGATCCCGATCTGACCCCGGCGGTCGCGTCGCTGGTCTTCGTGACCCGCCCGCCGACCGCGACGCCGACCGGACACTACCTGGGCTGCGTGCACCTGCAGCGGCTTCTGCGCGAGCCACCCGCCGAGTTGGTCAGCGGCATCATCGACACCGACCTGCCGAGCCTGAGCCCAGAAGACCCGCTCGCGGCGGTGACCCGCTATTTCGCTGCCTACAACCTGGTCTGCGGTCCGGTTGTCGACGAGCAGAACCACCTGCTCGGCGCGGTGTCGGTCGATGACGTTCTCGACCACCTGCTGCCCGACGACTGGCGGGAACGCGAGGAACCTGAACTGTCCGGCACCCGCCCGAATGTCGCCGGCCGAGCGGCTCCGATGCCGAATGTCGCCGGCCGAGCGGCTCCGGAAGCAGCGACATGAGCGATTCGTCGGCGCGTCAGCGCCTCGACACGCCGCGCACGTCGCGCCGTCGTTTCTCGCTCAACGTCGACGCCGAGGCCGTCGGCCAATTCAGTGAATCGATCGCGCGTTTCCTCGGTACCGGGCGCTACCTGGCGTGGCAGACCATCCTCGTGATCGTCTGGATCGCGCTGAATCTGTTCGCGGTCGGCCTGCGGTGGGATCCGTATCCATTCATCCTGCTCAATCTCGCGTTCTCCACGCAGGCGGCATACGCGGCTCCGCTTATCCTGCTGGCGCAGAACCGCCAGGAGAACCGCGACCGGGTGTCGTTGGAGGAAGACCGGCGGCGCGCAGAACAGACCAAGGCCGACACCGAATATCTGGCCCGTGAACTGGCCGCATTGCGGTTGGCCGTCGGCGAGGTGGCGACCCGCGATTACCTGCGCCGCGAGCTCGAAGAATTGCGGGAATTGCTGGCCGAATTGCGCCAGCCGCAAGCGCCGGCGGACGGCGAAGCCGCGACGAAGTCCGACGGGTCGCAGGGGCGGGCCAAACGACCTGGGTGATCGGGTATTGCGATTGCTGCAACGGCCGAAATGAGAGTAGGTATGGTGACTTGGTTCACCATTCACCGCACACCTAGGACGGTTGAGTGCACATAGGGGGACGAGCCGCCGTTGACGCAGCGCGGCGCCGAGCACGGCGACTCGTAGGCAAGCCTGCCTTCGGCGTTGCCATCATCGCTCCGCTCGTCCTCGCCGGGGCCGTCGGCGCCTCCGCACCGACACCGGTCCGCGATTCCGCAGTGACGCCACTGGCGGCCGTTTCATCCTCGGCGAGCAACCGCGACGGTGCGTCCGTGGTTGCGGTCACCAAGAGCCCGTCCGCGTTTCACATCGCCGCGACCACGATCTCCGCTCCCCCGCCCTCGGCGGTGGTGAATTCGCCTGGGACACTTCGCATTCCGGCGGTCGCGCTGTCGGCCTACCGCAACGCGGAGCGGATGATGGCCGCCGCCTACCCGACGTGCGGGGTGAGCTGGAACCTGCTGGCGGGCATCGGGCGCATCGAGTCGCTGCACGCCAACGGCGGCGCCACCGACTCGCGCGGCACGGCGGTACAGCCGATCTACGGTCCCGCGCTGGACGGCACGCTGCCCGGCAACGAGGTCATCGTGCAGAGTCGCACGTCCAACCGCGTGACGTACGCGCGGGCGATGGGTCCGATGCAATTCCTGCCCGGCACCTGGTCGCGCTACGCCAGCGACGGCGACGGCGACGGTAAGGCGGACGTGCAGAACGTCTACGACGCGTCACTGGCGGCGGCCCGCTACCTCTGCAGCGGCGGTTTGAACCTGCGCGACCCCAGCCAGGTGATGACCGCAATTCTTCGCTACAACAACTCCATCGCCTATGCCCGCAACGTGCTGGGCTGGGCCGCGGCCTACGCGACCGGTGTGGTGCCGGTGGATCTGCCGCCGATCACCGGGCCGGTGCCGCCGCTCGGCGACACCCACCTGGACAACTATGAGGGCCTTGGCCCCGGGCTGCCTGCTAACGCGCTGGGGTTGCCCGCCAACGACCCGCTTGCGCTGATTCCGATGATGGGTCGCGGCGATGTCGCCAGCCAGCTCTATCCAGGTCAGGTCCTCGGCCCCCTACCCGGGCCCGCACCGCTGGTGGCGCCCAAGCAGCCGGAGCCCGAGCAGCCGGCCACACCGCCGTGGCTGCCGCCCTGGATGCAGCAGCCGCCTGCGCCGCAGGAACAGCCGCGTCCCGCCGAGTGCGCGGTGTTCTGCATCACCCCGACGGCGCCCGCGCCGAGCGTCGCGCCGGCACCGGGTGACGCGCAGATGCTGATGCCTCAGGCACCGCCCGCGGCTCCTGCGCCCCTCAACCAGTCCGCGCCCGGGCCTGCACCAGGCCCGGCACCGGCAGAGCAGCCGATTCTGCCGCAGGCGCCCGGTCCGGCGCCCGGCCCGGCCGCGGGACCGGTCGGTTAAGAACGCGGCGCGAGTCGGCCTAGACTCGTCACTGATGTCTGCATCTCCCCCAGAGCTGGAATCGGCGATCCGCGCCGCACTGACCAAGGTCATCGACCCCGAGCTGCGGCGGCCGATCACCGAGCTCGGCATGGTCAAGAACGTCACCGTCGACCACGACGCCGGAGTGCACGTCGAGGTGTATCTGACCACGGCGGCGTGCCCGAAGAAGACCGAGATCTCCGAGCGCGTCAGCCGTGCGGTTGCCGATGTGCCCGGCACCGGCGCGGTCAAGGTCAGCCTCGATGTGATGAACGACGAGCAGCGCACCGAACTTCGTAAACAGTTGCGCGGCGACTCGCGTGAACCGGTGATCCCGTTCGCTCAACCGGGTTCGCTGACCCGGGTGTACGCGGTCGCGTCCGGCAAGGGCGGCGTCGGCAAGTCCAGCGTCACGGTGAACCTCGCCGCCGCAATGGCCGCGCGCGGATTGTCGGTCGGCGTGCTGGACGCCGACATCTACGGGCATTCGGTGCCGCGGATGATGGGCACCACCGACCGGCCCACCCAGGTGGAGTCGATGATTCTGCCGCCGGTCGCACACGACGTGCGGGTGATCTCGATCGCGATGTTCACCCAGGGCAACACCCCGGTGGTGTGGCGGGGGCCGATGCTGCACCGCGCGCTGCAGCAGTTCCTGGCCGATGTGTACTGGGGCGACCTCGACGTGCTGCTGCTGGACCTGCCGCCGGGCACCGGCGACGTCGCGATCTCGGTGGCTCAATTGATCCCTGGCGCGGAGATCCTCGTCGTGACGACACCGCAACTGGCGGCGGCTGAGGTGGCCGAGCGGGCGGGCGCGATCGCGCTGCAGACCCGTCAGCGCATCGTCGGCGTGGTGGAGAACATGTCCGGACTGCTGATGCCCGACGGCACGACTATGCAGATTTTCGGCGAAGGCGGCGGCACGCAGGTGGCCGAGAGCCTGTCCCGTTCGGTCGGCGCGGATGTGCCGCTGCTCGGCCAGGTTCCGCTTGACCCGGCGCTCGTCGCCGCGGGAGACGACGGAGTGCCGCTGGTGTTGTCGGCGCCGGATTCGGCGGCGGGCAAGGAGCTTCGGAAGATCGCCGACGCGCTGTCCAGTCGCAAGCGCGGGCTGGCAGGCATGTCGTTGGGGCTGGACCCCGCCGGGCGTTAGGTTTTCGCGCGGAGACTCAGGTGGCGTCGGCGTCGAACGGCGTCGTAGCGGGCGGCTCCGGCTTTGCGACGGGCTGGGGCGCAGGGGCCGACAGCGGCTTCTCCGCGGCGGGTTCGGACTTGTCGAACTTGCCGGTGAAGATCGAATCATCGCCGTCGAGAAGGTGTTTCGTCAGAGCGGCACGCGGCGTCATGCCGCGCAGTTTGTTGAGCTCGCTGAGCGGTTCGCGCAGATCCTCGAATTCGGGACCGAGGTCTTCACGCAGTTGACTGGTAGCTCCGCTGATGTAGTCGCGGGCCTGTCGCACCGCACCCGACGTCCAGCGGATCGCGCCGGGCAACCGCTCGGGCCCGAGAATCACCAGCCCGGCGATCACCAGGACCAGCATCTCGCCCCAGCCGACGTTCGCGAACATCAGACCGCCGGATTGTCGGCGCCAGGGGTCACCATCAGGGTGACATGACGGCCGTCGCGAACCACCTCGATCGGCGCCTCCTGGCCGATCGTCAACTGGCGCACCGCGACGACGAATTCGTCAGCGTCGGCGACGGTGCGATTGCCGACCTTGACCACGACGTCGTTCTCGAGGATGCCGCCCTTCTCGGCGGGGCCGCCTGCCTTCACGTTGGCGACCTGCGCGCCCGACGCGATGTCGTTGCTGACCGAGCGGGCGGTCAGGCCCAGCGTCGGGTGGGCGATCTTGCCGTCCTTGATCAACGCGTCGACGACCTGCTTGACCTCGTTGACCGGAATCGCGAAGCCAAGGCCACTGGCGCTGTCGGACAACGACTTACCGGCGGTGTTGATGCCGATGACTTCGGAGTTCATGTTGATCAGCGGACCGCCGGAGTTGCCGTGGTTGATCGACGCGTCGGTCTGCACACCGTCGATGACGGTGTCGGTGTCCGAGCCGTCGCCCGACAGCGGGACCGGCCGGTGCAGGGCGCTGATGATGCCGTGCGTGACGGTGCTGCGCAGCCCCAGCGGCGCACCGGCCGCGATCACCTCGTCGCCGACGGTCAGCTTCTCGGAGTCGCCAAGCTTGGCCACCGACAGGTTGTCGACGTTGTCGACCTTGAGCACCGCGAGGTCGGTCTTCGGATCGCGGCCGACCAGATTCGCCGGCACTTCCTTGCCGTCGTTGAACACCACGGTGGTCTTGTACTGGCTGGGGTTGGCCGCCGCCTCGGAGATGACGTGGTTGTTGGTCACGATGTATCCGCGCCCGTCGACGACGACGCCGGAGCCCTGCGAACCCTCCGAATCGCTGACCGCTTCGACCGTCACCACCGAATCCGCAATGGCCGCGGCCACTTTCGCGAACTGCCCTTGCGGAGGAGGGCCGTTGTCGCTGGTTTCGAGTGTCACTTTCGATGTGGTGAACGCCTCGACGACGTCGGCGGTCTTGCGGCCGATCCAGCCACCGCCGAAGCCGATCACCAACGCGACGATGGCGAGGACGGCCAGCGCAACGTATGAGACCTTGCCGCCGAACAGCACGTCGCGCACGCCGACCTTGCCCATAGCGGCGGTCGACGGCGCGGGCGCGGACTGGGGCAACGCCGGCGTGCCCAGTGCCGCGGCGGCGCCGGGATTACGCCACGGGTCGTCGGCCTCGTCGAAGTCCTGGACGTCGCGTTCGGCCTCCAACGCGCCGGCATCGGCGGGATGCCGCTGCAGCGAATCGCCGCCGGCGTACGGCCGCCCGAACGCCTCGGCGAGTACCGGGTCGGCTTGTTTGTTGGTCGGTACGTACTCGGTCTGTTCGCGGTAGCGGTCCAGACCGGCAAAGGATCCCTCGACGCCGTCGGGCCGGCCGAACGCACGCCTCGACGCCGGATCGACGGGTGGACGGGACACAGGGCGCGGCTCGAGGCGCTCGCGCCCAGACTGGTCCAGATTGGTCACCCGTTCATCACCCTCTACTGGAGCGCCCGCCCGAAACGTGGGGTCCGGCGCACGTCATTTGGATTCACCCTACCGGCGTCTACGCCGATACCGCGGCGTGCCGTCGGGCCACTGAGGCTGGTCGGCGTGATCGGGCGGCTCCGGGGGAGCATGGTGCGGGATCTGGGACAACATCCCCAGAAGAGACGTCGGCACGACGATGGACCCGGAGTCCCGCAACGCCGCACGGGCTTGCCGCTGGGCCTCGACTTCGGTCGCGCACTCCTGGCACAGCGAAAGGTGGTGCGCGGCGCGCAAGTGGGCAGTCATCCGCAATTCGCCGTCGACGAATGCCGCGACGGCCTCGATCGACAGGTGCTCGGTCGACCCGAACTGGCGTGGCCCGACGGGGGCGTCGCTCTGCGAGGCCAACTGAGAAGGCAGCCAGGAAAATGCTCTGCGGAACACGTGTCCCGGGTCGACCATCACCCAGCTCCTCTCATGTGGTCATGCCGCAACAACGGGCCTGAATCGAATGTAGCGCGGCAGCCTGTGGGCCACACGTGCGAACCGTCAGGCGGTTTTGACCGTGTCGGCCGCGTGGCTGGCCAGGTAATCGCGCAACGCCTGGCGTCCGCGATGGATGCGACTGCGGACCGTGCCCAGTTTGACGCCCAGCGTGGCGCCGATCTCCTCGTAGGACAGCCCTTCGATGTCGCACAGCACGACCGCGGCGCGGAACTCGGGCGGCAGCGAATCGAGTGCGGCCTGCAGGTCAGGACCCAGCCGCGAATCGTGGTAGATCTGCTCGGGGTTCGGCTCGTCGGCGGGCACCCTGTCGTAGTCCTCGGGTAGCGCCTCCATGCGGATGCGCCCGCGCCTGCGAACCATGTCCAAGAACAGGTTCGTCGTGATGCGGTGCAACCAGCCTTCGAAGGTACCTGGCTGATAGTTCTGCACCGAGCGGAAGACCCGGATGAAGGTTTCCTGTGTCAGATCCTCGGCATCGTGCTGATTGCCCGACAACCGGTAGGCCAGCCGGTACACCCGGTCGGCGTGCTGACGGACGAGCTCGTCCCACGACGGCATGGTGGTCTTGTCGCCGGTCGCGTCGAACACCGCAGTACCGGTCAGCTCGTCGTTCGGCTCTACCCACGTCCCGTCGGTGTACTGCTCCAGATGCGCCATCGAAACTGGAGCCAGCTTGGTGGTAGTCGTCGGATCCTCCTGATCACAGCCGTCATCTGTCATCGACGGCTCGATGTGCACGGCAACGCGCTTGTCGATGTTCTTATTCCCAGCACGCCAGCGTTCGCCGTGTTCCATGCGAGATACCGTCTCCGACCGGGGTGTGCTTGGCATATGAGCAAACTGAACTTTTCCTGAGAACATTCGCTACCCGTCTTCTCACCAGCTGAAACGAGTTTCCCCAGGCTGCGATTCTCGCGAACGGGCCGGGCGTGTCGCTGCTGCGGCTCACATGGGTTCGCTCTACGCTGCGGGCATGGCCGGCATCGACGACATCATCGGACCGCAAAGCCGGCCCGAGTCGATCGTGAGCCACGCCGAGGGCTCGATCTCCGAGGATGCGATCGTCGCCGCGGCCCGCGAGCGGGCCGTCGACATCGGCGCCGGCGCGGTCACGCCGGCTGTCGGCGCGCTGATCTGCGTGTTGGCCAAGCTGACCGCGGCCAAGGCAGTGGTCGAGGTGGGCACGGGTGCCGGTGTCAGCGGCCTGTGGCTGCTCTCGGGTATGCGTGAGGACGGCGTGCTCACCACGATCGACGTCGAACCGGAGCATCAGCGGCTGGCCAAGCAGGCGTTCACCGAGGCGGGTGTGGGCCCGTCGCGGACGCGTCTGATCGTCGGCCGGGCGCAGGAAGTGCTCACACGACTTGCCGACGAGTCCTACGACCTGGTTTTCATCGACGCCGATCCGATCGACCAGCCGCAGTTCGTCGAGGAAGGGGTTCGGCTGCTGCGGCCAGGGGGCGCGATCGTCGTGCATCGGGCGGCCCTTGGCGGACGCGCGGGTGACGCGAATGCCAAGGATGCGGAAGTCGTCGCGGTACGCGAAGCGGCGCGGCTGATCGCCGAGAATGAGCGGCTGACGCCCGTGCTCATCCCGCTGGGTGACGGCCTGCTCGCCGCCGCCCGCGACGCGGAGTCACCCGGCGGCTAGGTCCCGTATCCCTCGGCCGATCAGCATCGCGCCGACCAGCAGGAACAACACCACCATCACCGCCTTCTCGTTGGTCTCCAGCCACACCTTGATGCCGACGAGGCGGTCACGCGCGGCCTGCCCGCCGACGAGATAGGCCGCCAACGGCACGGTGACCGTCACCGTCGCCAACACGATGAACGCGCACGCCACGATCACCGCCGTCGGAACCGGCAACCGCGCGGCCGCGATGTCCACGCCGGAAAGGAGCCCCAGCGAGATGCTCGCCGGGTCGACGACACTCAGCACCATCCCCAGGCCCACCGACCCCTTGGCGGTCAGCGCAGCCACCCGGCGCGTCAGCGGGCTTGGTTTCGAGGGCTCGTTACGCCGCCGCCAGTTCCGCCAGGCGAGCAGGATCAACGCGACGCCGATCACGATCCTGGCCACCGACATCGCCGGCCGTGGGTGGCTGTGGTCCGCCAACGCCGGATCGTCGACCAGCGAAAAGATCACCAACCCGGCAGCGACGATCAGCGCAAGACCCGCGACGCGGCCGGACGCGAAGCCGATACCCTTCGCCTTCGCGTCCTGCGAAACCAGGATCAGCATGATCGCGATGATCGGCAGCGGCCCGGCCGCCAGTGCCACCGCCAACGGCAGGATCTCCCCGATCGCTCTTCCCACTCAGCCGCCGTCCTCCCGCAAAGCCACACATGACGTGGAGAAACTATCCAGCGAACTCGCCCGGTGTCGGGAACAACTCGCTCTTTACGAATCTCTTACGGCCTCGGTGCTTGACGATCCACTGAACGCGCGTTTAGCGTACTGAACATGCGTTCAGCACAGGATGACCGCACCGCCGTCGCCCGAATCCGCGATGCCGCGATCGAGCAGTGGGGCGAACACGGGTTCAACGTCGGGCTTCGAACCATCGCCGAGAAGGCGGGCGTCTCCGCCGCACTGGTCATCCACCACTTCGGATCCAAGGACGGCCTGCACAAGGCGTGCGACGACTACATCGCCGAGGAGATCCGCACCGGCAAGTCGGCATCGATGCAGACCAGTGATCCGGCCGAGTGGTTCAGACTGATGGCCGAGATCGATTCATACGCGCCGATGATGGCCTACCTGGTCCGCAGCATGCAGTCCGGCAGCGACCTGGCAAAAATGCTGTGGCAGAGGATGATTGACAACGCCGAGGGATACCTCGAAGAAGGCGTCCGCAACGGCCTGCTCAAGCCGAGCCGCGACCCGCGCGCCCGCGCCAAGTTCATGGGACTTACCGGCGGCGGCGGATTCTTCCTGTTCATCCAGATGCACGACAACCCAACCGATTTACGCGCAGTCCTTCGCGATTACGGCGAACAGATGGTGTTGCCCGCTCTCGAGCTCTACACCGAGGGCCTGATGACCGACTCGACCATGTACGACGCATTCCTCGAGGCACGTGAAAAAGGCATTCCGTTCACATCCAATGAAGGAGAGCACAATGACGGCGGCATCCCTGCAACGGGCTGATACCCCACGGTCGCAGCAAGCTGTCGAAATCCGGGGACTGTCGAAGTCTTTCGGCCGCACCAAGGCGCTCGACGGCCTCGACCTGACTGTCGCGCCGGGTGACATCACCGGCTTCCTCGGCCCGAACGGAGCGGGCAAGTCCACCACCATCAGGGTGCTGCTCGGCCTGCTGCGGGCCGACGGCGGCACCGTTCAACTGCTCGGCGGCGATCCGTGGCGTGACGCGGTCGCATTGCACCGGCGCATCGCCTACGTGCCCGGCGATGTGACGTTGTGGCCCAACCTGACCGAGCTTCAGGCCATCGACTTTCTTGCTCGGCTGCGTGGCAACGGCGTCGACACGCGGCGCCGCGATCTTTTGATCGAGCGATTCGAACTCGATCCGCACAAGAAGGCGCGCACCTATTCGAAGGGCAACAGGCAGAAGGTGGCAATCGTCGCGGCGTTCTCCACCAACGCTGAGTTGTACATTCTCGACGAGCCGACGTCGGGGCTGGATCCGTTGATGGAGAAGGCGTTTCAGTCGTGCGTCAGAGAGGTCGCCGACCGGGGTGCCGCGGTGCTGCTCTCCAGCCACATCCTGGCCGAGGTGGAGAAACTGTGTGACAACGTCACGATCATCCGCGCCGGTCGCGCGGTGAAATCGGGACCCCTCGGCGAACTGCGGCATTTGATGCGGACCACCATCGCCGTGCGCACTCGCGGCGACGCCCGTGCGCTGCAACAGGTTCCGTATGTGCACGACTTCACCTCCCAAGACGCCGAGGCCCGCTTCTCGGTTGACCGCACCGATCTGGACTTCGTGATGGAACACCTCACCGAACTCGGTATTGAGGAACTCACGGTGACGCCTGCCTCGTTGGAAGATCTCTTCCTGCGCGAGTATCAGGGTGTGAACCGATGACAACGGCGGTCGCGGGCAGGCATGAGGCCGTCGCGCCTGGCTCGCCGTTGACCGGGGCCACGGGTCTGCTACGGCTTGCGCTGCGCCGCGACCGGATCCGGCTGTCGGTATGGGTCGCGGTCCTGACGCTGATGATGGTGTACGCCCCGAACGCGATCAAGCTGGCGTATCCAGAAGAGGCGCAGCGATTGGCGCGGGTCAACCTGCTCAAGACACCCGCGGGAATGATGTTGGGCGGACCAATGTTCGGCGGCAACGAGACCGATCTCGGCGTGATGATGGCCAACGAACTGATGCTCACGCTGATCGTCACGGCGTCCATCCTGGCCATCACCACCGTCATTCGGCACACCCGTGCCGAGGAGGAGAACGGCAGCGCCGAACTGGTGCTGTCGTCAGTGGTCGGCCGCCACGCCCGCACGTATGCCGCGTTGATCCTCGTTGGCGGTGTGAATGCCGTCCTCGCGGTCACCATGACGCTGGCGATGGCATCGACCGGGTTCCGGGTGGTCGACACCGCGGCGATGTGCCTCGGAATCACCGGCGTTGCCATGGTGTTCGGGGCGGCGGCCGCCGTGACGGCGCAGTTGTGGCGCCAGGCCCGGGCCGCGACCGGAGCGGCGATGGGCGCCTTGGCCGCGGCCGCGTTGGTGCGCGGCATCGGAGACGTCATCAACAATTCCGGATCCGCACTGAGTTGGTTCTCCCCCATCGCGTGGGCTCAGCAGATGCGCCCGTTCGTCGACCTGCGCTGGTGGCCGTTCGCGCTTCTGGTCGCGCTCGCCCTGGCGTTGATGACACTGGCGGCCTGGCTGGAAAGCCGCAGGCAGTACGACGACGGCGTCATGCCGTCCACCGGGGAGAAGCCGAACGCGCGCCCGATCAGAGGTGTTCTCGGTTTGCATCTCACGCTGCAGCGCGGCCAGGCCGTCGGCTGGACGGTCGGATTGTTCTTGGCAGGCTTGGCATTCGGCTCGATGACCAAGTCGCTGCTCGACGCCGCGAAGGACAACGAGCTTCTTGCCAGGGTGCTTGCCGCGCAGGGTAACGACGGTGTCTACACGACGATGACGCAATTCCTCGCGGCGGCCGCCACCGCATATGTGGTCAGTGCCGTGCTGCGGGTCTACAGCGACGAGCAATCGGGACTTGGTGAGGCCGTGTTGGCGGGTGCGGTGTCGCGGTGGCGATGGCTGCTGACCACGGTGGCGGCCGCGTTGATCGGGTCGGTTGTGCTGATGTTCTTCGCCGGCCTCGGCAACGGGCTGGGCGCGGGCCTCACGCTCGGTGAGCCCGCGACGATCGCGAGGTTGACGCTCGCGGGCCTGGCCTACGTGCCCGCCATGGCGGTCATCGCGGGCGTCGCCGCTCTGGCCGTCGCCGTCCGAAGCACCTGGATCGGTTGGCTGGCAGTGACATTCGTCGTCACATCGCTCTATCTCGGTGCACTGCTGAGGTTGCCGCGATGGCTGATCGACCTGTCGCCGGTGGGCCGCACCACGGCGCCGTCGCACTATTCGGCCGTCGCGCTCACGGTCATGGTGGTCGCCGCCGCGGCGCTGACGCTCATGGCCGGGTGGATGTATCGCAACCGCGACGCTCTATGAGGTGATGATATGAAGACCGCACTACAGGTGACGGTTACGTCCTTGCTCAGTTTCGGGTTGTTCGCGCTGGCGCTGTTCTGGCCGGCGGGCACGTTCGACTACTGGGAGGCGTGGGTGTTCCTCGGCATCTACCTGGTGTTGTCGGTGATCTTCACGGTGTACATCGGCCTGACCAACCCCGCGGTGTTGCGCAGGCGGATGAACGCAGGCCCGCGCCACGAGTCCAGGCCTGCCCAGCAGGTCATCAGCGCGGGCATCGTGCTGGCGTTCGCTGCGCTGCTTGTGGTTTCGGCGCTCGACCATCGATTCGGCTGGTCGCACGTCCCGACCCCGGTGGTCGCCATCGGCAACCTGCTGGTGGTGGCGGGGCTCAGCATCGCCATGGTTGTCGTCAACCAAAACGTCTATGCCGCAGCGAATATCACGGTCGAGGCGGACCAGGCGGTGATCTCCACCGGCCTTTACGGGTTGGTCCGGCACCCGATGTACTTCGGCGCGCTGGTCATGCTCATCGGCGTTCCGCTTGCGCTCGGGTCGTTCTGGGCGTTGCTGATCGATGGCTTCTACCTGGTCCTGTTCGCCGCGCGAATCTTCGACGAGGAGAAGGCACTGGCGGAGGAACTGACGGGCTACCAGCAGTACACCCAGAAGGTGCGCTCCCGACTGATACCCGGTGTGTGGTGAGGAGCGAGCAATGAAGACGGCCATTCAATCGGTGGCAACGTCGATCGTCGGATTCGGCATCTTCCTGCTGCTGGTGTTCGCGCCCGCCGGAACCTTCGACTACTGGCGGGGCTGGGCGTTCATCGCGGTGTTCGCCGCTGCCACACTGATCCCCAGTGTGTACCTCGCCGCCACCAATCCCGCTGCCTTGCAACGACGTATGCGGGCCGGTCCCGCGGCGGAGAGTCGGCCGTTGCAGAAACTCATCATCACGTTCGCGTTTCTCACGCTGGCAGCGATGATCGTGGTGAGCGTTCTGGACTACCGCTTCGGTTGGTCATCGGTGCCGGCCGCCGTCTCCGTCGTCGGCGATGTCCTGGTCGGTGTCGGCCTGCTGATCGCGATGGGAACGACGATCCAGAATGGCTATGCCGCGGCGAACATCAACGTGGAAGCCGACCAGAAAGTGGTGTCGACCGGTATGTATTCCGTTGTCCGCCATCCGATGTACTCCGGCAACGTCGTGCTGATGATCGGTGTTCCGCTTGCGCTCGGTTCGTATTGGGCACTGATGTTGGTGCTTCCCGGATTGGCTGTGCTTGCCGCGCGCATTCTCGACGAGGAGAAGGCGCTGACTTCCGATCTCACGGGGTACGACGAATACGCCCAGCGAGTGCACTACCGGTTGGTGCCAGGCGTCTGGTGACGACGCGCGGCCGACCACACCACGAGGAACACCGCGACGACCGCGAACCGCAAGCCGGTGTTCCAGATCATGGTCGCGTTCGGTGCCGTGAGTGTCATGTAGACGACGTCGAGGACGCCGCTTGTCGCGTGCAGCACCACCACCGTCGTCACGATCAGACCCAGCGCGGGCCGATCCGTGATGCGGCTTGCGCCGAACGACAGCACTGCGACGGCGAGTTCCGCCGCGGCGACCAGGTAAACGAGCAGGTAGTCGGGCTTCGTGATGGTGATGCCCACCATCGCCGGAATGGCCCTGGGAAACACCATCAGTACTGCCGCGCCTGCCAGGGTGATCAGGCCGTGCAATACGAAAACCGCCCTCAGCGCCGTCATATCGGTCCTCCCTGTCATGTCGCCGAGCACTCATCCGTCATAACCGTGACGGCCCGCAGCGGCGCAATATGACAGCAGGAGGTGCGATATGCCCGTGGAACTGTTCGAGGAGCACCGCACCCATCTGCGCGCGGTCGCCTTTCGGCTGTTGGGCTCGCTGACCGAGGCCGACGACGCCGTCCAAGAGGCGTGGCTGCGGTTCGAGCGCACCGATGTCAGCGATGTACGCAATCTGCGCGGCTGGTTGACCACGGTCGTGGCGCACGTCTGCCTCGACATGCTGAGGGCGCGCAGGGCGCGGGCCGAGGAACCGCTCGACGAAGCGCTTGTCGCCGCCGATGAATCCGTCGACCCGGAAGGCGAGGCGGTCCTGGCCGACTCGATCGGAGTGGCACTGCTGGTCATTCTGCAGACCCTGAGCCCAGCCGAACGCCTCGCGTTCGTGCTGCACGACATGTTCGACCTGCCGTTCGCCGAGATCGCACCGATCGTCGGCAGGACCGAGAGCACCGCCGCCCAGCTCGCGTCGCGGGCCCGTCGCCGGGTCCGCGGTAAAGCCCCGGGCGCCGCAACGGATTTCGCGTATCAACGCAGGCTCGTGGACGCATTCCTCGCCGCCGCCCGCAACGGCGATTTCGATGCGCTGCTCGCGATGCTCGACAGCGACGTGGTACTGCATGTGGATGCCGCCGCTGCGGGCACCCCGACCACATTCCGCGGGGCCCGCACGGTCGCCGCCAATGCGCAGGCGTTCTCGGCCAACGCGCGGTTCGCCGAGTCTGCGTTGGTAGACGACGCAGTGGGCATCGTCGTCGCCCCCAACGGCAAGCTGGCGCTGGTGCTGCGCTTCGTGATTGCAGGCGACGCGATCACGCAGATCGACATCGTCGCCGATCCGCAACGGCTGAGTCGGTTTCGTCTGGCCGTGCTGGACTGATAATCGGTATGTGGAACTGTTGACCGGCTTCGGGCTGGCCACCGCTGCGGGGCTGAACGCGTACATCCCGCTGCTGGCGCTGGGCCTGCTGTCGCGGTTCACCGATCTGGTCACGTTGCCGCACGGCTGGGCATGGTTGGAGAACGGCTGGGTGATGACGATCGTCGCGACGTTGCTCGTTGCCGAGATCGTCGCGGACAAGGTTCCCGCGCTCGACAGTGTCAACGACGCGATCCAGACGTTCGTTCGGCCGACAGCAGGCGGCATCGTGTTCGGGTCCGGCACCGCCGCCCAGACGTCCGCGGTCACCGATCCGGGGGCGTTCGCGCAATCGGGTCAATGGATCCCGGTCGCGATCGGGGTGGTCACCGCGCTGGTGGTGTCGTTGGCGAAGTCGACGGTGCGGCCCGCCGCCAACATCGCCACCGCCGGGGTGGCCGCGCCGGTGCTGTCCACGATCGAAGACGTCGCCAGCGTGGGCCTGGTGTTCCTGGCGATCCTGATACCCGTGCTGGTGCTCGCCGTCGTCATCGCGCTGGCGTGGGCCGTGGTGCGGATCGTGCGGCGGCGGCGGCGACGTCAAGCGGCACCGGGTTAGATCCAGACGCCCTTGCCGACCGCGACCACTCCCCCTGCGCTGATCGCGAACCGCTCGCGGTCCTTCTCCAGGTCCACACCGACCATCTCGCCGGGTCCGACGACGACGTTCTTGTCGAGAATCGCGTGGCGCACCACCGCGCCCCGGCCGACCCGGGTGCCCGGCATGATCACACTGCCCTCGACGATCGCGCCGTCGTCGACCACCACATTGGACGACAGCACCGAATTGCGAACCGACGCGGCCGAAATGATGCTGCCCGCGCCCACCACCGACTCCTGCGCCGAACCACCGTTGACGAACTTGGCGGGCGCAAGCATCTCCGCCTCGCCGCGGATTGGCCAGCGCTTGTTGTAGAGGTTGAACACCGGGTGCACCGACACCAGGTCCATGTGGGCGTCGTAGAACGCGTCCAGCGTTCCGACGTCGCGCCAGTAGCCGTGGTCGCGTTCGGTGGCGCCGGGCACCTCGTTGTTGTGGAAGTCGTAGACGGCGGCCATGCCGTCGGAAACCAGGCGCGGGATGATGTCGCCGCCCATGTCGTGATCGGAGTGGTCGTCGTCGGCGTCGGCCCGGATCGCGTCGATCAGCACCTTGGTCGTGAAGATGTAGTTGCCCATCGACACGAACGTCGACTCGGGGTCGTCAGGGGTGCCCGGCGGATCGGCAGGCTTCTCGATGAAGCCACGGATGCGCCCGGATTCGTCAGAGTCGATGCAGCCGAAGGCGCTGGCCTCCGCGCGCGGCACCCGGATTCCGGCCACCGTGGCCCCCGCACCGCTTTCGATGTGGAACTGAAGCATCTGCTCGGGATCCATCCGGTACACGTGGTCAGCGCCGAAAATGATGATGTAGTCGGGGTCCTCGTCGTAGATCAGGTTCAGCGACTGATAGATCGCGTCCGCCGACCCCGTGTACCAGCGCGGCCCCAACCGCTGCTGGGCCGGCACCGGAGTGATGTACTCGCCTGCCAGCCCGGACAGCCGCCAGTTCTGCGAAATGTGGCGGTCCAGCGAATGCGACTTGTATTGCGTCAGCACGCAGATGCGCAGGTATCGGGCGTTCACCAGATTGGACAGCACAAAGTCGATCAGCCGGTACGCGCCCCCGAACGGAACCGCTGGTTTCGCGCGATCGGCGGTCAGCGGGTAAAGCCGCTTGCCTTCCCCGCCGGCCAGGACGATGCCAAGGACGTGTGGCAACTCCCTCATGGATCAAACCTATCCGCAGGTGCACGTGGCTGCCAGCCATTGAGTGCTATTGATCGGTTTTGTCAGTCAAGGTATTTGGCGTTCTGGCGGTCGATTAAACCTTCGACAGCTACTACGGTCGTGACTATGCGGGTGGCGATGATGACTCGGGAGTATCCACCCGAGGTGTACGGCGGGGCGGGCGTCCACGTCACCGAACTCGTCGCGCAGCTGCGCCACCTGTGTGAGGTCGACGTGCACTGCATGGGGGCACCGCGACCGGGGGCGTTCGTCCACCAGCCAGATCCGGCTCTCAAGGGCGCCAATCCGGCGTTGTCGACGCTGTCGGCGGACCTCGACATGGTCAACGGAGCGTCGAACGCCACCGTCGTGCATTCGCATACCTGGTACACCGGGCTTGCCGGCCACCTGGCCGCGCTGCTGTACGGCATCCCGCACGTGCTGACCGCGCATTCGCTCGAGCCGATGCGGCCGTGGAAGGCCGAACAGCTCGGCGGTGGCTACCGCGTGTCGTCGTGGGTGGAGAAGACGGCGGTCGAGGCGGCCGACGCGGTGATCGCGGTCAGCTCCGGCATGCGCGACGACGTGCTGAAGACGTATCCCGCGCTCGATCCCAACCGGGTGCACGTGGTGCGCAACGGCATCGACACCGATGTCTGGTATCCGGCCGAGCCGGAGCCCAGCGGCTCGGTGCTCGCCGAGCTCGGCGTCGACCTGACCCGGCCGATCGTGGCCTTCGTCGGGCGGATCACCCGGCAGAAGGGCGTCGCGCATCTGATCGCGGCGACGCATCACTTCGCACCCGAGATCCAGTTGGTGCTGTGCGCGGGCGCCCCGGACACCCCCGAAATCGCAGCCGAGGTGACCTCGGCCGTGCAGGAGCTGGCGGCTGTTCGCAGCGGCGTGCATTGGGTTCGTGAGATGCTTCCCATCGGGAAGATCCGCGAAATACTCTCCGCCGCTACCGTTTTCGTCTGCCCATCGGTGTACGAGCCGTTGGGCATCGTGAACCTGGAGGCGATGGCGTGTGCGACGGCGGTGGTCGCCTCCGATGTCGGCGGCATTCCGGAGGTGGTCGCGGACCGTCAGACCGGGCTGCTCGTGCACTACGACGCGGGCGACCCAGGACTGTTCGAGCGCCAACTCGCCGATGCGGTCAACTCATTGGTGGCCGACCCGGACCGGGCCCGCCAGTACGGCCACGCAGGACGCCAGCGTTGCATCCAAGAATTCTCATGGGCGCATATCGCCGAACAGACTTTGGAGATCTACCGAAAAGTGTCTTCCTAGGCGGTACGACCTAGCTCGTGACGCCCTTGAGTTCGTCGCCGAGAGCGGCCGCCTCTTCGGGCGTCAGTTCGACGACGAGTCGCCCGCCGCCCTCCAGTGGTACCCGCATCACGATGCCGCGCCCCTCCTTGGTTGCTTCCAGTGGACCGTCGCCGGTCCGGGGCTTCATCGCCGCCATCGAGTGCTCCCTCCACATGAGTTGGCCCCGCTCGGGCTGTTGATCTTCCCCCTATTGTTCCCTATCCGCGGCGTCCGGTGTGCAAAGACCCGGCCATGACCGTCAATATCATGCGGCTTTGATGGTTGGTACCCAGCAGTCGACGGTGTGGTCGTCGACCATCCCGGTGGCTTGCATCAACGCGTAGGCCGTCGTGGGGCCGACGAATCGGAAGCCTCTGCGTTTCAATTCCTTGGCCATCGCGGTCGACTCCGGCGTCACCGCGGGCACCTCGGACAGGTCGGCGGGTCTTGGCCGCTGTGCTCGGTCCGGCGGCGCGAACGACCACAGCAACTCGCCGAGATCGACATCCAGATCGGCGACCGCGCGCGCGTTGGCGATGGTCGCTTCGATCTTCATTCGGTTGCGCACGATTCCGGTGTCGGCCATCAGGCGGTCGACGTCGCGTTCGGTGTAGCGGGCGATGCGCCCTGCGTCGAACCTGTGGAACGCGCGGCGGAAGTTCTCCCGCTTGCGAAGGATGATCAACCAGGAAAGACCGCTTTGGAACGCCTCGAGGCTGATCCGTTCGAACAGCGCGGCCGAATCCCGCAGCGGCTGACCCCACTCCGTATCGTGATAGTCCCGGTACAGGATGAAATCGGCTGGGGCCAAACGTGATTGGTCGATCCAGCCGCACCGGGTGCGGCCGTCGTCGGTCACGAATCATCCTCGCCGCTTGGCAATGCGTGGGCGCCACCCTCGACGTGTTCCTCTGTTTGGTCGCTGTCGTCCTCGACGCCGTGGGCGGCCCGCACCGCAGCGAGTTGACCCCGCAGCAGGTCGAGTTCCTGTCCGAGTCGGTCGAGTACCCAGTCCACCTCGCTGGTTTTGTAGCCGCGCACAGTCTGGGTGAACTTCACGGCGTCGACGTCGGCGCTGGTGACGCCAGAGGCCGGCAACACGGTGGCGGTGGTGGCGCGCGGCAGCGGCGGCAACGACTCGCCGCGGCCGAACAGCACGCTGCCAAGGCCGAACAAGACCACGGCCACCAAGATCAGCACCACGAGGTAGAGCAAAACCAGGGTCACGCCACGATATTGCCGGATGGCTCCGACAGGTCGCTAACCGCGCAGCGTGTTCATCGGCGGCCGGTCGGCCAGCGACACCGATGATGTGCGCGGGGTGTAGTCGTCGCCGTCGGCGAAGAACTGCGTCAGCGCCACCCCGGAATCCGGCACACCGCAGCGCGACAGCAGGGTCGCGATGACCTGGCGGCTCATCGATGCGAGTTCGGTCAGCGGCCTGTTGCGGTGGGTGCGCACGCCGAGGTTGACCTGGGCGATCGCGTCAAGTCCGAGCCGGTCGTAGGTGTCGATCAGCAACCCGATTTCCACGCCGTAGCCCGGCGCGAAAGGTACCGAGGTGAGTAGTTCGCGGGTGCCGGCGTATTCGCCGCCCAGCGGTTGCAGCAGGCAGCTCAGTTCTGGCCGCAGCGACGCCAGCAGCGGGCGAGCGACCAGTTCGGTGACCCGGCCGCCGCCGTTGGCGTCCTCGCTGCCCCTCACCTTCAGCGGACGCCGGTAGAAGCCTTTCACCAGGTGCACGCCGTCGGTCGTCAGCAGAGGGCCGACCAGCTTGGGCACGAACATCGGATCGGGGTCGATCAGATCGGAGTCGACGAACACGATGATGTCGCCGGTGGTCGCGGCCAGCGACCGCCACAGCACTTCCCCCTTGCCCGGTTGCGGTTCGACTTCCGGCAGCGCGACCTCGCGGCTGACCACCCTGGCGCCCGCCGCGATCGCGCGGATCTCGGTTTCGTCGGTGGATCCGGAGTCGAGCACGATCAACTCGTCGACCAGCCCGCCGAGCAGCGGCGTGATGGTCTCGACGACGCTGCCGACCGTCTCTTCCTCGTTGAGCGCGGGCAGCACCACCGAGATCGTGCGGCCGGCCTTGGCGGCCACCAGTTCGGCGACCGTCCACGACGGCCGGTTCCAGGTGTGGTCGTCCAGCCATCTGCCGGTGACGACGTCCGTTCCTGAGGAGCCGGGCGTCGGCTCCATGATCACAGTCATGCCAGTCCCCTCACTGTCCGCGCCGGTGGACGTGCGCCCTGAATCGACGCGACCATCTCCAGCACCCGCCGCGTGGGACCGACTTCGTGCACGCGGAACATGGCAGCCCCCTCTGCGGCGGCCAGAGCCGTCGCGGCCAGGGTGCCTTCCAGGCGTTCGGTCAATTCCACACCCAGAGTTTCCCCGACAAAATCCTTGTTGCTCAGCGCCATCAGGACCGGCCATCCAGTGTTTACAAGGTCTTTCACATGGCGCAACAAACTAAGACCGTGGTAAGTGTTCTTGCCGAAATCGTGGGTCGGGTCGATCAGCACCGCATCCCTGGCCACACCTGCCGCCACGGCGCACTCGGCCGCCGCGGTCACTTCCGCGATCACGTCGTCGACGACGCCGCGTTCGGAGATGCCGTAGTTGACCCGGAACGGCCGCGTCCGGGGTGTCGCTCCGCCGGTGTGCGAGCACACCAACCCTGCCCCGAATTCGGCGGCGACCTCGGGCAGGGCCTGATCGGCGCCGCCCCAGGTGTCGTTGATCAGATCGGCACCGGCCGCGCAGGCCTGCTTGGCCACCTCGGAACGCCAGGTGTCGACGCTGATCAACTGATTGGGAAAGGTGGCGCGCAGCCACTCGATGAATGGCACGACGCGGACGATCTCCTCGTCGATTCCCACCGTCTCGCCCGGCCCGGCCTTCACGCCGCCCACATCGACGACGTCGGCGCCGTCCTCGATCGCCCGGTGCGCCGCCGTCTTGGCAGCCTCGTCGGTGAAGGTGGCACCGCGGTCGTAGAACGAGTCCGGTGTGCGGTTGACGATCGCCATGATCAAGGCGCGATCGGCGGCCACCGGACGACCGCAGAAGGTGGACAGCACGCCTTCCAGGCTACGGGCGTGCGATTTGTGGAGCGCGGGCCGCGCTCAGCGCGGTTGAGACTCCACAAATCGCTGCACAGGCCGATGCGCGCCGCCCGAATGAAGATTCCGATTCCATCGGTGGGTCCAGAGGAGGTGCTCGTCAAGGTGGGCGGCGCGGGGATGTGTCGCACCGACTTCCAACTGATCGACGGCTACTTCAACACCGGGCTCGACATGGCGTTTCCGATCACCCCGGGTCATGAGGTCGCCGGCTGGGTCGACAGCGTCGGGCCGGACGTGCCGAAGGCGTCCGGTCTCGCGGAGGGTGACCAGGTCGTCGTTTACGGCAGTTGGGGCGATGGCGTGTGCAGGCAGTGCCACGACGGCCTCGAGCAACTGTGCGCGCACGGCACCTGGTCCGGTTTCGGACTCCACGGCGGTTACCAGGAGTACCTCCCGGTCAACTACCGCTACCTGATCAAGGTGCCGCGGCACGACGACCTCACACCGGAGCATCTGGCACCGCTCACCGACGCCGGGCTCACCCCCTATCGCGGTCTGAAGAAACTGCGTGATGCGGGACATCTCGGCGCATGCAGAACCGTGGCCGTCAGCGGCGTCGGTGGTCTCGGCAGCTATGCCGCCCAGTACGCGAAACTTCTCGGAGGCGGCGCCGACGTCGTGGCGTTCGCGCGCAGCGAGGAGAAGCTGAAGATCGCCCTCGACAACGGCGCGGACCACGCGATCAACGTTCGGGACAAGACGGCCGAATCGGTGCGCTCGGAATTGGAGGCGCTCACCGGGCGCCCCGAACTCGACGCGGTCATCGAATGCGCGGGCTCCGAGGACTCCATCCGGCTGGCGTTCTCGCTACTGGCGACCGAGGGCGCGGTGGCTTCCGTCGGCTTGATCGGCAACCGCGTCGACATTCCGCTGTTTCCGTTGGTGGCGAGGGAGTTCACGTACTTCGGCTCGTTCTGGGGAAGCTACAACGATCTCAAAGAAGTGCTCGCGCTTCGACGACGTGAACGAGACGCTGGAATCGATCGCTCGCGGCGATGTGCTCGGCCGCGCGGTGATCGTCTACGACTGACCGGAATCGCTAGTTCTTGGGCCGCTTGCCGTCCGCGACCTCTTTCGGGTACTCGTCATAGAACTCGACGTAGCCCTCGTCGCGGCCGGCCAGCACGTAGATCGGGTCTTCGATCTTGTCGGCTTCTTCGTCACCCTCGCCGGTGTTGCCGCCGTAGCCCTCCTTGCGGAGGTCGCCCTTCTGACTCTTGAACGTCGACGTGTGCGCCAACTCCTTGACGACGCGGACGAACAGCGGCACCGCATAACCGGGCAATTTGTCGTAAGCCGCTTTTGCCAACGCCTTGCCGTCGAACTCCTCGCCCTCCTTGAGCTGTATGGCCGCCATGCCCGCTTTGCCGCCGGCGCCCTCCACCTCGACCCCGAACACCGTCGCCTCCTCGACCTGCGGGTCGGTGGAGATCGCCGCCTCGACCTCGGTGGTGGCCACGTTCTCGCCTTTCCATCGGAAGGTATCGCCGAGCCGGTCGGTGAACGCCGCGTGCCCGAAGCCCTGCGAGCGCATCAAGTCGCCGGTGTTGAACCACACATCGCCGTCCTTGAAGGCGTCGCGCACCAGCTTCTTCTCGGACTCTTCCTTGTCGGTGTAACCGTCGAACGGCTGGAAGCTGCTGACCTTTGACAGCAGCAGTCCGGGTTCGCCATTGCGCACCTTGCGGACGCGGCCGTTGTCGTCGCGCACCGGATCGCCTGTCTCCGAGTCATATTCGACGAAGGCCACCGGCGTCGGGCAGATGCCTGTCGTCTTGTCGACGTTGAGCACGTTGACGAATGCGGTGTTGCCCTCGCTGGCGGCATAGAACTCGCACACTCGGGCGATCCCGAACCGCTTGGTGAAATCGTCCCAAATCGCAGGGCGCAGGCCGTTTCCGGCGATCACCCGCACTTTGTGCTTGCGGTCGGTGTCCTTCTCCGGCTGATTGAGCAGATACGCGCAGATCTCGCCGATGTAGACGAAAGCGGTTGCGTTGTAGCGGATGACCTCGTCCCAGAACTTCGACGCCGAGAACGACTTGCCCAGTGCCAGTGTCGAACCCCCGTTGAGCACAGCCGACAACGCGACCGTCAACGCGTTGTTGTGGTAGAGCGGTAGACAGCAGTACAGGGTGTCGTTGCTGTTCAACCGCATCCCCAGACCGCCGAACCCGGCCAGCGCCCGCAGCCACCGGTAGTGCGTCATCACGCTGGCCTTCGGCATGCCGGTCGTGCCCGAGGTGAAGATGTAGAACGCCTTGTCCTTGGCGAGGACGGCCGACGCGGTGGCCGGGTTACCGGTCGGTGCGGTTTCGGCGAGACGGTTGAATTCGTCGAGCGTCACCAGACCGTCGGTGTCGGCGCCGCTTTCATGAATGGGGTCGACGAATTCGGAGTCGGCGACGACGACCTTCGCCGAAAGCAGTCCCAGGCTGTGCTTGAGGACGTCGCCGCGCTGGTGGTAATTCAGCATTCCGGAGATGGCGCCGCACTTGACCGCGGCGAGCATCAGGAGGACCGGTTCCGGCGAGTTGCGCAGCATGATGCCGACGACGTCGCCGTGGCCGACCCCGCGTGCCGCGAGCACGGCGGCGTACCGATTGGCGGTCTCGTTGGCCTCCCGGTAGGTGATCTCGCGGTCCTCGAACCTCAGGAACACCTTGTCGCCGTAGCGGGCCGCTCGGTCCTGGAAAACCTTGCCGATGGACGTCTTGGCCGACGGGCGGGCGCCGAATCCGGTGATCACCCCACTCAAGATGGTCGGTAGGTCCATCAGCAGACCCGGTACCTGACTGGCGATGTCGAGCAACCCGACGCTGCTGCGAGTCCCCTTGTCACTCATGTTCGGTGCGTCCCCTCCACTGTTCTGTTGTGCCACACCCTAGTGACCATGGTCACTGGGCCGGTGCGCACACCGCCATCGCCGCGGCTACCTCGTCGACGACGACCAATCGGTCCAGCGCACCTTGGGCGACATAACCGCTGTCGACCAGCCCGTGCAACCACGCCAGCAGGCCGTCGTAGTGCCCGATCGGGTCGAGCATGACCACCGGCTTGTCGTGCATACCCAAATAGCCCGCTGTCCAGGCTTCGAAGAACTCTTCGAGGGTGCCGATGCCTCCCGGCAAGGCGATGAACGCGTCGGCGCGGTCCTCCATGACCTGCTTGCGTTCGCGCATGGTGTCGGTCACCACGAGTTCGTCGGCGTCGGTGTCGGCCACCTCCCGGTGCACCAGTGCCTTGGGAATGACGCCGACGGTGCGGCCACCGCGCGCGCGGGCCGCGCTGGCGAGCGCGCCCATCGCCGACACGTTGCCGCCGCCGGACACCAGCGTCCAGCCGCGCTCGGCGATCGCCTCGCCGACCTCGACGGCCAACGCCAACAGCTCCGGATGCGTTGGCCCGGACGCGCAGTACACGCAGACCGCCCATTCGCGATTGGGTTCTGGGGACACACGCACAACGTAGCGATAGTCTCCGGCGGTGCCAGTTGAGTGGGTAACCGCGCCGCCCGAACCGGCACTGGAGTTGGTCGAAGCGGGTCTCCGCGAGCAGGCGGGCGCAGTGCTCATCGGGTCCGCGGGTGTCGGCAAGACATGGTTGGCGCGCGCGACGGCCGACCGGTTGACCGCACAGTTCGATCGCGTCGACTGGGTCACCGGGACAGCGGACGCGGTTCCGTTCGCCGCCTTCAACCACCTCATCGAGGTGCCCGACTCCGGTAAGACGGCGGAGGTGCTGCGGACCGCGCGTGAGTCGCTGAGCGATGGCAGGCTGCTGATCGTTGATGACGCGCACCTGCTCGACAAGCTGTCCGCGGCGTTGGTCTACCAGCTTGCGGTCAGCGGCGCGGTGAAGACGATCGTCACCGTCGACCCGAATAGCGTCGTGGCCGACGAGATCTCGGCGCTGTGGCGGGACGACCTGCTGGCCAGGGTCGACGTGGACCCGCCTGGCCACGACGACAGCAGGCAGGCAGCTCTTGTCCGGGAATTCGTCGGGTCGCTGCCGGGCCCGGCGCACCGGGTGTTGGAGTATCTGGCCGTCGCCGACCCGCTGACGCGCGCCGACGTCGCTGCGCTGGCAGGTGACGTGGCCGATGCGCAGGCGGCGGGCGCCGTGGTCGTCGACGGGGACCTCGTTCGGCCTGGGCATCCGTTGTTCGTCGAGGCCGTCCGCGACGCGCTCGGCGGGCCGGAGTTGCGGCGGCTGCGAACGGAGTTGGTGAATCGGCTGGCGCCGCCGGTCGGCGTGGTGGAGCGACTGCGGTTCGCGGTGCTCGCACTCGACAGCGACAGCCCGCAGCCGGTGGCCGATCTGGCCGCCGCGGCCGAGGATGCGCTGCGGCTGGGCGATCTCGAGTTCGCCGAGCGGTTGGCCCGCGCTGCGGTCGATCGATCCTCCGATCTGGGGACCCGACTGACACTGGCCTACGCACTGGCGTGGCAGGGTCGCGGCCGCGAGGCCGACGCGGTGCTCGGCGGTGTGGAACCGTCGACGCTGTCCGAGACCGAGCTGATGGCGTGGGCGCTACCGCGCGCGGCCAACCAGTTCTGGATGCTTTCGGAGCCGGAACGGGCGACGGCGTTTCTGCGGACGACGCGGGGCCGGGTGTCGACACCGGCCGCGCAGACCACACTGGACGCGCTGTCGGCCACGTTCGCGATGAACGCAGGTGGCCCGAGCCGGGCGAAGTCGATCGCCGACGAGGTGCTGTCGTCGCCGGCCGCTGACGACACCGCCGTCGGCTGGGCTGCGGCCGCGGCGGCGCTGAGCGCGGCGCGGATGGGCCGGTTCAGTGAGGTGGACGCGCTGGCCGAGCGCGCGATCGCGGCCGGGCATCCCGGCCTGTTGCGGTTCACCAGCGGGTTCGGCCAGACGACGGCGCTGGTGATGGCGGGCGAGCTGGACCGGGCGCAGGCCTTGGGCCAGCGGCTCACCGACTTTGCGCAGCTGCAGCAGCCCGGCCGCGCGATCGGTGAGGTGCTGGTTGCCGACGTGTTGATCGCCAAGGGCGAGTTGGAGTCGGCGGTGTCGCTGTTGCGCGGCGCCACCGCGGCACTCGCGCCGACCGGGTATTCGTGGGGTCCGCTGGCGTTGATGTTGTTGGCGCAGGCGCTGGGGCAGTTGGGTGAGACAGCCGAGGCCGGAAAGATCCTGTCGCGCGCGGAATCCCGGCACGGGTTGAAGTCGATGCTGTTCGCACCGGAGCTTTCGTTGGCGCGCGCGTGGACGATGTGGGCGCGACGCGACGAGCACGGGGCGGTCGCGGCGGCGCGCGACGCGGCGAAGGCCGCCGAGCGCGGCGGTCAGACCGCGGTGGCGCTGCGCGCGCTGCTGGACGCGGCACGGCTCGGCGACCTCCGGGCAGCCGACGGCATCGCGCGGCTCACCGGCGAAGTCGACTGTGCGCTGGGGCAGTTGGCGCTTGCGCATGCGCGGGCGTTGGTCGCCAAAGACGCGGAAGCACTGAACGCGGTGTCGGCTCGGTTCGACGCGATCGGCATGAAGCGCGCGGCGGCCGCCGCTGCCGCGCAAGCCGAACGCGTCTGACTGCCGAATTGGTGACGGAAGGGTCGGATCGGTCCTCATAGACTTGAGTGAGCTGTCGTAATAGCTGGAGGTTGGCGCAGTGGGCATGATCGACGCCTTCCTGTCCGTGTGGTCGGGCGCCCGAAAATCCTTTGGCGAAGGGTCGCAAGTATTCGCAGACAATCTCGGCAGCCGACTGCCCGCCTCGCCACACAGCTCCGGCGGAGTCACGGTCTAGCGGATGAAGCCAAAGATGATTGAGCGATCGGCGGCGGTCCTACCCGGCATGGTGATGGGATACGTTCTGTGGCTGGTTGGGATAACCGCTCTAACCGTCACCATCCCAATAAGATTCATGATCATCGTATACCTCGGGGTGATACTGACTCTTTCGTTTGCGCTGACCCGGCAACTTCGAGGATCCGAGAGACGTTCCATCGCCCTGGGTATCGCAGTAGCGCCGGTGTTGCCGGTGATCGCAAGCGTTTATTCCCTCATCGCATTTCTGAGTTGACACAGAGGACCGTCAAAGATGAATTACGCCAACGACTTCGGTATGGAGGATCGAAATGAGTGACCCACTGTACGTCCAGCCCGACAGCGTGCGGTCGTACTCGCAGATCCACGACGAAGTGGCGGCTGGATTGTCGCAGTTGATGGGGGTGGCCGCACCGGAGGCCGCGGGGGTGCAGACCAGTCACGGGGCGATCGCCTCGTCTGTCAGCAGTGCACTGAGCCAGGTGCTCGGCGGTCGTCAGGGCACGCTGCAAGCGACATCGTCTTCCGCGCAGACCATTTCGGAACTGCTGCAGAAGGCCGCGCAGATGTACGAGCACGGCGATCAGAAGGGCGCAGCGACGTTGCGCGCCGCTGCAGAAGCTTTGGAAGGCTCGCCGGGATCGTCTGGCGCTCCCGCGGACACGTCGACAGCAGCGGCCGGCGCGTCGGGTGCGGGTGGCGGCGCAGACGTGATGGGACAGGTCGGCCAGCAGGTCGGCCAGGTGGCACAGTCCATCACCCAGCCGTTGCAGGGCATTGGCCAAGGGCTGCAACAGGTTCCGCAACAGGTCCTGCAGGGTGCGCAGCAGATCGCCCAACAGGTGTCGCAGGTGGCGTCGTCAGCCGCCGAGAAGGTCGACGAAAAAGGAGATCAGGCCGCCGCGGGCGACACCGCGCGCGCAGGCAAGGCGCCCGCCGAGACTGCGGGCGAGCGCACGGAACCCATTGACTCTCGCCGAGAAGGGCGCTACACGTAATCGGCTTTGTCAGCCATCAGAGCCTGCGGCCGAGATCGTCCTCGCTGCGGTGACTTTGGTGCTCCGGCTGCTTCACCGGGGCGTGGCCCTGCTTGCCGCCCTCCGACGGTCCCGCCCCGGCGCGATCGTTTGTTTCCAAGCGGTGCAGCGGTTCGCGCCGGGGTTCGTGGGATTGCGGGGCCTGTGCAGGATTCTCGCGCACGGGCGGGGGCGCGGCGGCCGCTGCGGCCGGTGAACTCGGGGCCGCGGCTGTGGCGGGCGGCGCGCCCGCTGCCGGCTGGCCTCCCCCACCGCCCTGCGCGGCCTGCATGGCCTGCTGCATGAGTGAGCCGAACATGCCGGTCTGCCCGCCGATCGCCTGCGCGGGCGCGCCGGCCATCTGCCCCATCTGGCCCGCTTGCTGCCCCAGCTGGCCGAGCATGCCGACTACGTGTCCGACCGATTGCGAACCGGCGTCATCCGAATTCTGGTACGCCGCCTGCGCGACGCCCAGCTTGCCGGCGAACATGCCCTCCTTGGCCTGCAGCGTCGCGACGTTCGCCGCCAGCGGGGCGGCCAGCGTCGGCAGCACTGCCGAGATGGTGGCACTCAACGCGTCCTGTCCGGCGGAAAGCATCGGGATCTCGGGAAGCTCGACGGACGCCGGGTCCCAGCTCAGGCCCTCGGGTTTGCGCAGCGGGTCAGTCATCGCAAGTCACCAATCATCGTCGACGTCGTCCTCGGCAAGGTCATAGTCGAGCGGCGCGGGCACCGCCAAGCTCGCACTCATACCGCCACTTTCGCCGCGCTGCCCCATCATCGGGGCCATGCCGCCCATGCCGCTGCCCGCAGCCACCGGCGCGGCCCCACCCGACGCACTGGTTCCGGCCGTCGCGCCCTCTGCCGGCGCGGTGCTCACCGATCTGGTGCCGACCAGATTCGCCATCTGCGGCGTCTGCAGCGGACTTCCCCCCGCGCCGGGCAGCGACGCCGACCGCACCATGCCGGAGCCTCCGCCAGCGCCGGAACCCCCCGCCAGCGGGTGGTTGGAGAACGTCGAGAACGGCAGGCCGGCGGCACCAAGGGAATCCGCCTTCCCGCCCTTGCCGAACATCGACGTCAGCTGTTGAAGCGGCTGGGCCAGCTGCTGACCCATCTGCTGCGGCACCGCCAACACCGCCTGGCCCAGCTGCATGGGCAATTGCGCGGGCATCGAGCCCATCTGGCTCATCATCTGCATCGCCTGCTGCGAACCCTGGCCCGCCTGCTTCGTGGCCTCCTCGCTGGTGTCCTTCGCCTCCTTACCGCCGGGCACCGACGGCGCGGCACCGGGAAACGGAATGCTCGGAGGCACGCCAAGGGTGTTGGCGAGCTCCGTCGTGTGGGCCGTCACGTTGGCGATGTTCTGCGACAACCCCATCTTGATCCGGCTTTGCACCAACTCCTGGGTATTGCTGAACGGCATGGCCGAGAGCGCCTCACACTCGTGCTGGACCTCTTGAGCGATGGTGTTCGCCAGCATCTTCGCCTTCACCACAGTGGCTTCCATCGCCCGCAGCTTGCCCGCGATCGCCGCGGCGTGCGCGGCGTTGGCCTCGTGGCCGCCGATGATCGTGGTCGCCTCGCCGGTGGCCGCCAGCGCCCCGGCACCCTCCCAGACGTCGGCAAGCTTCATCAGCTGGCCTTGTTGCTGGGGCACGACGGCTCCGGTGATCTTCGCGGCCAGTGCCTCATAGTTCGCCGCGGTAGCCGCCAACATCTCCTCGTCAACATTCGGCCAGCCGGGACCCGTTACCGTCTGCGACCCGTATGGGCTGCTGTCGGGCTCGATTGCCATGCGCTCGAATTTACCGTGCCTGCGGTAGCTGTCGGTCCGCTAAATCGACTCCAACCGGCCCTCCAGCAGCCGCAGCCGACGCTGGATCCCGATCTCACCGAGGAACCGCTCGTCATGGCTGACCACGACGAACGCACCCCGGTAGGCATTGAGCGCCGCCTCCAGTTGCGTGACGCTGAGCAGGTCCAGGTTGTTGGTGGGTTCGTCGAGCAGCAGCAACTGCGGGGCGGGCTGTGCGTAGAGCACGCAAGCCAACGTGGCGCGCAGTCGCTCACCACCCGACAGCGCCGCCACGGGAAGATGAATCCGGTTGCCGCTGAACAGGAATTGGGCCAGCAGATGCATCCTTCGGGTATGCGTCAGGCTCGGTGCGTATGCGGCCAGACTCTCCGCCACGGTGCGCTCTTCGTCCAGCAGATCCAGGCGTTGCGACAAGTAGGCGATGCGGCCGTCGGCACGCGTCACCATCCCCGCATCGGGTGGCACATCTCCGCCGATGATGCGCAGCAGCGTCGACTTGCCTGCACCGTTGGCCCCGGTCAGCGCGATGCGTTCCGCGCCGCCGATATCCAGGTCGATCCCGTTGTCAGCAAACAGCTTTCGCCCGCCACGACAGGCCTGCAGGCCTTCACTGTGAAAGATGGTGCGCCCCGCGGGCACCGTGGTGTCGGGCAGGTCGAGCACGATCACATCGTCGTCGCGAAGCGCCCGTTCGGCCTCGTCGACCTGAGCCCGCGCCTCGTGCAACCGTTTGGCGTGCACGTCGTCGGCCCTGCCCGCCGACTCCTGGGCATCGCGCTTCAACTTGCCTGCGACGATTTTCGGCAGCCCCGCATTCTTCAGGTTGCGCGCCGCAGCGCTCGACCGTCTCGCGGCCCGCTCATGAGCCTCCTGTCGCTGCCGCTTCTCGCGTTTCAGCTGCTGCTCGGCATTGCGCAGGTTGGCTTCGGCAGCCTGCCGCGTGTCCTGCACGGCCTCTTGATACATGGTGAAATTGCCGCCGTAGCACATCATTTCGCCGTGATAGAGCTCGGCGATGCGGTCCATCCGGTCAAGCAGCACCCGATCGTGGCTGACGAGCAGCAGACATCCGGGGTAGTCGTCCAGCGCCGCGTAGAGCCGATGCCTGGCGTCGACGTCCAGATTGTTGGTCGGCTCGTCGAGCAGCAGCACGTCGGGCCGCTTGACCAATTGCCCCGCCAACCCGAGTGACACGACCTCACCGCCGGACAGTGATCCCAGCCGTCGGTCGAAGTCGAGATCGCCAAGGCCCAACCGGTCCAGCTGGGCGCGGGTGCGCTCCTCGATATCCCAGTCGTCGCCGATTGCGGTGAACACTTCTTCGCGTGCATCGCCCGCGGCCAACGCCGCGAGCGCATCGAGGACGGGAGCCACCTCTAGCAACTCGGCGACGCGCTGATCAGCAGCGAACGGCAGCGTCTGCGGGAGATAGCCGACGGTGCCGTCTACGACGATTGTCCCTGCGGTAGGCCGGTATTCGCCCGCGATCAGCTTGAGCAGCGAGCTCTTTCCGGCACCGTTCGGCGCTACCAGCCCGGTGCGGCCGTCGCCGACGGTGAACGACAGATCCTCGAACAGCGGCGTGCCATCGGACCAGGAAATGGACAGGTTGGAACAGGTAATGGACATGTGAGTGATCTCTCGTGACGATGCACGGACGGACGGCCGATGGCTGTCGCTGACTCACATGCCTCCAGGGTACGGATGGGGTCAAGCGGATAAATATCCGCGCAGCATGTCGGCGGATGCGCTGATCGCGGCGACGTCGACGCGTTCGTCGGCGCGGTGCGCGAGGTTCGGGTCACCCGGGCCGTAGTTGACGGCCGGAATGCCCAGCGCCGCAAAGCGCGCCACGTCAGTCCAGCCGTATTTGGCGCGCACCTGTCCGCCTGCGGCCTCGACGAGCGCAGCGGCGGCAGGCTTGGTCAGGCCAGGCAAGGCGCCCGGCGCAGAGTCGGTTAGTTCGATGTGCACGTCCAGCCCGTCCAGCACCTGGTAAACGTGGTGAAGCGCCTGCTCGACGCTGCGGTCGGGAGCGAAGCGAAAGTTCACGGTCACCGACGCCGCATCCGGGATGACGTTACCCGCGACGCCACCGTCGATGCGCACGGCCGACAGCCCCTCGCGATAGACGCAGCCGTCGATGTCGACACTGCGCGCCTGGTATGCCTTCAACCTGGCCAGCACCTCGCCGAGTTTGTGAATGGCGTTGTCGCCCAACCACGATCGAGCCGAGTGCGCACGGGTGCCTGTTGCGCTGACCACGACGCGCAGCGTGCCCTGACAGCCGGCCTCGATGTAGCCGCCCGACGGCTCGCCGAGGATCGCGACATCGGCGTGAAGCCAGTCGGGTAGCTCGCGTTCGATGCGGCCCAGGCCGTTGGCGGCCGACTCGATTTCCTCGCAGTCGTACATCACCAGCGTCAGGTCGTGCGCGGGGTCCGCGACCGTCGCGGCGAGGTGCAGAAACACCGCGTCGCCGGATTTCATGTCGGAGGTGCCGCAGCCGTGTAACTCGCCGCCGTCCATTCGGCTGGGCAGGTTGTCCGCGATCGGCACAGTGTCGGTGTGGCCGGCGAGCAAGACCCGCGACGGCCGACCCAGCGAGGTGCGGGCCAGCACCGCGTTGCCGTTGCGCACCACCTCGAAGCCGGTGGTCTGCTCGCGCAGCGCGGCCTCAATTTCGTCGGCGATGCGCTGCTCGTCGCGCGACTCGCTAGGGATGTCCACCAGCGCCGCGGTCAGCGCGACGGGGTCGCCGTGTAAATCCAGGCCCACAGGCCTTGAGGTTAGTCGAGTAGCCTTTGGCGACGTGACTTCTGCTTCAGGCGTCGGCTTGGCGACCATCGCCGCCGACGGATCCGTACTCGACACCTGGTTCCCGGCGCCCGAACTGGGTGCCGACGGCCCGACCGGCACCGTGCGGCTGTCGGTCGCCGAGGTGCCCGACGAGCTGGCCGAGCTGACCGGCCGCGACGATGACCGCGACGTCGAGACGGTGGCGGTGCGCACGACGATCACATCGCTGGACGACAAGGCCACCGACGCCTACGACGCCTACCTGCGACTTCACCTGCTGTCGCACCGGCGGGTGACCCCGCACGGACTCAACGCCGACGGCTTCTTCGGCGTGCTCACCAACGTGGTGTGGACCAATTACGGCCCGTGTGCGGTAGACGGCTTCGAGGTGGTGCGGGCCCGGCTTCGCCGGCGCGGACCGGTGACGGTCTACGGCATCGACAAGTTCCCGCGGATGGTCGACTATGTGGTGCCCTCCGGCGTGCGCATCGCCGACGCCGACCGGGTGCGACTGGGTGCCCACCTGGCGTCGGGCACCACCGTCATGCACGAGGGTTTCGTCAACTACAACGCGGGCACGCTGGGCAGTTCGATGGTCGAGGGCCGCATCTCGGCGGGCGTGGTCGTCGACGACGGCTCCGATGTGGGCGGCGGCGCGTCGATCATGGGCACGCTGTCCGGCGGCGGCACGCAGGTCATCTCCGTCGGCAAGCGCTGCCTGCTTGGCGCCAACGCCGGGTTGGGCGTCTCGCTCGGCGACGACTGCGTTGTCGAGGCGGGCCTGTATGTGACCGCGGGGACGAAGGTGCAGACCGCCGACGGTGAGATCGTCAAGGCGCGCGAGCTGTCCGGCGCCAACAACCTGCTGTTCCGCCGCAATTCGGTGTCCGGTGCGGTCGAGGTGGTCAAGCGCGACGGCAGCGGCATCACGCTGAACGAAGCCTTGCACGCCAACTAGGTTCCCCACCCCTCGCGAGCGCGCGTGTCTGTACGCCGACACGCCGGTAATGGTGCGCAATTTGCGCACGCTCGCGGCGGCTGAGCGGCGTACATTCGGCCTTCATGAGCAGCCAGCCCACCGTGGCACTGTTTCCCGAGCCCGGCGCGTGGGGGCCGACCAACAACCTGGTCGCCCTGGGAAATCACCTGCGGGAGCGAGAAATCCGCACGGTCTTCGTCATCGACGAATCCTTCGAAGGTGAACTCGCCAACCGTGGCTTCGAAGAGCGGTTGATGCGAATGACGCCGCCGCCGTCGGAATCAGATGTCGCCGGCCAAGCGGCTCCGGAGCCATATGTCGCCGGCCAAGCGGCTCCGGAGCCCGAGGCCGTCGGCGGCGGTTGGGCGGAATTCGTCCGCGAGACCTCACCGCAGTTCCGGCGGCCGACCATCGAGCAGTTGGCGACGGTGACTGCGCCGATCTGGGCCGAATTCGTGGAGGGTGCCGAGTATTCACACGACAGGCTGACCGAGATCTGGGCCGATCTGCGGCCCGATGCGATCGTGCACGACTGCGTGGCCAGCTTCCCTTCGGTGTCGCGGGCCGGATGTCCATGGATTCGGGTGGTGTCGGCCAATCCGCTCGAGATCACCGATCCCGACATCCCGCCGGTCTTCTCCGGCTACCCCTCGCGGGACCGCAGCGGATGGGACGAATTCTGGGTGGAGTACCGCCGGCTCACCGACCCTCTGGTCGAACGGGCGTCGGCGTTTCATCAGCAGTGCGGTGCCCCGCCGCTGCCGGATGGCGAATTCCAATACGTCTCGCCCTATTTGAACCTCTACATGTATCCCGCCGAACTCGACTATCAGCGCTCGCGTCCGCTCGGTGCGACGTGGCGCCGAATCGACACGTCGACCAGGAACTCCGATGGTGATTTCGACGTCGCCGAGAAGGTTGGCACCGACGGCAAACTCGTGTACCTGTCGTTGGGCAGCCTCGGATGTATGGATGTGCCGTTGATGCAGCGGGTGATCGACTCGCTGGACCGCACGCCGCACCGGGTGATCGTGTCGATGGGTCCGCTGCACGAGCAACTCACACTCGGCGACCGGATGTGGGGTGAGCAGTTCGTCCCGCAGACCGCGATCGTGCCGCAGTGCGACGTGATGATCACTCACGGCGGCAACAACACCGTCGGCGAGGCCTTCACGTTCGGGGTGCCGACGATCGTGCTTCCGCTGTTTTGGGACCAATACGACAACGCGCAACGAATCGACGAATGTGGCTACGGCGTACGCCTTTCCACCTACGAGTTCACCGACGACGAGTTGCACGCGGCGATCGAGCGGCTCAGCGACGACCGGCAGCTTGCGGCACGCCTGGCCGTCGCGTCCAAGCGGTTGCAGGACTCGCCGGGACGGTTGTTGGCCGCTGACCTCATTGAGAAGGTGGTCCGCGGCTGAGTCGTCAATCACGCTGCCGGCCAACCCAGTCCGCCAGCCCAGCCGGCTTGGTGACATGGTCGAGCGCCAAGACGGCCGCACCGTGCAACGGTCCCTCTTCGCCGTGTTGCGCGTCACGCACGGCCGGCGGCGTGGCTTTGCGGAATGCCATCAAACCGTCGCGGTAGGCGGCGTCGAAAACGTCCGGCGCGGCGGACCGGATCAGCGCGGCCACCCCGCCCAGCGTGACCACCTCAGGATCGTGCAGGTTCACCAGGCCACCGACACCTCGGCCGAGTGACGCGGCAACGGCGTCGAAAGCTCGACGGGTCGCGGCATCGCGCGCTCCGACCATGGTGTGCAGGTATGCGACGGGATCATCAGGCGGTTGATCGCCTCGATGCCTGGCCAGTGCGCGCCCGTCCACGGTGAGGTCCCAGCATCCGCGCGCACCGCACGGGCAGACGAGCGCCGGGTCCCCGAACGGCACGTGGCCGTATTCGCCCGCCGCGCCGTGCGCGCCCGTCAGCGTCTCGCCGTTGACCACCAACGTACCGCCGATGCCCTGCGCGACAATCAGATACAGCGCAGTCGCGGCTGATCGAGCGGCGCCGGTACGTGCCTCCGCCAGCCCGGCCAGCGTCGCGTCGTTGCCCACGAACAAAGAGATGCCGGCCCGGTTCGGAATCTTCGAGGTCAACACCGAAAGGTCGACGTCACTCCAGCCGCGGGAGGTGAACTGAACCAATTTGGAGTCGCTGACGGTGCCCGCTACCGATATCGCTATCGCCCTGAGCCGCTTGGCGTTTCGTCGATAGACGGCGGCTATCGCATCGGCCAACTGGGTGAGGACCGGCGCCAACGCGTCGCCGGCGTACGCGGCCTGTGCCACCGGCCTCGGCACGCCGTCGAGGCCGGCGACGGCAAGGCGCCAGTCGGTCACCCGTAGGTCCGCCGCGATCACCAGCGGACCATCGGCGTGAGGGCCCAATACCGTCGTCGGTCTTCCGCGTCCGGACGCGGGCGCAGGCGTTTCGTCGAGCAGGCGTGCTTGTCGCATTCGTGCCACCAATTCGGTGGCTCCGCCGCTGCCGATGCCGAGGCGCTGCGCGGCGGCGGCGCGCGTGATACCCGGTTCGGCCCGAACCACATCGATCAGTTGAGCAGCGCCCAACCAACGCATGGGCGCACCCTGCCGCGGATCCTGTGCCATCGCCGGTAGTATTCCTCTTTGAATAGACTCAACGGCCGAGTATATTCGGCAACTGTGACGTTAGCCGCTGAGCGTGCCGCCGAGCGTGGGCTCCGACAAGGCCTGCCGGGACTGCTGTCGCTCGCGCTTGCCGCATTTCTCGCGGTGACGACCGAGGTTTCGTTGGTGGGACTGCTACCCGCGGTCGGCGCCACGTTCGGAGTGTCCGATTCCGTCACCGGCCTGTTGGTCAGCCTCTACGCGGTGATGGTCGCCGCGCTTGCGGTACCGCTGACCTCCGCGACCGCTCGGTTCGGCCGAAAGCCACTGCTGCTGATGACCGTGCTGGGGTACGCGGTGAGCAATGCCCTTGTCGCCGTCGCGCCGGTGTTCGCGGTCGTCGCCGCCGGACGGGCGATCGGCGGGGTGACCCACGCGCTGTTCTTTTCGTTGATGATCGGATACGCCCCGCGACTGGTGTCGCGCGCGCACGTCGGCCGCGCATTGGCGCTCGCGGGCGGTGGCGCCTCGGCGGGCATGGTGCTCGGGGTTCCCGTGGCCACGTCGCTGGGCACCGCGGTGGGCTGGCGGGCATCGTTCGCCTTGCTGGCCGCGCTGTCGGTCGTCACCCTGCTGCTCGTCGGCCGGTTGCTGCCGAGCGTGAATCACGAAGCGATCTCGAATCGTTCGGCTACCGCGGGTCGAACGGCGCTCGCCGCGGTGTCCGCGTCGAATCTGTTCTCGTTTCTCGGCCAGTTCACGGTGTACACATTCGTCAGCGTGCTGTTGCTGTCCAGTGGGGTCAGGCCGGCCTTCGTCGGCCCGATCCTACTGGTGTGCGGGGCCTGTGGACTGCTCTCGCTGTGGTGGGTGGGAAGGCATCTCGACCGAAGCCCCAGAACGGCCGCCGTGGCCGTGCTCGGCACGGTGGTCGTCGCGGTGATCGTGCTCGGTGGCGTGTGGCCGTTGATGGTGGCCGTCGTCGTCGCGACGGCCGTCTGGAATGGGGCGTTCGGCGGTCTGCCATCGATTTATCAGGCGTGCGCCGTGCGCACACACGCGGTGTCGCCGGAACTGGCAGGGGCGTGGGTGAACGCGACGGCCAACGCGGGGATCGCCGGTGGCGCTGCCATCGGCGCCTGGTTGCTTCCGACGGCGGGCCTGTCGTCGTTGCCCTGGGTGGGAGCGTCGTTGGTTGGCATCGGTCTTGTGGTGGTTCTGCTGTCCCATAAGGCCTTCCCCGCTACCGCTTAGCCTGCCGCGTTGGGTAGCAGTGGCGGGCAGTTGCCCTGCGCGTCCAGTGCCAACTCGAAGTGCCAGATCTCGTTCGCGTAGATCTGACACAATCCGAACTGCGCGCCGTTGACGATCAACCATTTGTCTGCATCGACGGGTGCGACGTCGACTGCTTGGCCGACAACATGTTTCGATACGTCCGGCGATGCGACGAACTGCCGGGCCACGTCGGCGTTGCCGTAGGCGCGGACGGCGTCGTCGAACAATCGCTGCTGAAAGCCTCTTGAGCGCCACCCGGAATTGATCCTGAGATCGACACCCCGCGCTTTGGCCGCGTCGGCGGCCTTCTGCACCGCGCCGAGCAACGCCGGATCCAAGTTGGTGACCGCGGGATTCGACGTGTCGTAAGGGCTCAGCGTCTGACCGTCGGGAATCCACCCGCCATAGGTGTCGGTCGCGGCAGGGCCGATGTCCAGCGGCGCGGGAGGCAACGGCGACTCGGTGGTGGATACCGGCTGGACCGGGATCGCGGTCGCGCATCCCCCGACGAGGAGTGCCGCCACGACGAGCAGAATCGAGATACGCATCAATCGTTCGCCGCGAGGATGCAGAATTCGTTGCCTTCGGGATCAGCTAGCACCACCCAGGTCTGCTCGCCTTGTCCGATGTCGACATGCCGTGCGCCAAGACCGATCACGCGGTCGACCTCGGCCTGCTGGTCGTCGGGCCGGAAGTCGAGGTGAATCCGGTTCTTCACCACCTTGTCATCGGGCACGTCGAGGAACAGCAAGTTGGGTCCTGCACCGGGTGGGGCCTCCAGCACCACATCGCCGTCCTCATCGCGGTAGTGCCGCCAGCCCAGCACCTTTGACCACCAGGCGCCGAGTGCCTCGGCGTCGTGGGCGTCGATGCAGATCTCGTCGAACGTCAAGGTCATCTGGTCAATTCCTTCTTCAGCACCTTGCCCATCGCGTTGCGTGGCAGATGTTCCACCAATCGCACCTCCCGCGGCCGCTTGTGCACCGAAAGTTCTTGAGCGACATAGTCAATCAGATGCTGCGGATCGGCATCCCCGACAACGAAGGCCACGATGCGCTGGCCGAGGTCGTCGTCGGGCACGCCGACCACCGCCACCTCGCTGACGCCGGGATGACCCAGCAGCACGGTCTCGATCTCTCCTGCCCCCACCCGGAAACCGCCGGTCTTGATCAGGTCGACGGACTCGCGCCCGACAATGCGGTGCATGCCCGCCTCGTCGATCACCGCGACGTCGCCGGTGCGATACCAGTCGGCGTCGAATGCCTCGGCGGTGGCTTCCGGCCTGTTGAGGTAGCCGTCGAACATCGTCGGGCTCTGAATCTGCAGCCGCCCAATGGTTTCGGAATCGTGCGGCACAGTCTCGCCGTGCTCGTCGACCAATCGGGTCTGCACGCCGGTCAACGGCATCCCCACCGAACCCGGCCTGCGCTCGCCGTCGACACGGGTGGACAGAGTGATCAGCGACTCCGTCGCCCCGTAGCGTTCGACGGGCTGGTGACCGGTCAGCGCGACCAGCTTGTCGAAGATCGGCACCGGCAGCGGCGCGCTGCCCGACACCAGAAGCCGCGCCGAGGACAACGCTCGCGCCGCCGACTCATCGCCGACGATGCGCGTCCACACCGTCGGAACTCCGAAGTACATCGAGCCTTCGGCCCGCGCGTACGCTTCCGGCGTCGGTTTTCCGGTGTGCACCAATCGATTTCCGATTCGCAGCGATCCGATCAACCCCAGTACCAGGCCGTGCACGTGATACATCGGCAGCCCGTGCACGAGCGTGTCGTCAGCGGTCCACTGCCAGGCCTCGGCGAGCATGTCGATGTCGGCGGCGACGGCGCGTCTGCTCAACACCACGCCTTTGGGCGGGCCGGTGGTGCCCGACGTATAGATGATCAGGGCTGTCGTGTCCGGATGGGGCTCGGGATAGCGATGCCACGACCGGGCATGCAGACGCACCGGAATATGGGACAGCCCCTCGGCTTCGTCAGGCTTCTCACCTAGCCACACCTGCGCGCCGGAGTCGGTCAGTATGTGACGGCGTTCGGCGGCACCGACGTCGGCGGGTACGGGGACAACGGGGACGCCCGCGATCAGGCATCCAGCCACCGCCAACACGGTCGCCGGGGTGGGCCTGGCCAGCACGGCTACCCGGTCGGCGGCGGCGACCCGCTCAGCCACCGAGGTCGCAGCCCCGACGAGGTCGCTGCGGCTCAGGGTGGCGCCGTCGATACGCACCGCGTCGGCGACGTCGTCGCTGCCGGCGACGGCGGAGGGGTTGAGCGAGGCCAGTAGCACGAGGTGAGGTTACCCAAATGGCGCTCGGCGATACTGGGCGCGTGAACCAGATCCAGCGGGTGGGCTCGCGTGAGGTGTACCGGAACAACTGGCTGACTTTGCGGGAAGACGACATCCGGCGTCCCGACGGGAGTCTGGGAATTTACTCGGTGGTCGACAAGCCGACGTGTGCACTGGTGATTCCTCGCGACGGCGACCGGTTCCACCTGGTCGAGCAGTTCCGATATCCGCTGGGTTTGCGGCGCTGGGAGTTCCCTCAAGGCACGGCGCCGGGCCAGCAGGAATCCGACCCGATCGAGCTGGCTCACCGTGAACTGCGCGAGGAGACCGGGCTGCGGGCCGCGTCGATGGAGTTGCTGGGCATGCTGGATGTGGCACCGGGCATGAGTAGTCAACGGGGTCGGGTGTTTCTTGCTACAGGCATCACCGAGGGAGAGCACGACCGCGAGCATGAAGAGCAGGACATGTACAGCCAGTGGTTCTGCCGCGCGCAACTCGAGCAGATGATCCGCGACGGCGGTATTACCGACGCACAGAGCATCGCCGCCTGGGCCTTGCTGTTGCTTGCCGGCCGTTAGTGGGATGCACTGCCGGTACACGTCTTGCCAGGCACTCCCTGTTCGCGACGAACGCGAGTTACGTCGGTGGCATGACTTCGAACCCGTCCTACGACTTCACCGGCCAGGTGGCTTTGGTCACCGGCGCCGGCTCCGGCATGGGTCTGGCCACCGCCCAAGCGTTCGCGGAAGCCGGCGCAGCGGTCGTGATGGCCGACATCGACACCGCGAAGTTGAAAGCCGCCGCCGATGCGTTGAGTGAGGTTGGGCACCAAGTGCTCGCTGTCGAGTGCGATGTCTCCGACGAGACGAGTGTCGCCGACGCTGTGCAGGCCGCCGTCGAGGCGTTCGGCCGGATCGACATGGCCTTCAACAACGCCGGAATTCAAGTTCCACCATGCGATGCCGCTGACGAAGCTGCCGACGTGTTCGACAGAGTCAATGCCATCAACCTTCGCGGTGTATGGGCCTGCATGAAACACGAACTCGCTCAGATGCGCGCGCAGGGAAGCGGCGCAATCGTCAACTGCTCCTCCCTCGGAGGGCTGGTCGGCCTTCCCGGTCGGGCCGCCTATCACGCGTCCAAACACGGCGTACTCGGCCTGACGAGCAGCGCGGCGCTCGAGTACGCGCCGCGCGGCGTCCGCATCAACGCGGTATGCCCCGGCACCATCGCGACCCCTATGGTCACCGACATGATCGACAAAGGGGAACTGGACATCGACGACGCCGTCGCCAACCAGCCGATCAACCGCATCGGCGAAGCCAGTGAGGTCGCCGCCGCCGTGCTCTGGCTGTGTAGCGGTGGCGCCAGCTTCGTCGTCGGCGTCGCACTGCCCGTCGACGGCGGGTACACCGCACGGTGACAGGACCACCGATCACAATCGAGACCGCAGGAAAGGACAACGGTGGAATCCCAGGACAGTATGGAGATCTCGGCCGACGAATCACGGCCCGCCGCTGACGGACCCGCCGATACCTTCACTGGACAAGTCAGCGTAAAGCCGCTGTTCGGACCAAACGCCGTGCGGACCTTCAGTTCGGCACACGTTACCTTCACGCCGTGCGCGCGCACCGCGTGGCACACGCACCCCGCCGGCCAGACACTCGTCGTGACCGCCAGGACCGGCTGGATTCAGCAGTGGGGCGGCGACAAGCTGGAGATCAATCCCGGTGACGTGATCTGGACGCCGCCGGGTGTCAAGCACTGGCACGGCGCTACCGACTCAAACACGATGAGCCACATCGCGATCCAGGACAGCGTCGATGGCAAGCCCGTTGACTGGCTCGAACACGTCACGGACGACCAGTACTTGAGCTAACGGCGAGCGTCACCTCAGGTTGTTCTGGAAGAACGTCGTCAGCTTGTCGAACGGGATGAATTCGACCCGGTCGTAGAGATCCACGTGACCGGCGCCAGGAATGATCACCAGTTCTTTTGGGCTGACCGGCGAGGCGGTATGCCTCTTCACTGAACTCCCTGGAATGCGCGTTCTCGCCAGCGATGAAGAGCATCGGCCGAGGCGAGATCGTCTCGATGTCTTCGAACGGATAGAAGTTCATGAACTTCACGTTGCTGGTCAGCGTCGGGTGCGTGGTGAACTGATCTGTCGTGCCCTGCGGAGTATATGCACCTCGAGAGGTGCGGTAGAAGTCGTAGAATTCGCGCTCGACCGGTGTCGAGTCGGGTGTGAGTTGGTGAACGGTACCACTCGTGTATTCAGTTTCCCCACCTGCGAATTCCACATCACGCTGCTCGGCCGCCGCTGCGATGGCTTGCTTGCGCCGTTCGACGGTCTGCGAGTGGCGCAGCCCGTCGCGGTTGGCGGCGCCCATGTCGTACATGCTGACGGTGGCGACCGCCTTGATACGCGGGTCGATTTTAGCGGCGCTGATTACGAAGCTGCCGCTGCCGCAGATTCCGAGGGCACCGATCCGCTCTTTGTCGACAAACGACTGAGACCGCAGGTAATCGACTGCGGCGCTGAAGTCTTCGGCATACATGTCTGGCAACACGGCATTGCGCGGCTGACCTTCGCTCTCCCCCCAGAACGACAAGTCGAGGGACATGGTCACGAACCCGCGTTCGGCCAATTTGGTGGCGTAGAGGTTCGCGCTCTGCTCCTTGACGGCGCCCATCGGATGCCCGACGACCATCGCCGCGACCTTCGCGTTGCGGTTGAGATCCTTCGGAACGAAAAGGTTTCCCGCCACCCTCATTCCGTACTGGTTGTTGAACGACACCTTCTCAACGTCGACGCGCTCGCTCGTGTAGAAGTTGTCGGCGCCGTTGGACCGGTCCCCCGCGGCCAATCTTGCCGCCGCCTGTGTTGTCGACGGCGAAGAGCTGGCATTTCGCTCGGATGGAGTGCAGCCCGAGGCCGCCATCACGCCGAGTAAAGCGGCACCGGCGCCGAACCGTCGGATCACGTCGCGGCGTGTGGTCGCGTTCATTCTTGAGACTCCTTGTTCTGAGGTGGGGCACCGCTGGGCTCAGGGCCGCAACAGCACCTTGATCGCTTGACGTTCATCCATCGCCCGATAGCCGTCGGCTGCCCGGTCGATGGGTAGTTCGAGGTCGAAAACCCTGCCTGGATTGATCTTTCGATTCCAGATCAGGTCGATCAGTTCGGGGAGGAAACGGCGTACCGGGGCGGGCCCGCCGTGGATGTGGACGTGAGACATGAAGAGGTCATCGCCTTTGAGCTCGACGTCGTGTAGCACGCCGACGTAGCCGATAGACCCGCCGGGCCGCGTTGCGCCTATCGCCTGCGCCATCGACTGCGGAGTACCGACCGCCTCCACGACAGAATGCGCCCCGAGTCCGTTGGTCAACTCCTTGATCCTGGCCACGCCCTCTTCGCCACGCTCTGCCACGATCTCGGTGGCCCCGAGTTCCGTCGCGAGGCTCTGCCTGGACTCGTGGCGGCTCATCGCGATGATTCGTTCTGCGCCAAGCTGTTTGGCGGCCAGCACAGCCATCAGGCCGACCGCACCGTCGCCGACGACCGCCACCGTCTTGCCCGGTCCCGCAGCGGCCGCGACGGCACCGAACCAGCCGGTGCCGAGCACATCGGAGGCGGCCAGGAAACTTGGCACCAGATCGTCGGGCGGAACGTCAGGCGTGGCGACGAGCGTGCCGTCGGCCAGCGGCACCCGCATCCGCTGTGCCTGAGCCCGACCGGTGGTGCCGAGCACCTCGCGGTTGACGCACGACGTCTGGTAGCCCGCCTGACAGATCTCGCAGGTGTTGTCCGCCGCGAAGAACGAGCCGACGACGAACTGCCCGGGCTTGATCGTGGTCACCGCATCGCCGACCTCCTCGACGATGCCGACGTACTCATGGCCCATATGGAACGGCTCGGTGACGTCATCGGCGCCGCGGTATGGCCAAAGGTCCGACCCGCAGATGCAGGTGGCCGACAGCCGGATGATCGCGTCAGTGGGCTTCAGGAGCCGAGGCTCCTCGACGTCCTCGACCCGCACATCGCCGGGGGCATACATCACGACACCACGCATCAAGACCTCCTACCAATCGAATTGCCGATCCCCAGAGAACTCCCTTCCCGGTCGATGTGCGAGTGCCTGATGAGAGGTGTACTGAGAAGGCATCCCACCCGCGCAAGCGCAGCCGTACCGTGGTTGACGTGGACAATCGCGCCGAGGTCCGCGAGTTCCTGATCTCGCGACGTGCCAAAGTCACCCCGCAGCAGGCGGGGCTGCCAGTCATCGGTACCCGCCGGGTGCCGGGTCTGCGCCGCGGCGAGGTCGCTGCGCTGGCAGGGGTCAGCATCGAGTACTACAGCAAGCTGGAACGCGGCGCGCTGGCCGGTGTGTCTTCGTCGGTGCTCGATGCAATCGCCCGAGCGCTTCAGCTTGACGACGCCGAACGGGCCCACCTCTTCCACCTCGCCCACGCCGCCGACGGCACCAGTGCGGGAATGCGTCCACGGCGACGGCCCGCAAAACGGTGGACACCTCGGCCCAGCCTGCAGTGGGTGCTCGACAAGTACGCCGGCCCAGCCATCGTGCGCAACGGCCGCATGGACCTGCTGGCTGTCAACCATCTCGGCCGCGGTATGCATTCCGCGATGTATGACAACTGCACGACCGAATATCCGAACTTCGCCCGCTACACGTTCCTCGACGAGGACTCCCGTCGCTTCTATCCTGACTGGGACGGAGCTGCGGACATCTGCGTATCGATTCTGCGCACCGAAGCCGGCCGCGATCCCTTCGACACCCTGATGCACGACCTCGTCGGCGAATTGTCCACCCGCAGTGAGGATTTCCGGCGCCGGTGGAGCGCGCACGACGTCCGCGCCCACGGTGCCGGACTCAAACACTTTCACCATCAGGTTGTCGGCAATCTCGAGTTGGCCTACGAAAGCGTCGACATGGTGTCCGAACCTGGACTCTCACTCACGTTCTACGTCGCGGAACCGGCATCCGCGACGGCGCATGCCCTCGACCTACTTGCCTCGTGGACGGCCAGCCAGATGGAGGAGACACATCCCACCTGATGAGTTCTCGCGGAGCGCGCGGTCTATACCGGCATGGTCATCAAAGCGAAGAACCTAGACGGCTACGGAGCACCGCCCATCGACTGGGAGCGCGTCCGCGCCGTGCTCAGCTCGGACATCACCCAGGCACCGGACGCCGGCGGCCCGAATCGGCACACAATGTGGCTGACGACGATCAACCCGGACGGCTCGCCACACGTGACCCCGGTCGGCGGCGGCCACGTCAACGGCGCTTGGTACTTCACGTCCGGACCGGGCACCCGGAAGTCCCGGAACCTGGCCGCAGACCCGCGCTGTAGCGTGAGCATTGCCACTCATCCGTTCGACTTGGTGCTCGAGGGCAGCGCCGGCCGGGTCACCGATCACGATGAACTGCGTTCTGTCGCAGATGAATACAACCGCGATGGGTGGCCCGCTCAGGTCAATGGCGAAGCCTTGACCGCCGAATTCAGTGCGCCATCGGCCGGGCCGCCGCCATGGTTCGTCTACAAGATCGAACCCGAGACCGTGTTCGCGTTCGGCACCGCCGAACTGTACGGCGCCACCAGATTCGACCTCAGGCGATGACTTTTGAACCGCACGACGGTCTGCACCGTTGAACAAACAAGAGGTCCGAGGAGGTGACACGATGACCGCAATGTTCGGCATGATGGCAATGATGCCAGTCTTGTTCGCCAGTGCCGGCTACGTCCTCGTGTCCTCCGGCGGCACCGCCGAACGCAAAGGATGTAAGCCCGATGAATGATGCGGACACCATCCGCCAACTCATCCTCCGCTGGGCAGACGCCGTTCACACCGGTGATATCGAAGCCGTTTTGGCCGACCGTGATCCGGACATCGTGATGTTCGACGTACCGCCGCCGTATGACGGCCTTCGCGGCATCGACGCCTATCGGGATTCCTGGCCGGAGTTCTTCGAGTGGCAGCGCCAGGGCGCCGTCTTCGAGATCATCGAGCTCGACGTGACCGCCGGGGACGACGTCGCATTCGCGTACGCGCTGGCGCGTTGCGGTAAACCGGAGGACTTCGCGACGAACCCCGACAACCGCCTACGAATGACGTTCGGACTGCGCAAGCGCGGCGGCCGCTGGGTCGTCACCCACGAACACGGCTCGTTCCCGCTGGCAGGCTAGGGCCTTCGCTCCGCCAGCGCGCGGAGGAAGAACGTCAGGTTCGCCGGTCGCTCGGCCAATCGGCGCACGAAGTAGCCGTACCACTGCGTGCCGAACGGGACGTAGACGCGGACGTGGTTGCCCTCGTCAGCCAGCCTGCGTTGCTCGGCATCGCGGATGCCGTACAGCATCTGGTATTCGAAATCGTCGACGCCACGGCCGTTCTCGCCGGCCAGTTCGGGCACCGCCGCGATGATCTGGGGATCGTGCGAGGCCACCATCGGGTAGCCAGACCCTGCCATCAGCACGGCCAGGCACCTCAGGTAGGAGTCGGTGACGTCGTCGCCGGAGCGGTACGCCACCGACGCCGGTTCGTCATAGGCGCCCTTGCACAACCGGATGCGCGCTCCCGCACCCGCGAACTCGCGACAGTCGTCTTCGGTGCGCTTGAGATACGCCTGCAAAACCGTTCCCAGCCAGTCGAACTCGGTGCGCAGATCCCGCACGATCGACAGCGTCGAGTCCGTGGTGGTGTGGTCTTCGGCGTCGACGGTCACCCATACTCCAACTTGTTGGGCTCGCTCGCAGATAACATGCGCGTTCTCCAGCGCGATCTTCTCGCCGTCGCGCGGCAAAGCCTGACCCAGCGCCGACAACTTCAGCGACACCTCCAGCGGTCGCACCGCCGCCGCGCGCTCGTCTCGGCCGCCGAGCGCGTCGATCAGTGCCAGGTAGGCGGCGACAGTCTCGTTCGCGGTGTCGGTGTCGGTGACGTCCTCGCCGAGGTAGTCGATGCTGACCAGACGCGCCGAATGACGCAGTTGCGCAACGGAGTTCATCGCATCGGCCACCGTTTCACCAGGCACGAAGCGGTGCACCACGTCCCTGGTCACGGGTAGCCGCTCGGCGGTCCTGCGCAGCCCGTCTCGTCTGCTGGCGGCCAGTATCACCGGGCGCGCGACCCGGTGGAACACCTCGGTCATCATTCCGACTCCATGTGCGGGTATTTGTGGTCGGTCGGCGGCACGAACGTCTCCTTGATCGACCGGGCCGACGTCCAGCGCATCAGATTCAGCGCAGAGCCCGCCTTGTCGTTGGTGCCCGAGCCACGCGATCCGCCGAACGGCTGCTGCCCGACGACGGCTCCCGTCGGCTTGTCATTGACGTAGAAGTTGCCCGCCGCATGCCGTAGGCGCTTCTCGGCGGCCAGCACCGCGGACCGGTCGTCGGCGATCACCGCACCGGTCAACGCGTACTTCGCGCCCCCGTCGACAACGTCGAGTATGCGGTCGTATTCGTTGTCGGCGTACACGTGCACCGACAGGATCGGCCCGAAGTATTCGGTGCAGAACGACTCGTCGGTCGGGTCGTCGGACAGCAGCACCGTCGGGCGCACGAAATAGCCCTCGCTGTCGTCGTATTCGCCGCCGACCGCGATCGTCACGTTCGGCGCGCTCTTGGCCCGCTCGATGGCCTTGACGTTCTTCGCGAACGCCCGGTCGTCGATGACCGCGCCGCCGTAGTTGGTCAGATCGGTGACGTCGCCGTAGCGCAACGCCTCGGTGGCCGACAGGAAGTCGTCACCCATCTGCTGCCACACCGAACGCGGGATGAACGCGCGCGACGCCGCCGAGCACTTCTGTCCCTGGTAGTCGAACGCGCCGCGAATCAGCGCCGTGCGCAACACATCCGGCCGTGCCGACGTGTGCGCAACCACGAAATCCTTGCCGCCGGTCTCGCCGACGAGGCGCGGGTATGTGTGATAACGGTCGATGTTGGCGCCGACGGTCCGCCACAGGTGCTGGAAGGTCGCCGTCGAACCGGTGAAGTGGATACCGGCCAGCCGCGGATCCGCAAGGGCCACATCGGATACCGCGATGCCGTCACCCGTGAGCAGGTTGATCACCCCCGGCGGCAGGCCGGCCGCCTCCAGCAGCTGCATGGTCAGGTAGGCGGCGAACGTCTGCGTCGGCGACGGCTTCCACACCACGGTGTTGCCCATCAATGCGGGCGCGGTTGGCAGGTTCCCCGCGATCGCGGTGAAGTTGAACGGCGTGATCGCGTAGACGAAGCCCTCGAGCGGACGATAATCGGTGCGGTTCCACACACCGCTGCCGCTGATCGGCTGCTGCGCCAGGATCTGCCGCGCGAATGCGACGTTGAACCGCCAGAAGTCGACGAGCTCACACGGCGAGTCGATCTCGGCCTGGTAGGCGGTCTTGGACTGCCCCAGCATGGTGGCGGCGGCGATCTTCTCCCGCCATGGTCCGGCCAGCAGGTCGGCGGCGCGCAGGAACACCGCGGCCCGTTCGTCGAACGGGGTGGCCTCCCAGTCGGACTTGGCTGTCATCGCCGCCTCGATCGCGGCCGACGCGTCGGCGTGCTGGGCGTTGGTGAACGTGCCCAACCGCGCCGAGTGCCGGTGTGGCTGGACGACGTCGACACGGTCGCCGCCGCCCATGCGGTGAGCGCCGCCGATGACATGCGGAAGGTCGATAGGGGCGTCGGCCAGGGCCCGGAGCTGTTCGGTGATCCGGGTCCGCTCGGCCGAACCTGGTACGTAGTCGTGGACCGGCTCGTTGGCCGGGAAGGGCACGTCGGTGATGGCGTCCATAGCTGCAAGGATCCCCGGAATGCGACGCGCAACACATGGCCGATCGAACAAAGCAGTCCGCCGTTTATAGTCGAATCAGACAAAGGAGCGGCCATGGCGGAGCGCGCCCCCGGACTGGGTCTCGGACAGCTGCTGCTGGCGCTCGACCGCACCATGGTGTCGTTGGTCGAGGCGCCGCGCGGCCTGGACATGCCGGTCAACTCCGTAGCGCTCGTCGACGCGGACGACGTGCGCCACGGGCTGGCCGTCGGTCCCGGCTCGGCGGATCTGTTCTTTCTGCTCGGCGTCTCGGACGCGGAAGCCGTGCGCTGGATCGGGCAACAGCCCGCAGGCGTTCCCACGGCCATCTTCGTCAAGGAACCGTCGGCCGCCGCGATCACGCGGGCGGTCGCGCTCGGCATCGCCGTCGTGGCCGTCGAACCGCAGGCCCGCTGGGAGCTGCTCTACAAGCTGGTCAACCACGCCTTCGAGCACCATGGCGACCGCGGTGACCCGCTGAACTCCGGCACCGATCTGTTCGGCCTCGCACAATCGATCGCCGATCGCACCCGCGGAATGATCAGCATCGAGGACGCAGACTCTCACATGTTGGCGTATTCGGCGTCCAGCGACGAAGCCGACGAACTGCGGCGGCTGACGATTCTGGGCCGGGCGGGCCCGCCCGAACATCTGGAATGGCTTGGACAGTGGGGCATTTTCGACGCGTTGCGCGCCAGCGGTGACGTGGTGCGGGTCGCCGAACGCCCGGAGCTGGGACTGCGACCGCGCCTCGCCGTCGGCATCCACCTGCCCCCCACGGATTCGCCTCGACGGCCCGGCTATGCCGGAACCATTTGGCTGCAACAGGGTTCGGCTCCGCTGTCCGATGATGTCGAGGACATCCTGCGTGGCGGCGCGGTGCTGGCCGCCCGCATCATGTCGCGGCTGGCAGCGACACCGTCGACACACACTCTGCGAGTGCAGGAGCTACTCGGACTGGTCGGCGACGACTTGGAGGGCAGAGACATCGGTGCGATCGCGCGCGAACTCGGAATCACCGCTGACGGGCGCGCCGCACTGATCGGCTTCGTCGGCGTGGAAGGCTCCGTTCCGGCGGACGTAATCGCGTTGAGCGCCAGCGCTTTTCGCGCTGACGCCCAGATCGCGTCGACCGGCGAGCGGGTGTACGTGCTGCTACCCAAGACCGGCGGAGCGTCCTCGGTGGCGTCGTGGGTGCGCGGCGTGGTCGCGGCATTGCGTCGCGAACTCGGGCTGACCCTGCGCGCGGTGATCGCCGCCCCGATCGCACTGTCGACGGCGGCGTCGGCCCGCGCCGAAGTGGATCGGGTGTTCGACAGCGCCGAGCGCCATCCCGGCGCGATCGGTCAGGTCAGTTCGCTCGACGAGGCGCGCACCACGGTGCTGCTCGACGAGATAGTCTCGCAGGTGGCACGCCAACCGCGACTGGTGGACCCACGGGTGCGGCGACTCCGTGCCAACGAACCGATGCTGGCCGAGACGCTGCACGCGTATCTCGACGGGTTCGGCGACATCGCGGCGGTCGCGCAGCGATTGCATGTACACCCGAACACCGTGCGCTATCGGATCCGCCGGATCGAGAAGCTGCTGTCGACATCGCTGGACGACCCCGACGACCGCTTGGTGTTGGCGGTGGGGTTGCGGGCGACGGCGCCTTAGCCTTTGTCGCCGACCGTGTGCTTGGGCTCACGTTCGCCGGGGTTACGGGGTCAGCCGTTGCACCGCGGCGGCGATCCGCTCATCGGATGCCGTCAACGCCACCCGGACATGCTGCGCACCCCGTGGGCCGTAGAACTCGCCGGGCGCCACCAGGATCCCGCGCTGCGCCAGCCACGCGACCGTCTCGCGGCACGGTTCGCCGCGAGTGCCCCAGATGTACAGCCCGGCCTCGGAGTTGTCGACGCTCAAGCCGGCGGCCCGCAGCGCAGGAAGCAGGACTGCCCGACGGCGCTCATACCGCTCGCGTTGCTCGAGTTCATGTGGGTCGTCGTCGAGCGCGGCGACCATCGCGGCCTGTATCGGCGTTGGCACCATCATGCCCGCGTGCTTGCGCACGGCCAGTAATTCGCCGACCACCGCGGGGTCGCCCGCGACGAAGCCCGCGCGATAGCCGGCCAGCGACGACGTCTTCGACAGCGAGTGCACGGCCAACAACCCGGTGTGGTCGCCGTCACAGACGTCGGGATGCAGCACCGAAAACGGCTGGGCGTCCCAACCCAGTCCCAGATAGCACTCGTCGGATGCCACCAATACCCCGCGGTCGCGGGCCCAGCTGACGACCTTGCGGAGGTGGTCGACGCCCAGCACCTTGCCGGTCGGGTTGCTCGGCGAATTGAGGTAGACCAGTGCCGGCGTTTGTGGACCCAACTGCGTCAGCGAGTCCGCCCGCAGCACTCGAGCGCGGGCCAACTTGGCACCGACTTCGTATGTGGGATAAGCCAATTCGGGTACCACAACGACGTCGTCGGCGCCGAGACCGAGCAGCGTGGGCAGCCACGCGATCAGTTCCTTGGTTCCGATGACCGGAAGCACTGCCTGTTCGTCGAGGCCCGTGATGCCGTAGCGACGGTTCAGCGCAGCGACAGCCGAGGCCCGCAGCGCCGGAGTGCCCGCAGTCGTCGGGTAGCCCGGAGCAGAACTCGCCGCGGCGAGCGCGTCGCGAATCAGCGGCGCCACCGGATCGACCGGTGTTCCCACCGACAGATCGACGATGCCGTCTGGGTGCGAACTCGCCAGCGCGGTGACGTCAGCCAGGGTGTCCCACGGGAACTCCGGCAATGACGAAGAAACGCGCCTGCGGATCTCCGCGGAAGCCGTCAGGAGTCCTCACCTTGCGGCGGCAGGCTTTTGACCGGCTCAGGATCGTTCTCGGTCAGGCCCACCTTCGACGCTCCGCCCGGCGATCCGAGTTCGCTGAAGAAGTCGGCGTTGATCTGGGTGTATCCACTCCACTGATCGGGCACGTCGTCTTCGTAGTAGATGGCCTCGACAGGGCAGACCGGCTCGCACGCGCCGCAGTCGACGCACTCGTCCGGATGGATGTACAGCATGCGTGCGCCCTCGTAAATGCAGTCGACAGGGCACTCTTCGATACAGGCCTTGTCCTTGATGTCGACGCAGGGTTCGGCAATCGTGTACGTCACTGAGGTCTCCTCGATCTCCTGTCAGTGGGCTGCCGTGCTTGGTCGGGCCCGCCGAAAGTCGTTGCCAAGTATCCGTTGCCGGAACCTGGACGTGCGTATCAGTGTGCCCTAACCTCCGCGTCGCCCGGTTAAGGGTTCCGCGTGGTTACTGATACTAGACGTTGCACATACAGCACGCCCAGCGACACCTTGCTTTCCGCGTGCCGGGCAAGATGTGACGCCCGGGCGCATGCCATCTCCGTAGTGATCTTCGCCGCATCCAGCGAAAACGCCCGTTCACGGGAAGATCCCGCAATTGTCCAGACGTTTAAACCAATGACAGTCACTTAGGTGTGCCTAAGTCGTATCCAAGGAGTCAGGAATGAGGAAATTTGCCCTCGGCCTGGCCAGCGCTGGCGCCTTCGCGGCGATCACCATCGGTTTGGCCGGCCCCGCTATGGCGTCGCCCGACTACGTCGTTCCCGGACGAGAAGACGTGTACTCGACGAACATCCACCCCGGCGCCATCACCCGGCCGGTTGATTGCGCGGTGCACGTGAACTACCAGGGGTCACCGGTCGACGTGACCTGGTGCTGATCACGATCCGCGGCCTATGCGCTTGATTGCACTGCAACAAGTTGCATAGCGCCGCGGACTCGCCTCAAAGCGCCGTGCACCGAGCGGTGACTCACCTGCCCGCCGATGGCACCGAGTCGGCGGCCAAGCTCTAGGTAGACGGCGTCGAGCTGCTCGGGTTCTCCGGACAGGACAACTGCACGTGCACCGTCTGGAAAACACCGGCGGGCAACGGCTCCGCGACGGTCGGATAAATGCCGAGTACCTGGCAGTGCCTCTTCTGGTTTTCGTCCATGTAGGGGATGTCCCTGTCGAGGCCGTTGAGCATCACGGTGTAGCCCCAGTCCTGCAGCTGCTCGATGACATCACCGGCGTATGTGCCGAGATTCATGATGTTGTCGGCCTGCGCCACTGCGGGGACGAGCAGTCCGCCGGCGGCCACCGACATCGCGACTAGCGCCTTTCCAATCATCGCGGCTCTCCTTTGAACCAATGCTGAACTGAAGGTGAACTAAAGGTTAACGCTGGCGGCATTTCGGTGACAGCGGAACGCGCCGGGGAATGGATTCGGACTATGGTCCGTTTACCCCGTCGAAGGTGTCGGGAAGGCCGACACCACCGTGGAAAGAGACATCGCTATGACCTCAACCTTTGATGCCACCGCAGCCACCGAACTCAGCGCGGGCACGTGGGCGATCGATCCGGTGCATTCGTCGATCAGCTTTTCGGTACGCCATCTGATGGTGAGCAAGGTTCGAGGCCACTTCGAGAAGTTCAGCGGCGCGATTGTCGTCGCCGAGGACGGCACGCCGTCGGTGACCGCTGAGATCGCGGTGGACTCGCTCAACACCAACAACGAACAGCGCGACGCACACATCAAGTCGGCGGACTTCTTCGAGGCCGAGAAGTACCCGACGGCCACATTCCGATCCACCGGCGTGCGGGCCAACGGCGACAACTACGCCGTGGACGGCGAATTCACGTTGAAGGGCGTCACCAAGCCGGTCACCCTGGACCTCGAGTTCAACGGCGTCAACCCTGGTATGGGCCACGGTGAGGTCGCCGGCTTCGACGCATCAGTGGTGCTGAACCGCAAGGACTTCGGCATCGACATCGAGATGCCGTTGGAGACCGGCGGCACGGTCGTCGGCGACAAGGTCACGATCGCATTGGAGATCGAGGCGGTCAAGCAGTCCTGACGATGCCAGGGGCCGGTGGGGCGTCAGCTCTGCCGGCCCCACACCGCGTGCGCGCCGGCGTCCCCGATCCGCACCACAGCGACGATCGACGAGACTCCGACGGCTAGCGCCAGGACCGCGACGATCACCGTCAGCACTGTTCTCGACTTGTCCGATCTGCTTGTCAGCCAGTGCAGTACAGCGAGCGCGACCGCGACGAGCAACAGACCGATCGAGAAGTAGATCATCCAATCGGCGCGTTCAGCGTGTTCCTGAAGAATCGGGCTGGGTCGCGCCTCTTGGTGGTACAACCACTCGCCCGCCTCCGTCGTCAGCGGCGTCAGCACCAGGGTCACCACCGCGAACGCCAACACCAGCCACACGAAGCGACGACGGGCTGCCGGCCACACTGCGCACAGCATCTCGAGCAGCGCGGTCAGTGGCGCCAGCACCACTATCGCGTGCACAAGCAGCGCGTGCGCGGGAATACCGGTGATCGTGGTCATTGCTCTCCTCAGCGTCGGTTCGCCATGTACACGTGCCGAGCGTGGCGACTAGTTCACGGCTGCGCTGTGATTTACGCCGCTAAAGGCGCGTATGTCGTCGACCGTTGGCGTGCGGGCCTGCCGATGCCTGCCGCGATCTCGACGAGTTCCTGGACACTCTTCGCCGAACCGAACTCCGAACCGGCCATCCTGGAGATGGTCTCTTCCATCAGAGTGCCGCCGAGGTCATTGGCGCCGCCGGTGAGCATCACCTGCGTGCGCTCGACGCCCAGCTTCACCCAACTGGTCTGGATGTTGGAGATCCTGCCGTGCAGCATGATTCGGGCCAGTGCATGAACCGCCCGGTTGTCGCGGTGCGTCGGCCCCGGCCGCGCCCCACCCGCCAAGTACAGTGGGCTGCTCTGGTGTACGAACGGCAATGGCACGAACTCGGTGAACCCGCCGGTCTGATCCTGGATCTTGCGCAGCACGTTGAGGTGCCCGACCCAGTGATGCGGTTGGTCGACGTGGCCGTACATCATCGTCGACGACGACCGCAGCCCTACTTCGTGCGCGGTGGTGACGACGTCGATCCACATCGACGTCGGCAGCTTGCCCTTGGTGAGAACCCAGCGCACCTCGTCGTCGAGGATCTCGGCGGCCGTTCCCGGGATGCTTCCAAGACCCGCCTCGTGCAGGCTGGTCAACCACTCCCGAATCGAAAGTCCGCTCTTGGTAACGCCATTGGCGATCTCCATCGGGGAGAATGCATGCACATGCATCGACGGCACCCGGTTCTTGACGGCCCGCACCAGATCGGCGTAGCCGGTCACCGGTAGCTCCGGGTCGATGCCGCCCTGCATGCACACCTCAGTGGCACCCGCGACGTGCGCCTCCCATGCCCGGTCGGCGACTTCGGCGGTCGACAGCGAGTACGCATCGGCGTCGCCCTTGCGCTGGGCGAACGCGCAGAACCGGCAGCCGGTGTAGCAGATGTTGGTGAAGTTGATGTTCCGGTTGACGACGAACGTGACGTCGTCGCCCACCGCGTCTTTGCGAAGTGAATCCGCAAGAGCCGCAACGGCATCGAGAGCCGGCCCGTCCGCTGTGGCCAGAGCCAGGTACTCGTCGTCGCTGCAGCCCGCCGGATTGCGCTCGGCCGAGCGCAGCGCCGCGAGCACGTCGGTGTCGATGCGTTCCGGCGCCCGCGCCGCGAGTTCGTGCACCTTTTCGCGAATCGACTCCCAATCGCCGAACGCGCTGCCCAGGTCGCTGCGGGCTTCGGTGAGACGGCCCTCGGAATCGATCGCCGAATGTAAATCTGTGCGCCCCAGCGATTCTGCCGCCTCGTCTGGTTCCTGCCACGGCCGCCCGACCGGATTGACGTCCAGGGCCAGTCCGGTCTCCGGATCGGCGAGCGCGTCGACGTGCCCGCGGACCCGCGGATCGATCCAGGCCGCACCGGCCTGTACGTACTGCGGCTGGGCCGTGAGCCGCTGCACCAAGTCGTAACCGGCTTCGGCGGTGACGGCCGCGAGCTCGTCGAGCGCCGGCCACGGCCGTTCCGGGTTGACGTGGTCCGGCGTCAGCGGCGACACTCCGCCCCAGTCGTCGACACCCGCGCGGACCAACGCCAGGCACTCGTTGCGAGACACCAGGTTCGGCGGCGCTTGGATGCGCATCTTCGGGCCCATCACCAACCGGGTGACTGCCACGGTGGCGACGAAGTCATCGAAACCGGCGTCGGGCACACCGGCCATCGCGGTGTGATCCTTCGCCCGGAAGTTCTGCACGATCACTTCTTGAACGTGACCGAACTCCTTGTGCGAGCGGCGAATTGCGTGGATGGTCTCGGCGCGTTCGGTGAGTGTTTCCCCGATTCCAACCAGCAGGCCCGTGGTGAAGGGAATCGACAACCGGCCTGCGTCGGCCAGGGTGCGCAACCGCACCTCGGGATCCTTGTCGGGGCTGCCGTAATGCGCCAAGCCCCTGGTCTCGAACAACCGCCGCGACGTCGTTTCCAGCATCATGCCCATGGACGGCGCGACCGGCTTGAGCCGCGACAGCTCCGACCACGACATGACGCCCGGATTCAGGTGCGGCAACAGCCCAGTCTCCTCGAGCACCCGGATGGCCATCGCGCGCACGTAGTCCAGCGTGGAGTCGTAACCTCGTTCGTCGAGCCACTGCCGCGCCTCATCCCATCGAGTCTCGGGACGGTCACCAAGGGTGAACAGCGCTTCCTTGCAACCCAATTCGGCGCCCCGACGCGCGACGTCGAGAATCTCGTCGGGCTCCATGTACATGCCCATGCCCTGCGCACGCAGCTTGCCGGGCACCGTGACAAATGTGCAGTAGTGGCAGGTGTCACGGCACAGATGGGTGACAGGGATGAAGACCTTGCGCGAATAACTGACCGGCAACCGACCGGTGGCGCCGCGCCTGCCTGCGGACGCCAGGCCCGCGTCGCGAACCCTCGCCGCGCTGGCACACAAGTCGGCCAGCTCGTCGCCGCGGGCAGCCATCGCGACCGCGGCTTCCTCCACGTTGAGCGCAACGCCGTCGCGGGCCCGCCGCAGGACACGTCTCAACGAGGCCGAGGAGGGCGCACCTGACTTTGGAGGGACCACCGGGCTGGGCAGATCGGCGCCGCGCTGGGGGTTCAGAGCCACTCCCGTGTAACCCCACGGTCGTCGAGAATCATCCGCATGTCTCACATTCTGAAACCACTGCGACGAACATATCGGCCACAGTAGTCCCAGCCGGGCACTGTGATCGCCCCCCGCCCCCGACACGTTGCTCAATGCGCCGCGACCTTCATAACACTGGCGTAAATTCGCGAACTGTCTAGTAGCTGATATAGCTGGAGGGGGAGGTCCAATGCGTGACCCGATTCGCTCGTGCCTGACCGTGGGGGTCACGACCATCGCGGCCGCCGCCGTCGCGTTCGGCCCGGCCGTGCAGGAGCCGAGGCCCGTTGGGGCGCCCGCGCCCGTCGCACAGATCGCGTCGCCGCCGGTTCGCCTCGTTGCGCAAGTGCAGCCGCTGGCAGTGGCCGAGCTACCGAATCTCTTGGCCGGGTGGGTGGAGCGATTCATCGTGCCGCCGAGCGCGAGCCAAGCGTTCCCGGCGCCGCCGTCAGGTCCAGCCCCGGCGCCCCAATCACTTACGGGCACATTGGAATGGGCGTACCACGCCATCGAGCCGTGGGTGCGATACGGCTTCGAGCTTGCGACCTACGCGGTGGGCTGGATTCCCTGGGTCGGCTGGCTGTCCGGCCAGATCATGATCTTCTACAACTTCGGCGAAAGCATCGTCCACGCGATCGCCCACAACACTCTGGACTGGCTGGGTGGTAACGGTAGCTTCTTGCAGAACGTCGGCGAGGGCATCGCATGGACCATCGATGCGTTCATCCAATTGGGCATCGATCAGTGGAATTTCTGGCTACCGTCCCTGCCACCTCTCCCGTTCGCGGCGGCGGCGGGCACGACGACGACCGAAGACGCCACGACGCTTGCGGTCGCCGCCACCACGTCGCCCAAGGAAAAGCACGCCACTATCCAGGTTGCGGGCGTCGCTGACACCCCCGACGAAGAGGCCGCCGGCGCTGTCGACGAGACCAACGGCGAGGCACTGAAGACGCCCAAGGTGCCAAAGGGACCGAGGAAGCTGAATCCGACGACAGAGGTCACGGCTGCGGCCGAGGACGGCGCAGAGTCCAACGACGATGCCACCGATGCCAAGAATGCCCCAACCATGGACAAGACCAGTGACAAGAAGAAGGCCGACAAGGGACCGAAGGCTGCTACACAGTCGTCGGTCTCAACCAAGGCCAACCACGGCAAGGGCGAAAACAAGACGAACGACGTCGGCGAAAAGAAGAAGGACTCCGGCAAGAAGGACCACCAGTAGCGGTCAGGCGTCCGCGCGCACTCGCCGCCAGAGCAACAGAGCGGGCGGCAGGGCGCCCAACACGATCAGCAGCAGCGGTGCGTACTCCATGACGCCGACGCCGCCGAACACGATGTCGTCACCGGGACCGCCGAATGTCAGCCCGGCGACAGTCAACAGCCAGCACCACAGCGGCAGCGCGGCCAGCCGCGGCGACTGGGTCCACTGCAACGCGGCCCACACCAGAGCGGCGTTGACGAGACCGCTGAGCAGTGCGCTGATCGGAAATGGAACGGGACCGATTCGCACAGGGAGGAAGAATGCGGCCGCGATGGCCGAAACGACGCCGTCGATGGCGAGCAGCGTCAGGACGAGGGGACGCAGTGGCGTCAGGTCGGGATGCTGTCGAGCAGTGAGACGAGCGACCCGATCACCCACTGAAAGCTGTCACCACGATCCTGCCAGTGCTGCAGGTTGGGATCCATGTCCGGGTCCATTGCCATCCCTTCCACACATGAGCAGTTGACGGGCAGCTTACCGCGAGCCTATTGAAGGTTCAGCCCCGCGAGCAGATCGGTTTCCCAGCCGCGGCCGTCGCGCGCGCCGGATGTCCCGGCGGCAAGGATGTAGTGCTCGGCCGCGCCGACCGGCAGCGCGATGTTGTTCGAAAGCGCGCACGACCTGCCGTCCGGGGCGACGGTCACCTGGGTGGCGTGGGCGCGCAGCGCAGCTACTTTCGCGGGTAGCTGATCGGGTACGTCGATGACGGCGTCGATCGCGTCGTCGGGGTAGCCGAAGGGGACGTCGTCGATCGACACTCGCAGCCACCCTGCCGGGGCGTCGCCGAGCGCCTTCAAACCCTCGGCCATCGCGGACGTGGAGATCACCGTCCAGTACACCTTGGGAACGGTCCAGGGTGCCCCGGCGAACTTTTCGGCCCCCGAGGCGGCCACTGCAGCCATCGTGACTTCGTGCGCGTGGATGTGGTCCGGATGACCGTAACCGCCCTTGCTGTCGTACGTAACCACGACGTGGGGTCTAAGTTGCCGGATCAGCGTGACGAGTTCGCCCACGGCTTCGTCCGTGTTGGCGTCGACGAACCGCTGCCAGTGCCGCGGCGGGGTGCCGGCCATGCCTGAATCACGCCAGCGACCCGCACCGCCGAGGAAGATCGGTTCAGCGACACCCAGCGCGCGCAACGCGGTCGACAACTCACCGATGCGATAGCCGCCCAATTGGTCCGCGGCATCGACCGCCAGCTTCGCATAGCGGTCGCCGATGACCTCACCTTCTTCGCCGAGAGTGCAGGTGACGACGTGGACCTCGGCGCCAAGTGCGACGTAATGCGCAATCGTGGCACCAGTTGTCAGGGTTTCGTCGTCAGGATGGGCATGCACGAACAATAGACGCGGGGTTTCCTGTGGCTGCATCGAATGCAACGCTACCGTCGGGGGTCGGGCCAGCGACTGGAGGTGCCGATCTGACGGCGATCGACGGTGCACCCGTGCGGCAGCGTGCATGCGCTTCAACCGAATCGGACCCGCCGGTTGCGGCGGGTATCGCGGGCCGTACCGGCTCGACGGCAGGCGGATTGACAAAGCCCAACGAGCTAGCAGAACACCGCTCACAGGAATCGGCCCCCTCATCCGACCAGGGAGGGGGCCGATTCACGTATAGATTCAGTTGGTGACGCGGCGCAACATCGAGTTCGGTTGTGCGATCGTCATCGTCGGCCTGCTGGCCGGCGTCGCCGGTGCGGCCACGACGCTGCTACTGCACGCAGTCGAACACCTCACTTATCACTACTCCTTCGGCTCACTGTTGACCGGCGTCGGGGGCAGCAGCCCGGTCCGGCGGGCCGTCGGCCCGATGATCGGCGGTGCTCTGGCCGGTTGGGGATGGTGGATGCTTCGCCGGCGCAGTCAGGTTCCCGCCCTGACCGAGACCATCAAGAGTCACCGCGCCGTTGCACGGATGCCACTGTCGATCGACGCCTTCCTTCAGGTGCTCCTCGTCGGATCGGGCGCGTCGCTCGGCCGCGAAGGCGCACCTCGCCAATTGGCCGCAGCGCTAAGCGATTTCGGCACCACACGGTTGGCGCTGACACCGCGCGACCGCGAGATCCTGTTGGCGTGTGCGGCAGGGGCCGGTCTCGGCGCCGTCTACAGCGTGCCGCTCGGTGGAGCGTTGTTCACAGCCCGCATCATGCTCGGCACCTGGCATCCCAGAGCGTTCGGTGCCGCTCTGATCACGTCGAGCCTCGCGGTTGCGGTGGCCTCGCCCGTCACCCATCTCGCGCACGCGCTGACGTGGCCGGACGCGAAGCTCTCCTATCTCTTCGCGTTCCTGGCACTGGTAATCGCGCCGCTGGCCGCCGCGGTAGGACTGGGGTTCAACCGCGTCATGGCGATCGCACGCCCCGCGCGGCAACTGAAGTCGTGGGTGCTGAGTCCTTCGGTGGCCGCGGCCGGCCTGTTGACCGGCATCTGCTCGATCTGGTGGCCGGAACTGCCCGGCAACGGACGAAGCATTCTGACCGTGAGCATCAACAGCGGTCTGACGTTGAGCGCAGCAGCGCTCATCTTATTGCTGAAGCCGTTGTTGAGCGCGCTGTTCCTGCGGGCGGGCGCCGTTGGTGGCCTGCTGACGCCCGCGATGGCCACCGGCGCCGCCGCCGGATCGCTTGCGGCCCTTGCACTGAATCAGTGGGCAGGCACCGATATCCACGTGGCAGCGGTGTCATTGACGTGCGCCGCGGGCGTCCTCGCGATCACGCAGCGGGCCCCGTTGTTCGCGGCTCTGTTCGTCTGGGAACTCGCCCGGCCGCCCTATTGGCTACTTGCGGTGTTCGCCATCGCAGCGTTCGCCTCGCACGGGCTGCGTCTGCTCCGCGAGCAGCACTCGGTGGCATCCAGGCCTGAAGTCGGTCCGCGTCGCGTCTGAGTCGGACGGCAAACGACGCGGCTTAGCTTTGTTGCGAAATCAAGCATTGCTGGACCCGTCCGTCGTTCGGATGGCGCATCAGATCAGTCCCCCCGCTTCGGCAACCTTCCGGCAACGTCGCCGATATGCGTTAGGCACATATATTGCCGCTTTTGTCAAAGATTCGAAAAGTCCAGCTAATAAACATCGGTAATGATATTTGGGTCGAGACGCTCATAGAGTTCGATTTCAGCCTTCGAATTTCATTGTTAACTCATACGGTTCGTTTTCGATTAGCTCAGCTACTGACCCATTTCTACCAGCGCGCTGTGAGCCACAAATAATATTTTGAAACGCGAGATTTGACCTCTTACTTGTGAGTAAGTTTCGAATGCTCGATCTACTGCATTTTGAAGGAGATGCTATGCACGGTGCCACTGTTCGTCGTCCTTATCTCAATGCGGGTATCGCCCTGGTCGGGGCAAGCGTCATCGCGGTCGCTCCCGTCGCACCAGCGCCGCCCCACGTGTCGCTGCCCAGCGTTCGCTCGGCCGAAGTCGCGCTGTCGGCGGCAACCAGTCCTTACGGACAGCTGCTGGAACACACGGTCACCAATCTGAACGACTTGTTTCAACAGACGTTCGCGAACGGTGTCGCACCGCTTCTAGCGCAAGTCCTGAAGAACCAGTCGACCATGATCACTCAACTCGGCCAGGCGCTGGAGCAGTCGCTGCAAATCAGCAACCCGTCCAGCTTTCCGGCGTTGCTGCAGAAAGCGTTGAGCGAACTGCGCGCCGGCAATATCCAGGGTGCGTCAGAGACCGTCGCCACCGGTTTGATCCAGGCCGCATTTCCATTCTTGCCGCCGCTTCTGCAGCCGCTGAACAACTTCGTCCACGTCGTGGATCAGTTGCCGACCGTGGTGCTCGGGGTCAGCCTCGGGGTGATACAGCCGCCGCTGGCGCTGGTGCAGGCCACGGGCCAGGCCCTGCAGAATGTCTTCGACGCCGCGACGTCCGGCGATCCCCTTGGCGTCGTCAACGCGATCATCAACGCCCCCGCTGTGATGCTCGACGGCTTCCTGAACGGTTACGCGCCGACCCAGACGGGCGGATTGTTGTCGCCGGGTTTGGGCACCCTCAGCCTGTTGGTCACCATCCGGGACGCGATCGTCACTGCGATCACCCCACCGGCGGTTGCAGCGGCCAAGACAACGGCCGCGACTGACGAGGTGGCCTCGGCGAAGACGGCGGCCGCCAGGACCGTCACCCTGGACGTCACTGCTCCGAAGACCGGCACAGCGTCGACGGACTCTTCGTCGGCAATCACCTCCGCCGGCGACACGGAGACGGTAAAGAAGGGCGCCGCGGCCACGGACGAGACCGCGGCCAAGGACGAGACGGCCGGTAAGGCCGCCGACTCGACGTCCACCGAAGCGGAGTCCTCGAACGGGTCGACTGGCACCGCTGCCAACGACGACACCTCCGCCAAGGATGACAACGCCGCCAAGGACGACGCGGGCGCCAAGGACAACACCGGCGCCAAGGGCGGCACCGGTAGCTCCGAGGGAGCCAAGGGGTCTGACTCCGGCTCCGCCTCGTCTGCGAAGGACGACAGCACCGCGAAGTCGGGCGACGCCAAGAAGGACACGGTCAAGAAGTCAGGCACCGCCAAGACCGGTAAGAAGAAGAAGTAATCGCTGCAGGTCGGTCGGCCCCCTCCGCTACCGGAGGGGGCCGATTCCGTTGTCGCGGTCCTCAGTCTCCGCTCAGGAGGCGCCGGGATAATCCGCATCTGTTATGAGTCGACCAGCCGTCTCAGGGCCGGAAACCGAGCCGATACCGCGGGTCGCGGGCGCCCGGCACCGGCTTCCCCGCGAGCGCAACCGCCGCCGAGCCCTCGCCACCGGCCGAGCGCTGGGCGCGTTGGCCACCGTCGCCGCTTTGGTGGTGACGGCAGCGGGGTGGTCCGGCTACCGCAATCTGTCCGGCGGCATCACCACATCTCAAGCCTTGGTCGGCGCCCCAGCGTCGGTCGGCGGCGCGGAGAACATTCTGATCATGGGGCTGGACAGCCGACTCGACCAGCACGGCCAGCCGTTGCCCCAGGACATCTACGACGCGCTGCACGCAGGCGATGAAACCGTCGGTGGCTACAACGCCAATGTGTTGATTCTGTTGCACCTGTCAGGTGGCGGATCCGTCAGCGCCGTATCGGTGCCGCGCGACGACTATGTTGATTTGCCAGGCTGCCCGAGCGGAGTGTGCAAAGGAAAGGTCAAGCAGGCCTACGGGTTGGCGTATCAGCAGAAGATGGACTCGCTGGATGACAGCATCACTCAGTCCACCCGCGAGCAGACAGCGCGCGAAGCGGGTCGCAAGGCCGAGATCGCTACCGTGCGCCGCCTGCTTGCCGTGTCGATCGATCACTTCATCGAAGTCACGCTCGGCGCGTTCTTTCAGATCGCACAGGTCGTTCAGCCCATCACGGTGTGTCTCAACGACGACACCTCAGACAGCTACTCAGGCGCGGATTTTCATCGCGGCGTCCAGCAGATCAACGCCTCACAGGCAATGGCATTCGTGCGGCAACGCCGCGACGAGAACGACCAACTGTTCACGGACATGGACCGCACCCGGCGACAGCAGGCGTTCATCGTCTCGCTGGTGACCGCATTGCGTCACGGCGGAGCGCTTTCGAATCCCGCCGACCTGAGGAACCTTCTGCAGGTGGCCCAGCAGAACATCGCCGTGGACGACGGGTTCGACCTCGCCCGCTTCGTCGACCGCGCAACGGCCCTCACCGACAGCCGCCTGACGCTGTACACGTTGCCCATCAGCGAGTTCGGACAGAATTCCCAGGGCGAAGATGTCAATATCGTTGACGTGCAAAGCATTCGGCAAATCGTGCACAGCCTTTTCACGGACGGATCGACTCCACCCACCCCGACCCCGACTCAAACACCCTCTGCCCCAGCAACACTCGATGTCGTCAATGCCACCGACCACGACGGGCTCGGATCGGCCCTCGAGCGGATCCTCGGCGCCGACGGCCTGGTTGCAGGCTCGGTGTCGACCGCCGACCGGTTGGCCGACACCAGCGCCATCGCCTACGGGGTGGGGGCCGCCGACGCGGCTCGCATGCTGGCCGACCATCTGCAGCTCAGCGCGACGGCCTCCGACACCGTCGCTCCCGACACCGTCCAGTTGACCGTCGGCTCGGACTTTCCCGCCGATCAGTACATGACCGACAGCAGCCCGACGACCACCTCGGCGGCGCCGGTCACCACCGTCGACGCGACAGCAAGCGGAAGCCAGGCGCCTGCACCCACCGACCTCACCGAGATGGCCGGGACGAACACTCCATGCGTGAAGTGATCACTGCGGCGCTTTGACCCATTTTCCGGCGTCTCCGACGATGCCGACCGGAACGGCGCCGGACAGGCTGACGTTCTGCACGCTGGGACCCGCCGCCACGATCGTGGTGTCCTGCAGGATCGGCAGCACGGTCGACATGTTCCACAGGCGAGGTTCCACCGCGTTGATCACTTCACCGATGTCTTCGGTGCCATCCAGGGCGGCGTCCATCTTCGGCTGGATGCTGCGGTCGCAGATCCCGGTGATATTGCTGGGGGCTTGGACGAGCGCACCGGATTCCGGTGCCGGGGCGGGACTGGTCTGGGTGGCCGTGGTGGCCGGCTTCGGCGGCGTGGGCGAGGTGCTGGTGGGTTTTGGTGACGACGTCGCCGTGCCAGGGGTCGCGGTCGAGACGGCCGTCGCTTCCAGCGCCGGGCAGCCGTACCGCGACGCCAGCGAGGTCGCGAGATCGCCGCCCGCCTGATGCCAGCCCACCACGGCGTCCACGCGGTTGTTGAGCAACGCATCGCCGTAGAGCACCACCGGGTCCAGCGCCGACACCGACGCGGCGATGCCGACATTGCGGAGTTGATCTGCTGCGGTGTTGGCGACCGCGACCGCGGTCGGGTCGTTGGCCGCCACCCCGAGCACGAGCGTAAGCGGCACACCGTCCTTGGTGACGCGCCCTCGGTTCTCCGGCGTGGGCGCGCCCGGCGTCGTCGGCAACGTCGTGTCGATGGGCTCGACCTGATAACCGGCCCCGGCCAACAACGCCAGTGCGGCCTCCTTGGTCATGGCCGGGGGTGCGGTCGGAACATACCCAGGGTCGGACGGCGAGCGTATCTGCGCCTGCGCCAACGTGACGGTGTTGTCGTCGCCTGCACCAACCGACGCCAGCAGGTCAACGTCGAGCAGCCCCAGAATCGCCTTGCGCACTTGGGAATCCGAGAGCGCCGGCTGCTGGGCCCGCAGCGTCAATTGCATGACGCGTGGTGTGACGATGCGCGCGGTCCGCACGTCGGGGATCGCCGACAGTTGGGCGAACGCCGCGGCCCCGCCGTGCACCTGAGCCACCTGGGTGTCGCCGTTGCGGATCGAATCGGCAAGCGCGGCAGGTGCACCGCCGCGCCGGAACAGCACCTGGTCCGGTTTGGCTGGCGCGCTCCAATAGCGGTCGTTGCGGGCCAGCAGGATCTCGTCGCGCTGCGGGTCGATGCTTTCCACGCGAAACTGCCCGCCGGTGACCGGAAGCGCGCGCGCCAGACCGGCCCCGAACCCGCCGGGCACGTCCTTGACGATGTGCGCCGGCAGTATGTCGTTGAACAGTTCACGCCAGGCGGGATATGGCTGCGAGAACGTCACCACCGCCGTCTTGCCGCCCTCGATCGACTGCACGCCGGTGATCAGGTCGTAGCCGGCCGGGTCGACGACACCGGGTTGGCTGACCATCTGGCGCCACAGGTACCAGAAGTCGTCGGCGGCGATGGGCGCATTGTCCGTCCATGACGCCTCGGGCCGGATCTTGTAGGTGACGGTGAACGGGTTCTGGCTGGTCACTTCCGCCGACTCCAACAGCGTGGTGTCCAGTTCCCAGCGAGATCCGGTGGGCGACTTGGGATCCGGGACGGGACGGAACGAACTCGGCAGCACCAGCGCGCTGATCGCGGCGTTCACCGGCGACTGGTCGGACAGCAGATGCGGATTGAAGCCCGGGCCGATCGAATCGATGGCCATGATGATCTGCGTCGCCTTGGCCGGGGGCGGCGGCGTCGACTGGCTGGTGTCGGTGCTCTGCGGCGCGGGCGGCGGGCTGACGGTACACCCCGCCACCAAGGTCACCAGCGCGGATAGCGCAGCTATGACGCGAAGGGGCCCCGGCACGCTGTTCAGGGTATCGGCACGACTAGCCGCGGGCCTTGGCGCGAGCCTTCGCCCGGGCCCGTTGGGTGGCGTCGAGTTCCACCTTGCGCACCCGGACCACCTCGGGAGTCACCTCGACGCACTCGTCGGCGGCGCAGAACTCCATTGCCTGCTCGAGGTCGAGCTCCAGCGGGCGGGCCAGCGTCTCGATCACGTCAGCGGTGGAGCTGCGCATATTGGTCAGCTTCTTCTCGCGGGTGACGTTGACGTCGAGGTCCTCGGCGCGGGGATTGATGCCGACCACCTGGCCCTCGTAGGTGTCCTGGCCCGGTTCGACGAAGAACTGGCCGCGGTCGGCCAGCTGAATCATCGCGAACGGTGTGATCGTCCCGGACCGATCCGACACCAGCGAGCCGGTGTGCCGCGCGCGGATGTCCCCCGCCCACGGCCGATAGCCGTCGAACACGGCGTTCGCGATACCCGTGCCGCGCGTCAGCGTCAGGAAGTCGGTGCGGAAACCGATCAAGCCGCGGCTGGGCACGATGAAGTCCATCCGGACCCACCCGGCGGCGTGGTTGGTCATCTCCTCCATGCGGCCCTTGCGGGCAGCCATTAGCTGCGTGATCGCGCCGACGAACTCCTCGGGGCAGTCGATCGTCATCGCCTCGAACGGTTCATGCAGTTTGCCGTCGATCATCTGCGTGACCACCTGCGGCTTGCCGACCGTCAACTCGAAGCCCTCGCGGCGCATCTGCTCGACGAGCACGGCCAGTGCCAGCTCCCCGCGGCCCTGCACCTCCCAGGCATCAGGCCGGTCGATGTCGACGACCTTGATCGACACGTTGCCCACGAGTTCCTGATCGAGGCGCGACTTCACCATCCGCGCGGTCAGCTTGTGTCCGGACACCTTGCCCGCGAGCCGCGAGGTGTTGGTGCCGATGGTGACCGAGATGGCGGGCTCGTCGACGGTGATGCGCGGCAGCGCGTGCGCGTGATCCGGATCGGCCAGGGTGTCGCCGATCATGATCTCGGGCAGCCCCGCGACGGCGACGATGTCGCCGGCGATCGCTTCGTCGGCTGTGGTCCTCTCGATGCCCTCGGTCACCAGCAGTTCGGTGATCTTGGCGTTCGTGATGACGGGATGGCCGTCGACCTCACGCATCCAGGCGACCTGCTGGCCCTTGCGGATCCTGCCGTTGTAGATGCGGATCAGCGCGAGGCGGCCGAGGAAGGAGGATGCGTCGAGGTTGGTCACCAACGCCTGCAGCGGCGCTTCGGGATCGCCCTTCGGCGGGGGGATGTGTTCGAGCAGGACGTCGAACAGCGGATCGAGGTTCTTGCCTTCCGGATTCTGGCCGTTGGCCGGTTCGACAGTGCTGGCGATACCTGCCCGACCAGACGCGTAGAGCGTCGGCAATCCGAGCGCCTCCTCGGCAGCCTTCTGGGCTTCCTCGTCGAGATCGGAGGCGACGTCGAGCAGCAGGTCGTGACTATCCGACACGACTTCCGAAATTCTGGCGTCGGGCCGGTCGGTCTTGTTGACCACGAGGATCACCGGTAGGTGCGCGGCCAGGGCCTTGCGCAGCACGAAACGGGTCTGCGGCAGCGGACCCTCGGAGGCGTCGACCAGAAGCAGCACGCCGTCGACCATCGACAGGCCGCGCTCGACCTCGCCGCCGAAGTCGGCGTGGCCGGGGGTGTCGATGACGTTGATCACCGTCGTCGAACCGTCGGGGTGCTTGCGGTGCACCGCGGTGTTCTTGGCCAGGATGGTGATGCCCTTTTCCTTCTCGAGGTCACCGGAGTCCATCAAGCGCTCGATGGCGTCGTCGCCGCGGTGGTGCAGCGCGCCCGATTGGCGCAGCATCGCATCGACGAGGGTCGTCTTCCCATGGTCGACATGTGCCACGATGGCGACGTTTCTGAAGTCAGGCCGCAAATCCACGTCCGAATCATCCCAGTGTGATCGGCCAATCACGAAAACGAGAGATGCCCGTCACTCGAAGGACAGTCCGCTCACAGCTGGCGCGCGTAGCGTCGGCATCGTTGGTCGAGATGGGTTGGAGGTTGACTTAGATGACAGTAGAAGAGGTCTTCACCATCGTTGTCATCGCCGTTCTGGCGACCGCTGCCACTGCGGCGATCTACCTCGGTCTGCTCAATTGGATAGGCGCTTTCTACATCGTCCGATGCGAGATGTGCCGCCATCTGACGTTCTCATCGGCCAACCATGCGCAGGAGTCGTGCGCCCACTGCCGTCACCCAGCGTTGATGCATCCGATTTACTCGTTGCGGCACTCGGGCGTGCGTGTGGTGAACGACAGGCTGCACTACTAGGTCGGCTGGGTCGGCGTTGCGCCGAGTCATCAACCGGTTCCGCCGACTCCCAGGACGCCGAAAGGCGTTGCCGCACTGGATTCTTCGGGTTGCATCGTGGTGAGTTCGCTGTCCAGCAGGAACCGCAGGATGAAATCGTGCGACGTCGCCAGGTGTTTGCGGGTCAGCTCAGCGGCGGCGATGGCATCGCCGCGACTCACCGCTTCGTAGATCTGCCGATGCTCCTCGTGAAGATGTCCCATGTCACCGAACACCCCGACATGCAAGTAGAGGTAGCGGTCGGTGAGACGGCGCAGTTGTTCGGTGAGATGGATCATCGTGGGCCGGTTCGCCTGCGTATAGATCAGGGCGTGGAATTGCGTGTTGAGCTCCAGCCATTCGTGCGGGGCAGGCCCGGCCTCCATAATTTCCAGGATCGACGCCATCCGGGTGAGCTCGGCTCTTCCGACGTTCGGCACGGCGATGCGGGTCAACAGCGGCTCGACCGCCTCGCGCAGTTCGTAGAGCTCTTGTAGCTCAGCAACCGACAGCCGTCGCACCACCGCAGTCGCCGCGCTGATATCGACCAACCCCTCGCTTGCCAACGCCTGAAGGGCGTCTCGGGCTGGCATCCGGCTGACCCCGTAATCGCTGGCGACCTGCTGCTGGGACAACCGAGTCCCCGGGCGCAGTTCGCCACTCAGCAGGCGCTGCCGAAGCGCCTGGGCGACTCGGCCGGCCGCGGACTCACTCGCCATGTCGACCCTCTCGATCAGTCGTCGCCAGACATGCGTGGCAAACCGAGTCTATCGGACTCCTTTTGTATCCCCTTGCGACTTTACGCACACATCGGATAGCTTTCGTATACGACTTTTCATTTTGGTATACGACTGGAGCACCTAAGCGATGACCTTGATCGACTCCCCCTCCGAAACCTCCGCGGATGAGCGAGCGCCCTATCCGACCGGGTTGCTGATCGGCGGTCGCGTCGTCGAGGGACGGGCGGATCCCATCCCCGTCATCAACCCGGCGACCGGCGAGCTGATCACCGAAGTGGCGGGCGCCAGCGCCGAGGATGTCGACGACGCGGTCAGGACCGCCCACGAAGCGTTCCGTCACGGCGAGTGGCGGACCATGCCGATTCACGATCGGGCCCGGGTCATTCACCGGTTCGCCGACGGCATCGAAGCGCATATGGCGCAGCTGTACGAGCTCGAGACGCTGAACAACGGGCGGCCGATCACCGAGACGAAGGCCCAGATCACCCGGCTCGCCGAGTGGTATCGCTACAACGCCGCACTGCTGCTTGCCGATCGCAGCTCGGTGGTGCCCCTACGCGGTGACTACCACTCCTACACCAGCCGTTTTCCCATCGGCGTGGTCGGCATCCTCGCATCGTTCAACCACCCCATGATGATCGCATCGAAGAGTCTGGCGCCGGCATTGGTAACGGGAAACACCGTGGTACTCAAGCCTTCCGAGCAGACGCCACTGACCGCGCTGATGCTTGGCAAGATCGCCATGGAGGCCGGTATCCCCGATGGCGTGCTGAATGTCGTTCCCGGCCTTGGCCCGACGGCCGGTGCGGCGCTCACCGAACACTCGCTCGTCAAGAAGGCAGTCTTCACCGGCGGCACCGAACCCGGCAGGGCGATTGCGGTCGCGACGGCGAAACGGTTCGCCAAGGCGACGCTCGAATTGGGAGGCAAGTCACCGGTCCTGATCTTCGACGACACCCCTGTCGACGTGGCCGCCCGCGGCGCCGCCTTCGGCGGTTTCATCGGCGCAGGGCAAACGTGCATCGCGGGAAGCAGGCTGTTGATCCAACGCACCGTGTACGACGATGTCGTCTCCGCACTTGCCAAGGTCGCGGCGTCGATCCGCATCGGGGATCCCGCGCAGCCGACAACCCAACTGGGACCGGTCATTTCGAAGCGAGCCCAGGAGCGCATCCTCAACTATGTCGACATCGCCGTCGGCGAAGGCGCAAAGCTGGTGACCGGTGGTCGGGCGGCCGACGTGCCCGGTCTGCCCGGCGGGTTCTTCGTCGAGCCGACCGTGCTGGCCGACGTGACCAACGACATGCGTGTCGCGTGTGAGGAGATCTTCGGGCCGGTGGTCGTCGCCATCCCGTTCGACGACGAGGCCGACGCCGTCGCGATGGCGAACGACTCCGACTTCGGGTTGGGCTCGTCGATATGGACGCGTGATGTGGCCCGTGCCCACCGGGTGGCCGCTCAACTCGAGACGGGCATGGTCTGGGTCAACGACCACCACCGCTTGGACCCCTCGTCCCCGTGGGGCGGTGTGCGGGACAGCGGTGTTGGCAGAGAGGGCGGCTGGGAGTCGTTCCACGACTTCACCCATATCCGCGCGGTCACCGTCCGCACCGCACCCGACGACGTCGACTGGTATGGCGGCGTGGCCACGGATCGGCTGAACTGAGGTGGCGGGCCTGCGCGTCGAAACCCGGTCGGACGGCGTCCTCGAGGTGGTCATCGACCGGCCACCGCACAATCTGCTCACCGTCGAGTCGTGCGTCGAACTCACCGAACTGCTGCAACACCCACCCGCGGGCGCCCATGTCCTGGTGTTGCGCGCCGCCGGGGCCGTGTTCTGCCTCGGCAGGGAGCGTGCCGGCGCAACCCCTGCTGACCTGGTCTCTGAAACCAGGATCTTGGTTGCCCTGCACCAGGCGTTGCGCGATTCCGCTTTGGTCACGATCGCTGAGGTCCACGGCGACGCAGCGGGTTTCGGCGTGGGTCTGATTGCGGCGTGCGATGTCGCGATCGCGGTGGCCGACGCCCAGTTCTCGTTCCCCGAGGTCGGCATCAACCTCGCGCCTGCGCTGGTGCTTGCCTGGCTGCCACGCGTAGTCGGTGAGCGAGAAGCGTTCTGGCTCACGGCAACCGGTGAAGCCATCGGTGCAAACCGGGCACGGGAAATGGGTCTGGTGAACGAGATCGTCAGCGACGCTGACGCTCTGGCCAAGGAGGTGGCCGAGCGGGTCGCTGCGCTGCGCGCTCGCCACCCGCGAATCCACTCCGAGATCAAGGACCTTCTACGGGCTTTCCGTTCGCTCGACGAGGACCAGGCTCTCGAACTCAGCGTCAATCGGTTGGTGGTAGGGGCACTGCGCCGCAGTGAGCCCGACCTTTGACAAGTCCCGAAGAATCTCGTTCCAAGTGGCAAAGGAGCCAGCTATGACCGATGCGAGCGCGAACTTGCCCTGGCACCGGGAGATCAGCCGCTACCAATGGTCTGTGCTGTTGGCGACCACACTTGGCTGGGCGCTCGACGGATTCGACTACAGCTTGTTCACCCAAGTCGCGGGACCTGCGACCGCCGATCTGCTCGGGCGTGCGTCCACCTTCCACGCCGGGCTCGCCGTCACCGTGTTCCTCACCGGCTGGGCGGTCGGCGCGATTCTCTTCGGAGTGATCGCGGACTACGTGGGCCGGGTCCGCGTACTGATCACCGGGGTGCTGCTGTATTCGGTGTTCACTGCGCTGGCCGTTGTGGTGGTGAACTACGAACAGTTCGTCGCATTCCGGTTCATCGCCGGGATCGGGTCCGGAGTCGAGCTTCCGATCGGGGCGGCCCTGGTCGCCGAGGCCTGGTCGAGCAGCAGGCATCGGGCGAAAGCCAGCGGCGTGATGATGTCCGGGCTGGCCCTTGGCGCGCTGCTGTCCGCGGTTGTCTACAACTTCGTCGGGCATCTCGGCTGGCGGTGGACCATGGCCTTCGGCCTACTACCCGCGCTTCTGGTGCTCTACATCCGGCGCACCGTGCACGAGCCCGCGTCGATGGTCGGGGTGAAGGCGGCCCGCAGGCGACGCAAGGCCCAACGTGCCGCAGGCTCGGCAAAGACAAGCACGGACCGCTTCGTGCTCGTCCGGCTGTTCACCAAACCATTGGTGTCGACCACTGTCGCCTGCACGCTCATATGCATCGGCGCGCTGTTCGCGTTCTGGGGTGTCACCACATGGACACCGCAGAACATTCGTGTGGTCATGGCCGACCAAGGAGTCACCGGTGGCGAGGTGGTCACCGCAGTCGCGTGGGGTGTGGCGATGCTGAACATCGGCGGCGCAATCGGTTACGCCACTTGGGGTTTCATCGCCGACAAGATCGGCAGGAAAAAAGCCTTCGGGATGAGTGTGCTGATCGGGCTCGGTGCGATCTGTGTGCTGTACCCGTTCGCGCACAGCTATGCCATGTACCTCGCGTTGCTTCCAGTCGTCGGATTCGGTGTGTTCGGAACGATCGGCGGCACCGCGGTGTACTTCCCGGAACTGTTCGGACCGTCGGTGCGGGCATCGGCTATCGCGGTCACCAACAGCATCGGTCGCTTCTTCACCGCAGCAGGACCGCTGTTCGCGGGCGCCATCGCGACAGGCTGGTTCGGCGGCAGCATTGCGATGGCGACGACGGTGGTATCCGCGCTGATCGTCATCGTGTTCATCGGCTTGTTCCGCCTACCCGAGACCCACGGCCGGTTCATCCACGGCGAAGAGCTTGTGGCCGTGGAGCACCGAGTCGCGCAGCCCGAACAAACCTCTGGGTAGGACATCGCGAGCATCACCCGAATGTCGATGAGTTTGGCGATGAAGAAGCTCAGCGGGAGCGCGAAGAACGACTCGATCAGCCAAATCTGAGCTACTGCAAACACGAATCACTGAGCGAGTGACTGTTTGAGCTGACCGACCCACCCGCGGTCGGCCGGCACCCACGGCAGGCCGTCCAGCTCGTCGGCGCCGACCCAGCGCAGCGCGCGGTGATCGTTGAGTTGCAAGGCGCCGCCGGTCTGCGTGACGCGGTAGGCGCGCAGCGTCATCGTCGGGCTCAATGTCACGTCGGCGCCGATGCGTGAGCCCACTGCGACCTCGATGCCGAGTTCTTCGCGCAGTTCGCGAGTCAGGGCCGCGGCATCGGTCTCCCCCGCCGCCACCTTCCCGCCAGGCAGCTCCCAGAGACCGGCCAGCTCCGGCGGTCGGGCACGCTGGGCCACGAGCAGCAGAGGGCCTGAGGTCAGCGCACCCGCAACGACGATCTGGTTCGACACTGCCAGCGACGCTATATCGCGCGCTAACCGCTTGGGAACAGCTGGGGAAACAACTCGTGTAGCCGCCAACGCCGCGGCGCGGTGGGTGGCGGGGTGATCATCTCGGCCGTCACCTGCGATGCGTCGAACGGTGCCGGCTCCTCGGCGACCGTTGACGGCGCAGGCGGGACGGCGGCGGTCGTAGCGGTGGGGGCGGGCGCCGTTGCCGATGGTGGTGACGAAACTGGTTGCCTCAGGGGGTGTTTCGCGTCGTCAGAAACCCAGAGGACGGAGACGACCAGCCCGACCAACAGGACGACGAGCAAGCCGCCGGCGGCAAGTACAGATGCGGAACGCCGATACACCGCTCAATCCTGCAAAACCACTCTGCCAGGACCCTGTCAGGGGGCGGATACTCGCGCTACGTTGACTACATGGCTGTGTTGACTGACGACCAAGTAGACGCCGCACTGCCCGACGTTCCTGGCTGGGAACGCGTCGAAGGGGTTCTGCGCCGCTCGGTCAAGTTCCCAGCGTTTCTCGACGGCATCGACGCCGTGCGCCGCGTCGCAGAGAAAGCGGAGGAAAAGGACCATCACCCGGACATCGATATCCGTTGGCGGACCGTGACTTTCGCGTTGGTCACCCACTCGGCGGGTGGTATTACGGAGAACGATCTGGCGATGGCGCGGGAGATAAATAAGATCGTCGGGAACCCGTAGCGGCGATCCACCCCAGCGTCGCCAGCGTGGCGACGATGTAGATCAGACCTGCCCAGGCCAGATACCACGGCCGGGGAATCACCCAGATCGTCGGTTGCGCGAAGCTCAGCAGCCACGGCACGCCGACCAGCGTGAGGACAAGCCAGCCAAAGCCGAGCACCTTCGCGCCGAGCCGTTGGCGCAGCGGGCCGTGCAGCAGCCAGATCATCAGCGGGATCAGCCAGACCCAGTGATGGGTCCATGAGATCGGCGACAGCAGCAGCCCGAACAACTGCACGATGACGATGCCGCCGAGCCGGTCGGAGGCGCCGCCGATCGCGCGCCAGGCGAGCACTGCGAACACCGCGGTGATCACGATGCCTGCCGCCACGATCGGCCCGTAGCCGGCGTCGTGGCCGAGAATCCTCGAGATTCCGCCGCGCCATGACTGGTTGAACGACGTGCCGACAGGTCCCACCCGGTCGGCGTCGCCGAGCAATTCGGTGAAGTAGTAACGGGTTTGGTCGCCGACGACCAGAGCCGAGACGGCGATGGTTGCGAAGAACACCACCGCCGAAAACACCGTGGCGCCCCATCGACGGGCGCCGACGAAGTACAGACCCGACACCGCAGGCGTCAGCTTCACGCCTGCGGCGAGCCCGACCAGCAGTCCGGACAGCCACCATCGCGTGCTGTAGACGCTGTACAACACCGCGAGCACCAGAAGCACGTTGATCTGGCCGTAGTCGAACGTGCTTCGCAGCGGCTCGATCCAGATGCCGACCGCGGTCCACAACATCGCGGTGCGTCGATCGCTGTCGGGGCCGTGCAGCAACCGCTGGCTGACCCGGGCCACGCCGTAGAGCGCGACGATGATGCCGAGTTGCCAAGCGAACGCGAGGATTCCGAACGGAAGCAGGTGCAACGGATAGAACACGACCGCAGCAAACGGCGGATATGTGAAGGGCAGTGGGAAGTCGGGCGTCTGGTCGGCGTAGACGTAGTCGTACAGCGTGCCGGGGTGGTCGAGTGCTGCCGCGCCGCCGACATACACGCGAAGGTCGACGAAGTTGGCGCCGTTGGGCACAAGGTAGGTCCATGCGAAGCGCGCCGCGATGCTGAGCGCCAACAGCACGGGCGCCGTGGCGGCCAAGCGGGCGGCCATGCGCGGTGCGGCGTCAGTCGAGGTGCTTATCTGCCCGACTCTAGCGACGGTCACCGATTCCCTTCGCATCCGTAACGGTTGAGTAACCGCCACACGTGTCACTTGAGTAACACCAGTAACTGGACGACTGTCGGGCGCAGGCGTGCCATCAACGGATTGGGAGAACCATGAAATTCACCAGAAAAACCCTCGTCACCAGCATGATCGCGGCAGCCGCTGCCGTACCCGTCGCCTTAGGACTCAGCGCCACCGCGGCGGCCGACCCGGCGGCCGCACCGGCGCCCACCCCCGGCGTGCCCGGCCTGCCATTCCTCCAGCAATTGGCCACCAACCCGGCCGCAGCGACATCGCTGATGCAGGGCCTCACGTCGGTGCTGACGGGTACGCAGGCCGCGGCGCCCGCCGCTGCGACGGCCACACCCGCGCCGACGGCAACCGCCTCACTCACGCTGCCTCAGGCGCCTGCGCCCGCAGCCGCGCCGGCTGCTGCCGCCCCAGCACCGCAGAACCTGCTGTCCGGGTTGCCCACCGGGCTCGCGTCGCTGCTGCCGCAGGGCACGCCGTTGGCCGGCTTGTTGCCCGCCGCGACGTCGGCTGCCGCACCCGCCGCTGCCGCACCCGCGGCCGCGGCACCCGCCGCTCCGGCTGCGGCAGCGCCCGCCGCCAGCGTCGCACCGCTGTTGATGCCGTTGTCCGCCTTGCCGTGACGGCAGGCGCGCAGCGATAACCACAACCAGGAATCGGGGACATCATGGGATCGATCAGCACGAAGTTCGGCGGCGCCGCAGCCGTCGTCGGGTCGTCGGTAGCGCTGCTGTTGGGTGGAATGGCGCCGGCGGCCACCGCCGATCCGGCGCCCGCGCCGCTGCCGATCGATGCGGTGCAGGCGCCGGGCTTGTCGGCGGTGCAGGGCATCGGGCCGATCATTCAACAGGCGGCGGCGGATCCGACCAACGCCGCTTCGACATTGATGGCGGCGGCGGCGGCCTTCGCGGGGAATTCGGCGCTGCCGTCGGATTCGCGGAACGTGGCGACGGCGGTGAACCAGTTCGTCGCTCACGTTCCCGCGCAGGGCGCTGTGCCGGGCACGGAGGCGCATCTGCCCTTGGGCGTGGACCCGGCTCACGCGGTCGGCCCCGTGCCGGACGCGACACCAGTGCTCGCCCCCGCTCCGGCGGCCGCGGCACCGGCGCAGGCCGCCGCCGCACCGTCACCAGCTGCACCGGCACCGGCACCGGCGCCCGCTCCGGCCGCGGCCCCGGCCGCGGCGCCGGGCTTCGGTCCTGACGCACCGACGACGCAGGACTTCCTGTATCCGTCGATCAGCAACGGGTGCCTGGCGGACGGCGGCAATGTGTTGGCGACCGCGATCTCGGTCGCCGGGCCTGCGAAGATTCCCGCACCGGGGCCTGCCGCGGGCCAGACGGCCTACGTGTTCACCGCGATTGGCACACCCGCGCCGGCGGCCGAGCAGAAGCTGCCGCTGAACGTCACCTGGGTCAACCTGACGACGGGCAAGTCGGGCAGTGCGACGCTCAAGCCGCGACCCGACATCAATCCCAGCGGACCGACGACGCTGTCGGCCATCGCCGATACCGGCTCGGGCAGCATCATTTCGACGATCTTCGGTCAGGTCACCACCCTCGACAAGCAGTGCCAGTTCATGCCGACGATCGGTTCGACCGTCGTTCCGTAACGCCGGTCCGGTCAGTAGGCCATGAAGAGGATCATGTCCCGGTCGTATTCGCGGCCGGGATGTGCCTCGGCCAGATGGGCCTGAGCCTTCTCGACGAGGTCGTCCTCGTCTTTGCCTGTGATCGCCTCACCACACGGGCAGTTCAAGTGAGTCTTCATATGTTCACAATCGCATATCCAGCAGGATGTCGGTCATGGACTTGTACGACGTGATGCGCACCACCGGTGCGGCCCGCCGGTTCACCGACGACCCCCTGCCCGACGAGGTCATCGAGCGCATCCTGGACAACGCCCGATTCGCCCCCAGCGGCGGCAACCGCCAGGGCACGCGGGTCATCGTCGTCCGGGACCCGGCCACCAGGGTGGCGATCGTCGAACTGAGCGTCACCGGCGCGCAACGCTATATCGCCCAGTCGAAGAACGGCGAAGGGCCGTGGAACCCGGTGCGGCCCATGGAGGTTTCTCCGGAAGAGGTGGCAGCCACCGAGGTGCCACCACAACTGGGCGCGCCCGTGTTGAGCGCAGGCGCCGTCCTGGTCGTCACGGTTGACCTCAACATCTGTGCGGCAATGGACCAGAACCTCGACCGCATCGGCGTCGTCTCCGGCGCGTCTGTGTATCCGTTTGTCTGGAACATCCTGCTTGCCGCCCGCAACGAGGGCTACGGCGGCGTGCTCACCACCATGGCGGTGCCCGAGGAGCCGCGGGTCAAGGAACTGCTCGGCATCCCCGACGATCACGCGATCGCGGCCATCGTTCCGATCGGCAAGCCCGTCAAGCAATTCAAGAAGCTGACCCGCAAACCGGTCAGCGAAATCGCCACCCGTGAGCGGTTCGACGGCGAGCCGTTCACCGCCTGACGTCCGGTCGTCGTTCGGTAACGGTTCGGCGGTGAGCCGAACTCGATGACGTGTCATCGCTTCCTTGACGGCGCGGGCCATGAGACCTTGGGTCGGTGACCTGCACGCTGGGCTACGCCACAGCCAGCGCCGCCGAGCAGAACCTCGAGGGACAGCTCGCGGAACTGAATGCTGCGGGCGTGGATCCGCGACGGGTGTTCACCGACAGGTTGTCCGATTCCGCCGAGCGCGCCCGTGCCGGCCTGTACGCGATGCTGAGCTACGCGCGCTCGGGCGACACCGTCGTCGTCGTCGCCGTCGACCGCCTCGGCCGCTCGGCCGCCGAGGTGACCCGAACCATCGCCGACCTCACCGACCGCGGAATCCGGCTCCGCACACTGAAAGAGGGCCTCGACACCGGCACCTCGACCGGCCGCGTCGTCGCGCACATACTGACCGCACTGGCCCAGCTCGACCTGCAGCGCGACCACCGACGCTAGGCCCTGCCAGCCTTCGCTCGACCAGTGGCTCAGGCCCTGGCGGCCTTCGCTCGACCAGTGGCTCAGGCCCTGCTGGCCTTCGCTCGACCAGTGGCTCAGGCCCTGCCGGCCTTCGCTCGACCAGTGGCTCAGGCCCTGCCGGCCTTCGCCGCCGCCTTCGCCTGCTTTTTGTACGACCGCACCTTCTCCAGCGAGGCGGCGTCCTTGACGTCGGCCACCGACATGAACGACCCGGCCTTGCCGTAGTCTCCTGCCGCTTCCCGCCAGCCCTTCGGTGTCGCGCCGTACTGCTTGCCCAACAGGGCCAGGAAAATCTTCGCCTTCTGCTCACCGAAGCCGGGCAACGCCTTGATCCGACGCAATACCTCGGGCCCGTCCGGACTGCCGGCCGTCCACAGCGCCGCCGCGTCACCGTCGTACTGGTCGACGATGATCTGCGCCAAGGCCTGGATCCGCTTCGCCATCGATCCCGGGAAGCGGTGAATCGCAGGGGTTTTCGACGACAACGCGGCGAACTTGTCGGGGTCGTAGTCGGCGATCTCGCGGGCGTCCACCCCGCCCATCCGGTCGGCGATCTTCTTGGGCCCCGCGAACGCGGCCTCCATCGGGTACTGCTGGTCGAGAAGCATCCCCACCAGAAGAGCGAAAGCGTTCTCCGCGAGCAACGAATCCGCTTCGGCGTCGCCCGTCAGTTGAATGTTCGGCATCAACGCAGTCTAGGCAAGACGGGAAAACCCCCACCGCCGAAGCGATGGGAGTCTCGCCTCACCGCGCTACTCGACTATTCGCAGCAATGTCTGAACCGCCTTTGCCAGCCGGGTGGCGACTCCGCTCCCTGCCCGGCCTCGGCGAGGCTACGGTTTCTGACGGATTTCGCGCAAAAAGCGTCATATTCCGTAGTCTCGGCGCAGTTCCGCGCGTCTCCGACCGGCCGACGCTCTCGAGCCTGCAGTTGTCGTGCGCTACTGGGGATACTGGTTGATCGGGACGTAGACGTGACCGGCACCTGGCTTGCTGATGTCCTCGCCGGGAGCCACCGAGCCTTGCCATTGGCCGTTGACCCACGATCCGACCACTGGACCGCCGCCGCTTTCGACGCTGCACGACTCGACCCGGTTTCCGTCCTTGTCCTTCGAAGAGTCGAATTTGCCGCTCATCTGCGTGCAGATGTCTTTGGCGTCCGTGGCCCCCGCAAGGGGTGCCGTCACGATCAACGCCGAGATGGCGATGCCCCCTGCGGCGACAACAGATCGAACAAGTACGCGCTTGAGCGCGATGGTGTTGCTCATCGTAAGTTCCTTTCCTTCGCGGCCTTTCGCCGCATCCATTGATGAGCAAATGGTGGCGACCCAACGCCGCGGCCGAAATCGCCGGGAAGCCAGATTCCACTACTGCAGCCGCGACATTTTCTTATGCCGCCGGTAACTAGTTGGCCCGCCAGATAACGAACTAGCTGCCGTTTTATCTCCTGATCCGTCCGGCCCCCGGTTTGAGCTTGGAGTTGCCTGGGAACTAGCTTATTGTGACGCGGGTCTCACGACGACGCGCGCACATCTACACATCGAGGTCAGGAGTCACCGTGCCCGAGACCCCACATCCGCCCCAGGACACCGCCGTCAGCGGTGACGAGTATCTGGCCGTGCAGGCCAGTCCTGAGTTCCACGAGCTCCGAAATAGGCTGCGCCGGTTTGTTTTTCCTATGAGCGCGCTGTTTCTGGTCTGGTACTTCGCCTACGTGTTGCTCGGCGCGTTCGCGCACGACTTCATGGCGGTCAAGGTGTGGGGCAACGTCAACATCGGACTTCTTATCGGCCTCGGCCAATTCGTTTCGACGTTCGTCATCACAGGCATCTACGTCCGGTTCGCCAACCGCGAACTCGACCCGCGCGCTGACGCCATCCGCGCAGAGCTAGAGGGCGGTGCGGCATGACGGTCAACATCGTTGCCGCACAGGCCGTCGGCAATCCCGTCGCCAACATCGGCATCTTCGCTCTGTTCGTCGCCATCACGTTGTTCATCGTGATTCGAGCGAGCAAGAAGAACGCCACCGCTGCCGAATTCTTCACCGCTGGGCGCGCCTTCACCGGCCCGCAGAACGGCATTGCGATCTCCGGTGACTACCTGTCGGCGGCAAGCTTCCTCGGCATCGCGGGCGCCATCGCGGTATACGGCTACGACGGCTTCCTGTACTCCATCGGCTTCCTGGTCGCGTGGCTGGTGGCATTGCTGCTGGTGGCCGAATTGCTAAGGAATTCAGGCAAATTCACCATGGCCGACGTGCTGAGCTTCCGCCTCAAGCAGCGGCCGGTACGGATAGCCGCGGCCACCACCACGCTCGTGGTCTGCCTGTTCTATCTGCTTGCACAGATGGCAGGCGCAGGGGGTTTGGTCGCGTTGCTTCTCAACGTCACCGGGGATGTGGGCCAAGCTCTGGTGATCGCCGTCGTCGGCTTGCTGATGATCGTCTACGTCTTGATCGGCGGAATGAAGGGCACCACCTGGGTGCAGATCATCAAAGCGGTGCTGTTGATCGGCGGTGCCGCGTTGATGACCATCATCGTGCTCGGCAAGTTCGGGCTGAACTTCTCCGAGATCCTCGGCGCGGCCCAGTCCGCGGTCTCCGGGTCGGCCAATGAGGCCGTCGCCAAGCGCGACGTGCTGGCTCCCGGCGCCCAGTACGGCACCTCGCTGACGTCACAGATCAACTTCATATCGCTGGCGCTGGCGCTGGTGCTCGGCACCGCGGGCCTGCCGCATGTGCTGATGCGCTTCTACACGGTGCCGACAGCCAAAGAAGCCCGCCGCTCGGTGGTCTGGGCCATCGTTTTGATCGGTGCCTTCTATTTGTTCACCCTCGCGCTGGGCTACGGCGGCGCAGCGCTGGTCGGGCCGGACGAGATCCTGGCGGCGCCGGGAGCGCAGAACTCGGCCGCGCCGTTGCTCGCATTCGAACTCGGCGGGGTGATCCTCCTTGGCGTCATCTCAGCGGTCGCGTTCGCGACGATCCTCGCGGTCGTTGCGGGCTTGACCATCACCGCCGCAACATCATTCGCGCACGACATCTACGCCAGCGTAGTGCGAAGCGCCCATGGAAAAAACACAGTGACGGAGGATGAGCAGGTGCGCGTGTCCCGGATCACGGTCGTGGTGCTCGGCATCCTGGCGATCGGCCTCGGCATATTGGCCGCCGAACAGAACATCGCCTTCCTCGTCGCGCTGGCGTTCGCGGTCGCCGCAGCGGCCAACCTGCCGACGATCCTGTACTCGCTGTACTGGCGACGGTTCAACACCCGCGGCGCGCTGTGGAGCATGTACGGCGGCCTGGTCTCCACGATCGTGCTGATCGTCTTTTCTCCCGCGGTGTCAGGCGCAAAGACGGCGATGCTGCCGCAACTCGACTTCGCGTGGTTCCCGCTGGCCAATCCGGGCATCGTGTCGATCCCACTGGCGTTCCTGCTCGGCATCGTCGGCACGCTGAGCTCACCCGACCGCGGCGACCCGGCCATCAACGCCGAGTTCGAGGTGCGGTCGCTGACCGGCATCGGCGCTGAGAAGGCGGTCAGCCACTAACACCGAATGATTACCGCGGCCGACCGGTGGGTTATCTTCACCCGTGACCGCTCGACGATTCGCCTTCGGCCTGCTGGCGTACGCGTTTGCGGCCATCATGGTGGGCACGACTTTGCCGACGCCGATGTACGCGCTGTACGGCGAGCACATGCACTTTGCGGTGCTGACCACCACGGTGATTTATGCGACGTATGCGGCAGGCGTGCTCTTCGCCCTGCTGGTGTTCGGGCGCTGGTCTGACGCGATCGGCCGACGGCCGGTGCTGCTGGCCGGTGTGGTGTGCGCGCTGGCCAGCGCGGCCGTCTTCCTGGTGGCCGACTCGGTGTCGCTGTTGCTCGTCGGTCGTGTGCTGTCGGGGCTGTCGGCGGGCATCTTCACCGGCACCGCCACCGCAGCCGTCATCGAGGCCGCCCCGGCATCGTGGCACAGCAAGGCCGCGGCGGTGGCGACGGTCGCCAACATGGGCGGCCTCGGCATCGGGCCGCTGCTGGCCGGACTGCTCGTCCAATATGCGCCCGCGCCACTGCAACTCAGCTTCGTCGTACACATTGTGCTGGCGGTACTGGCCGGCGCGGCGGTGCTGGTCGTGCCGGAGACCTCTGCGCGCACGGGCAGCATCGGCGTGCAACGGCTATCGGTGCCCGCCGAAGTGCGCGCCGTTTTCGTGGTCGCCTCGCTGGCGGCGTTCGCGGGCTTCGCGGTGACAGGGCTGTTCGCCGCGGTGGCGCCGTCGTTCGTGTCCGGTGTGGTCGGCATCGACAACCACGCGGTCGCGGGGCTCATCGCCAGCTCGATTTTCTTCGCGTCGGCGGCCACGCAGTTGGCGGCCCGCAACCTCAACCCGAACCGCGCGGTCGCGATCGGCTGCGCGATCTTGGTGGTCGGCATGGTGGTTCTCGCGGTGGCGTTGGAGGTTTCGTCATTGGCCGGGCTGGTCGCGGCAGCGGTGGTGGCGGGTATCGGGCAGGGCATCAGCTTCAGTCGCGGCTTGGCTGCGGTCGCCGAACGCACGCCTGCCGATCGGCGCGCCGAGGTCAGCTCCACGTACTTCGTCGTCGCCTACATCGCAATCTCGTTGCCGGTGGTCGGTGAAGGCGTCGCGGCTCAAGACTGGGGATTGCAAACGGCGGGCGTGACTTTCGCGATCGCGGTGGCGATCCTGTCGGCCCTCTGCCTGGTGGGCATCCTGGTGCTCGAGGCGCGGCAATCCCGCAGCGTCGTCACGTCAGGAATCGGCTGACATAGGGCGCGAAGCGCTCACACATTTCGTCCTCGTCGAGCCCGAACATCTCAGTCGACGTCACCACCTTGCCGAGCCTGCCGCGCTGGTGGCCGGCAAGATATCCGCTGATCGCCGCCCGAGCTTGGGTGGTCATCGGTTCACCGACGAGACCGTAAACCCGATCGGCCACCCCGAGTTCGTCGGCCATGAACTGGTCGAAGGTCACGTCGATCGAGCGCTCCGGCCCAATGACATCGCGGTCGCGGACAAGCGCATTCAGCATCGCCGCGAGCCGGACGATCCAGCCCTCGGCGATCTCTTCGACCGGAACCGGCGATCGGTGCATGCGCGCGGAATAGGTGAGCATCGCAACCATCGAGATCGCCACCGGAATCGGGTCGCGGTGCGTGCACACCACCGCGACGCCGGGAAACACCTTGTCCAGCACGGGAAGCTGTTCGAGGTGTTGGGGCGACTTGAGCAGCCAGCGTCTGCCGCCACGCAGGAACTGCAGCGCCCTGAGCTGAGTGGCCAGATACTCGTAGGTCGAGGTCTGGTCATGGCCGAGGTAGTAGGTTTCCCACCTCGGGACGTGCGCGAGGGTCTCCATGAACATGGTGGAGAAATCGTTGGCCAGCAGCTGGATTTCCTCGTGGACGTGTTCGGTGGTCATCTCGTGCATGAGCGCGAAGTGCGGCATGAGCGTGTTCATCACGGCCACCGCCATGTCCATGCGCGCGACCCGCGGATCGGGCTCGATGTCGGCCTCGGCGGGCAACGGGAACGGTTCGAAGCTCTCCCAGTACGGCAACGTCCTGAAGGTCGGCCCCGCCGCCAGCAGGTTGTGCAGGTGCGTGGTGCCGGTGCGCGGCAGCCCCGCGATGACCACCGGCGGCTGCAGTTGGATGTCGTGAATCTCCGGATGCCGCTTCAACAGGTCGGTCAGCAGTAACCGGTTCTTCAGCCATTGGGTCAACTGGCCGAAAAAGTTCACGATGCCCGGGCCGTGCATGTCCTCGATGTCGTGCAGCGCTGCAAGGTAGACATCGAGCCGTTCGCGGTAGTCATCAGGCCCGAAGTCGTCCAGACCGGTGTCCGCGGTCGCCCTGGCGTGCAAGGCGTCCGCCTCGAGCGGACAGTCGCGCGCCAGCGCGGTCATCATGTCGCGGATCTGCTGCGCCTCAGGGCTGAATCGCGGTTCGGCGAGATCGTCGAGGTGGACCAGATCCGGCGCGGCGTGCGTCACACCGACTTATGTTACTTTGAGTTCCGTAATGACAGTGGAAATTGGCCGACCCCGTGATCCGCGCATCGACAATGCGGTGCTGGGCGCGACGGTCGACCTGCTCGGAGAGACCGGGTACGCCGCGCTCTCCGTCGACGCGATCGCGCGCCGGGCAGGCACGAGCAAGCCCGCCATCTACCGCCGCTGGCCGAGCAAGGCGCACCTCGTCCATGAGGCGGTCTTCCCCATCGGCAGCGGGACGGACCTCCCCGACACCGGTTCGCTGGCCGACGATGTCCGCGAAATGGTGAGGCGCACGGCCGCCGTGTTGACCACTCCGGCGGCGCGTGCGGCGCTGCCCGGCCTGGTCGGCGAGATGGCCGCAGACCTCACGCTGCATACCGCGCTGCTCGAGCGGTTTGGCGGCATCCTGTCGCGTGGTCTGACCGAGCGACTGGACGAAGCCATGGCGCGCAACGAGATTCGGCCCGATGTCACCGCAGCGGAGATCACCGAAGCCCTCGCAGGCATCACGTTCCTGGCACTGCTCACCCGGGGCGCTGCACTCGACGACACCTGGGTTCAGCGCACCGCCACCTTGATATTGAGAGGGATCAGTTCATGACCCACGAATCGACCGCGGCATGGCGCGAACTGCTCGAAACCCTTGGCGGCCTTGACCGCTCGTTCCTCGAGGGTGACCGCGCCGTCACCGACGACCGGCACATCGCCGACGGCTACCGGATGCTCGCGACCACGCTGGGCGTGGCGTTCGACACCTACTTGTTCGCCGAACCGGGCAGGCCGATGTTCGTGGAGGTCAACACGCCGTTCCGGCGTGACCGCCGGTGGGGCGGAGACAACACGGACGCCTACTACCACATGTGCCCGGTCGACCCGAAGCGCCGCTACCGCATCAGCGGCAACAGAGGCGACAGCGTGTACTTCTCGGTGACCGCCTACAACGAGCCTGCGCCAGGCGCATGGTCCGACCGCATCGTGGCGCTTTTCCGTGATGACGATCTCGACTTGGACGCGGCGGGCAACTTCTCGTTCGAATTCGGGCCGACGCCCGACGCCGCGGTGCTGATGACCCGTGACTACCAGGCCGATCCGCTGACCGGACGCCCCGTCAGTTGGCGCATCGAGACACTCGACGAGCCAGAACCGATTCGGCACGGCGACGCCGAGACGGCCGCGGCGCTGAGGGCCAGCGCCGCCTGGCTTCGCACGATGTTCGCCATCGTGCCGCTCGGGGTGGGCGTACGCGTCGATGACTCCCATACCCTTGGGCACGAAATCTCCCAATTAGCAAACCAATTCGCCGACCCTTATCAGGTTCCCGACGCCAACTTCGGCTGGTCTGCGCGCGACGCATGCTACGCATACAGCAGCTTCGTCCTCGAAGACGACGAAGCGCTCGTCATCACGCATCGACCGCCGAAGTGCCGGTTCTGGAACCTCGTGGTGTGGAACCAGTTCATGGCCACGCACAATGTCAACGATGCGCGCAGTTCGGTGAACGGCCACAGCGCGCTGCCGAATCCCGATGGCTCGGTGACGATCGTGGTTTCCCGCGGGTCGACGGCGCACCCGAATTCCTTGACCACCCTGGACTATCCGCGGGGCAACCTCGCATTCCGGTGGTTCCTTGCCGACGCCGTGCCTGCCAGACCCGAGGTGCGGCTGGTCAAGGCGTCGGAAGCGCCGGTCGATGTGAGCTGACCGAGGGCGCGATTCGCGACTTGCGCGTTGAGTCACTCCGCCACCGCAGGCGCCGACCGAACAGCGCAGCCATCAGAAAACGAGTACTCGTCTACGCGGTCCAACCAGCGACAGTAGATCAATGCTGGTGAGGCGGTAGTTGAGCGGCTTAGGCGGTGGGGGCAGTGGCGAAAGCTGGCGGTGATCGGCGGGAAGTGACCGCAGCGGCCCAGTGTCGCCTCGCCGCGGCGCTGATGGCCGTCGCGACGGCGATCTGGATCACCGCGCTGACGGGGACGGTCTCGGTGTACGCCGACTCGTCGTCTTCGCCCCAACGGCAACCGGTTGATATCCGCCCGGCCGGGCTGGACAACGAATGCCCGACACTGACACCCAGTGTCCAGGCCGCCCCGTGCCCGACGACCACACCCACGACCACGACCGACACGACGACGACTGCGCCCACCAGTACGACCGCACCAACGACAACACCAACGACAACGACTACAACCACGACCACGACCACCTCTACGGCGACGACGACCATCAACACGACGTCCCCCATGGAGCCCACCGCTCCGGCAACATCACCGACGGAGGAAACAAGCCCGCCCCCCACGCCACCGACTGTCGTCACCCCGTCCACCACCCCCGTCACCGACGCGGTGACCCGCACTGGCGGGATGTCCGCAACCCCGCTGCTGCTCGTCGGCGCAGTGCTGCTGACAGCCGGGTTGCTCCTGCGCGCATACCGTCGTCGCGGCGTGTCGTGGCTTGCCGCCCACGTCACCGTGACCCAGCGGCCCGGTAACGCTGCGGCATTCGAGAACAAGCCCACAGATGAGTCCGACTGCGATCACGTATTGAGCGTCGTCCCCGTCGAAGTCCGACAGTCCACGACCCTGGAGGAACACCCACTATGACGATCTCCATGACGAGGCCGGTAGCGCCCCCGCCATCGGGTGCACGGCCCGACACTGCGATAGCAAGTTGGTTACTGCCGATGTCCGACGGCACCCGCCTCCGCCTCGAGAAAGTGTTGGCGCACAATGCGGCTGGGGCGGGCGAGCGTGCGCGCCCCCTGCAGAAGCTGGGCGTCGTCGCTCGACGGGCTCTCGTCGATGAGATCGAGACAAAGCTTCGGAGCGTCCTCAACGACACGATCGCCGATCTGGTCGTCGGGGGTTGGCGAAGCTATGGTGCCGTCAAGCGAGCGATCAGCACGTCCCTACATCAAAGGGGCGTCGACCACGTCGTGCAGTTGTGCACCCACACCATCACCGCTTCCCAGCAGCACAACTTGGACGTCGCGGTGGACGGCTTTCATGTGATGACGCTGTGCGTTGAACTGACCACGCGCATTCAGCTCTACGACGTGGTGGCCATTGTCCGTGACGGGCACGTGCGAGCCGTGAGGTCGGGACGGGCCGCAGTCGATGGCAGCCTCACCGTCGCGAAGGTGCCTGTCGCGCATCGCGCTTGGACCTTCCCGTTCACCGCGGAATTGGCGTTGCATTCGTCGGGCGGCCGGGATGGCGGATCTCAGCGCGTCTGCGCTACGAGCCTGCCAGCGAGAATGACATAGGTCGCCGCGAAACTACGCCGCAACCATGCGACGATGCGTGGCCGCGAGATCACTTCCCGCCGGACCGCCGCGGCGAACACGCCGTAGCCGCTGAACACCACCAGCGTCACTGCCATGAAGACCGCGCTCAGCCACACCATCTGCGCCACCGCCCCCGGCCTGTCGGGCGCGACGAATTGCGGCAGGAACGCGAAGAAGAAAATCGTCAGCTTGGGGTTCAACGTGTTGACCAGAACGCCCGACGCGATCACCCGCCACGGCGACATCTTCGCCGGGCCATCCTGCACCTGGAACACCGACTTGTCGCGAAAAGTCTTCCACGCCAGATAAAGAAGGTAGGCAACACCCATCAACTTGATGATCGAGAACGCCATCGCGCTGGCGTGCATGATGGCGGCCAACCCCGTCACCGCCGCAATCATGTGGGGCACGATGCCGAGCGTGCACGCGAACGCGGCCACCAGACTGGCCCGCCACCCGCGGGAAATCCCGGCGCCCACGGTGTACAGCACGCCAGCACCCGGCGTCGCGACCACGATCAGCGTCGTCAAAAGGAATTCCGGCGTCACTTCGGTCAGCCGCTCTTGCGGCGGAACTCCCTGCGGCTTTCCAGCGGTCCGTGCGCCCGCGGCTGCTTGGCGCCGCCATCCTTGTGGTCGGCGCCGCCCGATGCCTTGGCCTTCTTCCGCTCCAGCGCTTCCCGGAACTTGCGTTTGGTGTCGTCTTCTTCCGGTGCATCAGCCATGAACCGCAGCCTATCCCTCCATGCCGCGGACGTCGTGTCGATTATCGCCTGCCCGGCGGCATCCCGTACACGTGCGCGATCGGCAGGGTCAGCACCACCCGCCGATCGTCCACCATGGCTCGTCGGTAGTCGTCCCAGTCGGGGTGCTCACCGGCGATATTGCGATACAACGCGATCAGCGCCTCGACGGTGTCGTCGTCCGGCGCCGCGGCAGGTGGGGTCAGGGACGCCTCACCCTCGGCGACCGCGTATGCCCAGCCGTCGTCGGAGCTGACGTGTATCGACGCCCGAGGGTCCCGGCGCAGGTTCCGTGTCTTGGCCCGCTGCTCGGTGATCGACGCCTGGATGGTCAGGTTTTGCTTGTCGAACCAATACGACACGTTCGACAACTGCGGTCTGCCGTCGCGTTTGATGGTGGCCAGTACGCCCAGCGAGTTTCCGCAGAGCACGGCCAACAGTTTGTCGTCGAACACCTGACGCCCCATGAGTCGAGCCTACGTCCGGATCGGGCCGTGAGCCCTGGCAAATTCTTGTTGCACAGCGACGCCGGAAGCGCCCGGATGAGGTGATCGGGTGGCCCGCGCAGCAGCGGATTGTGCAGGATGACTCGGCAACTAACATGGCTGACATGGCTCGATACGCTGCTTTCCTGCGCGGCGTGAACGTCGGCGGCGTCAATCTCAAGATGGCCGAGGTGGCCAAGGCCCTCGAAGAAGCCGGATTCACAAACGTGCGAACCATTTTGGCGAGTGGCAACGTCCTGCTGGAGAGCCGCTCCGGGGTGGACGCGGTCAGGAAGAAGGCCGAAAAGGCGCTGCGCGACGCGTTCGGCTACGACGCCTGGGTGCTCGCCTACGACGTCGACACCGTCGCGAAGATCTCCGAGAACTACCCGTTCGACCGCGACGTCGACGGCCGCCACTCCTACGTCACCTTCGTCACCGACGAACAGGTGCTCGACGAACTCGCCGGACTCGCCAAGCAGGCCGGCCCCGAGGAGAAGATCAAACGCGGCGAGGGCGTCATCTACTGGCAGGTGCCCAAGACCGGCACGCTGGACACGACGATCGGCAAGACCATGGGCAAGAAGCGCTACAAATCCTCCACCACCACGCGCAATCTGCGCACGGTCGAGAAGGTGCTGCGGTGACGCAGTCCCCCACTGCGAAAGCCGACGGCACAGTCTTGACGGGCGTCTCCGAGACTGCACTGCTGACGCTCTGGGTCCGGGCCAACGAGGCGCGCAGGCCGGATTCGATCATCGACGACCCGATGGCGATCGAGTTGGCTGACGCCATCGACTACGACTATGGGAAGTTCGGCTTCGGCCGCCGCCAGGACATGGCGTTGCGAGCCCTCGCCTTCGACAGGGCCACCGCCGCTATCTCGGTGACCATCCGATGGCCACCGTTGTCGCGTTGGCCGAGGGGCTGCAGACCAGCTTCCACCGCCTCGACGCCGCCCGGATCGGCGACCAATTCCAATGGCTCACAGTCGATCTCCCGCCCATGATCGCGCTACGGCAGAAACTCCTGCCCACCTCGGAACGGGTCCGGATGTGCTCCCAGTCGGCACTCGACTTCAGCTGGATGGACCAGGTCGACACCGAGCACGGCGTGTTCATCACCGCCGAGGGGCTGCTGATGTACCTGCAACCCGACGAGGCCATCGGCCTGATCACCGAGTGCGCGAAGCGCTTCCCCGGCGCGCAGATGATGTTCGACCTGCCCCCGACAGGTTTGCAGGCCCTGCACCGCCGCGGCGTGCGCGCATCGCTGCGCTACCGCATTCCGCCCATGCCGTTCAGCTTGTCCGTCTCGGGCGCCGCAAATTTGGTCAACGTCATCCCCGGCATCCGGGCAGTGCACGACACGCCGTATCCGCCCGGTCGGGGCAAAGTGCTCAACGCACTGATGTGGACCGCGCAGCGCATTCCCCTGCTTGACCCGATCAGGCCGGTGCTGACGCTGCTCGAATTCGGCTAGTCAGCCGAACGCGGCCTCGACGTAGCGCAGCGCGTCGTCCTTCTCGATCCCCAGCGCCCGCGCCGCCGTCACGAACGTGTGCGCGGCGGTCGCCATCGCGTTGTCCGCCGGATCGACGCGCGCGACGAAAGTGCCGAAACGACCCCGGGTTTCGACGATCCCCGCCGTTTCCAGCTCCCGATATGCGCGTGCCACTGTGTTGACCGCCAGCCCCATTTGCCCGGCCAGTTCGCGGACCGTCGGCAGCCGGGTCCCCGGCGGCAGCTTGCCGTCCCTGACCCCGTCGATGATCTGCGTCCTGAGCTGGTCGAAAAGCGGCTTGGCGACGTTCTGATCAACGCGTACCCAATCCCCCAACTCGGCCACGTGCATCAGTATCCCGTAAACCGGTTACTTTGGTCATGTGCAACTGGCGGTGCTCAGTGGAGCCGGCATTTCCGCCGAGAGCGGAGTGCCGACGTTCCGCGACGCCGAGACCGGACTGTGGGCCAAGGTCGACCCGTACGAGATCTCCAGCACGGAGGGCTGGCAGGCCCACCCGGACAAGGTGTGGGCCTGGTACTTGTGGCGGCACCACCTGATGGGCGCGGTGCAGCCGAACACGGGCCATCTCGCAGTCGCGGCCTGGCAAAACTACGCCGACGTGCATGTCGTCACCCAGAATGTCGACGATCTGCATGAGCGAGCCGGCAGCAAGCAGGTCTACCACCTGCACGGCAGTCTGTTCCAATTCCGTTGCGACCATTGCCAGCGCGAATATCTCGACGCCATTCCCGATATGCCAGAACCGGTGGCGTCGGTTGACCCGCCGCGGTGCGTGTGCGGCGGGCTGATCCGCCCGAATGTCGTCTGGTTCGGCGAGGCGCTGCCCGATGTTGCGTGGCAGCGGTCCGTCGACGCGGTCAGCGTCGCCGACCTCGTCATCGTGGTGGGCACCTCGTCGATCGTCTACCCGGCCGCCGGATTGCCCGAGTTCGCGGTGGCCAAGGGCATCCCGGTGATCGAGGTGAACCCCGAACCCACACCGCTGTCGGACTCCGCGACGGCGGTGGTGCGCGAATCGGCCGCGACCGCGCTGCCCACACTGCTGCAGCGGATACCGACCCTGCTCAGTTAGCCGGGCGATTTGTGCGTGATCACGGCTTGACGGCCCGGCCGATCGCCACCTCCGAGGATGGCACCGGAAGCCACGGCGGAATCACCCATTCGCGCCGCGCGCCGGTGACCGTGAAGCCTGCGTCGACGATGGTCTGCTCGGTGTTCCGATAGGTGTGACAGTTGCCTGCCAGCCGCGGCCACAGCGTGGCGTCGGCGATTTTCTGCAACCGGGCCCGCGCGCCGGTGCTGGCGATGTGCTCGAAGTAGCGCAGCTCTCCGCCGGGCTTCAGCACCGAGAAGATCTGCCGGGCAACGTGTTCGGGTTGATCGACCGAGCACAGCACCAGTGAGCACACCACCGCGTCGAACGGCTCAGGCGCCGAGAATTCCTCGACCGTCTGTGTGCTGACGGTGACCGGCACGGCCGCGGCGGCCGCCGCCTGCCGGGCAAGCTCCGCCAGCCTGCGCTCGGGCTCGACTGCGACCACCTCGCTCACCGTGTCCGGATACAGCGCGAAATTCGTGCCTGTGCCCGCACCGACTTCGAGCACGCGACCCGACAGGCCGGCAAGGTTCTCCTTCCGCAGCCGCTTGAGCGGCTCGGGCTCGTGGCTCGCCATCCAGGTCCACATCCTGGCGAAGAACGGATTATCGACGGTCGTGCTGCTCATCGAACATTCCCTTCAGCATTGCGATCGCGTCCGTCGGCGGCAGATCGGGATCGATCGGCCCGGTCACGATCTGACCGACGCAGATCGCCCTCAGCACTCTGTCGGCGAAGGCCTCGGTGTCCCCCCAGGGTAGATACGGTCGCGAGATCAACAGCGCCGCCAGCCCGTGGGCGACCGTCCACAACTCCAGCGCCAGGGTGGTCGCGTCGCCGGCCGGATACGTGCCCTCGGCGATCAGCGTCTCCACCGAACTACGCATGTGCACGAATGCCGACGTGTTCAGCGCCATGTCGACATCGCTGCCCGGTCGGCTCTCGCTCATCATCGCGATGCGGTACAGCTCAGGCGTTTTCACCGCGAACCTGACGTAGGCCAGCCCCTGCGCGCGCAGCACGTCGATGGTCGACGGCTGATCCGCCGCGACGCGTTGCATCTCCTCGTCGAGCTTCTCGAAGTACCTGGCGCAGACCGCGTCGAGCAATGCGTCCTTGTCGGCGAAGTGCAGGTAGATCGACGGCGGCGTCACCCCGACCCGCTGGGCGACCGAGCGGATGGACACCGCCTTCGCATGTCCGGTGTCCAGCAGCAGTTCGGTCGCCGCGTCCAGGATGTCTTCGCGCAATTGCTCGCCCGAACCACGCGGGGCTCGCCGGCGACGGCGCAAGCCTTCGACCGCCACGCTAACCGGTGACCGCCACTCGTTCGCGGCTCTCGGCCGCAGGCCCGTCGTCGGCTGACTCGCTGATCCCGATGCGCTCGTGCAAGCGGGCCAGCGGTTTGGGCGCCCACCAGTTCCATCGGCCGAGCACGTGCATGAACGCCGGCACCAGCAGCATGCGGACCAGCGTGGCGTCGGCGAGCACCGCAAGCGTCAGGCCGATTCCGAACATCCGCATGAACGCGACCTGTGCGGCGATCAGTGCCGCGAACGAAATCGCCATCAGCAGGGCGGCGGCGGTGACCACCCGGCCGGTGCGCGCCAGCCCGAGCGCGACGCTTTCGTCGTTGTCGGCCCGTGTCCTTCCCGATTTCACCCAGTACTCCCTGATCCGCGACACCAAGAAGACCTCGTAGTCCATCGACAACCCGAAGGCGATGCAGAACAACAACACCGGCAGATTCGCGACGAGCGTTCCGGTCGGTGTGGTGCCCAGCGCGCTCAGATGGCCTTCCTGGAAGATCCACACCAGCGCCCCGAACGCGGCCGTCAACGACAAGACATTGAGCACCAACGCCTTCAGCGGCAAGACCACACTGCCGGTCAACAGGAACAGCAACACGAACGTGATCGCGGCGATGATGCCGAGGACCATTGGCAAGCGCGACGTGATCGCGCCGGAGCTGTCGCGGTTGATTTGAGCCACGCCTGTCAACTGCACGGCCTGACCGGCAGGCGGTGGCACCGCGCGCAGCTGGTCGAGTTGGTTCTCCGACGCATCGCTGAACAGCGGTGCGGTGCTGCCCACCGTCACAAACGCGCTGCCGTCGGTGAAGCCGGTTGCGGCTGAGGGCGGTCCGGCGTGCGTGCCGTCGACGTACGTGCCGCCGGGTGCCGATACCGACGACACGTCGGCCACCTGCGACAGCGTCGACGCGTACCGGTCGAGATCGGCGGGTGTGACGCCGGCGGTGTCCGGCATGACGACCGTGACGTTGCGTGCGGAGTCGACGGCGAAGTTGTTGCGCAGATCGTCGCCCACTTGTCGCGCGGACTGCGACTGCGGCAGCACCCGATCGTCGGGAAAGCCCCACTTGATGCCGAGGAACGGCGCGCCCAGCACCAACAGCAGTGCCACGATGGCCAATCCGATCGGAACCGCCCGGCGCATAACGAGTTTCGTGGTGCGATACCAGAAGTTCTGTTCGATCGGCTTGCGCACCGGGTCGGGCCGACGAAACACCCAGCGGGCCAGTCGGCGCACGTCGAGGGAATCCAGTCGGTCGCCGAGCAAGGCTATCGCCGCCGGCGCCACCACGATCGCGGCGACGGCCGCGAACACCACCACAGCGATGCCCGCGTACGCGAACGACTTCAGGAAGTACATCGGGAAGAGCACCATCGCGACCATCGACAGTGCGACCGTCATCGCGGAGAACAACACCGTCCGGCCCGCCGTGGTCATGGTGCGCACCAGCGCGCGTTCGCGGTCGGCGCCCTCGGCGAGTTCGTCGCGGTACCTGCTGATGATCAGCAGTGTGTAGTCGATGGCCAACGCCAGGCCCATGGCGACCGTCAGGTTCATCGCGAAGATCGACACGTCGGTGATCAGCGTGATGGCCCGCAGCACGGCCATCGAACCGAGGATCGCGAAGCCGCCGACGGCCAGCGGCAGCGCCGCGGAGATCAGCCCGCCGAACACCCAGACCAGCACGACGAAACTCAGCGGAATCGCGATGGATTCCATTGTCAGCAAATCTTTTTCGCTCTGGCCGTTGATCTGTACGTAGGTCATCGCTTCGCCACCCGCACGCACGGTCACCCCGTTGCGGTCGTGCACAAGGCGGTCGGTGAAGTCCTTGGCATGCTGCTGGGCACCGCTCTCGCCGCCGGTGATGCCGGCGACGATCAGGCCCGTCTTACCGTCCTTACTGATCAGTGCGGGGGCCGCCGACGGCGGTGCGGTCCACGCCGAGGCCAGCTGCCCCACGTACGGCGATGCCTTGAGTTGATCCGTGATGTCGGTGCCGACGTCACGGGCGGCCGCCCCCTGCGCGCCCTGATCGGACGTGACACTGATCAACAACTCCATGTCGCCCTGACCGAACTTGTCGACGAGCAGTTTGGCGGCCTGCGCCGACTCCGAGGTGGGGTCCTGGAATCCGCCGGCCGAGAGGTGTTTGGCGACGGGGACACCGAAGATGCCGCAGGCGACCATCACCAGCAGAGCAGCAGCGAGGATCCGGCGCGGCGCCGCGATGGCGAGCAATGCGATGCGGTGCAGCACGTGGCGTCCTTCCGAAGTGGCTATCGTCGGTAAGTTATCAGCGATAAGTTAAGGCGGTCAATAAACCTCTCACCGGTTAATACGTCGAGACACCACCGGATCGTTCACAGCGCCAGCTGGCGCGGCGCTCTCACAGCCACTTGAGCTGCGGATCATGGTGACCACACAGGTGAGTACCCCGGACAGCCACGTTCATCGCGCCGCCGCCGGCCCGAGCCGGGAACCTACCCGGCAGTAAGAATTGCCACCATTTTCCGAATCGAGACTCAAAGATTCCTTAATGGTGATGGTTACTGTTCAGTACATGTGGATCGACGACACCAGTGCGGATGTCATCAAGGTTGACTTCGAGGCGCTCTACCATGGCGATGTCCTGGTCGAGGGCGATACTTCGGAGCAGCTCGACGACGAGCACACGCTTCCTACCGCAGTCTGAGTAAGCGCGCGCCTCGCGGCGCGCGTTCACTCATGACAATTTGCCCAGCACGGGCAGTTCGTCTATATTTCCCGTTCTCCCGAAGCTACCGCTAAGCCACGTTCTCTTCGGCAGGGTCGTTTTGGCCGGGCACCACCATGCGTGCCAATCGACTGGTGATCAGCTCCTCGGCCTCGTCGATGATGCGTGCCACCAGCTCGCCGCATGTCGGGATGTCGTTGATCAGACCCATGGCGGTGCCAACGGACCAGATTCCGGCATCCAGGTCACCGACCTCGTACACCTTCACGCCGCGCTTGCCGGCCACCAGATCCTTGACGTCCTCGAACTGCCCGCCGCGGTTGAGAATCTCGACCACCTCGCGCGACACCGCGTTGCTCGCCACCCGCGCAGTGTTGCGCAGCGGGCGGAAGATCAGCTCGGTGTCGAGCTCACTGCCCGCCACGATCGCTTCCTTGACGTTCTGGTGGATCGCCGACTCGACCGTGCACATGAACCGGCTGCCCATGTTGATGCCGTCGGCACCCAGCGCCAGCGCCGCCACCAGACCGCGCGCGTCGGCGAAACCGCCGGAGGCGATCATCGGGATGTCGATCTTGGCCGACGCCGCCGGGATCAACACCAGACCGGGAATGTCGTCCTCGCCAGGATGTCCTGCGCACTCGAACCCGTCGATGCTGATGCCGTCCACACCCAGGCTCTGCGCCTTGACCGCATGCCGCACCGAGGTGCACTTGTGCAGCACCTTGATGCCGTTGTCGTGGAACATCGGCAGGTGGGGGGCGGGGTTGGAGCCGGCGGTCTCGACGATCTTGATGCCGGAGTCGACGATCACCTGGCGGTACTCGTCATACGGCGGCGGATTGATCGTCGGCAGGATGGTCAGGTTCACCCCGAATGGCTTGTCCGTCAGGTCGCGGCACTTGGCGATCTCGTTGGCCAGGTCCGCGGGCGTCGGTTGCGTCAAAGCGGTGATGAAGCCCAGCGCTCCCGCATTGGCAACGGCGGCAACGAGTTCCGCGCGACCCACCCACTGCATACCGCCCTGGACAACCGGATGCTCAACACCGAACGTCTCGGTGAACTTCGTCGTGATCGTCATTCAGCTGCCTACCTGGGCGCCATCCGGATCGCACCGTCAAGGCGGATCACCTCGCCGTTGAGCATCGGGTTCTCGACAATGTGCACCGCCAGCGCGCCGTACTCGTCGGGATCACCGAGGCGGGCGGGATGCGGCACCTGCTTGCCCAGCGACTGCTGCGCCTCCTCCGGCAGCGAACCCAGCAGCGGGGTCTTGAACAAACCGGGCGCAATCGTCACGACGCGGATCAACTCGCGCGAAAGGTCGCGCGCGATCGGCAGCGTCATGCCGACCACGCCGCCCTTCGACGCGGAGTATGCGGCCTGGCCGATCTGGCCTTCGAAGGCCGCGACCGATGCGGTGTTGATGATGACGCCGCGCTCACCGCTGATCGGTTCGGTCTTCGCGATGCGTTCGGCCGACAACCGCAGCACGTTGAACGTGCCGATCAGATTGACCTCGACGACCTTCTTGAACGCGTCGAGAGGGAAAGGTCCGTCCTTGGACAGGGTCTTGGCCGCATTTCCGATACCGGCGCAGTTGACGTTGATGCGCAGCGGGCCGATCTTCTCCGCGGCGTCGAGTGCCGCGCTCACGGCCTCGGGATCCGTCACGTTGGTCTCGACGAACTGAGCGCGGTCGCCGAGTTCCTTGACGGCCTCCTCACCCCTGAGGTCGATGACGACGACGGATGCGCCGCGGTCGAGCAGGCGCTTCGTTGTCGCCAGCCCCAACCCGGATGCGCCGCCCGTGACAACGGCTACTGCGTCTTTGATCTCCACTGATTGCGTTCCTTTCTCTAAACCCAGTCGCGTAGGACAGCGTCGGTATCGGCGCCCGGCACGCCCGGCGCTTTCGGTTTGGCCGGCACGGTGCGCGAAAACCGCGGCGCCGGCGAGGGATACAAGAAGTCGTTGTCGCGATAGAACGTGTCGCGCTCGGTGTTGTGCGGTTCGGCCTCGACTTCGCCGAACGACAGCACCGGTGCCACGCAGGCGTCGCTGTCGGCGAACACCTTGGCCCAGTGGTCACGGTCGTGCGAGGCGAACGCCTCGGTCAACTTCGCCCGCAACTCCGGCCACCGGCTCATGTCGTTCTGGTCTGGCAGTTCGTTGGCGTCCAGTCCGAGCTTGTCGAGGAGTTCGGCGAAGAACTGCGGTTCGATCGAGCCCACCGACACGTAGCGGCCGTCGGCGCACGTATAGGTGTCGTAGTAGGGCGCGCCGGTGTCGAGCATGTTGACGCCGCGCTCGTCGCTCCACATCCCCATTCCGCGGAAGGCCCACATCATGGTCGAGAGCACGCTCGAGCCGTCCACCATCGCCGCGTCGATGACCTGCCCCTTGCCGGAGCGCTCCCGCTCCCAGAGCGCCGACAGGATGCCGACAACGAGAAACATTGAGCCACCGCCGAAGTCGCCGACCAGGTTCAGCGGCGGGACGGGGCGTTCGCCTGCCCGGCCGATCGCGTGCAGCACACCGTTGAGCGAGATGTAGTTGATGTCGTGGCCTGCCTGCTGGCTGCGCGGACCGGTCTGCCCCCAGCCGGTCATCCGGCCGTAGATCAGCCTGTCGTTGACCTTCTCGCAGTCCTGCGGGCCGAGGCCGAGCCGCTCCGTGACGCCGGGCCGGAAGCCTTCGATGAGCACATCGGCCTTCGCGACCAGTCGCAGCACGAATTCGCGGCCCTCGTCGCTTTTGAGATCCGCGGTGACCGAACGCCGGTTGCGCAACAGGTAGTCGCGACCGGGTTGGGTGGCAGGGCCGGGGCCCTTACCCGGCCGCTCGACGCGGACCACGTCGGCGCCGAGATCGCCGAGCAGCATCGCGGCATGCGGACCCGGGCCGATACCGGCCAGTTCGACGACTCGTAGTCCGTGTAGTGGTCCAGCCATGTCTAAACCCGCCCTTCCGCCGAGGAACCCAGTGACCGCCGACATAGCTTACTTGTATAACCATGTGGGCCGACTTAGGGTGCCTTCTATGACGACGACTGACGCCCGCACCGCCGCATATGCCAGCATCGACGACCTTCACGTCGAGCTCGTCGACGGGGTGCTGACCGTGACGCTGAACCGGCCGGACAGCCTGAACTCGCTGACCGCGGCGATGCTCGCGGGCATCGCGGATGCGCTGGAGCAGGCGGCAGGCGATCCGCGGGTCAAGGTGGTGCGCCTTGGCGGCGCGGGTCGTGGGTTCTCGTCGGGCGCCGGGATCAGCGAGGAGGACCACGCGAATCCCGGTGCGGCGGGAACGCCCGCTGATGTGCTTGACGCGGCCAATCGTGCGGTCCGGTCGATCGTGAACCTGCCGCAACCGGTGGTGGCGGTGGTGCAGGGGCCTGCGGCCGGTGTGGGCGCGTCGCTGGCGCTGGCCTCCGATGTTGTATTGGCTTCGGAGAAGGCCTTTTTCATGTTGGCGTTCACCAAGATCGGGTTGATGCCGGACGGCGGCGCGTCGGCGTTGATCGCATCGGCGGTGGGTCGGATCCGGGCGATGCGGATGGCGCTGCTCGCGGAGCGGATTCCGGCGGCGGAGGCGTTCGACTGGGGACTGGTGACGGCGGTCTACCCGGCCGAGCAGTTCGACGGCGAGGTCGCGAAGGTGATCGAGGCCCTGGTGTCGGGGCCTGCGGTGGCGTTGCGCAAGACCAAGGAAGCGATCAACGCGGCGACGCTTGTGGAGTTGGAACCGGCGCTGGAGCGCGAGAAGGAAGGCCAACTGGTACTGCTCGAGTCGAACGACTTCCGCGAGGGCACCAGGGCGTTTCAGCAGCGCAGGCCCGCGAAGTTCACTGACTGATATCACCGGCGACATCGAGCTCGAGAAGCGCCTCATGGTCCGGGCGGCCCTTTTTCCCGACCATGCGTGCCATCTGAAACTCGATATCACCGGCGATATCTGAGGGCGGGGTCAAACATCGGGCCATGGCGAACTACACCTATCGCGCTGAATGGTCACCGGACAGTGACGAATACGTCGCGGTGTGCCTCGAGTTTCCGTCGCGATACTCCCGCGCACAGACCGCTCACCAAGCGATCGAAGGAATACAGAAAGTGATCGCCGAGGAGGTGGCCGATCTGGAGGAACGCGGTCTCGAGCCGCCGCCATCTCTGACCGACCGGCGTTACAGCGGCAAGTTCGTGGTCCACACCTCACCTGAGCTTCACGGCCGACTGATGGTGGACGCACATGAGCAGGGCGTGTCGTTCAATCAGTGGGTGGTGCAGAAGCTGGCCGGACGCCATCTGGCCGGCCTCGACGACCTGTTCTAGCCGAAATTCGGTGGACTCGGCCAGAGGCGCTCCGCCACCATCTAGTGGTGAGTACGCAATTCGACATCGAACAGCCGGTGGCCCATGCCGGCGGCTGGCGTGTACTCGCGCCCTTCAGATTCCGCGAGTACCGCCTGCTCATCACGGCGGTGTCGTTGTCCATCTTCGCCGAAGGCATGTGGGCCGTCGTGATGGCGCTTCAGGTCATCGAACTCGACAACGACCCCGCATCGCTGTCGCTTGTCGCCACCTGCCTTGGCGCAGGCCTGGTGGCCTTCGTACTCGTCGGCGGACTGGCCGCCGACCGGATCAGCCAACGCGCCATCATCATCGCGGTCGAGGCCGTCAACGTGATCGTGGTTTCAGCCATCGCGATCCTCGGACTGGTTGGGGCCCTGCGTATTTGGCATATGGCGGTGGCTGCCGCGGCGCTGGGCATCGCCGCGGCGTTCTTCTTCCCCGCCTACAGCGCGATCCTGCCGCGAATTCTGCCGCCCGAGCAGTTGCTCGCCGCCAATGGCGTCGAAGGCGTCGTGCGCCCGGTGTTTCAGCGGGCCGTCGGCCCCGCCATCGCAGGTCTGGTGGTCGGCGCGACGTTCCCGTCGCTGGGCGCGGCGGTGGTGGCCGCGCTGTTCGCCATCGGACTGACTCTGCTGGTCGCCACCAGGCCGCCGATGAGAACCGCTGCGCCGCAGCCGGATCAGGAGCGGCCGCATCTGCTCAGAGATCTGCGAGAGGGCTTCGTCTTCATGGTCGGCACTCCGTGGCTGCTGTGGACGCTGCTGTTCGCCAGCATGTTCGTGCTCTTGGTGCTCGGGCCGATCGAGGTACTTCTGCCCTTCATCGCCAAGCAACGCTTCGAGGACGGAGCCAGGACGTACGGCTTCATCCTGGCGTTCTTCGGTGTCGGCAGCGCGCTTGGCGCGCTGGCCGTGTCGTCGGGACGGCTGCCTCGTCGCTACCTGACGGTGATGATGACGATGTGGAGCGTCGGTTCGGTTCCGCTGGTGGTCGTCGGCATCACGTCGTCGTTTCCCCTGATGGCCGTCGCGACATTCGTCATCGGCCTCACCGACGGTGCGGGCATGGTGATCTGGGGGACGCTGCTGCAGCGGCGCGTCCCGACCGCGATGTTGGGACGGGTGTCCAGTCTGGACTTCTTCGTCTCGTTGGCGTTCATGCCGGTGTCGTTCGCGATCGTCGGCCCGCTGTCCAAAGTCGTTTCCATGCAGGCGATTTTCCTGGTGGCAGGCGTCGCGCCGGTGCTGCTCGCGGCGGTCGCCATGTCCGCCGCCAAGATGCGCCGCGACGAACTGGCTCACCCGCTGCGTTAGACGCCGAACACCGGTGGCAGTGCGAGCACCATGACCAAGCCCCAGAAGAAGTGGGTCAGCATCGGTGCGAGCACGCCGCCGGTGGCTCGACGTTCGAAAGCGCACACCACGCCGAGCACCAGAGCAGCGAAGCCCAACATCGGGTTACCGGTGGTGGCCCCGGTCGCGATGACGTAGACGACCGTCGACACCAAAACTGGGTGCCACTTGCCGAGCGCGGTGTAGAGCGCACCGCGAAAGAACAACTCTTCGGCGATGCCGTTGATCACCGTGATGAACGTGACGAGCGCCAGTGGCCCGTAGTTGGCGAATTCGAGAACCCGCGTGATGTATTCGCGCACGCCAGGAATCTCGCGTGCGATCAACCCACCGATGAGGAAGACGGCACCCAGCGCGACGCCCATCGCGGTTCCGGTGATCACCGGACGTTGATTGCGGCCGCGGAACCGGATGCAGCCCAGGTGCAGCGGTCCGGACACGAAGGCGCCGAGCGCCCACACTGCCGCGAGCACCAGTGTCAGCCAGTAGAACGACGCATCGCCCGGCGGCCGCGTCAACGAATAGCCAAGCAGCGCACCGCCGATCACCAACACCACAGCGACGACGATGCGGCGTCGCCGGATCACGCTCGGCGGCTCGTGGTGCGCGACGGGGCACGCGCCGACGATGCCTCTGACGTCGTCGAGGAATCCGGTCGTCATGCCGATTTCGCCTTCGGCGCCAAACTGATCAGGGTGTCGAGTCCGGTGCGCAGCGCACCGGCGACGGGCCCCGGCACCAGTTGCAGCAGGCCGAGCACCGGCCATGCGATCGGCGGGGTGATGGCCCGCGCCAACTGCCGGATGCGAGCCGTGTCCCCGCCTGCCCACACTGGGTCGGTGTCGGCCAGATGGTGCGGATCGGCCAACTCGTTGACCGGCCGCGGCCGATCACTCGACAGCGCACGCGATATCGCGTCGTCGATACCCAACAGCCCGCCCGGCGGGTCGGGCACCACATCGCGCAACCTGGCTTCCGACGCCAACATCGGATGGTCGAGCGACTCCACGAGATCGGCGGCAAGACCGCCAGGAACCGGTAGCACCGCGGCCGTCATTTTCGACACCACGCTGGTGTCCACCATCGGCACGGGCAGCTCGGCGCGCCACTTGCCGGAGATCCGCGCATACGACCGCAGCAGGTCGCCGTAGGACGTGGTCTCCGGGCCGAAGATGTCGTAGGCGCCGGCAGGAACACGCTCACCATCCGCGGCGGCGACGAGGTAATAGAGGACGTCGCGGATCGAGATCGGATCCATCGGATTCGCCGACCAGGCCGGCAGGGGTATCAGCACGAACCGGTCGCCGACGTAGCGCAGCATCTCGAACGACGTCGACCCGGCGCCGATGATCATCGCCGCGCCAAGCCACACCACGTCCGCACCGCCGTCGACACTCAACGCATGCGCCACCTCGGCACGGCTGGTCAGATGTTCGGACAGTTCGTCGTCGTCGGGGACGAAGCCGCCGAGATAGACGATCCGCCGCACGCCCGCGTCCTTCGCCGCGTTGGCCACGTTGGCCGCGGCGCGGTTGTCGGCATCGCGGAAGCCGGGTTGGCCGATGCCGTGCACCAGGTAATAGACCACGTCGATCGGACCCGCATCGGCGAAGGCCTGCTTGGCTGCGGCGTCGTCGTGCGCGTCCAGCGCGACGGCGGTGATCTGGTCATACCAACCGAAGTCGGCCAGCCGATCGGGATTTCGAGAGACCGCTACGACGTCATGCCCCTCGTCGAGCAGCGCACCCACCAGCCGTGAACCGACATACCCGGTCGCGCCGGTCACCAGAATTCGCAAGGGAATCACCGTACGGAGGTACCCGCAGGCATCCAATCGAAATCAGAGACCTTGTGCGAGTGAGAGATTAATTGACGGCGTCGCGGTGCAACTCGACCAGGGCCTGATACACCTGGGCGTTGTTCCTGTTGTGAGCGACCTCGGCATCGGACAACTCGCGCCGGACCTTACCGGGCACACCTGCCACCAGGGACCGAGGCGGCACCACCACGCCCTGCGGCACCAAAGCGCTGGCGGCGATCAGCGACCCCGCGCCGATCTTGGCGCCGTTGAGGATCACCGCCCCCATCCCGATGAGGCAGCCGTCGTCGATTTCACATCCATGCAGGACCGCGTTGTGCCCGACACTCACGTTGGCGCCGATCCGCGCCGGAAATCCCGGATCGACGTGGATGGTGACGCCATCTTGGATGTTGCTGCCGAAACCGATCTCGACGGGCTCGGCCTCCGCACGCAGCGTCGCGCTGTACCAGACGCTGGCCCGTGCGGCCAGCGTGACCTGACCGATCACACTGGCGTTGGGCGCCACCCAGGACTCGTCGTGCAGCTGCGGTGCACGTCCGCGAATGGGCAGGATCAGCGGTCCGGACATGAGGGGCATGGTAACCACCCGCTGTTAGACGCCTTGATACACCTTGCGATAACTCGACGGCGACATCCCGACACCACGACGCAGATGGTGGCGCAGATTGCCGCCCGACCCGAGACCGGCCAGCCGGGCCACTTCATCGACCGGAAGATCGCGCGACTCCAGAAGTTCACGAGCGCGGTCGATGCGGCGGCCGCGCACCCACGCGCCAGGCGCCTGGCCGGTTTCCTCGCGGAACCGACGGTTGAAGGTGCGGGCGCTCATCTTGGCGTGCTGCGCCATTCGCTGCACCGTGAGGTCCTGGTCGAGGTGCTGTAAGGCCCACTCCCGCGTCGCGGCGGTCGAAAAGTGGTCCGGCGCAGGCACTTGCCGGTCGATGAACTGCGCTTGACCGCCCTCACGCCACGGCGGCACCACGCAATACCTGGCGACCGCATTAGCCACCTTGGTGCCGTGATCGCAACGAATGATGTGCAGGCACAAGTCGATTCCCGCGGCAAGGCCCGCCGAAGTGAGCACATCGCCGTCGTCGACGAACAACACATTCTCGTCGACGAGCACCTGCGGATGTAGCCGCCGCATCTGGTCGGCGAACTTCCAGTGTGTGGTCGCGCGCCGGCCGTCCAGCATGCCCGCGGCGGCCAGCACGAATGCGCCGGTGCAGATCGACACCAGCCTGGTGCCCGGCCGGATCCGCGCCAACGCGTCGGCGGCCTGCGGTTCGAGCACGCCGTCGATCCTCGCGGGTGGGTAACGGGTTCCGGGGATCACGACGGTGTCGGCGGTCGCCAGCGCCTCCAGCCCCGCCGATGGCAGCAGATCGAAGCCCGCCGTGGCCGCGACAGGACCGGGTGTCAGCCCGCACGTGACGACCTCGTAGAGCGCGTCGCCGTCGGCGTCCGTCGCGGAGGAGAACAGCGTCGGTGCGATGGAGGCGTCGAAGGTCACGACGGGCGGCAGCAGCAGGACCGCGACACGATGCATGCCGTCATTTTGGCATGTTTTTGACGATTAGTGTCACTCATGCCACTGGTTACTGTCCCTGCGGATCCGCGACAGTGATCCGGTGACGCTCACCGCCGCGCAGAACCGCACGCCCCTCGGCCGCTTGCACTGGGCGTGGGTGGTGGCGGTGGTCAGCTTCGTCGCGATCCTCGGCGCGGCGGGCTTCCGCTCGGTGCCCGGGGTGATGATGAACCCGCTGCACCACGAGTTCGGGTGGTCGCACGGCGTGGTCGGGCTGGCGATGTCGGTCAACATGACGTTGTTCGGGCTCACCGCGCCGTTCGCCGCGGCCCTGATGGATCGGTTCGGTGTGCGCCCGGTGTTGTCGGGGGCACTGGTGCTGATCGCGGCCGGATCGGCGCTCAGCGTGACGATGACGGCCAGTTGGCAGCTGGTGCTGCTGTGGGGCGTGCTGGTCGGCGTTGGCACCGGTTCGATCTCGATGGGCTTCGTCGCCACCGTGGCGACGCGGTGGTTCGAGGCGCGCCGGGGACTAGTCACCGGCGTGCTGACTGCCGCGAGCGCGACAGGGCAGCTGCTCTTCCTGCCCGTCGTCGCCGAGGTGACCACGCGGCACGGCTGGCGATGGGCCTCGTTGATCGTGGCGGCGGCGGCGCTCAGCGTCGTGCCGCTGGTGCTGGTGTTCATGCGAAACTACCCGCAGGACAAGGGTTTAACGGCCTACGGCGCAACCACTGTCGCCGAACCCGCAGTCGTGCCCGCTTCCAGCTTCAAGGCTGCGTTCGACGGCTTGCGGATCGGCACGCGGGTGCCCGCGTTCTGGTTGCTCGCGGGCAGCTTCGCGATCTGCGGGATGACGACGAACGGACTGATCGGCACGCACTTCATCCCCGCCGCCAACGATCACGGCATGCCGACCACCGTGGCGGCGGCGCTGCTCGCGACCATCGGCATCCTCGACGTCGTGGGCACGATCTTCTCGGGCTGGCTCACCGACCGCGTCGATCCCCGCTTGCTGCTCGTCGTCTACTACACGGGGCGGGGCGTCTCGCTGCTGCTGCTGCCGGCGCTGCTGTCTCCGCACGCCCAGCCGAGCACCTGGGTGTTCATCATCTTCTACGGCCTGGATTGGGTCGCCACCGTGCCGCCGACCATCGTGCTGTGCCGCCGTTACTTCGGCGCCCGCACTCCAGTCGTGTTCGGCTGGGTGTTCGCGTCGCACCAATTGGGCGCCGCGGTCGCCGCGGCGGGCGCGGGCTGGCTACGCGATCTGCAGGGCAACTACGACATGGCGTTTCAGCTGGCGGCAGGGCTGTGTTTCGTGGCCGCCGTACTTTGTTCCAGTGTGCGAAAAGCCCAGGTCAGCGCGGCTGTAACGTAATCGGGTGGTCGCAGCGACTTTGGAATTGGGTGTTCGCTGCCCTTAACATGCGATGCGACCTGACGAAGGAGCCGACATTGAAGACTCGCGCCAGCAAGGGATTGGGAGCCGCGGCCGGAATCGCCGCGATCGTGGCATCGGTGCCGTTCGCACTCAACGCACCGGTGGCAGGCAAGGCGTACGCCGACCCGCCGGCGGACCCCAGCTCGTTGAACCAGGTGCCTGATCCGCAGGGGCCGGGATGCGACGCATTCAAGACCGCGCTGCCCAACTGGAAGAGCTTCGACACCCAGCCGGTCGGCAAGGTGCTGGCCAGCATCCCGAACATCTCGACGTTCAACGCGCTGGTCTCCGGTGCGGCCAACCCGGCGATCAACATCATCCCGGTGCTGGAGAACGGCCCGTACGTCGTCTACGCGCCGACTAACGATGCATTCGCCGCCATGGACCCGGGTCAGCTGGACGCGATCAAGGCCGACCCCGCGGCGCTTGGCAGGCTCGACTACTACCACGTGTTCCTCGGCCTGCTCGGCCCCGACGACCTGCACGGCCAGCGGCCCTCGCAGGAGGGCGCGGAGGTCAAGGTGACGGGCAAGGGCGGCGACATCAAGATCAACGACGCCGCCAAGGTCGTGTGCGGCGGCATCCAGGCGGACAACGCGCGGATCTACATCATCGACCAGGTGCTCGACCCCGCGACGGCGCCCGAGCCGATCACGCCGACCGGCACCAGCGCGACGAGCACGACGACAACGACCACGACGACGTCGGCCGCTCCCCCGCCTGCCGGCTAGAGGCCTGGCTCAGTAGACGATCGTCGGCCGGTACACGTCGAGCCACACCCACAGGTTCAGTACCCACTCCAAGCGGGCCCTTTCGATCGGTTGGAGGCGCTGCGGATCCAGCGTGACAAGGCGTTCCAGTTCGGCCAGGTCGATCAGGCCGAGAAATGAATCGTCGGCGGTGTGCATGGCTTCCTTCGCGTGCGCTTGAATCGCCAGACCGTATTGCGGCGACGCGGTTGACGGGTATTGGCTTTTGACCCGCCCCAGCACCGACTGGGGCAGAAGGTCACAAGCGGCAGCGCGAAGCAGGCTTTTCTCACGGCCGTCGAAAGTCTTCAGTGACCAGGGAGTGTTGTACACGTACTCGACGAGGCGATGGTCGCAGAACGGCACCCGCACCTCCAGACCGACTGCCATACTCATTCGATCCTTGCGGTCCAACAGGATTCGGACAAAACGTGTCAGGTGCAGATAGCTCATCACCCGCATCCGGTGGGTGAAGTCGTCCTCCTCGTCAAGTCTGGTGACCTCATCCACTGCCTCGATGTAGCGATCTTTCATGTAGCAGTCCAGGTTCAGCACCGAACGCACTGCCGGAGAGAGCATTTTGCCGGTCGCGCCGAACGGCGCGCCGCCGATGGCGATCCATGGGAATGCATCTGTCTGTTGCACCACTGGGTCGTGAAACTGCCGATACCCGCCGAAGATCTCATCAGCAGATTCACCGGAGAGCGCAACCGTCGACTCTCGGCGAATCGCCTTGAACAGCAAATACAAGGAGGCGTCCATCTCCCCGAGTCCCAGCGGCAAGTCGCGCGCTCTGATGACTTCCCGCCGAATCTCCATGTCTGCCAACGCGTTGTGATCGAGCACGATGTCGGTGTGTGATGAATGGACGTGCGCGGCCACGTCGCGCACATACGGGGTGTCCATGGTCGGCCGCATCGGATCAGGCGTGAAGTTCTCCGTTTGATCGACGAAGTCAAGGGCAAAAGTGCGGATAGGGACCGGTAGTTCAAATGCCGACAACGCCGTTATGGTGCTCGAATCTAGACCTCCGGATAACAGGACGCACTCGGGAACATCCGCGACGAGTTGTCGGCGAACGGTGTCTTCGAGAAGCTCGCGGACCCGCGCGATTGTCGAATCTCGGTCGCCCGTATGCAGTTTGGACTCCAACCGCCAGTATGTACGCTCGCGGGTCCCCCGTTCGTCAACCGTGACGATGGTGCCCGGCTCGACCTCTTGCATGCCCTTCCACACGGCATGCTTCGGAGTCTTGACGGCGGTGAGCATCTCGCGAAGACCGTCGGCGTCCACTACTCGCTGTGCAAGTGGATTGGTGAGGATCGCCTTCGGCTCCGAGCCGAACAGCACACCGTCGAATGTGCGGTAGAAGTAAAGTGGCTTGATCCCCATCCGGTCGCGAACCATCACCAGTTTGCGTTCGCGGGCATCCCAAATCGCGAATGCGAACATTCCGTTCAGCCGTCTGGCCACCGCATCCCCCCACTGCAGGTAACCACGCAACACCACTTCCGTGTCACTGGCCGTGGTGAACCGATGCCCGGCGCGCCTCAATCGTTCTCGCAACTCCCTGTAGTTGTATGTCTCTCCGCTGTAGGCCATTACTACCTCGCCATGGGTTGTGGATATCGACATGGGTTGCGCACCGCCTGCGAGGTCGATGACGGCCAGTCGGCGATGTCCCAACGCCACGTCGTCGTCACACCACGTGGCCCCTGCGTCCGGCCCGCGACACGCCATTGTCGCCGTCATCGCGTCGATAGTCGTTCCTTCCCGACGCAGATCTCGTGAATAAGCCAACCAGCCAGTGATCCCACACATGCCCTTCCTCCATTTCAGTAATTTGGTCGTTGCGCGGGCACGTCGGGTGATGACGCAGATGTGCTTTGACTCGACCGCATTTGGCTAGCGCTGGGAGATGTCGGTGCTTGTCGGGGACCGGAGTCGGCACAGTGCTCATGTGTGCGATCAGGATCATCGCAAGTTCCCGGCGGCGCCAAATACACGAACGCCAATTCGCCGACCGCGACAATCAGCACCGCGAACGTCCGACGGAGCGCGCGTATGGTCTTGGCAGCATGCTGATCGGATTCGCTTCTGATTTCCATCAGACGTCCCTTGCCGCGCAGACCAGCGGAAGTGGCACAGCTTCGTCCACGTCCGATTTGCGCGCCATCGGAGCCAGCGCCACAAGTGGGCACTCAGCCGTCTTTGGTAGCGGCTCGAGCGGCAGCGCCAGTAGGGAAACCCACAGAATCGTGCTCGTGAAAGTGACGCCGAGAACGGCCCACAACAGGATGACCAGTAATCGGGTTGGTGGCACGGTTTGCTCCTTGAAGTCAGTCACTAGTCTTCGGTTTCAGGGAGGTTTGGTACCTGCGCATCGCCTCTATCCAGCGATCGTGGCCACGGCTCTTGTCTCGAAACCTCTCTTGCACTTGGGGGTGAGGCAAAACCATGAAGCGCCCTTGCCTGCAGGCGTTGAGCGTCGTTTTCGCCACCTGTTCCGCCGACATGACCGGTGCAGCGCTGAGGATGGACCTTGCTGCCAGTTGCTCTGCGGGATCTGATGATTGGCTGGTCGTGCGCAGCAGCGGCGTGTCGACGCCCATCGGGCATACGCAGCTCACGCCGATCCCTTGGTCACCGTAGGTGATTGCAAGCCACTCCGCGAAGCCGACTGCGGCATGCTTGGTGGTGGCGTATGCGGCACCACCGAGGTGTGTCAACAGCCCCGCGGCGGACGCGATGCTGACGAAGTAACCGCCGCCCCTTCGGAGCCAGTCCGGGATCAACAGCGCGGCGGCTCGGACGTGTGCGCAGACGTTGACGGCCAGCGCTTGCTCCCAGTCGCTATCGCCTCGCCCGAGACCGGGGGGTCCGAGCACGCCGGCATTTGCCACGTATGCATCCACTGAGCCAAACCTGTTGCGAGCCAAATCAATCAGCATGGATATGTCCGACGTCGAACTGGCATCAGCTTGTACGGACGTTGCAACATGCCCGTGTTGGCGTATTCGTTCAGCGGTCTCATGTGCCGCCGTTGCATCGATGTCACCGACCACTACTCTGGCTCCGTTAGCGGCGAATTCGGCAGCCAGCGCCCGGCCGATGCCCGACCCTGCACCCGTGACTATGCAGCTGCTCTCCTCGGCTCGTAAGCGCCTCGCCATCGGCTAAACCGCCTCCGCGCCACTCTGTGTGCGGGCCAGTCCGCACTCCTCGGCCACATCGGCAAGTTCGGTGCGAAGTTGCTTGCGCGCACGGTGAAGCCGCGACATCACAGTGCCGAGCGGGATATCCATCAACTCAGCGATGTCCCTGTAACGCAGTCCGTCCACGCATGCGTAGTAGAGGACATTGCGCAGATCCTCGTGGAGCTTGTCCACCGCCGCAGCAATCTGTCTGTCTCGCAACCCAATCAGCACCTGCACTTCTGCCGAACGCAAACTGATCGAACCGAACGATGCAGGGCGGCCGCGGCTCGCTGAGGGGTTCTCGCTGATGTCACCGCTGAGGATCTCCAACGGGCGGCGCTGGACGTGGCGATAGCCGTTGACCCAGGTGTTGTACATGATGCGGAAAAGCCACGCCCTCAGATATGTCCCGCGGCGAAATGTCCCGAAGCGGGCGTAGGCCTTCAGTAGCGTGTCCTGCACCAAGTCCTCTGCGTCGGCCCGTGATGCCGTCATCCGCCGCGCGCCGCCGTACAGATGGGGAATGAGCGGCACCACGTCCCGCTCAAAACGGGCGCTCAACTCCGTCTCGTTTTCAATCGCCTGGTCGAATATCGGTCGGTTGCGTGTTGCTGAAACGTCGGCTTGCGGGCGGCGAGCCAGCCTCGCGGCGGCGTCTGCACCCGGCAGCGGCGCGGTCACGCTGGTCGATGTTGTGCCACGGAGACGGCCCATGACTACCGCGGCCGAGGACGCGTCTGCTGGTGGCGTGTCGAGTGGCGACATCGATCGGTCGCCACGAACGGCATTCTGAACTGGTGAAATAGGGTTCGACTGGGGCATAGGACCGACAGTAGGAACGCGTGGTTTTCGGCACACCACCTGCCCGTAAGGGGATTAATGGGCGACATGCGGGGTTTATGCTGTGCGTGATGGGCCTGGCGGAACCCCTTGAACGCGCGGCCGAGCTGAACCAGCTTTCCGCGTTGCTGGCGACAGCCAAGGACGGCCAGGGCCAGGTGTGCGTTATCGAGGGGCCCAGCGGTGTCGGCAAGTCGCGACTGCTCGACGAATGCGCCGCGGCGGCTTCGACGCTGGGCTTCGGCGTGCTCCGCGCCCGCTGCAGTGAGCTGACCCGTGACTATCCGTTCGGAGTCGCACGTACCCTATTCGAACCGTGCTTGGTTCGCGGGTCAAACACCTTGGGTGACGAGCTGACGCGCGGGCCCGCGGCGTTCGCGAAACCACTTTTCGAGCAGGCGGACACCGCAACTGACGAGTTCGCGATCATCTATGGGTTGTACTGGCTGACCCTCAACTTCGCCGAACAGCGGCCGCTGGCGATCTTGGTTGACGACGTCTCGTTTGCCGACGACTTCACGCTGCGCTTCCTGGCCTATCTGACCCAGCGCCTCGACGACCTCGCCGTCGTCGTCGTCGTGGCGATCCGGTCGGGTGACCAAGGCGCAGAATCGGAATTCATCGGGGAGCTGTGGCAAGCGGCTACAGTGCCGCCTCTTCGACCGGGGGTACTCAGCCAGGCCGCTGTGGCGGAACTGCTTGCGGCCACTCTTCCTGGGACCCAGGTTGACGATGAGCTCGTCGAGACGGTGCACCGGGAAACGGGAGGCAACCCGCTGTTTGTCGTCGCGGTCGCCGACGCCATCCGCGCCGGTGAAGATGTGTCGATCACCACGCCAGAATCACTGCGCCGGTATGTCGTTCGGCGATTGACCCGGTTGAGTCCTGCGGCGCGTGAACTGTCAAAGGCGGCTGCCGTTCTGGCGTCAGAGGCAGAACTGCGCGACGTCATTCCGTTGACCGATCTCGACCACGACGCCGGCCTTGTGGCGGTCGCAGAACTGGTCGAAGCGAATATCCTTGCTTCGGCCAGTCCGATCCTGTTCGCGAACGGCATAACCAGGACCGCGACGTACAGCGTGCTCGATCCCGCGGAGCGACTTGTGCTTCACTCGCGATCAGCCAAACTCCTTGCAGATCGCCGATTTCCGCCCGAGGCCGTCGCCGAGCATCTGATGAAGTCGGGTGCCATCAACGAGTCGTGGGCCGTTGACGCACTGTACGACGCGGGACGTGCCGCTGCTCGCAAGGGCGCACCCGCTGCGGCAATTCGTTACCTACGACGCGCGATTGATGCCTGCGTCGCCGAACCGATGCCACCAAGGCTGTTCATCGAGCTTGGCCTGGCCGAGGCCGCAGCCGGCGAGCCGACGTCGCTTGACCGTTTCGCACAAGCGTTGGACACGGTGACAGATCCGAGCGAACGGGCGGATGCGCTGTACTCGCTGGGCCAGACTCTGTACGCGATCGGCCGGTTCGCTGAGGCGAGCCGGGCATTCCGCCGCGGCGCAACCCTCACCGACGACGGCACTCAGGCGAGATTGCGCTTCCAGGGCGCGGCGGCCAGTGCCGAGTTCTTCATCACCGCACCGTCGCAACGCATGCAACGCGAAATCATCAGACCCGAAGATCTCGCGGACGGCCCGGGAACTCGGGTTGTGCTCGCGGTCAAGTCGCTGCAGGAGGCGGTGTCCGTGCCGCCGGTGCGTTGGGCCGGCGACCTGGCGATGCGGGCCCTTGGCAACGGTGCCTTGCTTGCCGAGCAGACGTCGCAGGGCCCCAGCGTAGACCTCGCCATACAGGCGCTGGTGTATGCCGGCAGGCTGACCGACGCGCAGGACGCCGCCGATGCCGCGGTACGCGATGCACGGGAGCGAGGCGCGCTGTTGGCGCACGTCGAGGCGAGCTACGCACGAGCACTCGTCTTCTTGGCAAGGGGCTGGGTTACCGAGGCTGCCGCCGACGCACAAACTGCCTTGGATGGTCTGGACTGGCGCTGGCATGCACACCGGCAGAGGGCGGTGGCCATCCAACTGCAGTGCATGGTCGAGCGAGCTGAACTAGACGATGCGGTCCACCTCATTCAGCGCGCGGATCAGGAACTGCCCGTGTCGGCGGCACACGGCATCAGCGCTCTGCTTCGCTTGGCCAAAGCTCGCGTACACCTGCGGGTCCGCAGTCTCGACGCGGCGCGCCGGGACGTACAGGCTGCCGCTGAATCCGTCGCCCACTACGGGCCGATCAACCCCGCTGCCTTCCCCTGGCGTTCCCTCGCCGGGCTGATCGCCCACTTCACCGGGGACAGCGCAGGGGCGCGAAACCTGATTGCGGAAGAGCTTGCACTGGCGGAGCTATTCGAGGCGCCGATCGCCATCGGGATAGCGCTGCGCCGCCGGGCGGTCACCGAGACAGGCAATGAAGCAATCGAGACGCTGCGCACGGCACTCGATGTTCTCGAGGTTACCGAAGCACGACTGGAGCTGGCCCGCACCCAAGGCGCACTTGGGGGTGCACTTCGACGGGCGGGGCAACGAGTAGAAGCCCGACGACACCTTCAAGCGGGGGTTGATCTTGCCCATCGAGGCGGTGCCATCGGAGTCGAAGCGTCGCTGCGTGAGGAGCTGGCCGCAGCAGGTGGGCGGCCACGAAGGGCGGCCGTCACCGGCGTGGAGGCGCTCACGCCGACCGAGCTCCGGATTGCCGAACTTGCGGCAACCGGATTGTCGAACCGGGAGATCGCCGAGCTGATGTTTGTCTCGCGCAACACGATCGCATGGCATTTGCGCAACATCTTCCGCAAGCTCAACGTGGAGTCCCGCGAACAGATAAACCGCATCCTTCGGGACTGAATAACTTCGTCCTTCTGGTGTTTACGCGTGTGTGAACCGCGTAGACGAGAAAGCCCCGGACCGAGAACCCGTAGTCATCATCGGCGCAGGACCCGCCGGTATCGCCGCAGCCGCGAGCCTGTGCGAATTGGGGGTGAGCTCATTGCTCATCGACAGGGCAAGCGAGCTTGCTTCATCGTGGCGGAACCGCTACGACTGCTTGAAACTCGATACGAACAAGTGGTTTTCGCGCCTTCCCGGTCGTCCCTATCCGAAGCACACGCCGATGTTCCCCAGCCGCGAGCAGGCTGCTGACTACTACGAGCTGCATGCGCAGGCCCCCGCCATCCGGCTTTCGTTGAACACCTCGGTGGAGCGGTTGGACCCCCTCCTCGGCGGCGACTGGCGGCTGCAGACCTCCAACGGTCTTGTGGATGCGCGCCATGTGGTGATTGCGACGGGTCGGGCCCAAATCCCGGTGCTGCCGAGATGGTCCGGGCTTGACACCTACACCGGTGATTTCCTTCACTCGTCGACATATCGCAGCCCGAAGCCGTACGCCGGCAAGCGGGTATTGGTCGTCGGATCGGGGGCTTCGGGCATGGACATCGCGCATGACCTCGCCCGAGGCGGTGCGGCGAGGGTATGGCTGGCTGTGCGTACCCCGCCGAACATTTTGTTGCGCAGTCTGTTTGGCGTCGTCCCCGGGGACGTGCTGCTACGCCCCCTTTTTCGGCTACGCCCAACCGCTGCGGACGCCATCCTACGAACGCTGCGACTGCTCACAGTGGGTGATCTTGCCGATGTCGGCTTGCCGATACCGCCCATGGGCCCTTTCGCTGCCGCGCATCAACGCGCCATCTCCCCGTCGATCGTCGATAAGGAAGTAGTTCATGCGATCAGGCGTGGCCAGATCACGATCGTCAGCAATGTAGCCGCCATCGAGACCGCGACCGTCTCGCTCGTGGACGGGACACAGCTGGAACCAGAGGTGTTGATCGCAGCGACAGGCTATCGAACCGGACTCGAACCGCTGGTGGGCAACCTCGACGTGCTCGACGACAGCGGTGCACCGCGAGCCATGGCACCAGAACCCGCCGCTCGCGGGTTGTGGTTCATCGGCTATCAACTCGGCCCGACGGCACTGGGAATCGCCGGTCAGCAGTCTCGGCCACTTGCGAGAGAGATCGCCGATGATGTTGCTGCGCACGAGAAAAGGAAAACCTACGACGCGAGAACGAGAACCCGGCCATGAAGGTACACGGATCGACGGCCGTAGTGACGGGCGGTCAGCGTGGACTAGGTAAGGCGTTGGTTGACGAGTTGATCAAGCGCGGCGCATTCCTGGTTTACGCTACTGCGCGCGAGCCCGCGGGGAGTCAGCATCCACGAGTGATCAATGTGGCACTGGATGTGACTCGCGCGAAGTCGATTGCGGCACTGGCAATAAGAGCATCAGAAGCAAACATAGTCATCAACAACGCCGGAATCAGCGGCGGGCGGCCGTCACCGTTGAACAGCGATATGCGTGATGTCCGTCGGGTGTTCGAGACGAACTACTTCGGCGCGGTCGCGGTCGCTCGCGCGTTCGCACCAGTCCTGGCGCGTAACGGCGGCGGAGCCCTCGTGAACATTCTCTCGGTCATGTCATGGTTGGCGGGTAAGGGCGCCTACGGTGACTCGAAGGCCGCTCTGTGGGCGGCGACCAACTCACTCCGCTTGGAACTGGCTCGGCAGAACACGTTGGTGACGGGCGTTCACGCCGGCTACATCGACACCGACATGGTCCGTACTTTGGACGTCGACAAGATCGCCCCAGCGGCCGCGGCCGCCACCATCCTCGACGGACTCGAGAATGACCAAAACGAAGTCCTGGTCGACGACTTCACCCGCGAGGTCAAAGCGGCCCTGTCGGGCCCAGTCGAACGACTCAAGATTCGTTGAAGGGACCTGGAATGCCGAACAAACAATCGTCGCTGCGTGCTGACGGCATGACACTGGGAGATATCGCGTCCGCCAGAATCCACCACCCTGGCACGCCGGGTTTCGACGGCGCCACGCGAGTGTGGAACGGTGCCGTGAAGCGGCAACCCGCGATCGTGGTGCAGCCGACGTCACCTCAGGAAGTGGCAAGGGTAGTGCGCTATGCCCGCGCACGCCAGTTACCGATTGCGGTGCGCGGTGGCGGCCACGACTGGGCCGGTCGATGTCTGGTCGAGGCCGGCGTGGTCATCGACATGTCGCGGATGCGTTCGGTGATCGTCGACGGCGCCGCGGGGATAGCGACGGTAGCCGGCGGCGCAACGGCCGCCGATGTCATTGCCGCAGCCGAACCACACGGCCTTGCTGCCGCCACCGGCATGGTAGGCGAGGTCGGCATGGTGGGTCTGACGCTCGCGGGTGGCTACGGCCCGCTCAACGGGGTGGCGGGCCTGGCCCTGGACAATCTGGTCGCCGCGGAAGTGGTACTCGGCGATGGCCGCACGGTCCGGGTCAGCAGCCGCAGCGAGCCCGATCTACTGTGGGCGCTTCAGGGAGGTGGCGGCAACTTCGGCGTCGTGACCGCGATGGAGGTGCGATTGCATCCCGTCTCGTCGGTGACGACGGGCGTGATGCTGTTCCCGTGGCGGCAGGCGGCCGAGGTCATGCGACGCTACGCCGCAGTCGTTCCGCAGATGCCGGATGAACTCACCGCCCAGATCGGCGTCGTGTCAGGACCGGACGGTACTCCTGTCGTCTACGTCTTGCCGACATGGGCGGGAGTCGCATCCACGGGATCCGACTGGATCGACAGATTACAGAGTCTGGGTACGGCGCTCGATGTACAGATTGCTGAGATGCCGTACAGCGGCCAGCTACGTCTGCTCGATCCGTTCATCGAGTGGGGCAGACACTGCGAGATGCGTACCAGGACAGTGGCAACGCTCAACCAGGGTGCAGTGCAGGCCATCATCCGCGCCGGCGACACTCGGACATCGCCGTTCAGCGGCGTCGTCGTCCACCATTTCCATGGGGCCGCCACAAGAGTGCCGGTGACACACACCGCGTTTGGCCGACGCGAACCACACCATGTGGTCGAACTCCTTGCCGCGTGGCATGGCACCGAAGACGGCACCGACCACCGCCGCTGGATACATACGGCCTACCAGGCGCTCGCTCCCTTTGCGCTGCCGGGCGGCTATCCGAACCTCATCGGTCCCGGCCAGGCAGGCCAAGCCGAGGCGTCCTACGGGCCCAACGGTGACCGGTTGGTTGCGCTCAAGCGTCGATGGGACCCTGACGACGTCTTCTCGGCAACGCCGCTGCCCACGCCGACTAAAGGCCACGCCGGCCGAGCCGGCTAGAGTCCCAAGTCGCGGCCGATGATCTCCTTCATGATCTCGGTCGTGCCGCCGAAGATGGTCTGGATTCGCACGTCGACGTAGTCGCGGGCCACCTTGTACTCGTTCATGTAGCCGTACCCGCCATGCAGCTGAACGCAGTTGTCGACGACGCGCTTGCCCAGCTCGGTGCACCACCACTTGGCCTTCGACGCCTGCACCGCGGTGAGCTCCTTGTCGACGGCGGCGCGTAGGCACCGGTCGATGTACTGCTCGGCGATCTCGAGTTCGGTGTCCATCTCGGCCATCAGGAACCGGTTGTGCTGGAAGCTACCGATGGGCTGTCCGAACGCCTTGCGATCCTTGACGTATTGCAATGTCTCGCGCCAGGTTTCACGCGCACCCGCGATCGCGGCAATCGCGATCGACAACCGTTCGGATGGCAAGTTGTGCATCAGGTGGTAGAAGCCCTTGCCCACGTCGCCGAGGATGTTGTTGCCTGGCACACGAACGTTCTCGAAATGCAACTCCGCGGTGTCCGCGGCGTGCAGACCCATCTTGTCGAGCTTGCGTCCGCGTTCGAAGCCCTCCATCCCGCGCTCCACGACCAGTAGCGAAAAGCCCTTGTGCCCGGCTTCCGGATCGGTCCGCGCGACGACGATCACCAGGTCGCTGTTGATGCCCGCCGAGATGAATGTCTTGGAGCCGTTGAGGATCCAGTCGTCGCCGTCACGCACCGCCGTGGTTTTGATGCCCGCCAGGTCGCTGCCCGCGCCGGGCTCGGTCATCGCGATCGCACCGATCAGTTCACCGGTGATGTAACCCGGCAGCCACCGCTCCTTCTGCTCGTCGGTGGCCAGCGACGCGAAATACGGGCCGACGATGTCGTTCTGCAGGCTCAGGCCGGGCGTCGCGGGGCCGAACTTCGCGAATTCCTCGACGATCACCGCGTTGAACCGGAAGTCGTCGACGCCACCGCCGCCGTACTCCTCGGGCATGTTGAAGCCGATCAGCCCGTATTTACCTGCGGCCAGATAGGATTCGCGGTCGACCAGACGTTCGCTCTCCCACTTCTCGACGTGCGGCGCGCACTCCCTTTCCAGGAACTGCCGCGCGGTCTCGCGCAGCTGCTCGTGTTCGGCCTCGAATACCAGACGCTTCATTTACTTTGCCTTCCATACTGGTTCACGCTTCTCGGCAAACGCCAGCGGCCCTTCCTTGGCATCCTCGGAACGAATCAACGTGCCGATTTCACGCATGGTCCTCGCCCAACCGGGCTCGTCGCCAACGATCACCCCGTCGTCGACGCCCATGGCCACCCGCTTGCTGGCCCAGACCGCAAGCGGCGCATTGCATGTGATGCGCTCGGCGAGCGCGAGGGCGGCCTCCACGGCAGTGCCGTCGGGCACCACCCGGTTGATCAGTCCCCACTTCAGCGCGTCGGCCGATGACATCGGCTCACCGGTGAAGATCAACTCCATCGCAACCTTGCGTGGCAGGTGGTCGACGATCCGGAACACGCCGCCTGCGGCGGCGATCAGCCCGCGCTTGACCTCGGGCAGTCCGAACTTCGCGCCTTCCTCTGCCACCACCAGGTCGCTCGCCAGCGCGAGTTCACTGCCGCCGCCCAGAGCCGTCCCGTTGACGGCCGCGATGGTGGGCTTGTCGATGTAGTGGTGCACACAGCCCGCGAACCCCCACTCCGGGTGATCCGGATGGAACAGGTTCTCCCGACGCGATATCGCCTTGAGATCAGCTCCAGCACAGAACGATTCACCGGCACCCGTGATCACCACCGCGCGTACCTCGGGGTCCTCCTGCGCGGCCTGCAGTGCGTCACCGACAGCGGTGCTCACCGCGCTGTTGACGGCGTTGCGGGCTTCTGGCCGATTGATCGTGATGATGAGTACGTTGCCCCGCCGCTCGGTCAGAGCGGCGGGGGCCACAACATCTCGTCCGACGACGATCGGTGAGGAGTCGGACACCTCAAACCCTCACAACAGCTCGATGATGGTGGCGTTGGCCTGGCCACCGCCTTCACACATCGTCTGCAGGCCGTACTGAATTCCCTTGTCCCGCATGTGGTACAGCATCGTGGTCATGATGCGCGCGCCGGAACCGCCGAGCGGGTGGCCGAGCGCGATCGCGCCGCCGTTCGGGTTGAGCTTCTTCTCGTCGGCGCCGATGTCCTTCAGCCACGCCAGCGGCACCGGGGCGAACGCCTCATTGACCTCGAACACGCCGATCTCGTCGAGGCTCAGGCCCGACTTCTTCAGCGCCTTCTGGGTTGCCGGGATCGGTGCGGTCAGCATGATGACCGGATCGGCGCCGGCCAGCACCGCGGTGTGCACCTTGGCAAGCGGCTTGAGGCCCAACGACTTCGCCTTCTCCGCCGACATGAACAGGATCGCGGCCGAACCGTCGGAGATCTGCGACGAGTTGCCTGCGTGGATCACGCCGCCCTCCTTGAACGCAGGCTTCAGCTCACCCATCTTCTCGATGGTGGTGCCGCGGCGGATGCCCTCGTCCTTGAGCACTGTGCTTGTTACTTCCTCGTCCTTCACCTTGATGGCGACGATCTGGTCGTCGAACGCACCGGAGTCCTGTGCTGCCGCCGCCTTCTCGTGGGATCCGAGTGAGAACGAGTCAACGGCGGTCCGGTCGAAGCCCCACTGCTCGGCGATCATCTCGGCGCCGATGCCCTGGTTTGGGGTCTGGCTGTAGCGGTTGCGGAACGCCTCCGGGTAGGGATGTCCGCCGTTGGCCAGCGAGGAACCCATCGGGGTGCGCGACATCGACTCCACACCGCCGGCGACGACGACGTCGTAGTGGCCGGCGACCACGCCCGCGGCGGCGAAGTGGATGGACTGCTGGCTCGACCCGCATTGGCGGTCGACGGTCACACCGGGCACGCTCTCGGGCCACCCGGCAGCCAGCACGGCCGTGCGAGCGATGTCGAGCGCCTGCTCGCCTGCCTGCATGACGCAACCCCAGATGACGTCGTCGACGATCGCGGGATCGATGCCGGTGCGCTCGACGAGGCCGTTGAGCACCTGCGCGGACAATTCGCCGGGATGGACACCGGACAGTCCGCCGTTGCGCTTGCCAACCGGCGAGCGCACAGCCTCGACGATGACGGCTTCAGCCATGACACTTCTCCTTTGAATAGCGGTGTTTCCCCGAAGGTAGATCAACAAGGTTTACTAGGTCAACCTGCTGGTTGGTAGGCTGGTAGCCGGTCCACGTCCCCCGACATGGTTTACTGAGTTGCATAGCTCGGGGGCCACTGTTTTGGGAGAAGTTGTGACGCGAAGCACACCGCTGGCGCCCATGATCGGGCCGGACGGCGTCGGTGCCGGGGCCACCGTCCGCTCGCCGAAGACTGCCGAGCTGGTCGCGGGCACGCTGCGCCGCATGGTTGTCGACGGGCAACTCAAGGACGGCGACTTCCTGCCGAACGAGGCAGAGCTGATGGCCCATTTCGGCGTCAGCCGTCCGACGCTGCGGGAAGCGGTGCGGGTGCTCGAATCGGAGCGGCTGGTCGAGGTGCGACGGGGCTCGCGTACCGGGGCCCGCGTGCGGGTGCCCGGCGCGGAGATCGTCGCACGCCCCGCCGGTCTGCTGCTCGAACTGACCGGTGCGACCATCGCCGACGTCATGGTGGCCCAGGCGGGCATCGAGCCGATGGCGGCCCGCCTGCTCGCGGAGTCCGGCACGCCCGAGGCGTTCGAGGAACTGGACAAGATGCTTGCCGAACACATCCCGACGGGATGGCAGTCGGGCAGGCTGGCCGAAACCACGGGCGATTTCCACCGTCGCATGGTGGAACTGTCGGGCAACGCGACCCTGGCGATCATCGCAGGCATGCTGCACGAGATCACCGTGCGGCACACCGCGTTTCTGTTCAAGGAACGCCGACCGGTGTCGAAGGCGGACTACGACAAGCTGATGCGGTCCTACGGGCGGTTGATGAAGTTGTTGCGGTCGGGCGACGGTGAGGCCGCCGAGGCGCATTGGCGCAAGCACCTCGACGTCGCACGCAGCCTGCTGTTGGAGGGGTTGGAGACCGTGAAGGTCCGCGACGTGATGGGCTGACGCCTAGCCACCACACACCTCTTCGCCGAGACTGCGGGGAGATCGCGTTTCGCGGCGCAATCGCGATCTGTGCGCAGTCTCGGCTGCTAGTCCGGCCACACCGCCAATCGGGTCGACGTCTCCACGAACCCGTCCTCGGTCTTCCACCGCATCGGCAACAGCCGGTAGCGCCAACTACCGGGACGACCGTCGGCACCGACATGGTCGACGGAAGTCGAAATCAAGTCGTCGCCAAAGTGTTTGGCGTGCGTCTCGAAGTACAGGCCGCGTTCGTCGTCGAGTTCCGACATCAGATCGCTGCCGTACAACAACCGCGGTCCCGGCTCGCGGTACAGCAGCACACACTGGTGACGGTCCGGACAGTGCCCGCCGATCACTCGCACCACGCAGTTCCTGTCGACGGGCCCGAGGTCGCTCTGAACCTGCCCGGTCCCGTCGAACCACACCGATACCGGCTCAGGATGCCGAGACGTGGTCGCTCCTGTACACGTGCACCGGCACGGTGTCGTCCCACGGTTGGCGGGTCACCATGTCGGCGACTTTGACATAGCCGCTCTCGAATTCGCCAGTGGCCGCGTCGACGAGCCGGTACTCCTGCCGCTGTTTGTGGATGGGCTGCGCGTCGATCAACACGATGCGGACCTCGCCCGGCTCGAACTGGCACCGCTCGTGCAGGGCCTCGATCAGTTGCTCGTTGTGCATGTGACCGTCGCCGAAATTCCAGCCGATCGCCGTCGAGCAGATCCGCTCACCGTCGGTCAGTACATAGTCGTCCTCGTTCTGACCCGCCATGGCCCGGTGGGCGAGTGTGAACATCGCGCGGCCGTGAGTGTTGAAGGCGCGGAACGCATATCCCATATACAGGTACATCTGCGCGGTCTCCGGGCTGCCGTAGTACCGCTCCATCTGCGCCTGCGGCATGCTCGCGATCGACACGATGTGCTTCTCGATCTTCTCCGCGGCCGACGGCTTGACGCACCACAGACCGGTGTCCCAGTTGCCCGCGTAATACCGCATGCCTGGCAGGAAGGACACCTTGCGCGGGAACAGGTTTCCCACCACGACCGTGCCCGCGACAACGGCGAACAGCAGCACCGGCAGCGGTGTCGTCATATCGCTCACGCCGACTTCGGCATGGCCGACGAACAGCGCCAGCACGGAGAACATCATGAAGACGTTCCACTCCAGCGGCACACCCATCGGGATCGACGACAGGATGCCGAAGTGGAAGCACAGCATCACGAACGCAGCGATCGCCGTCGGCCAGCCGCCATGGGAGAAGAACAACACCAGCGGCACCAGCCCCTCGATCGCGGTGCTGAAGTGCGCCAGCCACCGCGACAGCCACCCTGGCCGAAGGTCGTCCGGGAAGTGCTCGAAGAATTTGCGCTTGATGAACCGCGGCCGGAACACCGGGTTGTTGCTCATCATCGTCGAGATCACGAACGGGAAGTGCTTGTTGAGCTTCGACGTCGCGGCACCCAGCCAGATGACCAGGCACACCAGCTTGGCGGCGATGATCATGTCCACGCCGTAGCCGGCGAACAGGAACGCCACCGTGAACGACGCGTACACCTCACCGCGTGCGGCCAAGAAGATGACCTTGTCGCGCAGTCCGAGCACGGCGAGCAGGCCGAGGACCGTCCAGATCTGCCACATCGGCAGCACGCCGACCGTCGTGTCCAGCGCGGGCAGCGGCCCGGTGCCATCGGACAGCAGCGTGATCACGAGCACGACGACCAGCGCCCCGTAGAGCAGCGCGTCGAAAGGCGTTCGGGTGGTGCCCTTTGTCAGCGGCACCCGGGTGGGCCAGGGTGGCAGCCGAATCGTGTTGGGGCGCAGCCAGTACAGGATGGAGCCCATTGGCGGGAAGAACCGGTTGTTCAGCGGGCCGAATCCGCAGCCAAGGCCGATCACCTCGAACAGCATGGTGTAGAGCACGACCTTCTCGAACACGATCGGCTCGGCGTACCACTGGCCGACATTGGTGAAGCCGTCGATGCCCTTGGTGGCGAGCGCGAACAGCCAGCCCACCAGTACGTAGAGCAGGATCTTGACGACGTAGAACAGGTGCAGCACGACCGGGGTGCCGAAGCCCACCTCGGCCCAGTGCCGAGCCATCGGCACGATCTTCTCGGCGCGGGTGCCCTTGTGCCATTCCTGGTAGTCGACGACGGGCGCGTCCTGCCTCAGAAACCCCATGTCGGATGAGACTAGAACGTGTTCTAGCCGAGTGGAATAGCTTTGGCCAACGACCACCTTGGCGCTGGTGCAGGGCGCACATTTCTGCGTGGCGACGTCGTGACAGCAACCAGTGTGTTGTCCCGGACAAACCCCCGACGACGCCAATCCAACGACTTAACCACGAACGGCAAATCACGACACTTGGCTCGTTAACTGGATGCCATTCGTCCCTCGTGCATTCGCCATGCTATGCGGCCAGAGCACAGCCGCTCGTACCTCACGTGGTTAACCCACCTGTGGCCCTGTACCCAAGACTCGCTGGTAAAAGTGTCGGCCGCGGCAAACCGATGAAGTTTTTGAAGAATCACGGTTTCAACGGCGATCAGGATGGTTAACCCTCATTCGCGCCCGACAGAATCATTTGCTGGGCGGAAGTGCGGACAGGAAAAGGGGATATTGCCATGCAACGTAAAGGCGGGGTGAACCGACTGCTCTCCAGGGCCGCTCTGGTGTGCGGAACGGCGATCGTGTCCGGCGGTATCGCGCTGACGGGCGCAGGTACGGCGTCGGCTGCACCTGGGGAAACCATCGACCAACAGATCGGTCATGCCGGCACGTACTACAACCATCAGCTCGGACACCTTGGCACCTTCTTGAACCATCAGGTTGGCCACGCGGGTACCTACTACAGCGTGCAGGCGGGCCGGGCGGGCTCGTACGCATTGACGCAGACCGGCCGGGCGGGCTCGTACGCACTGACCCAGACTGGCAGGGCGGTTTCGGGCCTGCTGAACAGCCTGCTCGGCAAGAACAGCCGCTAACTCGACCCGACGGATGCAGGTGACCGGTGATCGGTCACCTGCACTCGCGTGACTTGCGGTGTCAGGCTTCGACTTTCGCGGGCGGTCGCCAGAAGATGGCGAGTTGGCCGATGCCGCCGACCAGACCGAGCACCACCGAGATCAGCAGACCCCACCACCCATGCAAGTAGTCGTAGAACCCCGCGGTGGAGAACAACGCGTAGTCCAGGCTGAACTTGCCTGCCCCGATCGTGGCCACCGCCACCGCCGAGGCCGCCAGGATCAGGTTGTACTCCCAGCCCTCCTTGACGATGAAGAACCCGTTGGGCCGGTGCACGGTCCACGCGGCGACGAACATCAGCGCGACGAACCCCGCGGCCGGAATCGGTGTCAACAGCCCCACCGCCAACCCGATGCCCGACGACATCTCCGCAGTCGCCGCGACCCGGGCATGGAACATGCCCGGCTTCATGCCCATGCTGTCGAACCAGCCCGCGGTGCCGGCCAAGCCGCCCTTGCCGAAGAACTTGTTGTAGCCATGGGCGGCCAAGGTCAGCCCAAGCACCACCCGCAGAATCAGCAGTCCGGTGTCGATCGCCGTGTGGTCAGTCATGCAACAAAATCTAAGCCATGTGTTAAGCCGCCGACCAGCCCCCGTCCACGCCGAGCACGGTTCCGTGGATGTTTGCGGCGTCGTCGCTGGCCAGGAAAACCACTGCCGCCGCGACTTCGGCGGGCGTGCTCATCCGGCGCGACGGAATGTGCGCGAGCATCGGGGCGACGTGGTCGGCGAACTGCTCCTGGCGTTCGGTGGCGATCGGTCCCGGCGCCACGGCGTTGACCCGGACGCCGGCCGGCCCGTACTCGTCGGCCCACGATTGAGTGAACGAGTGGATCGCCGCCTTGTTGGCCGAGTAGATCGCCGAACCGGCGCTGCCCCGCAACCCTGAGATGGATCCGACGTTGACGATCACGCCGTCAGCGCGCTGCGCCATCGCAGGCGCCAGCCGCCCAGTCAGCAGGAATGGCGCAAAAACGTTCACCGCGAAGGCATCCCGCAGCACCCCTTCGGAAATCTCGCCGGTCGGCGTCGGCATCAACAGCATCGCGGCGTTGTTGACCAGGATGTCGATCCGGCCGCCCGCGGCGGCGACGGCTTCCTCGGCGAACCGGCGCACCTCCCGCTCCCCCGCGCCGAGGTCGGCCGCGACGAATTCGGCCGAGCCGCCGGCGGATCGGATGTCTGCGACCACCGCATCACCGCGCACCTTGTCGCGCCCGCTGACGATGACGAACGCACCCTGGGCCGCCAGCGCCGAGGCGATCGCCACGCCGAGACCGCCTGTCGAACCGGTAACCAATGCTGTGCGGGCACTCAGCCGCTTGATCGTGGAATTCATGGCTCAACTGGTACGCTCGTAAAAATGGACCTGCAAGTCCAGAAACTGACCGCCAAGGGCCGCGCCACCCGACAACGCATCATCGAGGGCGCGGCGTCGGAGATCCGCGAGCACGGTGTCGCCGTCGCGACGCTCGACGACATCCGGGCACGCACCCATACCTCCAAAAGCCAACTGTTTCACTATTTCCCTGACGGCAAGGAGCAATTGCTGCTGGCCGTCGCCGAACACGAGGCGCGGATGGTGCTCGAGGATCAGCAGCCCCATCTGGGCGCGCTGACGTCATGGGCGGCGTGGCAACGGTGGCGCGACACCGTGGTGGACCGGTACCGCAGGCAGGGCCAACACTGCCCACTCGCGGTGCTGATGTCGGAGATCGGCCGCACGACGCCGGGCGCCCAGGCGGTCACGGCAGCGCTGATGCGCAAGTGGCATGACGAGATCGCGGCCGGGGTGCGGTACATGCAATCACAAGACAAAGTCAACCCGCACCTGGACGCCGACAAGGTGGCCGCCGCGATGCTTGCCGGGATTCAGGGTGGAGTCGGCGTGATGCTGGCCACCGGCGATCTCGGTTATCTCGAAGCGGCGCTCGACGTCGGCATCGACTCGCTGCGTGGGACCTACAGCGCGGCCTCGAGTCGCTCGACGTAGGCGTCGACGTCACCGACCGCCGATTCGGCGGCGTGCACGCTGACCGCGATGGTGTCGCCGATGCCGTGCACACCGTGCGTAAGGCCCATCATCGGCGACAATCCCGGATAACCGGCGGTCAGCGCGACGGGCAACCCGCCGAAACGCAGGTCAGCCGAACCGCGATTGACGCTGGAGACCACGGTGTTGCCGGTGACGGTCGGCGACCGCAGCATCGGGTCGAATTGCGCTACGCCCCAACGTAATAGCGGGGCGGGAACCGAGGCGGCAGCTCGGCTCGCGGCCAGCATCGCCGGATGCGCCGCCCTTCGGCGCCGGTCGGCCATGTCCTCGAGGATCCTGGCGATGCGCGCGTCGACCGCGAGATCCGGATACAGCCCGACGCCGACGTTGCCGAAGTGATTGTGCGCGTTGCGGACACCGGCCTTGGCCATCGGCACTTCGGCGCCTAGCGCCGAGGGGTCGTCGCCGAGTTCACGCAAATGCGCCGACAGCGCGGTGGACACCGCGGAAAGCACCCCGACGGTGATCGTGGGCCCCCGCAGCGCGGCACGGTTGCGGACCACCGTGCGGATGCTGCGCACCCCGTCGGGGCGTACATTGCTGCGCAGCGCCGGGCGCGAATCTGCTTGCGGGGGGACCAGTCCCGCTTCGACATCACGAACCAGTCGCCGATGCGCCATGGCCGCGGTGAAGGCTCGCCACGGCAGTGCCGCGCCCCGCAACGGCGGTGGCGCGGGAACAGCCAACACCTCTGCCGCGCGGCCGAACAGCCACGCCGCCAGGGCCGAGGACCGGATGCCGTCGCCCAGCACATGGGCGACCTGCAGCACTGCGACCGTCCCGACGCCGACACCGGGCACGTCTGCTACGGAGGTAAACACGTGCAGCCGCCACGCCATCCGGCGCGCATCGAGTTGGTGCTCGGCCAACCCGGCGACGGCGGCCAGACAGCGGGCCCAGCCGCCGGGCTGGCCATGGACCACGATGTGGTCGGCATCGATGTCCGACCGCACCCATGCGGGATACGTGAGGCGACCCCGGTCCTCGATCCGCATCCTCAACTCGGCGGCGGTCCGGGCCCGGCGCAGGATCCCGTCCACCGCCTGCCCCAGATTGGCAGGCACGCCCGCGAAGGCGTAGAGCAGGAACTGATCGTTGGGGATCTTGGCCGACATCCAATATGTTTGCGCATCGACCGCCGAGAGCCGACGGACCATCATGGGTCCAGGCTATTGTCTGCCACATGCTTCCGCCCAAGCGCGACGACGGCGTCGTGATCGTGACCGGTGCGTCGTCGGGTATCGGCGAACAGATCGCCCGCGAATTCGCCCGCCGCGGATACCGATTGGTCCTCGTCGCGCGGCGGGCCGATCGGCTGCGAGAACTGGCGGAAGACTTCGGCGGCCTGGCGCACGTGCTGCCGGTCGACCTCTCCGATCGCGATGACCGCGCGACGCTGCCCGACCAGGTGGCCGCGCTGGGTGTCATGGCCGACGTCCTGGTCAACAACGCCGGACTGGCGACCCTCGGCGCCATCGCCAATTGCGATCCCAAGGCCGAACTGAACCTGGTCGAGGTCGACGTCGCCGCCGTGGTGGACCTGTGCAGCCGGTTCGTCCCTGAGATGGTCAAGCGCGGCCGCGGCGCGGTGCTGAACGTCGCGTCGGTCGGAGCGTTCGGCCCCGTGCCAGGGCAGGCGTCGTACGGCGCGGCCAAGGCGTTCGTCCTGTCGTACACCCACGCGCTGCGAGAAGAGTTGCGCGGCACCGGCGTCAGCGCCGCGACGCTGTGCCCGGGCCCCGTCAGGACCGGCTTCGGCGAGGCGGCAGGCATCCCCGACGAGGAAGCCGAGAAGTCGCTGCCCAAGTTCCTATGGAAGAAGCCGGACACGGTGGCCAAAGCCGCGGTCGACGGGTTGGCGTCGGGCAAGGGCGTGATCATTCCCGGTGCGGCGAACCGAACCGCGGCGGCGGCCAATCACCTTCTGCCACGCGCGCTGATCACTCGACTGGTAGCACGCAACCACCCCGGGCTGGCGAAGTAGCGGGCTGGCAGGCCCGCCCGACGAAGTCGACGATGCGGCGCCCTACCACGTCGGCCTGATCCAGCTGCAGGAAGTGTCCGCCGTTTTCGATCAGCGCGATCTCGCTGTCATCGGGGAGCACCCGCGAGATCCACGGCGTGTAGTCCTCGGAGCAGCCGTCGTGGGTGCCGTGCAGATACAGCGTCGGCAGCCGCGGCGCGTCCAGCCAGTGCTTGCCGAGTTCCGCGTAGCGGGCCGGCGGCCTGCTGCCGCGGATGGTGGCGCGGTAGTACCCGAGTGCGGCCCGCCACCGCGCGGGCGCACCGATCGCGTCGCCGACGTAGCGTAGATCCTCGGCGGCGTGATAGCTCGGCGACCATCGCCGCCACAGCTTCGGGATCACCCAGGACGCGGAACGGTCTGGCAGCCAGAGCAATTGGAAGTACATGAGGTACCAGCTGAGCAGCAACTGACGTGGCAGCTTCGCGGCAAGACTTCCCGACTGCGGCAACCTGCCGAACGGACGGAACGCAGCGCCGAGCGGCACCGACATGATCACCGCCTTACTGAACGGCGTCTCGGGCATCGCTGCCAGTCCGGCGCCTGCGATCGCTCCCCAGTCGTGACCGATGAACACGTCACGCCCCGTCGGACCCGCGGCCTGCAGCACCCGAAGCGCGTCATCCATGTACGCACCGACGTGGTAGCTGCCGTCCGAGGGCAGCGACGAGGGCGCATGGCCGCGCATGAACGGTGCGACCACGCGCCAGCCGGCATCGACCAAGGCGGGCGCGAGTTTTCGCCACCCGTAGGCGGTGTCAGGAAAACCGTGCAGGCACAACGCTCGGCGCGCCGACGGGTCCCCAAGTCAACGCGCGCAGCCGCACGGCCGGCGCCGAGACGTCGAGCCACTGAGGTTCGAGCACGCTAGACCGGATCGAACTTCGAGATCAGCCAGCGGTCGCCCACCTTCTCCAGGGTGACCCGCACGCTGGACGCGGTGTCGGTGGGCGCATCCTGCCCGATGACCACGGTCTGGTTGACGAACACCAGGACAACGGCTTTCCGGGGGTTGGCTGACACCGATGCCGCCACGGGAACCGTTGCCACCGCGGAGATGTGCTTCTGTTTGGCGCCGGGAATCACCACGTCGTTGGTCAACGAGGTGTATGAGTCGCGGAAGTCGCCGGTCAACAGGTCACGCGCGGCTGTGAGTTCCTGCTCGACGGTTTCGGGCTTGTACGACAACAGTTTGACCGTGCTGTCCTTGGCGGCCTGCACGGATTCCTTGCGCGCAAGCTGGTTGTCGCGCACCGAATTGTCCATCCACTTCAGGTATCCCGCGCCCAGCGCCAGCAGCAGCGCCACCGCGGGCAGCACACCGAAGACGAAGATCCGCGCCCATTGGATCCGCCGCCTCGATTTGGTCGGTTCGCCGGCCTCCGTCGCCTCGTCGGCGACCGTGTCCTCCACCTTCTCGGCGTCGACGTCGGCGTCGGCGTCGGTGGTGGTGGTGTCGGTGTCGGTGGGCACCGTGGTGTCTTCCTCCGCGGTCTCGTCCTTGCTGTGGTTGGTCACGGCACGAACTCCACGTTGGCGACCTTGGCCTCGTCCCCGACCTTCTCCACCGAGATGCGCATCCGCCAGGCCCGCGGCGCTTGTTCTGGCGCACCGGCATTGGCGGTCTTGACCGTCATCGCGACCAACACGTCGGCCCCGTTGTCGGTGATCGATTCCGGCACCAGCCCGGCCTCGGCGATGCTGCCCTCGGATTTGGACTGGGCCTGCTTGACGACCTCGGTGAATGGCTGCGCGCGCCGCTGGAAGTCGTCGTAGAACGTGCCGGTCGCGGAGTCCAGGATGCGCTGCACGTCGGCGTCCGCGTGTTGCCAGTCAATCGTGGTCAGGTCCAGCGCACCTTGCCTGCCGACCTGGAGGAAGAGCTTCTCTCGTTCGTCGGTCTGATGCGACTGGTAGGCGCGGAAGCCCAGCCAGCCCGTCAGCCCGGCGAGCGCCACCACCAGGACGATGCCGATGATCGCCCCGAGCATTACGTGCGACATCGGCGCCTTGGCCGGTTTGGCCGCCTCGCCGGGGTGTTCGGTGTCCTCGGCCGAGTCGGTCACCTCATCGGCGGCGACCGCATCCGACACCTCGACACCGCTCGATTCCGGATCGGTAGCGGTCGACTCGCTCACTTCCCCGCCGGGGGCAGCAGCATCGTCTGCCATGTTTGCTCCTCTGTGGCACTGCGGGCCAGGTTGGACTGTGTGTACACACGTCCGTCCGGTCCAACGTACGTGCCAGTCGCTGGGTCGTACTCGGCGGCCGCTATCGGCGGCGGTGCCGGGCCCGGCGGTGGAGCTGCTTGCGCAGGTGGCGACCCCGGCGGCACATGCGGGACCGATTGCCCGGACAGTGTCGCGTTGGGATCGCCTTTCCAGTTGTAGCCGTCATTGAGCGGCACGTAGTTCTCGTTGCTCTCACACTGCTGCCATGTCGGCGCGCGTTTGCCTGGCACGGTGATGCATGGCAGGTTGCGCGCGCCGCGCACGTTGAACGGCGCGTCCTGCGGCACCCGGCAGTACAGGTCGCCCGCCGGCCTGTCGGGGTAGTCCACAAACGTGGGCACCCGCTGCTGCTGGGCGGGCAGGAAGCCGGTGGTGCACGGCGGCGGCAGCTGCTGTGGGGGCAGCGGTATCGGCGCGGGAAACGCCGGAATCATCAGGTTCAGGTTGAAGGTCAAGGCATCGCCTTCGTAATCCTGTTTTGTGTTGCGCTTGTGCACGCCGACGGCCTGGGTCACCGCGGTGCCCTGCGGCAGAAGCACAAGGAGCTGTTCGAGACTCGGCCGATAGGTAACGGCCACTTCACCGATGCTGACGAGGTTGGCCAGCACGATCGGCAGCGTCGGCTGCACCCGGTCGAACAATGCGCGCACCTCGTCGGCGGCGCCGGGGCCGTTCTCCAAGATGCCGGCGACGGCGCGGTCCTGGCTCTGCAGTTGGCCGGTGACGCTCGCCAGGTTCGACGCCCACGCCTGGATGGAGGGCGCGGTGTCGGTCTGCGAGTCCAGCACCGGTTTGGACTGGTCGATCAGCGTGGTCAGTGGATCGAGATTCTTGCGCGCGTCGATCGCCAGCGTGGTGCTGCCGTTGACCAACCGACGCAACTCCGGGCCGAGACCGCCCACTGCGACGTAGGCCTCGTCCACCACGGTCTTCAGATTCTCCTGCGGAATCGCTTGTAGCCCACGGGTGGTGTCGGTCAGCACCTTGTTGATGTCCGTCGGCACCGTCGTGCGGTCCGCGGGAATCACGTCGCCGTCCTTCAACGACGGACCGCTGGCACTGCGCGGGATCAACTGGACGAATTGCTCACCGACAGAGGACACGCTGTGGACCTCGGCTGTCAGGTCGGCGGGGATCTCCACGTTGTTGTTCAACGACAGGACCGCCTGCACGCCGGTGTCGGTCAACCTGACGCTGTCGACGATGCCGACCTGTGCGCCGCGATAAGTGACGTTGCTCCGCGGGTAGAGGCCGCCGGTTTCGTTCAGTTCCAGCTTCACCTTGTACTGCCCGAGCCCCGCCATGTCCTGCACGCGCATGTAGCCGAACAGCATGACGGCGAGCGCGGTGGTCGCGATGATGGCGAAGATCGCCATCTGGATCACGATTCTCCGAGTCAGAATCATGTCACGGCCCCTGATCGAATCGGTACGGAGCGATCAGCGGATTGCCTGCGGTGCCAGGGCCGCCGGACATGCAGGGGCTGGGGAACTGACCGATGGTGCGACCCCACTGAAGCTCTAGCCAGGTCAGATCGCATTCCCACCGCGAACCGGTGAAGATGCCCTGGTCGATCCGGCTCAGCGTCAGGTCGAGCATCAACGTCAGGTTGGCGTAGTCGCCGCGCATCCAGTTGGTGAGCGTCTCCTTGGGGAACGGGAACGTGGGCAGGAAACTCAGCGCCCGAGTCAACGCCGGGCCGGAGTCGGCGAGTGACTGCAGCACCGGGCCAAGGTCTTTGAGCTCCTGGACGAGCGCGTCCTTGGTCTGGTTGACCGAGTCGGCGGCAAGCGCGCTGAACTTGCCGAGTTGCGCGAGTGCATCCGAGAGGTTGTTGCGCTGATCCTTCAACACCACGAGCGCGTCGGGAATGGTCTTCAATGCCTTGTCCACCACCGGTTTCTGCGCCGCGAACTGGCCGACCAGGTTGTTCAGGCTCTCGGTGGCCGCGATGATGTCGTCTTTCTGGTCGTCGAGGTAGCCGATGGCCTTGTCGAGTTGTTGGATCAGGCTTCGCAGGTCGTTCTCCCGCCCGGCGAAGGCGATGCTCAGCGCGTCGGTGATGTCTTGGATGTTGCCGATTCCACCGCCGTTGAGGAGCAGCGCAATTGCCGACAACGTCTGTTCGGTGCTCGGGTACTTACCCGACGAGGCCAGCGGAATCAGCGAGCCCTCGTGCAGTCTGCCTTGGGGCGGCACGTCTTTGGGCGGGGCCAGTTCGATGTGCAGTGACCCCAGCAAGCTGGTCTGGCCCAGTGTGGCGGTCGCGTTGGCCGGCAGTTCGACGTCGCGGTTGAGCTTCATCGTCACCAGCGCATGCCAGCCCTGACGCTCGATCTTGGTGACCGTGCCGACGTTCACGTCGCCGACGCGCACGCGTGAGTTCTGTTCGATGTTGTCAACGTCCGGCATCTGCGCCTGGATCGTGAACGAGCCAGGACCAACGCCCTGCACACCGGGCAGCGGAATCGAGTTCAACCCTCGCCAGTCGCTGCAGCCCGCCAAGCAGAGGGCGAGCACGAGCATGCCCACCGCAACACGAATCCCGTTGGCGCGCATCATGGTCCTGTCCCAGGCGGCACCATCATGCCGCTCAGCCCGTCAGCCGGGTTCGTCGCGATCGGGGCCTCCGCGGCCAGCGGCGGCCCGGGCGGCGGCGGGGGTTCGGCCGCCTGAGGCGGCGGCGCGGCGCCCGGCGGCGGTTGCGGCGGAATGTAATCCGGACGCAGCCAGTCCTCGCTGTAGGTCAGCTCGTTCGGCCGCGTCGTGGCGCCGACGAACACGTTCTGAGCCACCGGCAGGAAGTTGTACTGCCGGTTCTTGATGATCGGCGCCAGGTACTGCACGCACAGCTTCGCCGACTCCTCGGCGCCCAGGCGGGAGGCGGCCTGAATCGCCCCGCACAGGAATGAGATCGGATTGGCGAAGTTGTTGATCATCGGCACACTGCTCACCGCGCCCTGGGCGGGCTGCCAGATGTTCACGTAGTTCTGCAACGTGTTGGGTGCGACGTGCAGGAACTGCTTGACGTCGGCGAGGCTGTCGTTCAACGCCTGGGTCACACCCGCCAGCTTGTCCGATGTGGTACCGAGCGCCTCGCGGTTGTCGGCGACGAACTGCTGCACCTGCGGCACGACGGCGTTGAGGTCCCTCACCGCGTCGGCCACTTCGTTGGGATCGTCGGCAAGCAATCCCGTCACCGATGCCAGGTTCTGGTTGAGCTGACGCATCAGGTCGGTGCTGTCCTGCAGCGCCGAAACCAATGTCGCCAGGTTCTTGACCGTCGAGAAGATGTCGGTGCTGTGGTCTCCCAACGCCGAAAACGCTTGCGACAGCTTGATCACCGTGTCGCGGATGTTGGCGCCTTGCCCGCGGAGGTTGTCCGCGGTGGTGTTGATCACCGAGCCCAGCGGCGCCACTCCACCAGGCTCCGTCGGCTGAAGCGTCTGTGCCAGCTTCTCCAATTCCCGGCGGACCTGGTCCCATTCGACCGGCACCGCGGTGCGCTCCCGCGGGATCACCGCGTTGTCCTTGAGCACCGGCCCGGTGGTGTAGACCGGGGTGAGCTGAATGGCGCGCGCAGTCACCAGCGTCGGCGACAGGATCGCCGCCTTCACATCGGCAGGCACTTTGTACTTGTTGTCGTAGTAGAACGAGATCTTCACCCGCTCGGGCTGCGGCTGGATCTCGGTGATCTTACCGACGTTGACGCCGAGGATGCGAACGTCGTCGCCGACGTAGATACCGTTGCTGTTCTCAAAGTACGCAACAACATTCGTGCGGTTGATGGTGTCGCTGGTTCTCAGCAGCGCGACCACACCGGCCACCAGGAGCACCACGAGGGCGACGGCAACCCAGCTTCTACGGATGCGGCTCATTGACCCGCCTCCCCAGGACCGGGCACCGCGACGGGGCTCGGCGTCGGTATCGGTGTCGAATCCAACCCCGGCGGCGCCAGCGCGGGCGGCCCCGGCGGCGGACCGCCCGGCGGCGGAGCAGGCAACGGCTCGCGGTACGGGTAGCAGCCCGTCGGCCCTGGCAGCGGCAAGCCGGGCGGACCGCATCCCTGGTCGCCAGGGTTGCCGGTGATGGCATCGGGCAGTGTCAGATGCGGTTCGCCACCCTGCCCTGTCCGCGGGAACGGCACCGGCAACGCCGGCGTCCCCGGCTGGCCGACCTGCGGATCGCTCAGCTCCGAAGGCAGTTTCACGTTCGGATCAAGGCCGAGGTCGGAGAACGCGGCGTCGATGAACGGCTGCAGGAACTGGCCGGGCAGCAGGTTGGACACGTAGGTCTTGAAGAACGGACCGGATGCCACCGACTCGCCGAGCGACATCGAATATTCGGTGAGCAGGTGAAGCGACTTCTGCAGCCGGTCCTTCCGATTGTCCAGCATGGTCAGCACCCCGTTGAGCTTCTCGAGAGCAGGCCGCATCGTCGCCTTGTTCTCCCCGATGAAGCCCTGCAGCTGTTGCGACAGCGCCGAGATGTTGCCCGAGATCTGATCTACTGCAGCGCTTTGAGTCTGGAGTTCGGCGAGTAACGCGTTGGTGCTCGCGATCAGACTCACCACCTGGTTGCTGCGCTCAGCCAGCACCGTGGTCGCCTTGTCGGCGTTGGTCAGCAGCCCGCGCAGTTGGGCGTCGCGCTCATTGAGGGTTTGGGAGAACCGAGCCACCCCTTCCACCGCGATCTTCAGCTGGGGCGGAGTGTCGGCGAACGTCTCCGAGAGCACCCGCAGCGAGTCCGACAGCTGGTCGGTGTTCAAACCACTGATCGTGGTGGCCAACTCGCCAAGGGCATCCGGTAGCTGGTACGGCGACCTGGTGCGGTCGAGCGGGATCGTGCCGTCCTGCCGGCCGTCACCGCGCGAAGTGACCTCGAGGATCTTGGAGCCGAGCAACCCCTTGGTCTTGATCGCGGCCTCGGTGCGGTCGCCCAGCCGGATGTCCTTGTCAACGGTGAACTTCACCAGCACCCGTGTCCCGTCGAGTTCGATGGACTGGACCTTGCCGACCTGGAAACCCGAAACCTGAACGGCCGCATCGTCCATCAGCCCGCCGGCGTCCGCGAAGTGAGCCGAGTACTCCTTGCCCTGGTTGAGGAACGGCAGCTTGTCGTAGTTGATCGCGCCCAGAATGATCGTGATGGTGATGGCGATCCCGATGGCGCCGATGACGAAAAGGTTGCGTTCAGCGAATGGCTTCATCGCGGCGCGCACCTCCCCGTGCTCTGGCCGGCGACCTTGACGTACACCGGCTGGCCGCCCTTGCCGTTCAGCTTCAGCACGATGTCACACAGGTAGAAGCTGAAGAAGTCCCCGTAGATGCCTTGCCGCGCAAGCGCTTGATACGCATCCGGCAGGGTGTTGAGGAAGTTGTCGAAGTAGTCGTGGTCGGCGACGACGATCGCCGAAGCGCGGTCGGTCTCGCGGATCGTCTTGGCGAACGGTGGCCGCGCTTGGGACAACAGGTCGGTGATGCTTCCGGCGGCGGCGTTGGCGTACGCCACGCCGTTGCTGATGTCCTGCTTGCGGTCTGCCAACGTTTTCGTCAGCTCGGCCAGAGCATCGACTGCCTTGCCGAATTGGTCACTCTGGTCACCGAGCGAGCCAAGAACGGTGTTGAGGTTGACGATGGTCTCGCCGATCAACTGGTCGCGGTCGGCCAGCGTGCTGGTCAGCGCGGCGGTCTGGGCCAGGAACGAGTTGATCGTGCCGCCCTGACCTTGCAGTGCCGCAATCAGCTGACCGGACAAGGCGTTCACCTGTTTGGGATCCAGCGCACGGAACAGCGGTCGGAACCCGCCGATCAGTGCGTCCAGGTCGAGTGCCGGTGAGGTGCGGGCCAGCGGGATGGTGTCGCCGGGGTTGAGCTTCTTGACGCCTCCGGCGCCTTCCTCGAGGGCGAGATAGCGGCCGCCGATGAGGTCGTCGTACCGGATGACGGCCCGGCTGCCTTCGGTCAGCACCACCGAATCGTCGGCGGTGAATTCGACCATCGCCGTCGTATCCGGCTGAATGGCAACGTCTTTCACCTGCCCGACCTCGACGCCCGCGATGCGGACGAAGTCGTTCTTCTCCAGTCCGGTCACGTTGGTGAACGCGGCCCGGTAGGTGTGCGCCTTCTCCCCGAATCGCAACTGCCCGAACACGGCGTACAGCCCGAACACGCCGAGCAGGCACACAACCAGAAAGACAGCGAGGCGCACCACCGTGGCTCGCAAGTTCTCTTTCATGGCTGGTTACCTTTCGCGGTTGCGGTTTTCGGATGGCTAGGGCGACGGGGCGGCGAACTCGGGAAGCGGTACCGGCGGCAGCGGCGTCGGCTGCATCTGTGCGGGGTTGGGCACAACGAACGGCTCCGACCCCGGCGTCGCGCCCGGATCCCGCGGCGCCATTGGCGGCGGCGCAGGGGGAAGTCCCGGCCACAGCGGAGTGCCGTCCGGTGCGTACAGATCGGCGCCGTAGGCAGGGGCACCCGGATACGGGATCGGTCCGGGAGCAGGCCCGCCGAACAGGTTGCGGATGCTCGGCGGTTCTGGCACGGCGCGGGTGACCGGCAGGTAGTTGGCCCATGCCGGGAAGCCGATACCGGGGTTCGGCCGCCAGTCGATGCCGGTGCCGAACCCGGTGTTGGTGACGAGGTTACGCACCGGCCAGTTCTTCGCGACGTCCGGCAGCGAGCCGCAACCCGGCTTGCCGCCCGGTCCACCCTTGGCACCGATGACCGGGAGGTTGTCCGGATAGTGGTACGGGTCGTCGCCCAGTGAAAGAGACGTGTCGAGCACCAGTGTCCGACCGTTGCCGCCCGCCGATTCATACCCTCCGGTATCCAGGATGGTCTTCGCACCCATCAGCAGGCAGGTGTACTCGGGGTTGTACTTGTACAACAAATCCGTCGTCGGCTCGAGCACGTTGATGGCCTTGATCAGGTTCGCCTGATTCGGCGCCAACAGGTTGATTCCACTGTTGGACAGCCCAATGGTGGCCAGCAGCAACGCGTCCAGTTGCTTCGTGTGATTGGTGACGGTTTGGCTGGTGGTACTCGCCGCGTTCAGCACCGTCAGAATGTCTTGCGCCGCGGCGCTGTACGCATCGTTGAAGCCTTTCAGCGCCTGCCAGTCCGCGCGGATCGTCTCGCTGCGCGGATTGAGTTGCAGCAGCACCTCGTTGGCGTCGGTGGTGGCCTGGCCGATCTTCTCCCCTTGTCCGCGAACACCTTCGGCGAGTGCGGCCAGCGTGCTGTTGAGTTTGGCGGTGTCGATCTGATTGAGCACCGCCACCACGTTTTGGAACACCGTGTTGACCTCGGTGCTGACGTTGCGCGACTGCAACACCTGACCGGCGGCCAACCGCTTCGGGCTGGGGTCCTCCGGATAGACCAGCTCGACGAACTTCGCGCCGAACACCGTGGTGGCGCGGATCTGGGCTTCCACGTTGGCCGGGATGAACTTGATCTGGTCGCGGTCGATCTCCAGCTTCAACGACACGGGTTCCCTGCCGCCGTGGATGTCGACGACCCGCCCGACCTGCACTCCGCGCATCTTGACCTTGGCATTGGTCTCCATCACCAAGCCCGCCCGGTCGGAGGTCAGCGTGACGGGGACCTCGCTTCGGAACGTGCCCGCGAACAGCGACAGGCTCAGCCAGATCAACAGGGCGGAGCCCACCACCAGGATCAGCGTGTACCACGCTGGGTGCAGGCCGGTGTCGTCGCTGTCCATCTGCTACCCGGCCAAGTTGAAGTTTCCGGACTGGCCGTACACGGCCAGCGACATCATCACGAGAACGAACGCGGCGACGATCAACGACGTCCGGACAGCGCGCCCGACCGCCTCACCGACGCCGGCCGGTCCGCCGCGCGCGGTATAGCCGTAGAAGGTGTGCACCAGCATGATCACGATGGCCAGCACGACGCACTGCAGGAAGGACCACATCAGGTCGGTCGGGTTGAGGAAGGTACGGAAGTAGTGGTCGTAGACGCCGGTCGACTGCCCGTAGATGACGGTGGTACCGAACTTCGCCGCCCAGAACGAGGCAATCACCCCAACGCAATACAGCGGGATGACGACGAGCAGACCGGCCAGCACCCGGGTTGAGGCCAGGTAGGCGACCGACCGGATGCCCATCACCTCGAGCGCATCGATCTCTTCGTTGATCCGCATTGCGCCCAGTTGTGCGGTGGCACCGGCGCCGATGGTCGCGGACAGCGCCACCGCCGTGGTGGCCGGCGCGATCAGGCGGACGTTGAAGAACGCCGAGGCGAATCCGGTCAGGGCTTCGACGCCGATCTCGGAGAAGTCGGTATATCCCTGGACCGCCACCAGCGCGCCGGTCGTCACGGTCAAGAATCCGACGATGGCGACGGTTCCGCCGATGACGATCAACGCGCCCGCACCGAGGCCCATCGCCGCGATCTGTCGGATCAGCTCGACCCGGTAGGAGGTCACGGCGATGTGGATCGAGCGCAGCGTCGTGCCGTAGAACTTCGTCTGCCTGCCGATCCGGTTCCACGGCTCCGCCACCGACCGATACCGGGCCTTCAGCCACGGGAACTGAGAGTGGGGCCGGGAGACGGTCACATCGTCACCTTCACCGCGACCGCGGTGGCGACCACGTTGATGGCGAACAGCGCCATGAAGGTGAACACGACGGTTTCGTTGACCGCGATCCCGACGCCTGCTGGACCACCCCCTACCGAGATGCCCTTGTAGCAGGCGATCATGCCTGCGGACAAGCCGAACAACGCGGCCTTCAACAGCGCGATCGTGACGTCCACCGCTCCGATGATCAGCGTCAGCCCCGCTGCGAACGCACCCGGCGATACGTGCTGGATGTAAACGCAGAACAGGTACGCGCCTGCCAAACCGACCAGAATCACCGTCGCCGCCAACGCCAGCGACACCAGCGTGGCGGCCAGCACCCGCGGAACAACAAGGGCCTGAATAGGATTGACGCCCATCACTCGGAGGGCGTCAAGTTCTTCGCGGATGGTGCGCGCGCCGAGGTCGGCACACATCGCGGTGGCCCCGGCGCCGGCCACCACCAACACCGTGACGATCGGCCCGATCTGTCGCACGGTGCCGAGCGCCGCGCCGGTGCCGGAGAAATCGGCGGCGCCGAACTCGGTCAACAGGATGTTGAACGTGAACGTCAGCAGCACCGTGTAAGGGATCGTGAGCATCAGCGTCGGGACGATGGAGACCCGAGCGACAAACCAAGACTGCGAGATGAATTCGCGCCACGCGAAGGGCGGCCTGAACATGGCGACGAAGGTGTCGAGCGCCATCGCATAAAAGCCACCGAAGCCGCGCACCGGTTTGGCTAAGAGACTGGAAGCGACCATCAGCGGGTCCTCCCTCGTGTTTCCCTGATCGCCATAGGCTGCCGATACCTCCCGCGAACAACCTGGTGCGCAAGTTGTGAGTGTTGCACGGGATGACGCGGCAGAACCGTACATCACCGATTTCTGGCCGGGCAACACGCACCCCGGACCGGTGACAATCGTGACTTTCGCGGGTTTGCCGATCCTGTCAGCAAAATGTAGGTTCGACGCCTCGGCGCTTCGCGAATCGCGATCCATCTGCGACGAGTAGCGCTTCGGCCTGAGCGCATCACTTCCGCGATGAGGCGCCGGGCGAAGCCGGATTGCGATGCAACAGCGCATCCGAGACCCTGCCAGCGAAGTTTTCGCCGACCACGGATGTACACCGCAGCGAAGATGACCGGTATCGACCGCTACGTAGGCGCCGCCCCGGACCGCGTCGCGCGCCTCATGTGTTGACGGCGTCCTCGATATCGGCGATGACGATCTTGCGCATTCCGTGCAGCGCCTTCGTGGCAGCCGCGGCACGAGGTGGATCGGGATCGGACGTCAACTCGAGCACGCGGGTCGGGGTGACCTGCCAACTCACCCCGAAACGGTCCTTGAGCCAGCCACATTCGGACTCCTCGCCCCCGTCGACCAGTCGCTCCCAGTAGTAGTCGACCTCGGCCTGGTCCCTGCACTCGACCATGAACGACACCGCCTCGCTGAACTGGAACGCAGGCCCGCCGTTGATGCCGAGGAACCGCGTCCCGTCGAGTACGAAGGCAATCCACACGACGTCGCCGGGATTTCCGGGACCGGCATCTGTGTAGCGCGCGATCTGCTCGATCGACGAGTTCGGGAAGACCGATGTGTAGAACTGCGCGGCTTCTTCGAGGTTGTCGTCGAACCACAGGCATGGGGTGATGGATGGCATCGCAGACTCCTGTCGATGGACGGCTCTGGGTGTATTGACCGTCCGCGCGCTACAGATTCATCGCCGGCCGGCGGTTGTCCTGGGTGCGCCAAGAGCACGCAACGCGAATTCCAGCACCCAAACCAGCGACCGTTGCACACCCTCCTCGTCGCCGGCCGACTGGTTGGCCATCTCACGGCTGATCACGGCGCTGATGGCGACAGCGTCGTGTTCTGGGTCGGCCAGCGGAAACGACCCATCGGCTTTCCCGCGCCGGATGATCTCGACCAGTGAGCGTTCCCGGCCCTGGTGCGCGCGTTCACGGGTCTCGCGATATCCCTTCGCCGCCCGCACCTCGTCGGAGTCGATCACGGTCAGGTGCATTCGCAGCTCTTCATCGTGCATCCAGCCGAACATTCCGCGGATCCACGCCCTCAATTGGTCGACGGGATCGCCTGGCTCATCGACGATGCGGTCGAGCCGGTCGGCCAGCGCGTCGCTCTCCTGTCGCAGCAGCGCCAGGAACAGCTCGTCCTTGGACTCGAAGTGACGGTAGAAGGCCCGCGTCGACACCCCGGCGCGCTGCAGGATCGCGGCAACCGAGATCGGGCCGGAGTGCGGCTCGGACAGGCAGCTGTAGGCCGCGTCGATGATGCAGCCGCGGTCGTCGTCGTTGGCGGAATCTGGCTGCACGATCGGAAAGTCTAGGGAAGCTATGCATCTGTCGGGCCCAAGATTGGCGCAAATAATCGTCTGGGTAACGTGAGCGCTCGGGGCCAGCCGAGAGGACGTTCGTGAGCACTACCCGCAGCGAACCGCAGACTGTGAAGTTCCGCGGCATCGACGACCTGGTCCTGGTCGCCGACGAATGGAACCCCGGTGCCCCCGGCCCGTCGGTGCTGATGCTGCACGGTGGCGGGCAGAACCGCTTCTCGTGGAAGAACACCGGCCAGGTGCTCGCCGACCGGGGGTTTCACGTCGTGGCGCTCGACAGCCGCGGTCACGGCGACAGCGACCGCTCCCCCGACGCGACCTACACCGTGGACGCGCTGTGTGCGGACACGCTGGCCGTATGCGAGCAGATCGGTCGACCGGTGATCCTGATCGGCGCCAGCATGGGTGGCATGACTGGCATCCTCGCCGCCGATGAGGCGGGCCCGGAGAACGTCACCAAACTGGTGCTCGTCGACGTGGTGCCCCGATACGAGAAGAGCGGCAGCGCCCGGATCCGCGAATTCATGTTCAGCCATGTGCACGGTTTCGCGACGCTGGACGAGGCGGCCGATGCGGTCGCGGCGTATCTGCCGCACCGGGCAAAGCCGCGAAGCCCGGAGGGTCTGAAGAAAAACCTGCGCAGGCGCGACGGCCGCTGGTATTGGCATTGGGATCCCAAGTTTCTGACTGCGCCGTCCGACGACGCGTTTGTGCGGGAAGAGAAGCTGGAGCGGGCGGCGATGCATCTGAAGATCCCGATCCTGCTGATTCGCGGCAAGTTGTCCGATGTGGTCAGTCCCGAGGGTGTGAAGGACTTCATGCACAAGGTGCCGCACGCCGAGTTCGTCGAACTCTCCGATGCCGGGCATACCGCGGCAGGAGACGACAACGATGCGTTCACCCAGGCCGTCGTCCAATTCGTCAGCCGGTGAGCGTCGGGTTCAATTTCCTTGAGGCACCGGAGCTTCCGGCGCCTCAGGTGAGCGAGGCGCAGGCCGAGGAGGTCGTGGCGCGGCATTACGGACTGCAGGCCCGCGCGACGTCGCTTGGCAGCCAACAGGACAAGAACTTCGTGATGACCGGTGCCGACGGCGCGATCGTTGGCGTGCTCAAGATCGCCAACCCCGCGTTCAACGCCATCGAGATCGAGGCCCAGGATCTGGCGGCGGAACGGATCGCCGAGGCCGACCCTGCGCTCCGGATCGCCGTGCCGATACCCAACGCTGCTGGCGAGAAGTGCACGGCCATTGACGGTTTGGTGGACGGTACTGCGTACGTGCGACTGCTGCGCTACCTGCCCGGTGGGACGTTGTACGAGTCGGGCTACTTGTCACCGGACAGGGTCGCGGGGCTTGGCGACGTGGCCGGGCGGGTCAGCCGAGCCCTCGAGGGGTTCAGCCATCCCGGCCTGGACCGAATCCTGCAGTGGGATCTGCGTTACGGCGATGCCGTTGTGGCTGAATTGATTTCGTATGTCGCCGATCCGTTGCATCGGGCCCGGGTGGAGGCGGCGACGCGTGACGCGTGGGCACGTGTCGCGCCGCTTGTCGACGACCTGCCGCGGCAGGCGGTCCATCTGGACATGACCGACGCGAACGTGGTGCTTTCCGCCACCGGGCCGGACGGCGTCATCGACTTCGGCGACCTGTCGGACACCTGGGCGGTCTCCGACCTCGCGATCACGGCGTCGTCGGTGCTCGGCCACCCCGGCAGCGAACCGGTCTCGATCCTGCCTGCCGTCAGGGCGTTTCACGCCGTAAGACCGCTGACGGCGACAGAGGCGCAAGTGTTGTGGCCCCTGCTGGTGCTGCGCGCCGCGGTGCTCATCGTCAGCGGAGCGCAGCAGGCCGGCCTCGACCCTGGTAATCCCTATCTCGTCGACCAGGCAGGCGGCGAGTGGCGGATGTTCGAACAGGCGACCTCGATCCCGATGGACGTGATGACCGAGGTGATCAAGGCCGACCTCGGGTTCACCGTGTCGCCGGACCCGCTGCCTGGGTCGCTCATAGCGGCGGAATCCGGGTCGGTGGTCACTTTGGACCTGGCCACCACATCGGATGTATACGACGTCGCATTCACCGACGACGGATCGCTGAAGCCCGACATCGAGGACGAACTGGCAAGGGCGGCAGTGAAAGCCGGTGCCGGACTTGTCGTCACGCAGTACGGTCAGGCGCGGCTCAGCCGCACCCGCAGGCTCAGCCAGCAGAGCCCCGAGGTGGTGGCCACCGGCGTCAGCGTCTGGGCGGCGGCGCCGATGGCGCTCGTCGCGCCGTGGGACGGCAACGTCGACGGGTCGACGGTGCGGGGCGCCGAGTTCGTGCTGACGTTGACAGGGATCGACGCGGCGTCGGGCAGTGTGCGTGCAGGTGACCCGCTGGCCGAGATACCGGCAGGCAGTTGGGTCGAGATTGGGGTGCGTCCGGTCGGCACGTCAGTGGCACCACCGTTGGTGCGACCCGAATATGCGCCCGGTTGGTTGGCACTGACGCGCGATCCGCGACCGCTGCTCGGGCTGCCGGCCTCGGCGGCACCCGACACCGGTGATCTGCTGTCGCGTCGGGACGCGAGTTTCGCTCCGGTGCAGGAGTTTTACTACCGCAGGCCACCGCAGATCGAACGCGGCCGACGGCACTATCTGATGTCGACGGCCGGGCGCACGTACCTCGACATGGTCAACAACGTGACGGTGCTCGGCCACGCGCATCCGCGGATCGCGGACACCGCGGCCAGACAGCTGCGCAAGCTGAACACGAACTCACGGTTCAACTACGCGGCCGTTGTCGAGTTCAGTGAGCGGCTCGCAGGGCTGTTGCCCGATCCGCTCGACACGGTGTTCCTGGTCAACTCCGGTTCGGAGGCAAGCGATCTGGCGATCCGGCTGGCGACGGCGGCGACTGGGCGACGTGATGTGGTCGCGGTCCGCGAGGCGTACCACGGATGGACCTACGGTACGGACGCGGTGTCGACGTCCACGGCCGACAATCCCAATGCCCTGGCCACCCGGCCGGATTGGGTGCACACCGTCGAGTCACCGAACAGCTTCCGCGGCAAATACCGCGGCGCCGACGCGGTGCGGTACGCGGGCGAGGCCGTCGAGGTCATCGATCGGCTGGTGGCCGACGGCCGACCGCCCGCCGGATTCATCTGCGAAAGCGTCTACGGCAACGCGGGCGGCATGGCGCTGCCGGACGGCTACCTGCAACAGGTCTATGCGGCGGTGAGGGCCGCGGGCGGACTCGCGATCTCCGACGAGGTCCAGGTCGGATATGGCCGTCTTGGCGAGTGGTTCTGGGGTTTCATGCAGCAGGACGCGGTGCCCGACATCATCTCGATCGCGAAATCGGTGGGCAACGGGTATCCGCTGGGCGCGGTGATCACCAGTCGCGCGGTGGCCGACGGATTCCGGTCGCAGGGTTACTTCTTCTCGTCGACGGGCGGCAGTCCGTTGTCGTGTGCCATCGGGATGACAGTCCTCGATGTGTTGCGCGAGGAGCGGCTCCAGGAGAACGCCGCCCGGGTCGGCGCGCATTTGAAGGCAAGACTGCAAGCGCTGCAGGACAAACACCCGATCATCGGCACCGTCCACGGCATCGGGCTGTATCTGGGTGTCGAGATGGTGCGCGACCGGTCGACGTTGGAGCCTGCCGTGCAGGAGACCTCGGCGATCTGCGACCGCATGCTGGAACTCGGGGTGATCATTCAGCCGACCGGCGACCATCAGAACATCCTGAAGACCAAGCCACCGTTGTGCATTGACGTCGAAGGGGCCGACTTCTACGTCGACACGTTGGATCGGGTACTCACCGAAGGTTTCTAACGCGAGCGTGAAACCGTCGCGAACTTTCCGCGGAAAACTCGCAATGACTTCACACTCGGCGATCCCACGCGGCTTGTAGCCGTCGGATGATGACAGCCTCCGTGTCTTCAGATGTGACACGGACGTCGATCCAGCCCATCTCGGTCACCTCCTCATGACGGCGAATGTCTTTGTTGAACCGTGCGCGGCTCCTGTGATGGTCGCCCTCGTAATCGGCGGCCACCTTGATGTCCTGCCAGCCCACGTCAAGAACGGCAATGAGGACGCCGTATTCGTTGTAGACCGGAATCTGCGTCTGTGGCCGGGGAAATCCGGCACGAATCAGCAGCAGCCGCAGCCACGTTTCCCGAGGCGATTCCGCACCGGCGTCGACGAGGCTCAAGGCAACGCGAGCATTCTTGATGCCGCGGCGGCCCACATACCGTTCGCCGAGAAGATCGACGTCTGCCAACTTGAGTCGCGTCACGCGAGCGAGAGCATCGATCTTTGCAACCGCGGAACCGACGGGGTATCGACATGCAAGGTCGAAAGCGGTGCGCTCCGGCGTCGTCACGAGCATTCCGTCGATGACCTCGACCTCGTCGTCATCGAAGCGATCCGCCCACGTATGAATCCCCCGTGGTGGGTGGCGATTGGCGTAGATGATCTGTGCGGGCGCGTTCGCGTCCACCCACTTCGCACCGTGCAAAGCCGCTGCCGACTGACCCGCAACCACCCCATTCCGCCGCGACCACAACCAGGCGGCCTTGGCACGAATGATCGAAGTGACCTCGGCGTCCTTTGGCAGGTACACATCGTGGTGCAGCGCCGAGAATCTGCTTCTGAGCACGTACGGCGTCAGAAGGCCGGATGCGACCGCTTCATTGCCGATGAATGGCTCCCCCATGCGGAGATTGTGGCAACGCGGACCGACACGCCCCGCGAGCGTGAAGCCATTGTGAGATTTCGGCCCAAGACTCGCAATGAGTTCACATTCGCGACAGACTCAGGCCAGCAGCGGCACCTCGTCGTGCCGTTTGTCGGTGAGGATCTCGAACATCGCCCTGCGGGTAGCCACCAGCTCCGCGCGTTCGAAAGCCTTGCCCGCCACCTGAACTCGACACGTTGCGATCGCCGAGTTGTAGCAGTACTTCTTGCCACCGTCGGTGTCGGTGTAGATCAGCCCGATGACATCGGACGGCTCTGCGACGATTTCGCCCTCGATCATCTGATCGCCGACGCGCCCCCCGAAGGCCCACGAGAACGGCCGGTATCTGCCGTGGGTCTGCAGGCTGCCGAAAATCGAGCGGACCGCGAACTCCTGCCCGGCGTGCCGGAATACGAACAGGGTCGCCGCCGGAGTCAACACCGGTCCGATCGCGGCTCGCGCCGTGACGATCTCCAGCGTCGAGCCCGGCGATTCGTCGAAACCACACACCTGCCCGAACGCGTAGGCAGGGGTGTGCCGCGTGCCCCAGTTGTGGTTCACGCTGCCGATCCAGTCGTCGAGCACCAGACGAGTGTCATCGAGTTCCACCAGCCCGTCGAAGTGCGCCAAGGGGTGGCGCACCGTTGTCTTCGCGGTCGGAATGCGTGCGTTGTACGCCCGTTCGGTGAGCATCCTGACCGCATCCTCCACACCGGGGGCGATACGCAGATCCCATCGCGCCGAGGTGTTCCCGTCCGTCACGGCGCCCTGCGCCGACGTGTCGTCAATGGACGTCGCGCCGATCCTGGCGATCCACTCGTCGTAGTCGTAGTCGGCCGCGTCAATTGGGTAGGGCTGCTTGAACGCCCGATTGCCCTGCCCGTCGGGATCGAACGCCATCACCCACACATCTGCCACCGGATCACCGGCCGTGGGCAGCAGCAGCGTCTCGCGCAGCCACACCGCCTGCGGTTGTCCGGGATGATTGGCGCGGATGTAGCGGCTCTCGTAGTAGGGCGCCTGCGGCTTCACGAGTAGAGCATCCAATACTTGACCCGTGATCGGAGCGCAGATTGCGGCTTACGTGCTCGCGGCGGTCGCCGCGGTCGAGGCGGTGGCACTTGTGGTGCTGGGGCTGAGCTACAGACGTCAGCAGCACGAACTCGACGAGTTGCGCAGGCGCCTGGACACCAAGAACATGCTGTTCACCGGTGGCCGCGAGGCTGTCAAGCAGGTCTGGCAGACCGCCAACATCCTTCGCAAAGACGGCTTCGGTGCAGCGGTCCGGTCGTCGATCGAGGATCTGGCCGACTGGGCGGAGGTCGAGCGGCCAGACCTCGCGCGGGTGGCGTCCAACGGGAAGGTGGCGATCGTCTTCTCCGACATCGAGGAGTCGACGGCACTCAACGAACGCATCGGCGACCGCGCCTGGGTACGGCTGCTCGGCAGTCACGACAAGCTGGTTCGCAAGCTCGTCAACAAGCATTCCGGCCATGTGGTGAAGAGCCAGGGCGACGGCTTCATGATCGCGTTCGCGCAGCCTCAGCAGGCGGTGCGGTGCAGCATCGATGTGCAGCGTTCACTTCACCGCCGGCCCAACGGAATTCGCGTGCGGATCGGCATCCACATGGGCAAGTCGGTACGCCGCGGCGACGATCTGTTCGGCCGCAATGTCGCGATGGCGGCACGGGTGGCCGCGCAGGCCGACGGCGGCGAGATCCTTGTCAGCGAGGTCGTCCGCGATGCCGTCAGCGATGAGGACATCGCCTTCGACGACGGGCGCGAAGTCCAGTTGAAAGGGTTCTCCGGCTCGTACCGGCTCTACGCCGTCGCGTCCTAGGTTGCCTTGTCGGCGTCTGCGACCCGCTGATGTAGCCGGGCGCGGATGTCCTCGGGGGTGTACGAGTTGCGCTTGCGTTGGTCACGCGCGACCAGCACGCCGCCCGCCACTACGCCGGCGACACCGGCCAGTCCGACCCACTTCCAGATGCTGCGCATCGCGACAGTTTGCCTAAGCTGCTCCCGTGAAGGAAAGCACCGTGTCGCTGAGCCGGGCGCTGGAAGAGACCCGAACGGGCGATATCTGGCTGTTCAGGGGCACCTCGGGGCCCGATCGGGCGATCCAGACGATGAGCAACGCCCCCGTCAACCACGTCGGGATGACCATCGCCATCGAGGATCTCCCGCCGCTGATCTGGCATGCCGAACTCGGTGACAAGCTGACCGACATGTGGACCGGTGGTAACCACCGCGGGGTTCAGCTTCACGACGCGCGCCAGGCTGTCGAGCGGTGGATGAACAACTATCACCAGCGCTGCTGGCTGCGAGAGCTCACGCCATTCGCCACCCGCGAGCAAGAGGACCTCGCGCTGAAGGTGGTTGCCAGGATGGACGGCACTCCTTTTCCCACCACCGCGCGACTGACCGGCCGCTGGTTTCGCGGCCGGCTCGCGGTCACCGACTTCACGCGCGGACTTCCGTTCGTGCACAGCAGAGTCCGGGAAGCCGCACAGCGCAAGAAGAAGCAGACGCTTCAAGTCGGGCTGGAAACGGCCTACTGCGCGGAGACCGTCGCCATCACCTACGAGGAGATGGGGCTGCTGTCAACGGAAAAGCATTACAACTGGTTCGATCCTGGTGTGTTCTGGAGCGGCGACGAGCTGCCGCTGGCACCCGGATACCAGCTCGGCGACGAAATCGCGGTCTTGGCAGACTGATTCGCGGTTACAGGCGCGCGAAGCAGGCGTTGGCGTCTTCTTTCGGGATGGTCGCGTTCTGACTGGAGAATGTCCCGACGACTCCGGTGTCCGTCACCTTGACGCTGTCAGCGTGGATGCCGAGCGGGTAGTTGTCGTTCAGCTTCTTGGTCAAACCGTTCAGCGCCGTCTGCACCGCGTCCTTCGGCAGGATACCGGTGACGTCGACGACGTCGAGGTTCAGATCGCCGTCCGTCACAACAGGTTTCGCTGTGACACTGCCGCCGCCGGCGTTCAGGATCACGGTTCCCGCGGACGCATCGGTGCTCACGCCGGTGACCAGATTCCCGACGCCGGGCAGGTTGGCCGCCACGGTGTCCTTGATGCCTGAGGACTTCCAGCTCAGTGTCGCGGTCAGCGATCCGATGGTGCCCTTGCCGTTCGCCGAGTCCTGCAGTCGCACATCCTCGAGCGTCACGTCGGCCGTCATGCCGTCTGCGCTCTGCACCCTGTTTCCATCGGTCTTGACCGAGATGTTGGTGTAGCGGCCGGTGATGTGCTGCCACAGGAACGGCGGGTTCACCCCGAACGAGATCGACGCGCCGTCCTGGACGACGCACTGAGCGACCTCGGTCAGGATTTTGTCGGCGCGATACCGCGCGTACAGTTCACCGCCCGCCAGTCCACCCACGAGTAACGCGATCACGATGACGACGATCAGAACGATCGACATCCGGGACAGTCCGCGACGACGCGGTTTCTGCTCCGGCGACGCGTGCGGCGGTGTCTGCGGCCGAGGTGGGGGTGGCGGCGTGCGCCAGATCTGTTCAGTGGGCGAGGCATCGGCGGGTGACGGCGGTCGCGGTATCCGCTGCGTCGGGCCTGCGTCCGGGCGGCGATACGGCCCGCGCAGGCGTTCGGTTGGAGGCTCCGGCCGTCTCGGCGGCCCGGGTGGCCGCGGCGGTGGTGCGCCCCTGCTGCGCCAATCAGGGTGCCCGGGGCGTTGCGGCGGAGTCACTTGCGCGATTCTGCCTCATCGCGGGCCGGCTCGCGTCCGACCATGCTGGTGTCGGGCTGCGCGATCCGTCGACGGTTGCTGTGCGCGGCCCGCACGGCGGCGGATCGGCGCCACCGCCCAGCCGCGGATGCCGCTGCGGGGTCCTGCCCTACCTGCGGCTTACCTGTTGGCTACCGCAGCAGATTCCAGCTAGCAGCAGGTGAACGACGGGTGACAGCAGTGACGACTTCGGCTTGCTGACGCGGCAATCTCTTATCCAGCCCAACCGGGTGCTCAACAAGCCAGGAGGACACCATGAAGGACACGCTCAAGTACCTCGCCCCGTGGATGGTTGTCGCCGCGATCGGTGGGGCGGTCGGTCTCGCCCCCGTCGCCAGCGCTGCCACCGTGCCGGCACCGCATTCCAGCCAATCCGCTGTCGGCACTGCGGGCACCGATCCCATCGTGCCCTTCGGCACGGACCCCCGCAGCCCGTATGTGTTGGGCTACCACACGTCGGACCACGACGAGTCCAACACCACGAACGGTCAAATCGACGTCCCGTTCTGAACCTCCGCCCAACACTGAGACACCGATGAAAACCATCAACTACGCCGCACCCTTGTTGGCTGCCGCGGTCGTGGGTGCCGGCATTGCGTTCGCCCCCACCGCCGGTGCCGCCTCCGATCCGGTGCACATACCTACGACGACGCAGTCGGCGCGGCCCGCGGTGACCGATACCGATCCGGCCACGCCCTACGGAACCGACCGTGAGAGCCCGGCCATCTTCGGCTATCACCCGTGGCTCGGCGATGACACGGACGTGCCCTTCTGAGTCCTCGCTGAACACCGCCAGACCCTATCTGCACACCGCAGGTGGGGTCTTGGGCGTCACTTGGCAGGCGCGAGCGACAACCCCTGGTAGATCTCGTCGAGCATCGTCGGCAACAATGCCTGCGCCGTCGTCTTACCGTCTGGCGAGAGGGTCAAATTCGTCCAAATCACCAGCGTCACATCGTTATCCGGGTCATACCCCATGAACGAATTGAAGCCGGGGAGTTCGCCCCCGTGGTAGAACATCGCGGCGTGCGGACCGAAGCGCTGGTAGGAGATTCCGTAGCCGTATTTCTGGGCATCGGGGCTGTCGGGGTCTTCGGCTTGCAGGCTGGCCAGCCACTGTTGGTGGAAGTCAGCGTTGAACACCGCGCCGGAGACGAGTTCCTTCATCCAGGTGGCCAGATCGTCGGCTGTTGAGATCGCGCCACCGGCCGCGGTGGCATACGAAGGGTTCTGGTTCGTGTAGTCGACAGGCTGCAGCGTTCCGGCTTCGGCGCCGGCCTGGATCTCGGATGGATACGCAATGTCAGCGAGCGCGTAGATGCTTCCGCCGTACATGTAGCCGTGTGAGTAGGGCGAAGGCATGGATGTGTCGTCGGCGGCCGGAAGCGACGTGTGTTTGAGGCCGACCGGGCCGAACAACCGCTCCTGCAACTGCTGTGCCAGCGAACGCCCGCCGACCTTCTCGGCGACGAGACCGAGCAGCGCGTAGTTGGTGTTGCTGTAGTCATACGCGGCGTCGGGCGCGAAAAGCGGCGGGTGCCGGAACCCGATGGCAAGCACCTCCTGGGGCGTCCACGCCTTGCCTGGCGTCGCATCCATGGCGGCGGCGAGCGCTGGGTCGAACGTGTAGCCGGCCAGGCCGCTGCGCATCTTCAAAAGCTGCGCGATTGTGATGTTTTCACCGTTCGGTACGTCGGGAACGTAGGTCGATATCGGATCGCTGAGCTTCAACTTGCCGTCCTGGGCGAGCAGCACGATCAGCGCTGCGGTCATGGTCTTGGTGTTCGACGCGATCCGGAAATGGGTGTCGGCCGCAGGCGCTATCTGAGCGCCGAGTTGGGTGGTGCCGACGCCGACGGCGACATCACCTCTCGGCGATCGGACGAGGACAACCGCTCCCGGAACCTTCAGCTGCTGGGCGGCGTGCTCCACCACGTCCCGAAACGCCTGGGGGTCAATGGTCTCCAGCGCTGAATTGTCGGGTTGGGTCGCCGAGCAGGACACAACCAACATGGCCACCAGTAGCGTCCGGCAGATTCTCATCGTGACACCACCCCCAGCGCGGTCGGCCCGCGTAGCCGAACTCTAACGGCGCTCACCTGGCCGAATCGGCGTTTGAGCCGATTGATGCGCAGACCCGTCTTACGGGGTGGCCGCCTCTTGGCCAGGCAGCGTTCGCCTGGCCTGCCACATCACGCCAGGCACGGTGCGCGCAAGGTCAGTCCGGCTCCTGGCGAATCCGTTGATTGCGCGGTAGAACGACCAAATCTGGCGCGGGCTGGGAACTTTCGGCACCCACGCCAGCTCCCAGTGAATCCCGTTGATGGGATCGTCGAAGAACACCGCGTAATAACCCGGCCAGTACTGCGGGTAGTCCTTCGGCGCATCGGTGACGTCGACATCCCGGGTTAGCAGGAACTGATGATGGAACCGGTCGACTTCTGTTCTGCTGCGCGCCCATAGTGTGATGTGATTGATGCCCACCGCTTGGTCGCGGTGTCGCAGCTTGTCACCGGTGCGGGCCGGCTGGATGCCGATGTAGCTGTGCGGGTTGACGTAGCGCGTGAAGTAGTAGATCGACTGATACTCCATGTTCAGCGACGAGAAGCTGTCGTATCCCAGCCAACCGAACATCGCGTCGTAGAACGCGACGGAGTCGGCGTAGTCGGATACCGCGAACTCCACGTGGCTGACGCCGCGCCACCGCATCATGCCTCCCCGCTCGATTACTACGGAAGGTAGTACATAAGGCGGAGGAATTCACTCGTTTTGGAGTCGTTCGGCTTCGGCCATTTCCCTGGCCACGTCGGCCTGCTCTCGCTCCGCACTGGCGGCCCGGCGCGCCGCCCGTTCGTCGGCTCGCCGCTGCCGCTCACGTTCCCGCTCGGCAGAGGTGCCCTCGCGTTCATCCGCGAGTCGCTCTCGTTCGTCCGCCGCCTCCTCGCGCAGATCAGCGATCCGGTCCCGCTCATCGGCAAGCCGATCACGCTCTTCGGCGTGGAATTCGCGTTTGGACAACTCAGCTTCACGCCGCTCGAGGGCTGCCTCACTCGACGCGAGTTCACTGGCAATGTCGGCGGAGTCTCCAGTGACCACAACCAACGATAACGCTCGCAGTCACGCCGTGCCGCGCGCAGCCCACGCGGTAGCGGTGATGGTGAACGGGCCATCTCCCAGTCGTTGGCGAGCCACCGATTCGAGACGTGCGCGGCCGTCGTCGTCGAGACGTTTGACATGCTCCCCCGCGGGACCGATGCCGAAGGTGTAGGGCTGCCACCACTCCTCAAAACTCGGATGCTGCACGTCAACCGAGATGGGGCGTTCCTCGACATCACGCAGGCCGGCGACTTCGAATATCTCGGTCAGGTGTCCCCTGTGCGCCCCGGACAGCAGCGCTTCGTCCTCAGCATCAGGGTCGATCACATGCACCGCGTCCCAGAATGGCGCCAGCGCCCCGGTCGGCCCGTCCCACACGCAGGCGGCAACGACACCCCCCGGTCGGGTAACGCGCGCCATTTGTCCGATGGCACCGACCGCGTCCGTCATGAAATGCACCACCAACTGTGCCAGAGCAGCGTCGAAAACGTCTGCGTCGTAAGGCAATTCCTCCGCCGTGCCCAGGCGGGCGTCGACGTCGGGAAACCGTGCATGGAGCCCTTCGATGAACGGCGGTGAGGGATCGATGGCGGTGACCTCGGCCCCGAGGGACAGCAGCTGGGCCGTCAACGCGCCGGGCCCGCAGCCGACGTCGAGAACGGTGTCGCCGGCCTGCACGCCGCACACTGCGGCGAAGACCTTCGCCAGAGGTTCGGCGTATCGCCCCATGAACCGCGTGTAGGCGTCCGGCGCTACCTCGAAACTCATCAGGAAATGCTATGCCGCGCGGCAGCGATGAGCGTCTCGTTCGGGCGCTATTGGGTTTGAGATATCTGCGCGGCGATCGAGTCTCGGTCGATCAGCGACCAGACCTCGCCGATTCGCTGGTCGCGGAACCGGTAGAACACGTGCTCCGCGAACGATATTCGGGTTCCTGTGGGTTCGAAGCCGAGGAACTCTCGCTGCGGCGTGCACTCGAAGTGCAACCGGCATGACACGAAGTCGGAGTCGGCGATCAGGATTTCGGGGATGTACTGAAGGTCTGGTACCGCGTGGGTATCAGCCACCAGCATCGCTCGGTAGCCGCTGAGACCGAGGCGTTTTCCGTTGTGAACGACCTCGTCGGCCACGAATCGTCCGAGGTCATCCCAGCGTCGCGCGTTCAAGCACGCCAAGTAGTCGCGATAGACCGTGTGCAGTTGGTTGTCGTCCATGGGCCCTCCGATCACACGCCGACCTTGGCGCGGGCGTCATCGGTGACCGGAGTGAACAGGTTGACCAGGTTTCCGTCGGGGTCGCGGAACAACAAGGCCCGGTTGCCCCACGGCATGGTGGTCGGCTCGGTCACGACCTCGTCCAGTTGTCCGCGTAGACGCTCGTGGTCGGCGTCCACATCGTCGACGATGAACTCGACAATGGCACTCCGGTTTGCCGCTGGCTCAGCGGAACCGGGCCCGAACAGCGGGACCGTCTTGTCGCTGCCGATCGCCAGTGTGCCCGCCGCTGTGGGAATTTCGGCGAACAGTTCGTTCGCCCACACCGCCTCGGTTTCGGTGACCACCTCGTAGAACGAGACGAGGCGCTTCACGTCGGCCGTGATGATGCGGATCGAGACAAGGTTCATCCCGCGCACGCTAGCCGAGACCACCGACAAGCCGTTGACTCTGCGCTGAGAGCACATCGCCAGAGTCAACTCGCGCTCACACGTTGAAGCGGAACTCGACCACGTCGCCGTCGGCCATCACGTAGTCCTTGCCTTCCATCCGCACCTTGCCCGCGGCCTTTGCGGCCGCCATCGACCCAGCCTCCATCAGGTCGTCGTACGACACGATCTCGGCTTTGATGAAACCCTTCTCGAAGTCCGTGTGGATGACGCCGGCGGCCCTCGGCGCGGTGTCGCCCTGATGAATGGTCCAGGCGCGCGACTCTTTCGGCCCCGCAGTCAGGAACGTCTGCAGTTTCAACGTGTGAAAGCCCGCGCGCGCCAGGGCATCCAGGCCGCGCTCGCTCTGGCCGATCGACTCCAGCAGTTCCGCGGCCGACTCGTCGTCGAGTTCTTGCAGCTCCGCTTCGATCTTCGCGTCGAGGAACACCGCGTCCGCCGGCGCGACCAGTTCGCGCAGCGACGCCAGTCGTTTCTCATCGGTCAGCACCGCCTCGTCGGCGTTGAAGACATAGAGGAACGGCTTGGTCGTCAGCAGGTTCAGCTCCCGCAGCAGCGACGCGTCCACGCCCGAGGCGAACAGCGTCGTGCCGCCGTTGAGCACCTCCTGCGCCGCCATGGCGGCGTCGTGTACCGGGCGCCGGTCCTTGTGCGTGCGGGCCTCCTTCTCCAGCCGCGGCACCGCGCGCTCGAGCGTCTGCAGGTCCGCGAGGATCAGCTCGGTCTCGATCACCTCGATGTCGGACTTCGGATCGATCCTGCCGTCGACGTGTGCCACGTCGTCGTCGGTGAACACCCGCACGACCTGGCAGATCGCGTCACTCTCGCGGATGTTGGCCAGGAACTTGTTGCCAAGCCCGGCGCCCTCCGACGCGCCCTTGACGATCCCGGCGATGTCGACGAACGTCACCGGCGCAGGCACGATTTTGGCCGAATCGAACATCTCGGCGAGTTTGGCCAACCGCGGATCGGGCAGCGGCACCACGCCTTCGTTCGGTTCGATCGTCGCGAACGGGTAATTGGCTGCTAGCACGTTGTTGCGCGTCAGCGCATTGAACAAGGTCGACTTGCCGACGTTCGGCAAGCCGACGATTCCCAGGTTCAGGCCCACAGGCACCAGAGTCTAGGAGACTGTGACGGGCACGCCAGAAGCGCGCTGACAGCTACTTTCGGCTACAGCCGGTACGGTCTACCTGTGTCAGCTCAGCGCGCACGGTCGGCGGTGCCGGCCGATCACCGCTCTGCGCACCCCAATATCCCGGGCATTCCGTGGTGGGGTGCGGTGCTGCTGGCCATCACGATGACCGCCGTCGGCTTCGCGTATGACGCGGGCTCCGGCAATAAAGAACTCGACATCGTATTCGCCTCGTTTTACGTGCTGGGCTGCGTCTTCGCCGTGCTGGGGGTGCGCCAGTCCGGGGTGTTCACCGCCGTCATCCAGCCGCCGCTCATCCTGTTCGGCGCGGTGCCCACCGCATATTTCCTGTTCCACAGCGGCCAGGTCGGCGGTCTCAAAGACCTCGCGATCAACTGCGGCTATCCGCTGATCGAGCGGTTCCCGCTGATGTTCTTCACGTCGGCCGCGGTGCTGCTCATCGGGCTGGGTCGCTGGTATTACGCGATGTCGTCGCGGCGAGGTGCCAGCCAATCCGCCGCCAGAGACACCACCACGGCGAAACCCAGTCGTGTGTCGTCCGTCACATCGAAGATGTCGTCGCTGCTGACCGGTGACGTCGACGAGGACGACGACGCACAGGAGCCGCGCCGCAAGCACACCATCGAGCGGCCGACCCGAACGTCCAAGTCGGCCAAGTCCGGTACAAGCGCCACCCGCACTGCGCGTACCACCAAGCGCACCGCGCCGTCCCGTTCCCGTCACACCCGCCCGCCCGAGACCGAGCTCATCGAACCGGTCGCCGAGCGTCCGCGCCGGCCCCGCCCCACACGGCAGACCGATCAGCCACCCGCCGACCCGCCACGCCGACGGCCGCGTTCGTCGTCGACCCGCGAACCCCGTAAGGCGGCGCCACCGGAGCGGCGCGCTCCCTATGAGCGCCCTGAGCGGCGACGTCGCTACGACGACTTTCCGCCCCGTGAGCCGCACGCCAGCAACGGCAACGGCAACGGCACCCACCACCCCGTCTCCCGGGTCCGCTACCGCGGCGCCGACGAGAGCGACACCCGCGCCGAGAACCGGTCGCGGCCGCGCGCATCACGTAACGGCTGGGAAGCCGAAAGCTGGGAGTACGACATCTAGCCTTGCACGATCGTGATCGTGGTCCACGCGCCGATATGGATGCGATCGCCGTCGGCGAGGGGCGTTTCTTCGCCTTCTTCCAGTCGCACGTCGCTGCCGTTGAGGCAGGTGCCATTGGTCGAGCCGAGGTCGGTGATGGTGAGTCGCGAATCGCGCAGTCGCAGCACCGCGTGCTGTGACGAGACGCCGCGGTCGGCAGGGTGGATGCCGAGGTCGATCTGAGGATCCACGCCCTGTTTACGGTTGCTCCTGCCGATCAGCGTCGTGTCGGTCTGCAGAGCGATCCGGCGCTCAGGGAAGAACCGCGGGAACTCGACGGTTTCCGGGCCGCCCTGGGCCAGCACCCGCTCATAGAGGTCATGGTCAGCGTTGACGACGGCCGTCCAGCCGGTCGGTGCGGTGGCCGTCGGCGCCGCCGACGGTTCCGGCAACGCCGAGTCGTGCCCACACGCCTCACAGAACCGGCCGGTCACCGGCATTCCACATGCCGGACAGGCCTTCGCCTCCACCGGCGGGGCCGGATCGGGTTGTGCCGCAGCGGTGCCGATCGGTGCTCCGCAGACGTCGCAGTAGTCGGCGGCCTTCGACGTGTGCCCCTCCACGCAGGTCGGCATCAGGTCTCCTTCCGCACTCGGGCGGTCCTGGTGGACCTGGCGTCGAGCGCCATCTCATCCGCCGCGTCGACGTCACGCCGCAGTTGGACGGTACCGGTGCGTTCGTCGACCTCGACCACTCCCTTGAGAAGCTTTGCCGTTCCGTCGTTGCCCGATTCGACGGCGAGTTCCATGGCGCGTTGCAGCTTCGCGGTGGCGGTCCGCACGTCGCCGGCCTTGCGTGCGCTCAACCCCTCCTGGACGGCCTGTGCCAATTCCGCCTGCCCCGTGTAGTGCGCGACTCGTCGGCTGATCCGCGCCGACAATCCGGTGTCGGCGGTCCATATCGCCTTCACCAGGCCCTCATTCAGAACCTGTTCGCCCGCAACGACGCTGACGCGGGCAGCCAGCTTTTCACGGCCGACTGCCGCGGGTTCGACCTCGACCTGGATGTGGTAGTCGCGGTCCTCGGACCCCCATGACCCCAACGGGTACTCCCCGCATTGGTTGCCCGCCTCAACGCGGCGGTGGGTAAGGTCCTCGACGGTCGGCGCCACCTGTTTGACGAACTCAACGCTCGCCCCCGCCGGTGTCCACAGCCGCAGGGTCAGGTCCGGAATCGACTTGCCCATCGACGTTTTCATCATCGACGCGAAGTCGTCGGCGAGGTCCTCCGGGTCGGCGACGATGTCGACGGTGCCCAGCAGCGCGGTCGAAATCGCACGCAGTTCGTCAACCTCCCATGCGGTGCCGACACCACGGCAGTCGCACGTGAACTCCCCTTCGCTGAGCCCGATCTCCTGGCCGAGCTCCTCTGGTGTCTCGTGTTCGTCCTTGCCGTCGGTGAGCAGGATCGCGTGCACAATCGCGCCTTCGCGCTGGCCGACGATGCCGCGCACATGCGCGAGCCAGGTTCCCATCGCGGTGCCGCCGTGCGGCCGAAGACCGTCGACGGCGCGCATTGCCGCGGCCTTGGTTTCTGTACTCGCACGCGCGAGCCCTTCCTTGGGGTAGACGCTGACCGCCTTCTCGGTGCCGTCGACGATCGTGAAATAGGTGCCGTCGACGAGTTCCATGATGGCCGCCGCGGTGGCGCGCTTGGCCGCCTCGAACTTCTCGATCGGTGCCTGCATCGACGTCGAGCAGTCGATGATGATGGCCTCGACCCGATCGGGCGAAGCGGCCGTGGCGGCCACGTCGGCGGTGATGCTGACGATCGCGTCGACCGTTCCGTTGCCGTCGGCGAGGTACGGGTTGTGGTCGACGTCGACGGAAATGCCTTGTCGTTCAGCCGAACTCATCGCAGCCCTCCGATCGGTATCACCACGACGGTGATGTTGTCCTGGCCGCCGCCGTCCAACGCGAATTGGGTCAGCGCCCTTGCCGCGACGCTGGCGTCGGCGCCACTGCAGAACCGGGCGATGTCGGCGGCGTCGGGCAGGTAGTTCCACAGGCCGTCGCTGCACACCACCACGGTGCCTGGGCCGGCCGCCGTGATCGTCTGCACACTGGACTCCGACCAGGGCTGGGGTTCGCTGTCCGCGCCCAGCCAGCGGGTCAACGTATGCGCACCGCGTTGCACCGCAAAGGAATCCGGTGCGGCGCCCGCGGTGATCAGTTCCTGCGCCAGCGAGTCGTCGACCGTCAGTTGCCGCGGGGCGCCTGGCGGTTCGGGCAGCCAGTATGCCCTGCTGTCGCCGACATTGCCGACCGTTATCTGCGCCGCCCCCGCCGCCGTGGGAACGACGATGGTCGCGGTGTATGTGCACGAGGGTGCCGATGCGGAATCGTCGCCTGCCGCGGCCGCGGCCGCCGTCGCGGCTTGCAGTCCCGAGAGCATCGCCGTCCGCGACGTCATGCCCGCGGACAGCGCAGCCAGCATGGCATCCACGCCGGCTTTCGACGCGGCCACCGCGGCGATCTGCGCTTGTTGCGACGAGGAGACCCCGTCGCACACCGCCACGGCGATCGCGTCGGGCCGTTCAGCGTCGCCGCCGACCAGGATTCCCGCCGCGGCGGCATCCTCGTTCTTGGTGTGTTCGATGCCGCGGTCGGTGATCAGCACCACGGGACCTAGGCTCGCCTCGTCGCGGTCGGGTTGCTCGCGGCGGTGCCCGCACACCGTGCAGTACTCGTCGAAGCGGGCGTCGTTGCCGCAGTCCTTGCATGGCGCGAATCCGCCGCCTTCCTGCCGTGGGATCGCCACCCGACGCGGTTCAGCAAGCGAGGCGCCACAGCTCTCGCAGAACCTATCGGCGCGTTGCACGGCGGTGTCGCAGTGCGGACAGACGGCTGCCTGAGTCATACGCGGGTCCTCGGTCGGATCTCGTTGGCCTTCTCCACCAGCGCAATACGCTCCCACATGTCGGTCGCCTCGTGTGCCAGCTCGCGATAACTGCGTTCCATGCCGACGCGAATGCCGGGTTCGTCGAATTCCGCGCCCAGCAGCCGCCTGCCGCTTGGCTGATGACCCGCATGCAACCAGTCCAGCGCGGCGCCCAACACCCCTAGCCGGATCGACGCGCGTTTGGTGGCCGACTCCAGGTTCAGTTCGGCCGCCCGCTGGCCCGCGTCAACCAGCGTCTGCTCGTCGAGCTTCTCCGATTCGCCGCCGTCGAGCAGGACCTCGACGGCCCTGGCCGCGGCGGGGGTGAAATGAGCTGAGTCCGTGGGTACCTCGTCGAGCGCCGCGATGGCGCCGACTCGGTCCCCGGCGTGTACACGCTGCCGCGCCAACCCGAATGCGGCGCTGACATAGCTGCGGTCGGTGCGCCACACTGTCTCGTAGTAACGCGCGGCCACATCCCGGGCGCCACGCAATTCGGCGGTGGCGGCGATGGCCATCTTGGGTGCCAGCTCACCGGGCAGAGCCGCCAGCACCGCCTCGAAATCCGCCGCGGCGTTGTCGAACGCGCCCTCCAACAGTGCACACTGCCCGCTGTACCAGCGCAGCCGCCAATCGCCGGGGAGCTTCGCATCCAACTCGGCGAGCCGCTTTCTCGCCTCCTCGGGAGCGCCGATCTCCAGCGACGCCCGCACCAGCCGCAGCGGCACCTCGACAGAAGACCTATTTGCTTGGTGCGCACCGGTTCTGGCGATCTGGAGGGCGTGCTCCAGCTGCGCCGGCGGCGTCCCACTCGTCGTCGCCAGCACTGCGGCACCCGGATCGTTGGGATCCACGACGGGCACGGGTAAGGCGGCGATGACCGCGTCGGCGTCGACCGGCTTGTCCGACCCCGCACCGTAGATCCCGCGTTGCGGGCTGAAGTGACTCGACATCCGCGGCTGCGGAGTGCCTGTTTCGACAGCGACTATCTCATGAAGCACCCCGGTCAGCTGATCGCCGAGTATCTCCATGGATTCGAAGCGGCAGTCGGGATCGTGGTGGGTGGCGCGAAGGATTGCGCGGTAAAGCGATTCGTGTGTGGCCAGCACGGGTGCGGTGTCGGGTCCCGGCAACTGCGCGACGAAGCGTCCCCTCTCCTGCGGCACGTCCATCACCAGCACAGCGAGTGTGCGGCCGACCGTGTACACGTCGCTGGCCACGGTCGGACCGGTTTCGGCGATCTCGGGCGCCTGGTAGCCCAGCGTGCCGTAGATCGCACTCTCGTCGTCGTCCATGGCGATCACTGCGCCGAGGTCGATGAGCTTGAGCTGGTCATCAGTCTGCATCACGTTGTCCGGCTTGAAGTCGCAGTACGCCAGCCCCTGCGAGTGCAGGTAGCCCAGCGCCGGAATGATCTCGATCATGTAGGCGACGGCCTGGCTCGGCGGAAGTGGGGCGTTGCGTGCCTTGCGGATCTGCTTGAGCGAGGTGCCGCCGACGAACTCCATCACGATGTAGCCGACCGGAATGCCTGCTGAATCCGGGTGCTGGACGAAGTTGTAGATGCGGACGATGTTCGGGTGTTCCACCCCGGCAAGGGCCAGGACCTCGGCCTTGGCCACCGCCATCGCCTCGGCATCGCCGGAATTCAGCAGACCCTTGAGCACCACCCAGCGGTTCTCAACGTTGCGGTCTGTCGCCAGGTAGATCCAGCCGAGTCCGCCGTGCGCGATGCAGCCCCGAACTTCGTACTGACCACCGACAACGTCGCCTCGAGCAAGTTTGGGAACGAAGGAGTATCGGGTGCCACAGTCGGGGCAGAAGCCCTCGGTGCGGCCCGGTATACCGTCCCGTTCACGTCCGACCGGTTTGTTGCAGTCGTGGTTGCCGCAGTACCGGCTGGCCTCGGGCACCTGTGGATCGGCCAGGATCGCGGCGGCCGGGTCACCCTTCGGGATGCGCGGCATCTCGACGATTCCCGCGCCGAGGCGGCCGCGCGCGCTGCCCACCGACGACGACCCGCTCCTCGCGGTTCGCACCGAGGCCGTCCGCACCGACGGGACTGAGCGCCCGGGTGCCGTCGCTACCGAAACCGCCTGCGCGGTAGCGGGTTGCGGCGCGGTGCCGCAGACGTCACAGTAGCCGTCGACGACGGTGCCGCCGCAGTCCGGCTCGGCGCACTTCATGATGTCTTCTCCCGCTTCTCCGCGATCATCTGCTGATAGTCAGAAATCGCTCGCGTCACCGCACGAAGGTCACACGGCCGCCGCGACAGCAGACCTTCAGCTATCCGCGTACACGCCAACAGGTCTCGGTCCTCGCCAAGACCGAGCCTGGCCGCCTTCGCCTGATACGCGGTCAGCCGACCCTTGAGCTCGCTGCGTCGATCGAGCAGACCCTGCGCGAGCTCCTCCTCGTCGCGTGCGGCTTGCAGTGCCGCCTCGATTTGGTGCCGCAACGAGCGCAGCGCCCTCGGATCCGGTGACGTGATGGCCGCGAGTGCGGCGCGTAAGGCCGGTTGTTCGTCGCGACGTTCGGGAAACGCGCCCGCCAACACTTTCCGCACGGCCTGATCGCGCACCTCTTCGGCCCGCGTGCTTGCCTCGCACAATTCGTCCAGCTGTTGAACCACATTCGCGCGCGCCCTAGCCCAATCCGACCGTATTGCAGCCAGTTCGGCGAGTTCGACCGACATGCGCTCGACGTTGTCGGTGATGCGTTCGATGCGCTGCTCGATCTCGCGGGCAGTCAACGACAGCGGGTCGGTCGCGGAAATCTCCAACAACTCGCTGATTTCCACGGGGCCTGCGACACCTGCCGCATCGAGTCGTTTCCGCGTCGGGGCAAGCTTCTCGGCTACCAGCGTGTTGACCCGATTCACTGCGTCGAGGAAGTCGACGACACTGGGATACGCCGCGTGCATTCGCTCGGCCGTGTCGGCGAGCCCGACATACTCGACTGCTACCCCGCTACCACTGATGTTGCGCTGCGCCAATGGAATCGGCTGTCGAGAGACCTCCAACGTCGGCTCGCGCAGCAGCCTGGTCAGCTCGCTGCGGTCACCGTCGTCGGGCTTCGAGCGGCGGGTCCTGATCCCGCGCGCCGACTCCAGAATCGACGTCATTCGTCCCAGGTCGTCCCACAATTGGCTCAGCGACTTCTCGACCACCAGCCATCGCTGTGCCGTCAGGCCGGTCGGTGGATAGACCCGCACGTGTTCGAGTCCCGGGTGGCTTTCGAGTTCGACCAACGTCGCCGACATCGCAGCGACTTCCTTGGTCCGCGATTCGAGCTCCCGGTCGATTTCATCGGTGGTCAACGCGCCCATGGGTCAGTCCCGGTACCGCGGTTGAGGCGGCCCCGGCGAGGGTCCGAGCTCGTTCAGCCGAGCTTGGTAGAGCCGCTCCCAGGTGCCGTCATTGCGAATCTTGTCGAGCACCCCGTTGACGAATCGGACGAGGTCGGTGTTGTGCAAGTTGACTCCGATGCCGTACGGCTCGACGGCCACGCTGTCCCCGACCACTTCCAGGTTCGGATCCTGATGCGCCAGCCCCTTGAGCACCACATCGTCGGTGCTGATCGCGTCGACCTGGCCTTGCTGCAGCATCAGCAGACAGTCGGTCCACGTGACCGTGCTGACCACGTGGGGTGGCGGGGTGAGCTCGAACAGCCTCGCCAGCGAGGTGGTGCCCGCCACCGCGCACACCCGCTTGCCCGAAAGCGCTTGGAACGAGTCGATTCCCGAGCCCTTCACGGCCAGCACCTTCTGGTTGGCGTTGAAGTACACGGTGGAGAATTCAACGTGCTCCTTGCGTGCGCAGGTGATCGAGTAGGTTCGCACCACCAGGTCCACCTTGCCGGACTGCAACATCGATTCCCGTTGGCTCGCATCGACGACTCGCAGTTGGATGCGGTCCGGATCGCCGAAAATGGCCCGCGCGATCTCACGCGCGATGTCGATGTCGAAGCCTTCGAGTTCTCCCGTATTCGGGTTGCGGAAACCGAACAGATACGTGTTCTGGTCGACACCGACGATGAGCCGACCGCGGTCAGCGATCATTGCCATCGTCGACCCCGCAGGCATGTTGCCGGGCGGAGGCAAAGGGCCGGGCCGCAGGCTGGCTTGCGGGTCGCAGTCCGTGTTTCCCGCGGCGGGCGCGGCGGTGACCTCGGTGGCGCCCGCCGGGCGGGGATTGATCGGGTCGACGGACACCGATACCGGTGCCGCCGATGAGCCGCAGCCGACGACCGCAAGTGCGAGGGCGACGAGCACGACCACGACTTGTGCCCTCATAGGAACTCCTTGAGGCGCGGCCACAGCCCGACGGCCGCCGCAGCGGCGGCGATCACCATCAGCACGAGGGTTCCAGTCGGGCTCATCGCCAGCCAGCCGCCCGCCTCGGACACTTTGTCGCGCAGGGTGTTCCGCGTCTTCTCGATACCGTCGCGCAGGCGCGACTCGACAGCGAAGAACTCCGTTGCGGACGTACCGAGCGCCTGGACCACCGCAGTGTCGTAGTCCCCGCCCTCGTAGGCCTCGGACTGCTTGGCGTGACTAGCCGTCCATCCCTGCACCGCGTCCATCGTGGCCGTAGGCGCCACGTCCAGCAGTGTGGTCATTTCGCCGATGTGGCTGCGGAAGGACTCTTCTCGCGCGGTGATGTCGCCGCGGGCGATCAACTCGAGCGTCTCTTCCGTGCGCGCTTGCTGGGCAAGGATGCGCGCCTTCGCGAGCTGTTCGAACCTCTCGGTGCCGTCCTTCCTGCTGCGCTCGATCTCGCCTGCGGCCATCTGAGTGGCCACCACGACCCATCCGGTGACCACGATGATGAGGGTGGCCGCAACGACGAGCCCGATATTGAATTGCCGGTGCGTGCGGCGGTACATGACGATCGAGCTGACGACGACCGCCACCAAGGCGAGCACAAGCAGCGCAAGGCTCACGACGGGCAGCGAGCCGATCGCGTGCTGGTCCTCCTCGAGAGTGGCGAGATTGGCGGTGTAGATCTTCTCGGCGCCCGGTAACAGCGACGTCTGCATCAGCGACGACGCCTCGCGCAGATACGCCGAGCCGATCACATAGCCCTGCCGATTGTTCGCCCGCGCCGACTCGACGAGGGCCGTGTACTTGGCCAGCTGCGCTGATATCTCTGCTATTCGGGTGCGAGCCTCACTGTCTGCCGCTCCCGCGGTCGCATCGGCCAGTGCCGAGGACGCGCGCGCCAAGGCTTCCTGATAGCGCGCCCGCATCTCGGCTGTTTCGATGCCCCCGGAAAGAAACGCCGACGCTGCGGCGGCATCGGCGGCAGACAGGGCGGCGTAGAGGTTCTGCGCCGCATAGGCGAACGGCTCGGAACTGCTGAGCACGGCGTTGCGCTTGTCGAGCCGTCCGTCGAGTTGCCCACCGCACACCAGGCCCGCGATCACACAGATCGCCCCGACAGCGAGCGCGATCACTGAAATGATGCCAGGCGTCGTGCGGGCCAGCCGTCGCACAAGGGCGGCGGAGGACCGGGTGTCCACTGCGCCCGGGGCCCCCAATTTCGGCCTCCCCCCTGAACCTCAAGGCGATATTAACCGCAAAGGCACAGCGGGTAACGATGATTGATCTTCAATTGCGATCAGGGATGCAGCGTGCGCAGGAATCGGCCCGCGGCGTCGACGGCGGGTGTGGAACTGCCCGCGTCGCTGATGAATACCGCCAGCGCAAGGTCTCCGTCGATGCCGACGAACCATCCGTGCGCATGCGTGTTGTCGATGTACTCGGCGGTGCCGGTCTTGCCGAGCATGTCGGGGATGTCCTGCAGCTGGGTGGCCGTGCCGCTCGTAATGGTTTCGCGCATCATCGATTTCACTTGATCGGCAACGCTTGGCGGCAGCGGGTCGGGCGCGCGGTCCGGCTTACCGGGCTGGCCGGCGACGATCGCGGGCGCAGGCACTGACCCGTGCGCGAGCGCGGCGGCCAGCAGTGCCATGCCGAACGGCGACGCCGTCACCTGGCCCTGTCCGATGCCCTCCTCGACGCGCAGGGCGGAGGTGTCGGCAACGGGCACTTTTCCGGTGACCGTCGTCATGCCCGGTGCGGTGTAATCGATGCCGAGGCCGAGTTGGGCGGCCGCCTTGGTCAGAGCGTCGGGTGGCAGATTCACCGCCAGCCGTCCCATCGTCGTGTTGCAGGACCGCGCGAACGCCGTGTGCAGTGGCACCTGACCGAGATCGAAATTGTCGTCGTTGGGGATCTGGCGGCCCTCGATGTTCTCGGTGCCGGGACAGCCGACGATGCTGTCGGGGGTCATCTGGCCTGCCTGAAGCGCGGCCGACACGGTCACCGTCTTGAACGTCGAACCGGGCGGGTAGAGGCCGGTCAGCGCGATCGGGCCCTCGGCGTCCGCGGGGGGGTTCTGGCCGATCGCCAGCACGTCACCCGTCGACGGTTGCAGTACCACCATCGCGGCCGGCGTTGGGATCGCGGCAAGTGCCTCCTCGGCCGCGCGCGACATCGCGACGTCCAGCGTGCTGTGAATGTCGGCCACCGGCTTGGGCTGCTGTCCGCCGACTTGCTGACTGCCGGTGGCGGTCTGCGCGCTCACCGCCCATCCGGCCGCATCGTCGGTGGCGTGTTGCCACAGGTCGGACAGGCCGGACAGCGTCGGCGACGTCAATGCCCTGTCGCTGGTGAGCAGCCGCGTCTGCGGGGCCAGAGTCACATTCGGTAACGCCGACAACGCATCCTGGATGGGGGCAAGATCGTCCGCGCGCAGCGTGACAGCGGTGACCGGCTGGCCGTTGGCTCCGTTCAGCTGCGACTGCAGCGAGTCGCCCGTGATGCTTCCGTCGATCGGATTCAGCAGCGCGGCAACCGCATTCACGTCCGCGCCGGGTGACACGTTCACCAGCGTGACGACCTGCTGGGCGAGCAGTTCTGCTCCGGTGCGGTCCAACACCCTTGCGGCCGGGTCGGGGGTCAGCGTGCTGTACGACAGCGGCCCGGTGCCAAGTCCGGGCGCGACGGTGGCCGGGTTCCACTGGATCTTCCACTGATCGCCGGTCTGGGTCGCGCTGCCGGTGGTGTTGTACGTCCACCGGTTGCGCCCGTCCTTGCCGAATTTCCATGTGGCAGCGAGGCTGAACGTCGCGTCATTGTCCTTGCGATCGACGGTCGACACGTCGAATTGCGCGTTGCGACCGAGGCTGTCGAACAACTTGCCGAGTGTGTCGGAGGCCTGCCGTTGATCGCTCGTCACCGCGGCGGCGGCCGAAGCGTCGCCCTTGCTGAGCGCGTCGGCGAACGTGTGCACGGCGGCGTTGAGCCGGTCTGTCGCGTCGTCGCCACACCCGGCAAGCAGCAGTGCGAAGGTCGCCACACCCGCGAGAAGGGAAAAGAGCTTCTGGGGTAAGCACACTCAGTCGACCCTACCCAGCCCGGGTTGCGTAACGTCAGGGCGGAAAACCAACTCGATTTCCGCCGAAGCGTTACGTAAGTCGATTGCGCAGTTCGGCTACGCGCGCGCCGGGCGGATCTCCCGCGGCAGCGCGAACACCAACGTCTCGTTCGCGGTCGTCACCGGCTGGACGATGTCGTAGCCGTACTCGGCGAGCCGCTCGAGCACGCCACGCACGAGCACCTCGGGCACCGATGCGCCCGAGGTGACGCCGACCGTCGTCACTCCCTCGAGCCAGGCCGGGTCGATGTCGTCGGCGTAGTCGACCAGGTGGGCGGCGTCCGAGCCCGCGCCAAGCGCCACCTCGACCAAGCGCACCGAGTTCGACGAATTGCGCGAGCCGACGACGATCACCAACTGGCACTCCGGGGCCATCGCCTTGACCGCGACCTGACGGTTCTGCGTCGCGTAGCAGATGTCGTCGCTCGGCGGGTCCTGCAGCGTCGGGAACTTCTCGCGCAGCCGCCTCACGGTTTCCATGGTCTCGTCCACCGACAGCGTGGTCTGCGACAGCCAGATCACCTTGCTCTCGTCGCGCACGGTGACGTCGTCGACGGCATCAGGGCCGTCCACGAGTTGCACGTGCTCGGGCGCCTCACCCGCGGTGCCGATGACCTCCTCGTGGCCCTCGTGGCCGATCAGCAGGATGTCGTAGTCGTCGCGGGCGAACCGCTTGGCCTCGTTGTGCACCTTGGTGACCAGCGGACAGGTCGCGTCGATCACCTTGAGCTCACGCGCCGCGGCCGACTCGTGCACCGTCGGCGCCACGCCGTGCGCGGAGAAGACCACGATCGCGCCCTCGGGCACCTCGTCGGTCTCGTCGACGAACACCGCACCCGCCTTGGCCAGCGTGTCCACCACGTGACGGTTGTGCACGATCTCGTGTCGCACGTACACCGGCGCGCCGTGCTTCTCCAACGCGCGCTCGACGGTCTCGACCGCCCGGTCCACGCCTGCGCAGTACCCACGCGGCTCGGCCAGCAGCACCCGTTTACCGGTGACACCGCCGGCTGCCGAGCTGGAGGCACCCGGAATCCCCATGTTTATCGTCGGCGGCATGGTTTCCAGGGTACTGATTGCGCACCTCGCGGGGCCAGCCAGAGGATCGCCCGTAGTCTGGACGCCATGGCAACTGCACCGTATGGGGTCCGTCTGCTGGTCGGTGCGGCGGTGACCGCCCTCGAGGAAACCCGCAAGCTCCCGCAGACCATCCTGATGTACCCGATGACCATCGCGAGCCAGGTTGCCCACTTCGTGATGAAGATGCAGCAGGACGTCGCCGATCTGGTGAACAAGGGCGACGAGGCGCTCGAATCGTTGTTTCCGCCCAAGGACGAGCAGCCCGAGTGGGCGACGTTCGACGAGGACCTCGACGACGAGGCCCCTGCCAAGCCAGGCGCCGACGGGGAGCGGCTGACCGAAGGCCGCTTCGCGCTGTTCACCAGCGGCGAGCCGGGGTCCGGCGAGTCCAGGCGCGCGCCGGAGACGAACTCCGCAGATGATGACCCGCCCGAGATCGTCACCGAGTTGGAATACGAGTCGCTCACGCTGGCCCAGCTGCGGGCCCGGCTGGCTTCCCTGCGTGTCGCCGATCTCGAGGCGTTGCTCGACTATGAAAGCGCCACGAAGTCGCGGGCTCCGTTCCAGACCCTTCTGGCCAACAGGATCACCCGCGCGACCGCCAAGTGAGCGAACCCGAGCCCGGCAAGTCCCCCGACAACCCCTGGCCGGTGCGGGCGGTCGCCACCCGCATCGCGAAGTACATCGACCGGCTCGGCGTGGTCTGGATCGAGGGCCAGTTGACCGAGCTGAAACTCCGCCAGACGACGGCGTGGATGGTGCTGCGCGACCCCGCCGCGGACATGTCACTGACGGTCAGTTGCGCGCGCGACCTCGTCACCAATGCGCCCGTGCCGCTGTCGGAAGGCACCCAGGTGATCATGTGCGGCAAGCCGCAGTTCTACACCCGCAACGGCTCATTCAGTCTGCGTATCAGCGAGATCCGGGCGGTTGGCCTTGGTGAACTGCTGGCGCGGATCGAACGGCTGCGACGACTGCTCGACGCGGAGGGCCTCTTCGATCCACGGCTGAAGCGGCCGCTTCCCTTCCTTCCCGGCACCGTCGGGCTGATCACCGGACGAGCCAGTCATGCCGAGCGCGATGTGATCACGTGCGCGACCGACCGGTGGCCGGGTGTGCGATTCGCCGTCCGCAACACCGTGGTCCAGGGACCCAACACCGTGCCACAGGTGGTCGAGGCGCTGCGCGACCTGGACGGCGATCCCGACGTCGACGTCATCGTCATCGCCCGTGGCGGCGGCAGTGTCGAAGACCTGCTGCCGTTCTCCGACGAAACGCTGTGCCGGGAGATCGCCACGTGCACCACACCGGTGGTGAGCGCGATCGGGCACGAACCGGACAATCCGCTATGCGACCTCGTCGCCGACGTGCGTGCCGCAACGCCGACCGATGCGGCGAAGCGGATCGTGCCCGACGCCACGGCCGAGCAGGCATTGATCACCGACCTGCGCCGGCGCAGCGCGCGGGCCCTGCGTAACTGGGTGCACCGCGAAGAACACACGGTGTCACAACTGCGCAGCAGGCCGGTGCTGGCGCAGCCGCTGGCGGCGTTGACGGCGCGGTCCGACGAGATCCAGCGCGCCAGGGCCTGTGTCCGTCGCGACATCACCCGACTGTTAGCCGCCGAATCGGACCGGATCGGCCACTTGTCGGCCCGGCTGACGACACTGGGCCCTGCGGCGACCCTGGACCGTGGCTACGCCGTCGTCCAGACCGCAGCAGGCACGGTCTTGCGCACCACCGCCGACGCGCCCGCCGGCACGCGACTGCGGGTCAGGGTCGCCGACGGGGCCGTGACCGCCGTCAGTGAAGGCAGAGAAGGCAGCGAGGGCGCTAAATGAAGCCTATTAGTCAATTGGGGTACGAAGAAGCCCGTGATGAGCTGATGGCTGTCGTGCAGCAGCTGGAGCAGGGCGGCCTCGACCTGGAGACGTCGCTGAGACTGTGGGAACGCGGTGAAGAACTGGCAAAACGCTGCGAAGAGCACTTAGCTGGCGCCCGCAAGCGGGTGGAGGACGCGTTGGCCGCCAAGGACAGTGACGACGCTTGAATCCGAAACCGAATTTCGGTTAAGGGCTCGAAACTGTAACACGTTTCATTTATGCTTCGCGGCATGGGCGATTCAACGTTGACGACCGCTTTGGGCCGTGTGCTCGTCACGGGAGGGTCCGGCTTCGTCGGAGCCAACCTGGTGACGGAACTGTTGAAGCGCGGGCATCACGTCCGCTCCTTCGATCGGGCCGCGTCCCCACTGCCCGCGCATCCACGCCTCGAGGTGATCGAGGGCGACATCTGCGATGCGCAAACCGTGGCGGCCGCGGTCGAGGGCGTCGACACGATCTTCCACACCGCGGCGATCATCGACCTGATGGGCGGGGCGTCAGTCACCGACGAGTACCGGAAACGCAGCTTCGCGGTCAACGTCGACGGGACCAAGAACCTCGTGCACGCCGCGCAGGCGGCAGGGGTCAAACGGTTCGTCTACACCGCATCCAACAGTGTGGTGATGGGCGGTCGGCGGATCTCCGGCGGCGATGAGACCCTGCCCTACACCGAACGGTTCACCGACCTGTACACCGAGACCAAGGTCGTCGCCGAGCGGTTCGTCCTGTCGCAGAACGGCATTCGAGGGTTGTTGACCTGCTCGATCCGACCCAGCGGCATCTGGGGCCGGGGCGACCAGACCATGTTCCGCAAGGTGTTCGAGAACGTGCTCGCCGGTCACGTCAAGGTGCTGGTCGGCAACAAGAAGGTCAAGCTCGACAATTCGTACGTGCACAACCTGATTCACGGATTCATCCTGGCCGCGCAGCACCTGGTGCCGGGAGGCACCGCGCCCGGCCAGGCGTACTTCATCAATGACGGTGAACCGATCAACATGTTCGAGTTCTCCCGGCCCGTGGTCGAGGCCTGCGGGCAGCCGTGGCCGACGTTGTGGGTGTCCGGGCGGCTGGTGAAGGCCGTGATGATGGTGTGGCAGTGGTTCCACTTCCGGTTCGGCCTGCCCAAGCCCCTGCTGGAACCCCTTGGGGTGGAACGGCTTTACCTTGACAATTACTTCTCGATCGCCAAGGCACAACGCGACCTGGATTATCGGCCGCTGTTCACCACCGAGCAGGCGATGGCCGAGTGTCTGCCGTACTATGTCGACCTCTTCCACCAGATGAAGGGCGCGCGGTCGCCGGTACCCGCGTACCGGAAGACCTCAGCCGCCACTGAGTTCGAGAGTGCGGTGTTCGAATAGGTCCGCGCCGCGGGCCACTCCCCCGGTGGCCTCGGACCCGGCCGCTACGCGCTTCGCGCCGTCTGTCATGGTCATTGCTTCCTGCACTTTGGCGAGCAGCCGATTGACCGACAGTTTCTTGGCGGGAAGCCGGGTGCCGCACCGTGCCACCTCGGCGCGGCGCGCCACCTCGAATTGGTCACGTCCATACGGCACCACACACACCGGTACGCCCCGGGCCAGCGCCTTCTGGGTGGCGCCCATCCCGCCGTGGGTGACTGCACACGCTGCACGCTCCAGCACGAGTCCGTGGGGGACGAAACGGCAGACCGTGGCGTTCGGCGACTCCGGTAGTCCCTCCGAAAGCCCGGCGGGCGCGGTGGCGACAACGTGCACCGGTTCGTCGGCCAACGCGGCTATCGCACTGGTGATCAGGTCGGCGTCGGCCTGTGCTTCCGACGACGTGGTGACCAGAACAATCGGCTGGTCGATGGAATCCAACCAAGCCGGTTTGGCATCGAGCCCCAGTTCGAGTACACAAGGGCCGATCATGTGAACCGTGTCGCCCCACTCGGTGTGCGGATATTGGAACGGCTTGCCGCTGGCGATGAACATCTGCGGTGCGCTGCGCAAAAACTCGTCCACGGACGCCGCAGGCCGCAGGCCGACATCGGCTCGTATCGCGTTGATGGACGGCAACATCGCGTGCTCGATGGTGCGCAACAGCGTCACTCGTACCGCAGCGTCGCGCAACTCTCCCAGCACTCCTGGCAGGGGTTTGAGACCGAGCCCGAACGGCGGCACGCCACGTGAACGCAGCGGGGGCGTGTACGGGGACAAGCATGCCCATGGCACACCACCGGCCTCGGCGGCCGACAGTGCGCCCCAACAGTTCACGTCCACCAGCAGAGCGTCCGGGCCCACCTGTCCGACCGCGTCTGTGAGGTCGGCGACCTCATGCACCGCACGTTTAGCGAACACCGCGACGGACAGCTTCAGCGCTGCAAGGGAATTGGTGGCCTTGTAATCGTCATGATGGATGTCCTCGATCCGCGGGTCGATCGCAGCCGCGCTGAAGCCCAGACGTTCGGCTTGCTCGACGCCGGTGGAAAGTGTGCGCACGTGGATTCTGTGACCACGATCGGACAATTCTGACAACAGTGCACCGATGGGCAACAGGTGCCCGAGCGCAGGTGACGTGTACGCCAAAATCGTTGCCATCGCTCAGCCTGTTCCGCGCCTGACCGGCGTCATTTCGTCCAGCATCCGACGCGCCTCCGCGAGGCGACCTCTGGCGTCGACCTCGTGGCAGAGCGCGAGGTACTGCGCCGCCAGTTCGGCCGAGCGCTGCGACCGCCCCTCGGCCCTCGCCAACAGCGCACGGCACTTCAACCACCAGAGGTCCAGTGCAGGCGAGGCAGGTCGACAAGCCCGCCACTGGTCGACGATCCGATGCGCTTCGACGAGGTCGTCGCCGGTTCCTCGGTCGACGAGAAGTTCGACCAGCACCTCGCACGCACAGCTGACGAAAACCAGAGAGCCACCGGCCATCTGGACTGCCACGGATTCGCGGAGGTCCGCGATCGCCTCGTCTCGTCGGCCCTTGCGGGCAGCATTCATCGCGAGGTCAGGCGTAACAGTTGCCAGCGCCAGTGTCCAAACCCTGTGTTTGAGGATGCCGGCGCGAGCGCGTTCGAGCACAGCGATCGCATCGTTTCGGGACGGCTTGCCCGAGCGCAGCAGCGCAGTGCCATAGGCCCACTGCGCCGCGATGATCCCGAAGATGTCACCGAACGCCTCGGCGCGCCGCACGACCTCGTGCATTTCGTCCACCAGTTCGTCGGTTGCGTACGTGCCGAAGGCCGCCAACAGGGCTACCCAATACGACAGCGCCGCAGCATAGTTGACGGGCGGCAACACCCGGGCCTCGTCGGTTCCCTTGCGCAGGCTTCGTCTACCCCGCTCGTGGTCGCCGAGACAGATCTCGATCACACCGCGCAATGAATCAGCAACGGAGTTCTCCACGATCAACCGCTCGTGCGGAAAAGCCTGGATCACATCGATGACCTGTAGCGCGCCATGGAAATCACATGTGGCGAACCGCGCATACGCCACCGCGATCAGGATGATGCTCTTCGTCTGGACGTCGCAGTCGACCTTGTCGAAGACCCGGTCGACGTCCGACGCCAGCGCGGCGGCTTCCGGCACGCGGTTGTCATTGACACAATACGACCAGATTCGACCGGCTGTTCCGATCGCCAGCGACGTCATGTCGCCGATTTGCGTTGTCAAGTCGCGGAGTTCGCGATATTGCGCATCAGCATCGGCCGTCTCGCCCACGAAGAATGTTGTCGATGTCAGCAATGTGCGCGGCGCGATCCGCATGGCGATGACATCGCCGTGGTCGTCGGCCAACCGATCGGCGATCAATCGCGCGCTCTCCCACTGTGCGCGGGCAGCGGCTAGATCACGGGGTCGAAGCCATTCCGCCGCGCGCATGTGCCACTGGTAGGCCGCCGCCAACCGGCCTGCCGCCTCCAGATGGCGGGCGATCAGTGCTGCGTTTTCGTCGACTGCGGTCGGATCGCGAGCCTCGGTCGCGGCGGCCAGTCTGCTGTGGGGCATCCATTCGGGCCGAGCTCAACTGTGACTCGTAAGCGACCGCACGGACCAACGGGTGTCTGAAGCAGAAGCGTTGGCAAGGAGTGAATTCCGTTTGGTCGATCAATTCCGCCGACACCAACACGGCCAACTGATCGGGCCGGACCTCTCGCCGCAAAACGCGAAGCGATTCGAGATCGAACTGGCTGCCGATCACCGCTGCGGCGTTGAGCATGGATTTCGCTTCACCGGGCAACCGATCGATGCGGGCGGCGACTACTGCCTGCACCGTGCCAGGGACCGTGATCTCGGCGACGTCCTCCTGCAGGCGGTAACGGCCGCGACCGCCTGAAAGCACGCCGCGCCCCGTGAGGTCACGGACGATCTCCTCGATGAAGAAAGGATTGCCGGCTGCTGCAACTGCGATCCGTTCGGCCAGCCCGGCCACTGACTGATGGCCGCCGAGTAGCTGGTCGATCATGCGCACCGCCTCCGAGTCCGGCAGCGGTTGCAGCGTCACCTTCTGATCCGGGCTGTGACTGAGGGTGCCGTCGAACTCCGGCCGATACGTGGTCACCAGCAGCGAGTCGGTCGTGGTGAGCCCGGCAGCGAATCCGGCAAGGACGCCGTCGCTTGGCTCGTCGATCCAATGGGCGTCCTCGAGGAGGAGAACCGTGCGAGAGGGCCGCTCGAGAACCGCCAGCCTCATCAGCTCGACCAGGCGGCGACGACGCCCGTCGACGCCGACCTGCAGAGCAGACGCGTCGGGATCTCCGATTCCCATGGCGTCGAACAGGATCCGGGCGTCGGCCGAGTCCGGGCGCAGGAGCCCGTCGTACTGGGCGATGGTGTGCTCGCGGCCCTCGGCGTCGGTCATCCCGTCCACCTCGAACAAGGTGCGCAACAGGCGCGACAACGCGCTGAAAGCCACCGTGGCGGTGTGGGCTTCGCAACGGCCGAGGACGACGTCAGCGCCGCGGCCGGCAGCAATCGTGGTGAACTCGTTGATCAATCGGCTCTTACCCAGACCGGGGGCACCGACCACCGCGACAAAGCGTCCGTCGGCGGCGTCCAGAGTGTTCTCGAGGCACTTCAGCTCGGCATCGCGTCCGACCATCATGCCTTCGTTACGGCCCAACACCATCCGGTCGGAGCCGACGGCAAGCAACGCTCTCGCGGGTACGGGCTCGTCAAGGCCTTTGACAGCGACCCGCTGCACCGGACCCTGTTCAGCGGCGCCCATCACGAGGTTGGCCGTCGAAATCGAGCAGAGGACGCCGCCTGCGGTTGCGGCGGCCTCCATCCGTTGCGCCATTCCGACGGGATGGCCCACCGCGGTGTATCTGCCCGGTCCTGACCCGATCTCGCCAACGATGACGTCGCCGGAATTCAAGCCAACGCGAATCTCGAGCGCAACACCGTCTCGGCGAAGGACATCGGCGGCAAGATCTTTCGTGACCGATTGGATTTCCAGCGCGGCGATGCATGCGCGCAGTGCATGGTCCTCGAGCGCAACCGGGGCACCGAACAGGGCCATCAACCCGTCGCCGGTGAATTTGTCGACGGTGCCCTGATAGCGCTGCACCACTGCTGCCGCGCGGTTGAACAGTTCGTTCATGATCGCTTGGAGTCGCTCAGCGTCGAGCGTCGCTGCCAGCCTCATGGAGCCGACAACGTCGGCGAACAGCACGGTGACTTGCTTGTGCTCGCCGGTGGCCGATCGCGGCGCGACCGGGGTTCCGCACACATCGCAGAAGCGCGCTATCGAACGCAGGTCGCTACCGCACGACCCGCACTGAACAGTGCCTCCGCTGCCAGAACTGAGCATCCCCCGGTTTCTCCTGCGTCAATAACATGATCGCCTACCAACCGGAAATGCGGCCGCTAACCGATGAAATGTGGACGCGTCACGGCAGGTCCGGCAACTGGCTGAGCTCTCCTGTCGCGCTGTTCACCAAGGCCGCGTGGTCCAACCTGGCCTGCAGGGGCAGCACGTCCATCACCGCCGCCACCACCGATGGCAGCGAAGACAGCGTCGCGCGCGGCGCCAGCGAGCAGTGCGGCAGCCACACGCCCGGCCGGTAGTGCTTGTGCAGTTCTGCTCCGGTGCCGATGACCGCCTCGACGACCCGCTGCTGGCGGGCGACGAGGTCGGCGCTCACGCCTGCCAGCAACCAGGCCCTGCCGCGACGAAACAGCCCCACGCCGTCGAAGTCGAGGTCGACAGCGTCGCCGTGCAGGCCCGCCAGGGCGGTCGTCACCGCAGGCAGATCCCACTGGCGCAACACCACGTATGACACATGTGGCACATGCCTGCCGTGGGTGTGCGACCGCAGGGTGCCGACGCCCTGCTCCTCGATTCGGTCCCACAGCGCACGGACTGCCCGCTCGGATCGCCGGTCGAACAACAGACAGACGGCCAGGGCCACGGGTCAGCGATACAGGTGCACCGGTTGGTGCGTGGCCTGCTCGATCCGCGACGACGCGCGTTGCAGCAGTTCGGTGCCCAACGCGATCAGCCCGCGCGCCGCGGCGATCTCCTCACCGATCATTGGCTGACTGCTGTCCTTCGGATTGCGAAAGGCGTCGCCCAACGCGGTCACCGCCTCATCGCCGCACCGGCCGTGCACCGTCGCATGTGTGTGGGTTTCGTCCTCGTCGAAGTCGATCTCGACGCGCCACTTGTTGCTCAAATCCTTGTCATACATGGCCATCACCTTCCGGCTACCAGGGTGCGCCTGATCCGGGCACTTCGCACCGAAACCGCACACCGGCCCGCATCGAGCGGGCATCGTTGTCCGGCGATGGTTCATTCCCGCTTCGCCACCAACGGCGACGCCCGCATTCACTACCTCGACTCGGGCGGACACGATCGCGGCGCACCCATCGTCTTCGTTCCCGGCATGACCGACATCGCCGAGGACTACGTCGAGATCCTGCCTCTGCTCGGACGCAGGACCATCGTGGTGGAGCTTCGCGGCCACGGCCGAAGCGATGCGCCGGAAACCGGCTACGACCTCGACACGCTGCGTGACGACGTCGGCGCGGTGGTCGATGCGGTCACCGACGGGCCTGTGCATGTGATGACGTTCTCCCGCGGCACAACATATGCGATCGCGTGGGTGCTGGCCAATTCGAACCGGGTGCGCTCGCTCGCCATCGGCGATTACGTGCCTGCTGAGATCGTGCTGCCCGACCCGCATGTGCACCGATTGCTCGACGGCCGGTGGCGCGGCACACCGGTGCGCGACCGGCTCGACCATGCCGCCGCCGTCAAGACGTTCCGCGAAGCGAGAGGCAGGTCGTTCTGGGCAGAATTGTCGGCACTGCAGCCGCCGATGTTGGCGGTGCGCAGCCCCAACAGCCCGTTGATCGACGACGCCGCGTGGGCCCGCTACCACAGCGCATTTCCGTCGGCACAGCTGCACGAGTTCGTCGACTCACCGCACGACATCTTCCGCCCCGACCGCGGCAGGTATCCACGGCTCGTCTGCGAACTTACGAATCGCTGAGTCGTCGGCCAAACCGCCGTCGCAGCGCGCGCCAATCCCTAGGCTCAACACCGACGTCAATTGAAGGAGCCGCCATGCCGGACGGCAAGCCGAACATCCTCGTCATCTGGGGCGACGACATCGGCATCACCAACCTGAGTTGCTACAGCGACGGCCTGATGGGCTATCGAACGCCGAACATCGACCGCATCGCCAACGAGGGCATGCGCTTCACAGACTCTTACGGTGAACAAAGCTGCACCGCGGGCCGGTCCGCCTTCATCACCGGACAGAGTGTCTACCGCACGGGGCTGTCCAAGGTCGGAATGCCGGGGGCCGACGCCGGCCTTCAGCCGGAAGACCCCACCATCGCCGACTGTCTCAAACCGTTGGGCTACGCGACGGGCCAGTTCGGTAAGAACCACCTGGGCGACCTCAACAAGTACCTACCGACGGTGCATGGCTTCGACGAGTTCTTCGGCAACCTCTATCACCTGAACGCGGAGGAGGAGCCGGAACAGCCGGACTATCCCACCGCCGAAGAAGCTCCTCTCATGCGCAACGCTTTCCTGCCGCGGGGCGTCATCCATTCGTGGGCCACCGAGGAGGACGACGATGAAGTGCATGAGCGCTGGGGCCGCGTGGGCAAGCAGCGCATCGAGGACACCGGTCCGCTGACCAAGAAGCGCATGGAGACCATCGACGACGAAACCACGGCCGCCTGCGTAGATTTCATCAGGCGGCAGGTGCAGGACAGCACGCCGTTCTTCGTGTGGATGAACACCACGCACATGCATTTCCGGACGCACACGAAACCGGAGTCCGTGGGACAGGCGGGCCGCTGGCAGTCGCCGTATCACGACACGATGATCGATCACGACAAGCATGTCGGCCTGCTACTCGACACCCTTGACGAATTGGGCATCGCCGAGGACACGATCGTCATCTACAGCACCGACAACGGACCGCATGCCAACAGCTGGCCAGACGGCGCGACCACGCCGTTCCGGAGCGAGAAAAACACCAACTGGGAGGGCGCGTTCCGCATTCCGGAGGTGATCCGCTGGCCTGGCAAGATCCCCGCCGGTGTGGTGTCGAACGAAATTATCCAGCATCACGACTGGTTTCCGACGTTTCTGGCCGCGGCGGGAGAACCCGACATAGTCGAGAAGCTGAAGAACGGCCACAAAGTCGGAGACAGGGAGTTCAAGGTCCATCTCGATGCCTACAACATTCTGCCGTATCTGACCGGCGAGGCCGACAAGAGTCCGCGGCAAGGCTTCATCTACTTCTCTGATGACGGCGACGTCCTTGGCCTGCGGTACGAGAACTGGAAAGTCGTTTTCATGGAGCAACGGTGCGAAGGCACGCTGAAGATCTGGCAAGAGCCGTTCACGCCGCTGCGGGCGCCGAAGATCTTCAATTTGCGCACCGACCCGTTTGAGCGCGCCGACATCACATCGAATACCTACTACGACTGGATGCTCGACCGTGTGTATCTCGCTTTCTATGCCGGTGCGGTCGTCACGCAATTCCTCGAGACGTTCAAGGAATTCCCACCGCGGCAGGAGCCGGCGTCGTTCACCATCAGCAATGCCGTGCAGAAGCTGCACGAATTCCTCGCGAAGGATTAGATGCTCGAGTCATGGAACGACGGGGCCGCGAAGTCGGCGATCGTCGACTTTGTCGGTCGAATAACCACCCACGGCGGACCGGATTACATTGAGCCGCATCAGCGCATCGCCGTGTTCGACAACGACGGCACGCTCTGGTGCGAGAAGCCGATGTACATCCAACTCGACTTCCTGATCCGCCGGTTCGTCGAACAAGCCAAAGCCGACCCGTCGTTGCGTAATCAGCAGCCGTACAAGGCGGCGTTCGAGGGCAACCTGAAATGGTTCGGCGACGCGGTGACCAAGCACTACCAGGGCGACGACTCAGCCGTCAAACCCCTTGTCGGAGCCATCCTCACAGCCCATCACGAAATCACGGTGGAGGAACACGCCGGCCGCGTCCGCGCATTCTTCTCCGACGCCGCGCACCCCACACTGAAGCGGCCGTACACGTCGTGCAAGTACCGCCCGATGGTCGAGTTGCTTCGTTATCTCGAGGCGAACGCCTTCACGAACTACATCGTCTCGGGCGGCGGCCGTGACTTCATGCGTCCGATTACCAGTGCGATGTATGGGATTCCGCCAGAGCGGATCGTCGGAAGTTCCGTCGGCCTCGATTATCGTGACGGGAATCTCTATACGACTGCGCAACCAGAATTCCTCGACGACGGGCCGATGAAGCCGGTGCGGCTGTGGAGCAGAATCGGACGCAGGCCCATTCTCGCCGCGGGCAACTCCAACGGTGACATCGAGATGCTGGAGTTCACCCGCGGCTTGCGACTGATGGTCTTGCACGACGATGCCGATCGCGAATTCGATTACACCGCAGGCGCCGAGAAAGCGCTGGCGCAGGCAGAGAGAGACGACTGGACCGTGGTCAGCATGCGCGACGATTGGACGACCGTCTTCAGTGACTAACGAACTGGTGCAGATTCCCGCGCAGAAGGCTGCGCTGGGATCCGAGATGCACTACGCCGAGGAAGGCCCGGTACGGATCGTCGACGTCGGCGGCTTCGCGGTCCAGACGCATCAGGTGACAAACGCCGAGTTCGCCGAATTCGTCGGTGCCACAGGGTATATCACTGTCGCGGAGCGTCCGGTGAACCCGGCCGACTACCCCGGCGCGCCCGCGGAGAACCTGCAGCCGGGGTCGATGGTGTTCACCCGCACCCGCGGTGCCGTCGACTTGCGGCACCTGAACCTGTGGTGGACGTGGACGCCGGGCGCATCGTGGCGGCATCCGGTCGGGCCGCATTCGTCGATCGACAAACGCGTCGACCACCCCGTCGTGCATGTGGCCTATGAGGACGCGGAGGCGTACGCGACGTGGGCCGGGCTCGCGCTGCCCACCGAAGCGCAGTGGGAGACGGCGGCGCGCGGCGGTCTCGACGGCGCGACGTATACCTGGGGCGACGAACCCGAAGCTCCCGGCCAACGGCTGGCCAACTATTGGCACGGCGATTTCCCGTGGCGGCCTGACCGCGGCTACGGCCGCACCACCCCCGTCGGCACGTTCCCCCCAAACGGCTACGGGTTGGCCGATATGGCGGGCAACGTCTGGGAGTGGACAACCGACTGGTACACCGACAGCCGCTCAGGTGAGCCCTGTTGTGCGGCAGACAGTTACGATCCCCGTCAACCGCAGTTCCAGGTACCGCGCAAGGTCGTCAAGGGCGGCTCGTTTCTGTGCGCCGACAACTACTGCCTGAGGTACCGCCCCGCGGCGCGCAGGCCGCAACCGGTCGATACGGGCATGAGCCACATCGGCTTCCGCTGCGTGAGGCGCTGAGGCATATCCGCCGAAACTGCGTTCCAGCAGCGAAAGTGCGAGAACACGCCTGCTGGAATACCGTTTCGGCGAATCAGGATTCGGCGGCCTTCTTGATCGCGGCCAGCGTCGCGGGAATCCCGGTCCTCGCCGCTTCGGTGCGGCTCTCGATCTGCGCGTCGGCATCGGTGCCGTATCGCTCGCGGAAGCCGGCGATACCGGCGGGCAGAAACTCCCACGACTCGGTCAGCTTCGTGCCATCTCCCTGCGACTCGAAGGTGTAACCCCAACGCGTCCAGCCATTGTTGACCTCCCACGCGAACTCGCGACCGGGTTCGGCCGCCACCACCTGGCAGCGCGTCTCCCATGTCCGCTCGGGCAGTTCGTTGCGGCCGGTGAACCAGGCGCCGACGCGCGGGCCGTCACCGTCGTCCCACCAGCAGGCCCGGCATACCGGGCTCCACTCGCCCATCCTGGTCACATCCGACACCAACGCGTACAACTCGTCGGGCGGCACGGCCACGGAAATCGACTCGGACATCTTCAAATCGCTCACCCCACGAGTCTGCCGTACCGCTAAGTTGGAACGCGTTCTAGCCTTCGTGAAAGGGCTCACCGGATGACCGACGGTAATCACCGGAACGCGGTCGTGGTCGGCGGCGCGTCCGGCATCGGCTTGGCGACGGCCCAAGCGCTGGCGGCCCAGGGCGACCACGTCACCATCGCCGACCGCAACGCCGAGGGGGCACGAGACCGCGCCGCCGAACTCGGGCAGCCCGCCGCGTCCGTCGACGTCACCGACGAGGATTCGGTGCAACGACTCTTCGAGCAGACCGGCCCCGTGGACGTCGTCGTCAACTGCGCGGGCTTCTCCAACGTCGGCCTGATCACCGATATGCCTGTCGACCAATTCCGCGACGTCATCGACGTCTGCCTCACCGGCGCGTTCATCGTCGCCAAGCACGCGGGCCGCAACCTGCGCCCCGGCGGCGTACTGGTATCGATCAGCTCGCTCAACGGCCGCCAGCCCGCGGCGGGCATGAGCGCGTATTGCGCGGCCAAGGCGGGCCTTTCGATGCTCACCCAGGTTGCCGCGCTGGAACTCGGCCCTAGAGGTATTCGTGTCAATGCCGTGGCGCCGGGCTTCGTCCGCACCCCACTGACCGAACCGGCCGCCGCGGTGCCAGGGGTCGTCGAGGAGTACCTGGAGAACACCGCGCTCGGCCGCGCAGGTACGCCCGAGGACATTGCGGGCGCCGTGCTGTACCTGTGCTCGCCCGCGGCGTCGTGGCTGACCGGCGAGGTGCTCGACCTCAACGGCGGTGCGCACCTCAAGCGCTACCCCGACATCCTCGGCCATGTGCAAAGACTGGCGGAAGCATCGCAATGAGCCTGGCCAGCAAGCAGGCGATCGTCACCGGTGCGGGCTCGGGCATCGGCGCTGCGCTGTGTCGCGCCCTTGTCGACGCGGGTGCCACGGTCGTGTGCACCGATATCGACGGCGAGGCCGCGGCACGCACCGCCGCCGCACTTGGCGCCAACGCCATGGCCGCACGCCTCGACGTCACCGACGCGGCGGCGGTGCAACACACCGTCGACGGTGTCGTCGATCGCGCGGGCCGATTGGACCTGATGTTCAACAACGCAGGCATCGTGTGGGGCGGCGACACCGAACTGCTGACGCTGGATCAGTGGAACGCGATCATCGACGTGAACCTGCGCGGCGTCGTGCACGGCGTCGCTGCGGCCTATCCGCTGATGGTGAAACAGGGGTTCGGACACATCGTCAACACCGCGTCCATGGCGGGCCTGACCGCCGCTGGGCAGATCACCAGTTACGTCGCCACCAAACACGCCGTCGTCGGATTGTCGTTGGCACTGCGCTCGGAAGCGGCCGCCCGCGGGGTCGGTGTGCTCGTGGTGTGCCCGTCCGCCGTCGAGACGCCGATCCTCGACAAAGGTGCGGTCGGCGGCTTCGTCGGGCGCAACTACTTTCTCGAGGGACAGGGCGCCAAGACCGCTTACGACCCGGATCGGTTGGCGCGAGACACGTTGCGCGCCATCGAAAAGAACAAAGCGATTCTGGTCAAACCCCGACTGGCACACGCCCAGTGGCTGTTCGCCCGGCTCGCACCGACCCTAATGAACCGGGTTTCGATCGGCTTCATCGAAAAGCAGCGTGCCAGCCAGGGCACAGGATCTTCGCAGCTGAGCTAGCGTCACAGCATGGATACCGAGTTCACGCTGACACAGAAGCGTGCACTGGCCGTCGCGACCGTCGTCGCCCTTTTGTTCGGCGCCTACTTTCTACGCGGCTACTTCATCCTCATCGTGGTGGCGGCGGTGGCGGCGTATCTGTTCACACCGCTTTATGACTGGCTGAACAAGCGATTCGGCTCAGGATTGTCCGCGACGGTGACCCTGCTGGCCGCGATCGCCGCGGTGGTGCTGCCGTTGAGCCTATTCGTGATGCTGGCCGTCGTTCAGATCACGAACATGGTCGAGCGGGTGGCGGAGTGGGTGGGCCGGACGGACCTGTCGACCATTGGCGATCAAGCGCTGCGGTTCGTCAATGACGTGCTGCACCGGGTGCCGTTCATCAACGTGACGGTCACGCCGGACTCGCTGCGCGGTTGGATGGCCACCGCCGCACAGAAGATCGGCGAATGGCTGCTGGGTCTCCTGCAGGGCGCGGCGGGCAGCGTGTTCGGCGGAGTGACGGCGGCAATTCTGTTTCTGTACGTGTTCCTGTCGCTGTTGACCAACCGCGACAAAGTGCTCGTGCTGATCCGCCGCCTCAACCCTCTCGGCGAGGACATCACCGACCTGTACATGTCGAAGATGGGCGCGATGGTGAAGGGCACCGTGATGGGCCAGTTCGTCATCGCGGTATGTCAGGGCGTCGCTGGGGCAGCGTCGATCTACATCGCCGGCTTCCACCAAGGCTTCTTCCTGTTCGCGGTGTTGCTGTCGGCGCTCTCGGTGATCCCCCTCGGCAGCGGCATCGTCACGATCCCGTTCGGAATCGGAATGATCCTGTTCGGCAACGTATTCGGCGGCGTGTTCGTGATCGCGTTCCACCTCATCGTGGTGACCAATATCGACAACTTCCTGCGGCCGATCCTGGTGCCGCGCGCGGCCCGGTTGGACTCGGCGCTGATGCTGCTTGCCGTGTTCTCCGGCATCGCCATGTTCGGCGCGTGGGGCATCGTGATCGGTCCGGTGCTGATGATCGTGATCGTCACCACGATCAGCGTCTACCTCGCGGTGTACAAGGGGGTGCCGATGGCCACCCCCGAAGACGACCAAAAGCCAAGGCAGCATGGGCTTCCCGGCTGGCTGGCCCGCCTCACCGGCAAGAAGACACCGCCAAAAGCGCCTGCCGAGTCAGGCGCTCCCCCGCCTAATTCGAGCGCAGGCGCTCCCCCGCCTAATTCGAGCGCAGGCGCTCCCCCGCCTAATTCGAGCGCAGGCGCTCGGTGAGGAATTGGACCACGCGCTTGCGCGCCTCGTAAGCGGGGTGTCCGTCCTGCTCACGCACCTCAAGCGTCAGCACCGAGTGGGCCATCTTGCCGAAGCCGTGTTCGTTGCCCTTCTTCGAATCGATCTCGATGACCTCGAACGCATCGCCGAGACGAGCCTTGAGGGTCTTGAAACGCTCACCCGGTGACAGCGGGTCTTCACTGAATCGCAGACCCAGCGCGCACAAACCGTCGTTGGCGGCACGCTGTTCGATGACCTTGAGTTCACCCTCGGACATGCCGGGATCGCGCTTCATCTTCGGCGTCAACGAGATCGGCGCTGACGGTTGGCTCAGTACCGGCGCCAACACACTGTCGTCCACCGCGGCCGCGAGCGCGAAGCCGCCCGTGAAGCACTGCCCGATCACGCCGACGCCCTTGCCGGGCGTCCGCTCGTTGAGGTCACGCGCAAGCGCACGCAGGTAATGCGCCACCGGGCGGTCGGCATTGAGCGCAAAGCCGGCGAATTCCCTCGAGATACAGGTGCGCATCATGACGGGAATCGCACCCGGCCTGACCGCCGCAGCACCCGGGGTGCCGAACAGTGACGGGCATGCCACGGTGAAGCCGTTGTCCACCAGATGATTACCGAGCCCGATCACCTCCGGAGTCATCCCTGGCAATTCCGGGATCAGCACGACGCCTTCGCCGTCGCCCTTCCGATAGACGTCGTGGGTGTAGCCGGCCGCCGAGAACGGCGCGGCGGTCCAACCGGTCAAGTCTCCTTGCGGCGCGGTCATCGAGTCCCCTACTTGGCGGCAAGCGGCGAAGCGGTCTGCGTCGCCGCCGCCAGCGTACGGTACTCAGCCGTACCCGCGGCTCCTGTTATCGCGATCTGGGCCGGGCCGCCGGGACCGGTGAGGCGGGTTGTCCACACCGGCTCGGCCGGCTTGCCGTCGTCGGGCGCACCCTCGTAGACCACCCACTTGACACCGTCGACGTCCTGGGTCCCGGTCGGGTAGACGTCGGAGTCGATCGAGGTGACCAGCTTGTCCTCGTCGGCATTGCTCTGCGTCAGGCTGATGTACATCCCGCTGGGTGCGAGGTATCCGACGGTGGAACTGACCGCGCGGCTGCGCTGGTTCGACAGCGGGTCGGTACGGCCTCCCTCGATGCCCTTGCGGCTGCCGGAGTTGGCGTGCCAGCCATCCGGCAGCTTCGGCAACCGGATCGGGATCTTCAGGGCGTCGGCGTCGGCCTGCAGTGCGGCAGGAGCGTCGTAATTCGGCGCGGGCCCCTTGCCGGGCCCGTTGGGGGCAAACGAGCACATCCCCAGCACCCCGGCCAGCACGATACAGGCGATCACCAGCGGCGCGATCGACCAGAACATGTCCCGGCCGTCCTGCAGGAGCCGCGGCTTGGCAGGTTTGGGGGCCGGAGCTGGTTGGCCGGCAACATCTGGACCGGGCAGCGGCTCCGTCGTCATGGTCGCCAGTATCCCAGCTCCCAATCCACGACCCGCTAATGGGAGAATCTGCACCATGAGCCCCTCGCGCGGTGAAGCCCCGGATCGCAACCTTGCCCTCGAACTCGTCCGCGTCACCGAGGCCGGCGCCATGGCGGCGGGCCGCTGGGTGGGTCGCGGCGACAAGGAAGGCGGCGACGGCGCCGCCGTCGACGCCATGCGCGAGCTGGTGAATTCCGTCTCGATGCGCGGCGTAGTGGTGATCGGCGAGGGCGAGAAGGACAACGCGCCCATGCTGTACAACGGCGAAGAGGTCGGCAACGGCGACGGGCCCGAATGCGACTTCGCCGTCGACCCGATCGACGGCACCACGCTGATGAGCAAGGGCATCAACAACGCGATCTCGGTGCTGGCGGTGTCCGAGCGCGGCACCATGTACGACCCGTCGGCGGTGTTCTACATGAACAAGATCGCCGTCGGGCCGGACGCGGTCGACGCCATCGACATCACCGCGCCGATCGGCGAGAACATCCGCCGGGTGGCCAAGGCCAAGAGCGTGTCGGTGTCCGACCTGACCGTCTGCATTCTGGACCGGCCGCGGCACGGGCAGTTGATCGCCGACGTCCGGGAGGCAGGCGCCCGATGCCGGCTGATCTCCGATGGCGACGTCGCGGGCGCGATCTCGGCGTGCAGGCCCAACACCAGTACCGACATCCTCGTCGGGGTCGGCGGCACGCCGGAGGGCATCATCGCCGCCGCGGCCATCCGCTGCATGGGGGGCGCGATCCAGGGTCAGTTGGCGCCCAAGGACGACGACGAACGGCAGAAGGCACTCGATCGCGGCCACGACCTGGACAAGGTGCTGTTCACCGAGGACCTGGTGTCCGGGGACAACGTGTTCTTCTGCGCCACCGGTGTCACCGACGGCGATCTGCTCAAGGGCGTCCACTACTACGGTGGCGGCTGCACCACGCAGTCCATCGTGATGCGCTCCAAATCGGGCACCGTGCGAATGATCGAGGCCTACCACCGGTTGTCGAAGCTCAACGAATACTCTGCCATCGACTTCACCGGCGACAGCAGCGCCGGCTACCCGCTTCCGTAAAAACACCTCACCGTAAGGATCAATTTGTGAGCGTCGACTCAGCGAAGTCCGAAGACGTCGAGTACCGCATCGAGCACGACACCATGGGCGAGGTCCGGGTGCCCGTCGCCGCGCTGTGGCGTGCGCAGACCCAACGGGCCGTGGAGAACTTCCCGATTTCCGGCCGCGGCCTTGAGCGCACGCAGATTCGCGCACTCGGTCTGCTCAAGGGAGCCTGCGCGCAGGTGAACAAAGACCTCGGGTTACTCGCCCCGGAAAAGGCCGACGCGATCATCGCCGCGGCCGCAGAGATCGCCGACGGCCTGCACGACGATCAGTTCCCGATCGACGTCTTCCAGACCGGATCGGGCACCAGTTCCAACATGAACACCAACGAGGTGATCGCGAGCATCGCCGCGTCCAACGGCGTGACCGTGCACCCCAACGACGACGTCAACATGTCGCAGTCGTCGAACGACACCTTCCCCACCGCAACTCATATCGCAGCGACGGAAGCCGCTGTGCGCCATCTGATTCCGGCGCTCGAGGTGCTGCACGAATCACTGGCAGGCAAGGCGCGGCAGTGGCGAACGGTGGTGAAGTCGGGCCGCACCCATCTGATGGACGCTGTCCCAGTGACGCTCGGTCAGGAGTTCTCCGGCTACGCCCGCCAGGTGGAAGCGGGGATCGAACGGGTCAAGGCCACGCTTCCCCGGCTGGGCGAACTCGCCATCGGCGGCACGGCTGTCGGCACCGGACTCAACGCGCCGAAGGACTTCGATACCCGGGTGGTCGCCGTGCTCACCGAACAGACGGGCATCGCCGAATTGAAGGTCGCCGCAAACCATTTCGAGGCTCAGGCCGCGCGCGACGGACTTGTCGAGGCGTCGGGGGCGCTGCGCACCATCGCCGTGTCGCTGACCAAAATCGCCAACGACATCCGGTGGATGGGTTCGGGGCCGCTGACCGGGCTTGGCGAGATTGCGCTCCCCGATCTGCAGCCGGGTAGTTCCATCATGCCGGGCAAAGTCAATCCGGTTATCCCCGAGGCGGTTACGCAGGTCGCCGCGCAGGTGGTCGGCAACGACGCGGCGATCGCATTCGGCGGCGCGTCAGGCGCCTTCGAGCTCAACGTGTACATCCCGATGATGGCCCGCAACCTGCTGGAGTCGTTCAAGATCCTGACCAACGCGTCCCGCCTGTTCGCGGAGCGCTGCATCGACGGGCTGGTTGCCAACGAGGATCGGCTGCGCGAGCTCGCAGAATCGTCACCGTCGATCGTGACGCCGCTCAACTCGGCCATTGGTTACGAGGAAGCCGCGGCGGTCGCCAAACAGGCGCTGAAGGAGAAGAAGACCATCCGTCAGACGGTGATCGACCGGGGTCTGATCGGCGACAAGCTGTCGCTCGAGGAACTCGACCGGCGACTCGATGTCCTCCAAATGGCCAAGGTCAAGCCGGGCGACGCCTAACAGCACTTGCACGCGGCCCCGCGGTAGCTAACATTCCTCGAGGATGATCGCGGGCATGGCCAACCGCCCCGCCGAGCAGCATGCTCTCGGCACGTTCCTTGATGCCGCCACCAGGATGCCGTCGGCACTGCTGTTCGACGGCGAGGCGGGAATCGGCAAGACGACCCTTCTGACCGCGGCCCTAATCAGTGCGCGTGGGCACGGCTTCAGGGTGTTGTCCACCCGAGGCGCGGAAGCCGAATCGGTGCCGGCGTATACACATCTGGCCGACCTGCTCGTCAACGTCGATGCGGACACCTGGGCCGACCTGCCCACTCCTCAGCGGGCGGCGATCGACCGGGTGATGACGCGCGACCTCACTACCGGCGTCGTCACCGACCAGCGGGCGGTGGCGGCCGGCTTCTTGTCGGTGGTGGATCGGCTCAGCGACGACGGTCCCCTGCTGCTCACCATCGACGACCTGCAATGGCTGGATCCGTCGACCGTGCATGTGATCGGGTATGCGGCGCGTCGCTTGTCGGATCCAGTGGGCCTGCTGGCCACCGTCCGCACCGAACCGGGCAGCAGCCACACCACGTCCTGGCTGCAGCTGCCGCGACCCGACGCAGTTCAGCGGATCACGGTGCATCCGCTTCCGGCCAGGGCGCTGGAAACCGTGATCGGGGATGAGTTGGGCCGGCCGGTACCGCGCACGGTGATGACGCGCATCAACCAAATGTCGGCCGGAAACCCGCTCTACGCAATCGAATTGGCGCGGGCCTTCGTCGACAACACAGGTGAGGAACTGCCCGGCTCATTGGCCGAGTTGGTTCGCGCCAGGATCGACGGCCTAGAACCCGCAGCACATGAGGTGCTGCGGGCGGCCGCGTGCATGGCCACGCCAACGGTCGAAGTGGTGGGCGCGGCGACCGACGTGGACCAGGACCGGCTGATCGAACTGCTGGAAGCCGCCGAGCGCCACGGCGTCGTGGTGATCGAGGGAAACCGGATCCGGTTCACCCACCCATTGCTGGCAAGTGGCGTCTACGCCGCCGCCTCGCCGGCGAAGAGACGCAACATGCACCGGCGCCTCGCCGCCGTCGTCGACGAATCAGAGCTGCGCGCACGGCATCTCGCATTGGCGGCGACCACAGGTGACACCGAGACCCTGGAGGCACTCGACAACGCCGCAGCGACCGCGCATGCCCGCGGCGCACCCGCCGCCGCCGCGGAACTGCTCGAGCTGGCGATCGGCCTTGGCGGCGACACTCCGCAGCGACGAGTCCAGTTGGCGGCGCACTATTTCGACGCCGGCGACCCGGCACGGGCGCGGACGCTGCTGGAACGTGCGATCACGGGTATGCAACCCGGATCGGTCCGCGCACAGGTGCTGTACACGCTGGCGGTGGTGCGCTTCATCGACGACGGCTACCTGGAGGCGTCCGAGTTGCTTCGGCAGGCGCTCGACGAGGACACCCTAGGCGGACCCGCCCAGGTGCGGATGGCGACCACGTCGGCGTATGCGCTGTTCATGACCGGCGAGCCGGATGCCGCGTGGCGCCGCGCCGAAGAGGCGGTCGCGCTCGCCGAAAAGCTTGGTGCGCCTGGGCTTCTCAGCGAGGCACTCGGGGTACGGGCGACGATACAGTTCTTCGTCGGGGGCGGGATCGACGAACCGAGCCTGAGACAGGCGCTCGAGCTGGAAGACCACGACTCGTTCATGCCGATCATGCTTCGACCCAGCGTCGAACATGCGCTCATCCTGGCGTGCACCGGCGACCTCGACACCTCCTACGAGCGGTTACGGACCATCGAGCGGCGCTGCACCGACAAGGGTGAAGAAGGCGAACTTATCTTCGTCGACTTCTACGTTGTGGTGAACCGGATCTGGCGAGGGGATATGGCCACGGCCAACCGGCTGGCCGCGCAGGTGACGGAACTGGCGCAGCAACTGGGTGCGGAATTCCCGGCGATGCTGAGCCATGTCTTGCGGGCGTGGCTGGCGGTGTACGCCGGCGCCGAAGCCGACGCCCGGTTGGCGGTCGCCGAGGCGATCGACGCCTGCAAGCGCAGCGGCACCGCGTGGCACGAGGACTGGACGCTGACCGCGCTGGGATTGCTGGAGGTATCGCTCGGCAACTACGGCGCCGCGGTGGACGCGCTTCAGCCGCTGCTGTCGCGGCACGTGCCCGTCTCCACCGAGCTGAACGCGGCGGCTTTTGCACCCGACATGGTGGAGGCGCTGACCGCGTTGGGCCGCGCCGACGTGGCCGAACCACTCGTGCAGGCGCTGGAGCGCAACGGCCGCAGACTCCACCGGCCGTGGATGCTCGCGGTCGGCGCACGCTGCCGGGCCATCATCCTCGCCGCCCAGGGTGATCTGGACGGGGCCGTGCAAAGTGCCCGCGCCGCGATGATCGAACATGAACGGCTGCCCATGCCGTTCGAGCGGGCCAGGACTCAGCTGCTGTTGGGCCAACTGCTGCGGCGCCAGCGGTCGGACGCGACGGCCGTCCTCAACGGTGCGCTGGCCACGTTCGAAAAGCTCGGCACCGTCCTATGGGCGGATCGGGCCCGTGCCGAAGTGGCGGGCGCCAAGCCAAGGACTCGAACGCAGGAAGGCCTCACGCCCGTCGAGCAACGGGTCGCCGAGCTCGCTGCGTCGGGAATGACCAATCGCGACGTGGCGGCACAGCTGTTCGTCAGCGCCAAGACGGTCGAGGCGACCCTTGCGCGCGTGTACCGCAAGCTGGGCATCCGCTCGCGCGCGGAGCTTGGCCGGCACATGCATACCATTCGCGACAATGGGTAATTATGCGTTTGCGGATGTTGCCAGCTGGGGGCTCCTGACCTAGGTGGCGCAAAAAGTAGACCGATCCGCGGTTAGCTGGAATCCTTCTACTGTGCCAAGGGGAGTTGGCGTGCAAAGCCGTCCGACGGAGAGCCGGATGATCAGTGGTTTCTTGTCTTCGGCGCGTTCGGAGCCGTCGGCCCTGCTGATCGACGGTGAAGCCGGCATCGGCAAGACCACGCTCTGGCTGGAGGCGCTCGAACTGGCCAACGAGATCGGATTTCGGGTCCTCTCGGCGCGCGCCGCCGTAGCCGAGTCGGTACTGGCTTACACCGCGCTGGCAGACCTGCTGGACAGTGTCCCGGCCGCCGCGTGGGCCGATCTCCCCGAACCGCAGCGATTCGCGGTCGATCAGGTGCTGATGCGCGCGGATGACGACACGGTCACCGATCAGCGCGCCATCGCCGCCGCATTCCTGTCCGTCGTCGGCTACCTGACCGACGAGGGCCCGTTGCTGCTGGCGATCGACGATCTGCAGTGGATCGACCCGTCGAGCATGCACGTGGTGGCGTTCGCCGCCCGGCGACTCAGCGGTCCGGTGGGCATCCTCGGCAGTGTGCGCACCGATACCGGCGACACCGCAAGCACTGCATGGCTGCAGCTGCCACGCCCCGATGCGGTCAGCCGAGTCCAGTTGCACCCGTTGGGTCTCCACGATCTGCACGCCGCGGTCTCGACGCGCCTCCGGCGGGCGTTCTCGCGTCCCACCATGGGCCGCATCCACGCTGAGTCCGGCGGAAACCCGTTCTATGCAATCGAATTGGCTCGGGCGCTGACCGAACGGCCTCCTGGCATCGAAACTGCGTTGCCGAGCACTCTTGCCGATGTCGTGAAAGTTCGGCTCGATGGGCTGGATTCCGACCTGCACGACGCATTGCTGGCTGCGTCATGCCTGGCTTCACCGACGGTAGAACTGGTGTCGGAAGCGACGATCAAGGACGACGACCGTCTGATCGCGCTCCTCGAAGGTGCGGAGAGCAAGGGCATCATCACCATCGACGGCAACCGTATCCAATTCGCTCATCCCCTGTTGGCCAGGGGCGTGTACACAGAGGCCGCCCCAGGCAGGCGTCGAACGATGCATCGGCGCCTCGCCGACATCGTCGACGAGCCCGAGTTGCGGGCACGCCATCTGGCGTTGGCCGCCACCAGAGGCGACCAGATCACGCTGCAAGCGCTTGATACGGCGGCCGAATCCGCGCGTGTCCGCGGCGCACCCGCCGCCGCGGCAGAACTGATGGACTTGGCGATCGGACTCGGCGGCGACACCGCCGACCGTCGACTGCGTTCCGCCCTGCATCATTTCGACGCGGGCGACCAAGAGCGCGCACGCATCGTGTTGGAAGAGACCATCGACAGTCTGGCGCCAGGCGAACTGCGCGCCGAAGCGTTCAGTCGACTGGCTGTCGTCAGACTGTACGGCGACGGCTTCTTCGAGGCGGTGACGTTACTGCGTCGAGCACTGAACGAAGTGCATCCCGATAGCCCTCTGCGGGTGCAGATTCTCATCACGCTGGCCTATGCCCTTCTGCAATCCAGCGAGTTGCCCGACGCCCTCGAGACAGCGGAGGAGGCCGTCGCACATGCCGAGCGACTGAATCAACGGCATCTGCTGGGCTTGGCGATGGGTATGCGGGTGACCCTGGAATTCCTCAGTGGCGCAGGGTTCGACGAAGACCAGCTGCGCTTCGCGCTGCAGCTCGAGGACCCAGACATCTTCACACCCTTGGTCTTTCGGCCGTCGGTTCAGCGTGCGCTGCTACTGGAGTGGATCGGCCGCCTCGACGAGGCGCACCGCATTCTGGAAGCCGTCAGGCGTCGCTGCGCAGAGAAAGGCGAAGAAGGCGAGCTGATCTTCATCGCACAACATGTGGTGCTCAGCGACGTCTGGCGGGGCGATTTCGTTGCGGCAGGCCTGGTCGCCGACGACGCCATGGAACGGGCCCGTCAGCTCGGCGGCGACACCCCGCTGTTCTTGGCATACAGCCTGCGGGCGCAGCTGGCCGCGTACGCCGGGCGCGAGACTGATGCCAGGCAGTCCGCAGCGGAAGCCCTCGAAATCGGCCGCCGCACAGGCGCAATTCGATTGACCGACAGGGTCATCGGCACGCTCGGTTTCCTCGAGGTGTCGTTGGGCCGCTACGAGGAGGCGGTCGCGACGATGCGGTCCCTGCTCGCCAAGTTCGACCCGGCGTCGACGTCGACAGAGTTGCCAGGCGCAACGTTCCTGCCCGACGCCATCGAGGCGCTGATTCAGGTGAACAGGGGCGACGACGCCGAGCCACTCATCGCGGCCCTCGAACGCAACGGGGAGCGGCAGGGCCGCGCGTGGATGCGAGCCGTTGGCGCGCGAGGCAGGAGCATGCTGCTGGCCGCACGCGGTGACCTCGATGGGGCAGGCGCCGCCGCCGAAAACGCAATGCTGCAACACGACCGGCTGCCGATGCCTGTCGAACGCGGCCGAACCCTGTTGCTGCTCGGCCAGTTACAGCGCAGGCAGCGCAAGAAGGAGGCGGCATCGGCAAGCCTTCAGGAGGCGTTGGACATCTTCGAGCGGCTGCACGTGCCGCTGTGGGCCGCTCGTGCCCGTGCCGAACTCGCCCGCGCCAACGTCGGCCCTCGTCAGAGCGGACAACTGACCCCCTCGGAGCAGCGAGTCGCCGAGTTGGCCGCGTTGGGGATGAAGAACCGCGACGTGGCGACCGCGTTGTTCATCAGCCCGAAGACCGTCGAGGCGAACCTGGCTCGGATCTACCGCAAGCTGGGCATCAAGTCGCGCGCCGAGTTGGGCCGCCACATGGGCAAGAGCTAGTCACCCCGTCGCACCGCTCGACGGTAGGGAAACACCCTATTTCTGTACGGCCGTTGGGCGGATTAGCGTCAACCGCCGTGCCGGTCATGCAACCGAAGGAGGGATCGGTGGGCCTCGACCCCAGCCCTGTGGCAAGTCAGAACCACTCCACCCTGGTGACAACGGCGACCAGCCAGCCCGCGTTGCGCACCGGGTTCGCGATGCTGGGCCTGGTCTCGTTGTTGGACCTGCCACGAGCGGAACCGGCCGACAGGGTGGTTGCGCTGGGTGGGGCCGTCGTCGCGGGCTGGTTTCTGGTCCGAGGGCGCAGACTGCGGTAGCCCGGCGTTGCAGGCGCTGACGCCAGCGTCGATTGTGGTCATCTATTGCTGTGGCAAACGATAAGGTTCCACCCTGGTGAGCCCCAGGAGTCAACAGTGACATCGATCGACAAACCCAGACCACGCCCAACTGACGGCGATGGGCTCGGGTTCAGCCGGCGCAAGGCGGTGCGGTGGTTCAGTCCGCCCACACTGGCCCGCGCCGCCGCCAAAGTGGTGCTGGCCGCCGCGTTCGGCGACTATCTCGACAAGCGGGAAATGGAAAGCACTCTCACGGCGAGTGTGTTGACGGCGGGCGCCGGCGCCGGCGACCTGTGGATCGACTTCGTCGCTGACACCGCCGACGGATTCGATCAGACGTATTCGGTCGCGTGGTGTGTCTCGCAACCGAACATCACGCCGGTCGGCTCCGATGGACAACCCCGAACGCTGCCTCGCGCACAGCTCATCGTGTTCGGCGGCGACGAGGTGTACCCGTACGCCACACCAAAGGAGTACGAAGACAGGTTCAGCGGTCCATATCTTGCCGCGCTGCCATGGACGGAGCCGGATCCGTCGCGCACCGAGGAGCCGCATCCGCGCATGCTGGCCATTCCCGGCAACCACGACTGGTATGACGGCCTGACGGGGTTCATGCGGATGTTCGCACAACACGGCTGGATCGGCGGCCGCCAATTGCAGCAGACCCGAAGTTACTTCGCCGTCGACCTTCCCGGCCCATTCTGGTTGTGGGGCATTGACATTCAGAGCGACAACTATGTGGACGCCGCGCAGATCGCCTACTTCAAGACCGCCGCCGACAAGATGACCCACAACGACGCGCTGATCCTGTGCACGGCCAAACCGAGTTGGACAGCGGTCCGCGACTCCGAGGACGCGTACCGCAACCTCGCGTTCGTCGAACGCACGCTGGTGCCCGACGGGGTCAGGACCATCCTCATGCTGTCCGGCGACAAGCATCACTACGCACGTTATGAAGCGGTGGACGATGCCGTCGCAGCGCAGCGCAGGATGAAGGTCACCGCAGGCGGCGGCGGGGCGTTTTTGTCCACGACGCAAAAGCTCGACCGCTGGTTGGAGGTGCCGAAACCCCGAGGGGACGCCGATCCCGAGACCGACGACAACGAACGCTTCCAGTTGGCGTGCCGTTACCCGAGCCTCAACCAGTCGCGCCGCCTCAACGGCCACATTCTCGCGCTGGGCCTGCGCAACCCGTGGTTCATGGTCATTCCGGCGACGATGTATGTGTTGCTGTTCATCGCGAGCGTCTCTCGGCTTGCCGACCAGGACAACAAGATCGGCCTCGATGTCCACCATGAACCATGGGGTTTTCGCGACTTCCTGATCAGTGGGATGGGCGCGACGACGCTCGCAATCGTCTTCGTGGTAGCCGCGATAACATCCGCGTTCTACATCGTCCCCAAACGGGTCGGCGTCTGGACTTCACGTGTCATGCGGGGGCTGGCCGGAATCGCCCAGACGGCGTGCCATGTCGCTGCGCAGGCCGCGATCGCGATGGCGTGCGTGACGTTCCTGGAGCCGCTGACGAGCTGGCGCTTGTTACTCAGCACGCTTCTGGTCGCTGTGGCGGGCGGTGTCGTCGGCTCGTTGATCTTCGCGACGTTTCTCTTCCTGGTGTTCACCGTGTTCGGCTGGAACAGCACCGAGGCTTTCTCGGCGTTCCGCTACTCCGGATACAAGAATTTCCTGCGTATGCACGTGACGAAGGAGGCGGTCACGGTATACCCGATCGGAATCGACAACATCTGCACGCGTTGGGATTACGACCCCGACAACCCATCGCGTGAGGCGTCATGGCTCAAGCCTCGTACCGGCCCCATCCAGACACGGCTCATCGAACCGGAATTCACGATTCATGCGCCGTGCCGTCAGTCCTCGCCGTCTTCGCAGCAGCGGGCCACCTCCTGATGCCCAGCGGGGCGCGGTCAGGTTGTGCACAACGAGGCTGACGGTGAAGACAACCGCGTAACCCAGCACCAGCAGGGTGAGCACAAACGTGGGTCGGTGCGCACCGAGTCCCCTACCTATGCGCCGTTGTTCGCGCCGCCGGAGTTGGCGCCCTCGATATCGTGGATCGGGAAGTTGGGCATCGGCGCGGGCGACGGCGTGGCAGGCAGCGTCGGAATCTCGGCGGGCGGGATGTCCATCAGATCGTTGACCGGCGGGCCGTTCTCCCGGCTTCCGTAACTGGTGCCGGGTTCGCGCGGTCCGACCATTTGGCTCACAGTCACCAGGTGGTAACCGTTGCGCCTGAGCACGGGAATGAACTGGTAGACCAAATCGACTGTGCTGGAGTAGGTGTCGTGGAACAACACCACCGAACTCGGCTTGATCTGCGTCATCAGCATGTAGCGGGTGGCGCCGGTGTTGGAGTCGTTGGCCCAGTCGAACGGGATCACGTCCCAGTTGATGTCGGCCATGCCTTGCGCTTTCGCGGCAGCGAGCACGTTGTCGTTGATCAGACCGCCCGCGGTACGAAGAAGCTTGGGTCGCTGTCCCGTTGCGGCCTGGATGGCGTCGTTGGCCTTCGAGATCTGGCTGGGGATGTCCTCGGGCGGGATCGTCGTCATGTTGGGGTGCTCCCAGGTGTGGTTGCCCACCTCCATGCCGGCATCGGCGATCCGCTTGGCCCCCGCCGGGTTGGCCGCGACCTTGTTGCCGATCAAGAAGAACGTCGACCTGGCGTCGTTGTCCTTGAGGATCTGCAGTAGCCGGTCGGTGTATGGGCTCGGCCCGTCGTCGAACGTCAGCGCCACGCACTTCACTTTCGCGCAGTCGACGTCTTCCGCGCTGGCCTTACGCACGTGCCCGGTGAGGCCACCGATGACCAGCACCGCGGCCGCCGCCAGTACGCCAAGGACGGTCCTCGCGTAGCGCCAGGCCTGGCTGTCGGGTCGCTTCGGCACGCAAGCAGCCTACCGATTGGTGATTTGAGGAGTCTGAACCGCGCCGACCGCGGTTGCGACTCCACAAACCGCATCAGGGCAGGGCGCCGGGGCTGATCTCCTCGAGCATCTCGGTGACCAGCGCCGCGATCGGCGACCGCTCGCTGCGCAGCAACGTGATGTGGGCGAACAACGGATGGCCCTTGAGCTTCTCGATCACCGCGGCCACGCCGTCGTGGCGGCCGACGCGCAGGTTGTCGCGCTGGGCGACGTCGTGGGTCAGCACCACCCGCGACCCGGCACCCAACCGCGACAGCACCGTCAACAGCACGTTGCGTTCCAGCGACTGGGCCTCGTCGACGATCACGAACGAGTCGTGCAGCGACCGGCCCCGGATGTGCGTCAACGGCAGCACCTCGAGCATGCCGCGGGAGAGCACCTCTTCGAGCACCGCCGGGCTGGCCAGACCTTCGAGCGTGTCGAAGACGGCCTGCGCCCACGGGCCCATCTTCTCGCTCTCGCTGCCGGGCAGGTAGCCCAGATCCTGTCCGCCGACGGCGTACAGCGGCCGGAACACGACGACCTTGCGATGGGTGCGGCGCTCGAGCACCGCCTCGAGGCCCGCGCACAGCGCCAGCGCGGACTTGCCGGTACCTGCCTTGCCGCCGAGTGACACGATGCCGACGGACTCGTCGAGCAGGAGGTCCAGCGCCACCCGCTGCTCGGCTGAGCGGCCACGCAATCCGAACACCTCGCGGTCGCCGCGCACCAACTGCACCCGCTTGTCGGCGTTGACCCGGCCCAGCGCATGGGAGCTGCCGCCCAGTAGCCGAACTCCGGTGTGGCACGGGAGATCACGTGCGGATTCCAGGTCGATCTCACCGTCCGCATACAGCATGTCGATGTCGCCGGGCGTCGCCTCGATCTCGTCCATCCCGGTCCAACCAGAGGTGATGACGTCCTGGGCGTGGTACTCGTCGGCATTCAGCCCGACCGCACCCGCCTTGACCCGCAGCGGAATGTCCTTACTGACCAACGTGACTCGCTTACCCTCCGCGGCCAGGTTGGCCGCGACCGTGAGGATCCGCGCATCGTTGCTGTCGTTGCGGAACCCGGCGGGCAACACCGTGGGGTCGCTGTGGTTCAACTCGACATGCAGCGTACCGCCTTGCGTCCCAACGGGAATCGGCTGATCCAGCCGCCCGTGCTCGAGCCGCAGATCGTCGAACATCCGCAGTGCCTGCCTTGCGAACCAGCCGAGTTCATGGTGATGTCGCTTGGCTTCCAGTTCGCTGATCACCACCAACGGGACCACGACTTCGTGTTCGGCAAACCTGGTTGCCGCCCAGGGATCAGACAGCAGCACGGAGGTGTCGAGCACATAGGTCCGGACGGTAGTTTTGGTCACGTAGCGCTCCTCGAGGCGAGGGAATTCATGCGGCCCCGCACGAACACTTCGGCGGACGCTGCGGTACCAGGACCGGGGCCGGTCCTCTCGTGATCGAAACGATCGGTACCGCCCGGATAGCAGAGCATGTCGCTAGCCATCGAGAAACGACGCTACTCTCGCTTCGCGGTTCGCGCCGCGCAGGCGCGCCGTGCCCGGTGTCGCGGGCCGCAGCGGCCTCCGGTAGCTAACTGGTGACGTACTGCTTCAGCGCAGGCTCGTCGGCCACGCCCCACGCGGTGACGCGATCGGCGATCACCTGGCGCAGTTGCTCGGGTCCGAAAATCCCGGCATCTGCGACGTTGGCGACTTTGTCCGGGTAGGCGTCGATGTTCCCACCGACGACATCGAGTTCGGCGGCGCGCCGCGCAATCGCCTCGACCGTCTCCTCGCGGCTGTAGCCGAGGCAATGCGCCACCAGGTTGGCAAAGAACTCTTCGTGCCGCTCCTCGTCGCGGGCGATCCGGCCGACCAGGCCCTTCAATACCGGCTCGGCGATCTGGGCTTCGAGGTTGCGGCAGAACACGGCGTGCTCGCGCTCGAAGAACGCCATGAACACCAGGCGCTCGATCTGGGTGTAGGTGTCGGCGCGATAGCCCTTCATCACGTGTTGGACGCGGACGTCCTCGTTGGCTGAGGGATCGATCTCGCGGGTGACGACGAGGTAATTGCGCAGCGCGATGGCATGCAAGTGCTCCTCGGCGGTCCAGCGACCGAGCCAGCGCCCCCACTTGTTCTCGAGGATGAAGCTGAACACGAACTCGCGGTGATAGCCGGCGAGGTTGTCCTTGGTGATCAGCAAAATCTCGAGAGCGTCGGTGACGACCTTGGGCAAAGTGACCTGCGACGGGTCCCAATCGCGGCCGCCGAGGAAGGCGAAGTTCTCGCCCTGCTCGAACGGCACGTAGTCGTGGGCGTACCACAAATCCTCGGAGTCGATGTGGCGGCGTAGTTCCTGCGCAACGACCGGCTCGAGTTCGAGTATCAACGCATTAGGAACAGGTTTCTGTGCCATAAAAGTAACTGTAACCCGTGTTCACACATTTCCGGAAATCGGGCCGGGCGTGTCACCGCCCGTGCAGTTCCCACCCCTCCAGCCCGTCATAGAGCGGATGGTTGCCGGCGAGACGACGAACCCGGCCGGCCAGTGTCGAGACGTCGGCGGTCTGCGTCAGCGCCGCGGCGATCACATCGGCCACCTCGGCGAACTCGGCGTCAGCGAAGCCGCGGGTGGCCAAGGCGGACGTCCCGATCCGCAGTCCCGAGGTGACCATGGGCGGCCGGGGGTCGTTGGGCACCGCGTTGCGGTTCACGGTGATGCCGATGTCGTGGAGCAGGTCTTCGGCGGTCTTGCCGTCCAGCGATGAATCGCGCAGGTCGACGAGCACCAGGTGGACGTCGGTGCCTCCGGTGAGCACCTTGATCCCGGCGCGTGCGACGTCGGCGGACAGCAGTCGGTCGGCAATGATGCGGGCACCGGAGAGGGTGCGGCGCTGGCGTTCGGCGAACTCCGGCGTGGCCGCGATCTTGAAGGTGACGGCTTTGGCCGCGACCACCTGCATGGCGGGGCCGCCCTGCGTACCAGGAAACACGGCCGAGTTGACGGCCTTGGCGAACCGCTTGGCACCCAGGATCAAGCCCGAGCGTGCGCCGCCAAGCGTCTTGTGCACGGTGGTGGACACCAGATCGGCGTGGGGCACCGGTGAGGGGTGCACACCCGCTGCGACCAAGCCGGCGAAATGCGCCATGTCGACCCACAGATGCGCGCCGACCTCGTCGGTGACCGCTCGGAACGCCGCGAAGTCGAGGATGCGCGGATACGCCGACCACCCGGCGACCAGCACCCGAGGCCGAAAGTCCTTGGCCTTGGCCCTCACTGCGTCCATGTCGATGCGGCCAGACACGGGATCGACGCCGTAGCAACCGCTTTCGTACACCTTGCCGGAAAAGTTCAACTTCATGCCGTGCGTCAGGTGCCCGCCGTTGGCGAGGTCAAGGCCGAGCAACCGCTCACCGGGCGCCATCAGCGCGGCCAGCACCGCGGCGTTGGCCTGCGCGCCGGAATGCGGTTGCACATTGGCGAATTCGGCGCCGAACAACGTCGTCGCGCGGTCGCGGGCGATGTCCTCGATCGCGTCGACGTGCTCGCAGCCGCCGTAATACCGACGGCCCGGCAGCCCTTCGGCGTACTTGTTGGTGAGCACGCTGCCCTGCAACTGCAGCACAGCGCGCGGCGCGAAATTCTCAGAAGCGATCATCTCGAGCGTGTCGCGTTGGCGCCCCAGTTCGCTGCTCAGTAATTGCGCAATGTCGGGATCGACAACGCCCAGCGGGGCGGACATCACGGAACTGGCGAGCTCAGCTGTGGCGGTCACGGCGGCGAGTGTGGCATGCACCCGCGCGAAATGGGGGGCTACGTCTTCTAGAGCGTCAGCCCCGGATACAGCGGGTTGGCGGCCAATAGCTCCGCCGCAGCCGAATGCACCCGCTGCGCCGTGCCGTCGGCCAACTTGTACTTGGCCTTCGACGGGCCGGCAGGCCCATCCGCCGCCTCGGTGTTGGACAGCACCTCGACCATCAGTTCGGCGACCCGGTCGAAGTCGTCGGCCCCGAAGCCGCGAGTGGTCAACGCCGGGGTGCCCAACCGGATTCCGCTGGTGTACCAGGCGCCGTTGGGGTCGGCGGGGATCGAGTTGCGGTTGGTGACGACGCCGGCGTCCAGCAGCGCCGACTCGGCCTGGCGGCCGGTCAGCCCGAACGATGACACGTCGAGCAGCACGATGTGGTTGTCGGTGCCCCCGGTGACCAGTCGCGCGCCGCGCTTGAGGAAACCCTCGGCGAGCGCCTTGGCGTTGTCGGCGACGCGCTGCGCGTACGCCTGGAATGCGGGTTGGCGCGCCTCAGCCAGCGCGACGGCCTTGGCTGCCATCACATGAGAAAGCGGCCCGCCCAACACCATTGGGCAGCCCTTGTCGACGGCATCGGAGTACTCGGCGGTGGCGAGCACCAGCCCGCCGCGCGGACCACGCAACGACTTGTGCGTGGTGGTCGTGGTGACGTGGGCGTGCGGCACCGGATCCTCGTCACCGGTGAACACCTTGCCCGCGACCAGGCCGGCGAAGTGTGCCATGTCGACCATCAGCGTGGCGCCCACCTCGTCGGCGATCTCGCGCAGCTTGGCGAAGTCGATCCGGCGCGGATAGGCCGAATACCCGCCGACCAGGATCAGCGGCTTGAATTCGCGTGCGGCCGCGGCCAGCGCGTCGTAGTCGAGCAGTTCGGTCTTCGGGTCGGTGCCGTAGCTGCGCTGGTGGAACATCTTGCCCGAGATGTTCGGCCGGAAGCCGTGGGTGAGGTGGCCACCGGCGTCCAGCGACATGCCGAGCAACCGCTGGTTGCCCAGCTTGGCGCGCAGCTTCTCCCAGTCCGCCTCGGACAGGTCGTTGACGTTCTTGACACCCGCGTCGGCCAGCCCGGGAGCTTCGACGCGGGTGGCCAGAATCGCCCAGTAGGCAACCAGGTTGGCGTCGATGCCCGAGTGCGGCTGCACATAGGCGTACGGCGAGCCGAACAGCTCGCGGGCATGCTCTGCGGCCACGGTCTCGACGGTGTCCACGTTCTGGCAGCCGGCGTAGAACCGGTGCCCGATGGTGCCCTCGGCGTACTTGTCGGACAGCCAGGTACCCATGGTCAGCAACGCCGCCGGGGAGGCGTAATTCTCGCTGGCGATCAGTTTGAGCGAATCACGTTGGTCAGCAAGCTCTTTGCGCGTCGCGGCGGCGATGCGTGGCTCGACGGACTCGATGATCTGCAGGATCGAGCGGTAGGCCGAGCTCGCGGTATCGGCGTACTCGGCACCGGGAGCTGAGGTGGTGACGGGGTCTGCAGTCATGGTGTCAGCCTACGTCCCGCAGCGAAGACGGAATCAGGGGCTCGTCGAGCAGTCGTCCGAACCGTTCGGTGAGGCTGACGTCGTCGGGCCGTGCCTCCAGCCAGCCGCGCAGCAGTCGGTACCCCTCGACGTAGGTGCTGGTGTAGGCGCGCCACAACGGCGAGGACAGGAACCGCAGCATCTGCCGGGCCCGTTCGTCGTTGACCAGCAACCAGCGCCTGAGGAACGCGACGACGTCGTCGACATCGCGATGCTCGTCGTGCAGCATCAGCGCCGCGTCCTGGCGAACCTCGGCGAGTGCGCCGACCGCCTCGGACACCGCCTCGGCGCGCGCGCCGTCGAACCGCAGCCCGAGGTCGGCATAGATTTCGCTGGCCCAATCACCCCAGTTCGGTCCGATCGCCGCGTACAGCGCCAGATCGGCCAACCCTTCCGCCATCAAACACTGCGGCGTGTTCACCAGGAAGATGGTCTGCTCGGCCTGGTTCCGCCCGGCCACCAAGCCGAATTCTTTGCGGCAGTGCTCGGTGTGGTGTCCGGGATAGGACTCGTGCGCGACAAGACGGGGCAGATTCGACATCTGCTGCTTGAGGTCAGCGTTGACTGCGACGGTCGAGCGATAGTCGCCGAGGTAGTAGTTGAACCCCGACCAGGGTTTGTCGGTGACGATCTCGTAGGTGATGGTCTCGCGCTCCGGCAACGGGAATTCGGCGCGGACCCGGTCGCGCAGGGCGCTGGAAAACGCGTGGATGGCGTCCTCGAGTCGGGCGGGCGGAATCTCCTCGGCGACCCGATAGGCCTGCATGCGCTCGGCAAGCGGTCCACTGCCGCCGAGCGCGTCGTCGAGCCTGCGGTGCGCCTGCTCGTATTTCTCCGTGTCGCCCCTGGTGATGTGCACGTCGAAGTACGCCTCAACTTCGTCGACGAAGCCCACGTCCTGGCCAGCGAACTTGCGGCCGGCGCAGGCCAACGCGCGCAGATGAGCGGCGACGTAGTCGGCACGCGGCGCTTCGAGATCGTCGGGAATGTCGGCGGCCAGCCGCTCGGCCTGGTCAGCCAGATCGGCGGGGTCGGGCGCGGCCTCGTTCTGCACCTGCTTGCGCAGTTCCGGGTCCCCGGTGAAGGAGTCGACGTAGCCTTCCTCGATCCGGTCGAAGCGCAGGCCGAGCAGCAGATATTCCCGCATCAAGGTGGTCGTGTCCATGTCCCCAACGTTAAATGCAAGACTGACCCCATGCCGCGGCTGAGCGAGCCGAGCCCCTACGTGGAGTTCGACCGGAGTCAATGGCGCGCACTGCGCATGTCGACGCCGATGAAGCTGACCGAAGACGAAGTGCTGCAACTGCGCGGTCTTGGCGAGAAACTCGACCTACTCGAGGTCGAAGAGGTCTACCTGCCGCTGGCCCGGCTGATCCACCTCCAAGTGGCGGCGCGTCAGCGACTGTTCGCCGCGACCGCCGAGTTCCTCGGCGAGCCCCAGCAGAACCCGAACCGGCCGGTGCCGTTCATCATCGGCGTTGCGGGCAGCGTCGCCGTCGGCAAGTCCACGACGGCCCGTGTCCTGCAAGCACTTCTGGCCCGCTTCGAACACCATACCCGCGTCGACCTTGTCACCACCGACGGCTTCCTGTACCCCAATGCCGAGCTGGGCCGTCGAAACCTGATGCATCGCAAGGGTTTTCCCGAAAGCTACGACCGACGCGCACTGATGCGCTTCGTCACGGCCGTGAAGTCGGGCGCCGACAAAGTGTGCGCGCCGGTGTACTCGCATCTGCTCTACGACATCGTGCCGGGCGAAAAGCAGCTCGTCATGCATCCGGACATCCTGATCCTCGAGGGCCTCAACGTCTTGCAGACCGGACCGGCGCTGATGGTGTCGGACCTGTTCGACTTCTCGGTGTACGTCGACGCACGTATCGAGGACATCGAGCAGTGGTACATCAACCGGTTCCTCGGGCTGCGGACGACCGCGTTCGCCGATCCGGCTTCACACTTCCACCACTACGCCACCCTGACCGACGACGCCGCGGTGTTCGCGGCTCGCGACATCTGGCATTCGATCAACCGCCCCAACCTTATTGAGAACATCTTGCCTACCCGACCGCGGGCAACGCTGGTGTTGCGTAAGGACGCCGACCACGCGATCAACAGGCTGCGGCTGCGCAAGCTCTAGGCATCGAGTGGCCACTGGGCGATCAAGCCTTGGCGCGGCGCCAGCCGGTGTACTGCAGTTCGGCCATCACCAGCGTGTAGACACCGGTCGCGAGGGTGAGCACGATGCCCGTGACCGTCAACGGAAACACGTCGGCGAGCACGAAGACGACGCTCGCGACGGTGTAGAGCAGATTGCCGACGGCGATCACGATGCCCGGTCGTTTCACCGACGGTCGTGCGGCGACTGCAAAAACGCCCACCGCGAACGCGATGAAGAAGGCGCTCACGGAGTATTCGAATGCCTTTGTGGTACCGGACAGCTCGGCGAGCCGGCCTGCGAGCGGGATTCCGGCGATGCCCATGAGCCCGCTGCAGGTCGCATCGGCCCGCAGGGCGAAGCGCAGGAATGAGTCGTTGGACTGACGCAGCTTGGGCGTGGTGATGGCGGTCATGAAACTTCCTCTCTTGTTGGGTGGTACCGGTTCCGGAGCCGACGCCGCAACCTCTTACAACGGCGGCTCCGGACCCAGTCATGCGGGAGTCACGCAAGACGGCGCACTCCGAGGTATTGGGCGTAGGCGAAGCCGAGGGTGGCAACGGTGAACGCGATCGTCGCGATGACGCCGAATTCGGTCAGCGGCAGCCACCCCGCGATCAGCACGACGGTGACGAGGATCGCGAACGCCACGTTTCCGGCCAGCACTGCGACACCGACGCGGCGGACGTCGGGCAGGCCGGCGGCCATGTACAGCGCCGCGCCGTAGATCACCAACGCGGTGCCCCCGATGAACTCCGATGTGGACGACAGGCCGGACAGCCGGGACAGCGGATCGGCCGCCATCGCGACCAGCAAGCCAAGTCCGCCGCACAGTGTCGCGTCGGCGCGAAGGGCGAAACGCAGTAGAGAATCGCCTGGAGCACCAGCGGCGGCGACATCGGTTTGCGTTTCCCGGACCGGTTGGGTGTTGATTGCGGTCATGGCCCTGAGATTGCTCAGAAGCTGCTGCCAGATCGACGCCGATCGCTGCCAGCTACTGCCAACCGCAGGTCAGCGACGATGCGGGCGAGGAACGAGCCCGAGGAGGAGCGACCTGAAAAGCAGAGTCAGCGACGATACGTGCGAGGAACGAGCCCGAGGAGAGCGACCTGTCAAACCTGAGTCAGGCCTCTTTTACGGCCACCAGGTTGCCGCGCAGATCCGCGGCGATCAGCCGCGCCGCGGCGTTCTGCCAGTTGTGCAGTGACCGCTGCGGCACCTCCGTGGCGAACCACTGCCAGGCTTGCCGCGCGACCGGGTCCAACCCGGTGGCGGTGGCGTTCTGCGCGTAGGCGCGCACCCCGACGACGTACGGGAAGTACAGCGAGTTGTAGTGCCGCCACTGCTCGGTGGTGCCGAAGTCGCCGCCGTCGCGCGGCTTGAGTCGGGCGATGCGGTCGGCCAGCAAGGCCTTCAGTTCGTTGGCCCTCTCCAGCGGCGCGTCGGGTGCGCCGCGTTCGGCCAGTCGCTCGTCGATGATCGGCAGCGCGGTCAGCGGGCTGGCGACCAGCTTCGACAAGTCTCCGTAATGGCCGAGCGCGCGGCGGGTGAGCCGGACGAACGTCTCATCGTCGATGCCGTCCAGGGGGCTGGCCGACCGTCGCGGCAATGCGGCCTCCGCCTCCCGCAGCGCGGCACGGTCGGCCCGCAGCCCAGGCGAGCGGGAGAACGTGACCCGGTCGAGCAGCCCGGCCAGCGGATCGGCAAGCACGTTGATCACGATCGCCACGCCGAGGCTGGTGAACAGCAGCACCGTCAGCGCGGTCTGGCCGTGCGACACCGCCAGCCCGATCAACAGTTGGCCGCCGAACAACACCGCGACAACGCCCGTCGCCGCGAACGACCGCAGCATGTCGGCCCGCAACGCCTGGCCCTCATCGAACGCGTCCCACATCGCGACCGCCAACCCCAGCAGCGCGACGTCGAATCCCGTTGACGCCAGCGCCAACCAGCTGGGCACCAGCCCGAGCGGGATGACCAGGATCGCGTTGCCCAGCGCGAAGAACAGCGTCGCGACCACGAGGTAGCCGACGACGGGCCGCGGCTGCCACGGACCGAACACCGCACGCAGCATCGCGCCCAACGACGACAACGAGACAGCGGCGAACATCACCCAGTGCCCCACCCGCAGCGGGCCGTCGACGTTGCCCGCCAACACCGCCCCGACGAACGCAACCGCCGCGACGCCGGCCACCAGCGCGATTTCCCCCGCCCTGCCGCGCCAGGTGTCACTCGGACGCGACATCTCCAGCAGCACCGCGAACCACGCGATGCCTGGCACCACGACGAGGTAGACCTCGACGCTGCTCAACAACTCCGAATCGCTCACCAGCCGAACGGCATCGAGCGCGACCACGGACGCGAAACTGGTCAACCCGATGGCGGCCAGCACGAGAACGGGTTTACGTGGATCACGGGCCAGCAGGTACAGGCCCAACCACCAGCTGAGCGCGAAAACCACCGCTGACAGCGCAGCCATGGCTCAAGTGTGGCACTACACGCCACATCGGCCGAGCCGATTACATCCCGTACCGGCGGTGACGGGCGGTGTAATCGCGCAGTGCGCGAAGAAAGTCGACGCGGCGGAACTCCGGCCAGTACGCCTCGGTGAACCACATCTCGGAGTAGGCGCTCTGCCACAGCAGGAAGCCGGACAGCCGCTGCTCGCCTGAGGTGCGGATCACCAAATCGGGATCGGGCTGCCCGGAGGTGTAGAGGTTCTCCGAGATCGCGTCGATGGTGACGGCTTCGATCAGCTGCTCGCCGGTGGCGCCGTTGGCCAACTGCTTACTGAGCAGTTGGCGCACGCCGTCGACGATCTCCTGGCGGCCGCCGTAGCCGACGGCGAGGTTGACGTGAAACCCGCTGCCGTTGCCGTTGGTGGACTCGACGGCTTCACGCAGCCGGCGCGCCGGCTCCTCGCCGATCAGCTCGAGATCGCCGACCGTGCGCACGCTCCACCGGTTGGCGGGCGCGCAGATCTCCTCGGTGACATCGGTGATGATCTCGATGAGCGACGCCAGCTCGTCCTTATCGCGCTGCAAATTCTCCGTGGACAGCAGGTAGACGGTCGCCATCTCGATGCCGGTTTCCTGGCACCAGCGCAGCATCTCGGCGATCTTGCGGGCGCCCATCCGGTAGCCGTAGCTGACGTCATCGTGACCCGCGTCACGCGCCCATCGTCGGTTACCGTCGCAGAGCACCGCGATGTGGCGGGGCAGTTCAGATTTCGAGGACGCCAGTCCTTGACGTAACCGCATCTCGTAGAGGCGGTACATCGGTTCCTTGAGACCGGGAGGAATGATGTCCACGAGGATCCAGACTACTGTTTCGGTGGTAGACCCCCACGGCATTGCTGGAGGTGACATGGCGCAGATCGACACCGCCGACGAGGCGCAGCAACAGCCGCCGCGCGTGTACGCCGAGGACCTGCCCGAGGCTGTCGTAGACCACGTCGAGAAAGTTCTCGGCAAGCCGCGGGCGCGCGGCTGGATTCACGTCTACTCGGCCGTCATCGCGTTCATCGCCGGTGCCGCGCTGGTGTCGGTGTCGTGGTCGGTCGAGTCGACGAGGGCCGGGCTCGCGACCCTGCTCTACACCTTCACGATCGTGGCCATGTTCGCCGTCAGCGGCACGTACCACCGGGTGAACTGGAAGTCCAAGAGCGCCCGCAAGTGGATGAAGCGGGCCGACCACTCCATGATCTTCATCTTCATCGCGGGCAGTTACACCCCGTTCGCGCTGCTGGCGCTGCCGGAGCGCAGCGGTTGGGTGTTGTTCTGGATCGTGTGGGGCGGCGCGATCGCGGGAGCGCTGCTGAAGATGTTCTGGCCGTCGGCCCCGCGCTGGGTCGGTGTGCCGCTGTACATCTTGTTGGGCTGGGTCGCGGCGTGGTTCGTCGGACCCATCATGGACGGCGCGGGCGTCGCGGCGTTGGTGTTGTTGATCGTCGGCGGCGCGCTGTACAGCATCGGCGGTGTGCTGTACGCGCTGAAGTGGCCCAACCCGTGGCCGACGACGTTCGGCCACCACGAATTCTTCCACGCCTGCACCGCGGTCGCGGCGATCTGCCACTACATCGCGATGTGGTTCGCCGTCTTCTAGTCCTTGGTGATGTTGTCCGGTCCCCAGTAGGCCTTCATCGAGGCGATCTTGCCCTCGTCGTCGAACGTCATCGTGCTGATGATCTCGATGGTGATGCCGTGAATGTGCAGCTTCCACAAGAAGGCGGCCTCATTGCCGAGCGTGCGCAGCATCACGATTTCGCTGGTGCTGTTGGCGCCCTCGACGGTCGTGTAGAACCCGCGGATCGCCTCGCGGCCGATGTGCACCTCGCCGCCGACAGGATCCTCGACGGTGGCGTCGTCGGCGTAGAGGGCGGCGATGTCGTCGGGCTGCCCCTGCGACAGAGTTTCCAGATATCGGTTGACGGTCTTGGCGTTGTCTTCAGGGCTCGACATGGCCGAGACGCTACCGCAGCGCCGCCGTCAATTCGGCAATAGTCGTGACAGGCAGGCCGCATACCCGGCCGCGGCAGACGTAGGCAGCGTCGGCGCCGCCCACCCGGTCACGATCGAGCAGCAGTTCCGAGGAATTCACCGGGCCGCCGACGACGATCGCCCCACCAGGTGCCAATTGCCTTGCCGCCGTGAGTAATTCCGAGTTCTCCGGCTCGCAGGCCACCGCAATCTGGATCGGCCCTCGCACCGCGGCCTCGGCGACCGCGAGCCAGTGCCCGCCCGAGCGCGGCAGCCGCGCCAGGATCTGTGTCGCGCTGGCCAGCGTGGCGTCGGCCGCTGCAGCGTAGCGGTCCGGCCGCGGCGCCACGTGCGCCGCCAACTGCAGCGCCTCCGCGATCGTCGAAGCCCCCGACGGGGTGGCCCCGTCGAGCGGGTCGGCGGGCCGCACCATCAACTGTTCGGCGTCGTCTGCGGTGTCGAACCAGCGGCCGTCGTCGCCTGCGAAGTGGTCAAGGGCGAGATCGAGCAGACCCGTCGCCGCGTCCAGCCACGACCCGTCGCCGTCGAGTTGAAACAGCGTCAACAGGCCGGTCGCGAGCGCCGCGTGATCCTCGAGGATCGCCGCGCTCTCCCCCACCCGGCCACCGAGACTGGCCCGACGCAGCCGGCCGTCGACGATGTGCAGGTCGAGCAGGGATCGCGCGCATCGCGTTGCGGCGTCGAGGAATTCGCGACGGCCCAGCGCCACGCTCGCCTCACAGAGCGCCGTGATCGCCAACCCGTTCCACGCGGTGACGACCTTGTCGTCGCGGCCGGGTTGCGGCCGGGTCAGCCGCGCGGTCAGCAATTGGGCGCGCACCCGTTCGAACCGCATGGTGTCGTCCGGATCGGCAAGCAGTTGCAGCACCGAACTGCCGTGTTCGAACGTGCCTTCGCCCGTCACGTTGAAAAGTACTGCGGCCCAACGGCCGTCGTCATCGCCCAGCACCTCGCGCAGCTGCGCGGGCGTCCAGACGTAGGTAAGGCCTTCCCGACCGTCGGCGTCCGCGTCCAGCGACGAGGTGAACATGCCATCGGCGCCGAGGTCGTCGATGATGAACCGCGCAGTCTGCTCGGTGACCCTGCGCGCCAACGCGTCACCGCTGCGACGCGCCCAGTGCGAATAGACCCGGAGCAGCAAGGCGTTGTCGTAGAGCATCTTCTCGAAGTGCGGAACCACCCACGACGCGTCGACGCTGTAGCGGGCGAAGCCGCCCGCCAGTTGGTCGTAGATGCCGCCGCGCGCCATCGCGGTGCAGGTTCGCTCCACCGTCTCCAGCGGCAGCGCGTCGCCGGTGCGTTCGTGGTTGCGCAGCAGCGCCTCCAGAAGCGCTGATGGCGGGAACTTCGGCGCTCCCCCGAATCCGCCGCGCTCGACGTCCGCGTCCTGCAGGGCCGAGGCCACGGCGTGGTCACACAGCGCGGGTTGCACCGGCGGCCCACCACCCGGCAGCGCGGCGGCCATCGACCGCAACTCGCCGGTGATCCGGTCGGACGCTTCTTCGACGTCACCGCGCCTGGTCTTCCAGGTCTCCGTGACGGCGGCCAGCAGTTGCAGGAAATTCGGTTTCGGGTAGTAGGTGCCACAGAAGAACGGCCTGCCGTCGGGGGTCAGGAAGCATGTCATCGGCCAGCCGCCCTGCCCGGTCAGCGCGACGGTGGCGTTCATGTAGACCGCGTCGAGGTCGGGCCGTTCCTCGCGGTCGACTTTGATGTTGACGAAGCCGTCGTTCATCACCGCGGCGACCTGTTCGTCCTCGAACGACTCGTGCGCCATCACGTGGCACCAGTGGCACGCCGCATATCCCACCGACAGCAGGATCGGCACATCTCTGGCCGCGGCCTCCGCCAACGCGTCGGGCGTCCACTGCTGCCAGTGCACCGGATTGCCGGCGTGCTGGCGGAGATACGGGCTGGTCGCCTCGGAGAGAGTGTTAGCCGCCGGACTCACTCTTGGGATCCTCAGTCGGCTGATCGGGTGGCTGTTCGTCGAACGACTTGGGTAGTTTGCGCAGGTGCCGATTCATCGACCACACCAACACGAACGTGCCGATGAGCAGAAGCACGACGACGACCAGCCCGAACGGGCTGGCCTTCCCGAAGTCGGGGCCGGTGTTGCGAGGCGCATCGTCGGCAAGCAGGCTGACCGCCAGCATCAGCGTGTCGGTCATGGCTCGATCCCGGAGAACAGGTCGGTTTCCGGCAGAGTCACCGGCACCCGCGACCGCGCCAACTCGTATTCCTCAGTGGGCCACAGCCTTTGCTGCCATTCGATGGGCGCACGGAAGAAGTCGCCGTTCGGGTCGATTTGGGTGGCGTGGGCGCGCAACGCATCGTCACGCTGCGCGAAATACTTGGCGCACTCGATTCGGGTGGTGACCCTCTTGGCGAACACGTCGTCGTCGGCATCCCAGTGCTTGAGCCACTTCTCGAACGGCCCCTCCTCGCCGTGCTTGGCGAACTCCTCCTGCAGCAGTAGCATTCGCTTCCGCAGGAATCCGTGGTTGTAGTACAGCTTGCGCACATCCCACGGCTCACCAGCGTCGGGGAAAAGCCGAAAGTCGCCTGCGGCCTCATAGGCGGCCACCGAAACCTGGTGGGTGCGGATGTGGTCCGGATGCGGATAGCCGCCGTTCTCGTCGTAGGTGGTCATCACGTGCGGCCGGAACTTGCGGATCACCCGCACCAGTTCCTCGACGGGCTCCTCTAGCGGCACCACGCCGAGGCAGCCCTCGGGCAGCGGCGGCGGCGGGTCACCCTCGGGCAGCCCCGAGTCGACGAAGCCCAGCCAATGATGTTCGACCCCGAGGATCTCCGCCGCCTTGGCCATCTCGTCACGGCGAATCTCCGCCATGCGGCCGTGCACGTCCGGCAGGTCCATCGCCGGGTTGAGGATGTCGCCTCGTTCGCCGCCGGTGAGCGTGACGACCAGCACGCGGACGCCCTCATCGGCGTAGCGGGCCATGGTGGCGGCGCCCTTGCTGGACTCATCGTCCGGGTGGGCGTGCACCGCCATCAATCGCAGTTCACTCAACTGGTTCCTCATCGTCTGGATCGTGTGGTATCGGTCTGGTATCACCTGGTCGCTGACATTGCCGAGACAGTTAAACCATCGCCGGTGCCCCTATAGTTCCAGTCCTAGTAGATCTATCCGAGCGACGGGCATGCAAAACGACATGATCGAACGTCCTACGGCCCGTTACGGGCGGCAGCGGGCGTCGGGTGGCAACCGCCGCTGGATCGCCATCGGACTCGGCGTGCTGGTGATCGCGGCGGGGGTGGTCATCGCCGTGATCGCTTCACAGCGACTCGGCACCGGTGAGGTCAAGGGCGAGCTCGGCGGATATCAGCTGGTCGACGACCGAACCGCGCAGGTGACGATCACCGTCACCCGCGACGACCCAAGCCGGCCGGTGGCCTGCATCGTCCGGGCCAGATCGATCGACGGCAGCGAGGTCGGCAGACGCGAAGTGCTGGTCGGTCCGTCGACACAGAAAACCGTGCAGGTGACCACGATGGTGAAGACCAGCAAGCCACCCGTCGTCGGTGATGTATACGGATGCGGCACCAATGTGCCGTCCTACCTGGTGGCCCAATAGAGCACGCGGCACGGGTCGATGCAACAAACAGCGAACAGCGCGAACGTGAAAATTCGTTGTCCTGGCGGTGCTAGAATAGTCCGATACACGGTTCCTGCTGGGACCGTGTATTGCTGCTTTTAGTGCGCGGATTAGGCGTTCACGTGAGTGGCAATACACGCAGACAGCTCCCGGCACCGTAGAAGCGAGACTTCTTACGCGAATACGCGCGAGAGCAACGACGAGGGGAGCGCGACGATATGACCGACACCCAGGTCACCTGGTTGACGCAGGAGGCGTACGACCGGCTGAAGGCAGAGCTCGATCAGCTGATCGCCAACCGCCCGGTCATCGCGGCCGAGATCAACGACCGCCGTGAAGAGGGCGATCTTCGGGAGAACGGCGGATATCACGCCGCCCGCGAAGAGCAGGGCCAGCAGGAGGCCCGCATCCGCCAGCTGCAGGAGCTGTTGAACAACGCCAAGGTGGGCGAGGCGCCCAAGCAGTCCGGCGTGGCCCTGCCCGGCTCCGTGGTCAAGGTCTACTACGACGACGACAAGAGCGACACCGAGACGTTCCTGATCGCCACCCGCCAGGAAGGCGTGTCCGACGGCAAGCTCGAGGTGTACTCGCCGAATTCGCCGCTCGGCGGCGCGCTGATCGACGCGAAGGTCGGCGAGACGCGTAGCTATCAGGTGCCCAACGGCAACACCGTCAAGGTGACCCTGGTCAGCGCCGAGCCGTACCACTCCTAGCTGCGCGGCTCGGCCGCGGTCCCTGGATTCGCGGTCGCACCGGCGCGCGGTTTACAGTCCGGGCTATGGCCCAGATCGCCGAGGACCTGTTCTTGCTGTTGCTGGACAACGCGTCCGCGCAGCCGGCCCTGGACCGGCCGCGGCGTGAGCGTCTGCTCGCGGCCGCGGTGCTGTTGGACCTGGCGCACGCATGCCGAATCCGGCCCGCGACGGCCGACGAACCCGTCGAAACCGGCAGGCTGCTGGCGCTCGGGGCGCCTGGGCCGATGGATCCCGTCGTTGGGCCCGCCTTCCAACTGCTGCAGCGACGGCCCCTGCGCCCCGCCACTGCGGTCAAACGGCTGTCCAAGCACACCGAGGACAACCTGGCCAACTATCTGGAATACATGGGCCAGATCCGCCGGGTCCGGTTGGCCTCCAAGCGATTCAGCCATCCGTACGCCTGGCCGCTGACCAACAGGGAACGGGTCGGTCGGGCGCGCTCGGCGCTGCTGGCCGCGTTGTTCGACCGGCGACCGCCCGCGCCGCCGACCGCGGCGATCATCTCGCTGTTGCACGCCGCCGACGGTCTCGGCGCGCTACTGAGCCTGAACGACCGCGGCTGGCGCTGGGTGCACGCCAGGGCAGGCGAAATCGCAATGGGCAGTTGGGTCGACGAGTATCCGACCGCCATGCCCGAGGTGAACCTGGCGATCACTGCATCAGCCGTGCGCGGAGCGCTGGACTAGCGATTGCGCGCCCACCTCGGGACGGCGAACAGCACGGCGATGTTCGTGGACAGGAACACAAAGAGCAGTTACGGCGCAAACCTGATCTCAGGTCAGCGCCTGGTCCAGATCCGCCAGCAGGTCGGCGGCGTCCTCGACACCGACCGACAGCCGCACCAGATCGTCGGGCACCTCCAGCTGCGAGCCGGCCGTCGACGCATGCGTCATCGCGCCGGGATACTCGATCAGCGACTCGACGCCGCCCAGCGACTCAGCGAGGATGAAAATCTCTGTCTTGGAACAGAAGTCGTGAGCTGCCTGCGGTCCACCGGCCATTCGCACTGACACCATGCCGCCGAACGCGCTCATTTGACGCGCAGCGACCTGGTGGCCGGGATGGCCGGGCAGTCCGGGGTAGAGAACGGAGTCGATGGCGGAGTGGTTGACGAGGAATTCGGCGACGGCCATGGCGTTTTCGCTGTGCTGACGCATTCGCAGCACCAGCGTCTTGAGTCCACGCATGGTCAGGTAGGCGTCGAACGGGCCCGGCACCCCGCCCGCGCCGTTTTGCAGGAACGCGAACGCGGTGTCGAGTTCCTCGTCGTTGGTCAGCAGGGCCCCGCCCACCACGTCGGAGTGCCCGCCGATGTATTTCGTGGTCGAGTGCAGCACGATGTCTGCACCCAGCCTCAGCGGCTGCTGCAATGCGGGCGAAGCAAAAGTGTTGTCCACCAACACTTTTATGTTCGACGGCGCCGCCAGTTGCGCTATCCCGGCGATGTCACCTATCGAAAGCAACGGGTTGGTGGGCGTCTCCACCCAGATCAGCCGGGTCTGCGGCGTAATCGCAGCGCGGACCGCGTCGAGGTCGGCCAGCGCCACCGCCGTGTAGCCGATTCCCCATTGCGTGAACACCTTGTCGATCAGTCGGAACGTGCCGCCGTAGGCGTCGTCGGGTATCACCACGTGATCGCCTGGCCGCAGCACCGCACGCAGCACGCAGTCGGTGGCGGCCATACCGGAGGAGAACGCGCGCCCGAACGCGGCCTCCTCGACGGCGGCCAGCGACGCCTCCAACGCGGCGCGCGTCGGGTTGCCGGTGCGGGCGTACTCGAAGCCGCCGCGTAAGCCGCCGACGCCGTCCTGCGCGAACGTCGAGCTGGCGTAGATCGGTGCGTTGACGGCACCGGTGCCAGGATCAGGCCGGAAGCCCGCGTGGATGGCCTTGGTGGCCAAGCCCTTGAACATGTGTTTGTCGCTCATCACCGATCAGCGTAACGATGCGTGATCCGGCGATACCGTTGGCCGATGGAACAGTTCCGCCGCGGCGCGCTCGTGTTCGACGTCATCGACGAGGGTCCTGCGGACGGACCGGTGGTAATTCTGCTGCACGGCTTCCCGAACCAGAACATCATGTGGCGGCGCATCACCCCTCGATTGACCGCGGCGGGGTACCGGTGTCTGGCCCCTCGACAACGCGGCTACTCCCCCGGCGCGCGGCCGACAGGCCGACGGCACTACCGCGTCGACGAGCTCGCGGAAGACATCCGAACGCTCATCGACGTCAGCGGCGCGGAGCGGGTACACCTCGTCGGCCATGACTGGGGCGGTGCAGTCGCGTGGCGGGTGGCGCAGCTCCATCCCGACCGCTTGCTCACCGTGACGTCGCTGTCGGTGCCGCACCCGGGCGCGTTCTACAAGGCGATGATGACGAGCCGCCAAGCGCTCGCGTCCTGGTACATGCTGTTTTACCAGTTGCCTCGAGTGCCGGAGTGGTACACGTTGCACTCCAAGCGGGGGTTCACACTGAGCGGGATGGTGGCGCAGCGCGAAGGGCATGCCCGCGAGCTCGCCGAGGCCGAAGCGTTGGCCATGAGGGAGCCGGGCGCGCTCACCGCGGCGCTCGCTTGGTACCGCGCGATGCCGATCGGCAACGCACGCGACGCCAGTCGTCCTGTCGCGGTGCCATCGATGTTGATCTGGAGTGACGGCGACATGGCATTGAAGGAGAAGGGCGCGAGACTCACCGGCGACTATGTGCACGCCGACTATCGGCTGCAGGTCCTCACGGGTGTTTCACACTGGATCGTCGACGAAGCACCGGATGAGACCACCGACCTGCTGCTGGAGTGGTTCGCCGCGCACCCTAACTAGCAGGCAGTGGGCCGCACCGGACACCGAAACGTTCCCGCACGGTGTCGAGGGTCCGCCGTTGGTGCTCGCGTTCACGGCGGCCCGCGAGCATGAACTGCGCCGCGTCCGCCATGCGCCGCGGCAGCGGATACCAGCGGCTCGGGTCGACTCCGCAGTCGGTCAGCGCCTTCTTCGGGATCTGCCCGGCAATGAGGCCCATGTTGTACATCGCGAGCGTGAAAAGCGCGAACGCGAATGCCGTGTTCGACTTCTCTCGCAGTTCCATCACATCGAGTTCGTACAGCGGAAGACTGCTGAGCTTGTCCTGCATCAGCAGGTGCGTCATGAAATACCCCATCAGCGAACTCAATTGGAGCGTGGTGGACCGCGGCTGGATGGACAGCACCGCGCCGCTCGACGAAACATACGGCTCGTAAGGCGCCGCATCCTGGTACTTGAAGTAACCCGTGCAGTTCACGATCCAGCTGCCGGGTTGGATCGCCTTGGTGGCGCCGCTGCGCAATACCAGATCGGTGTTGCCGTTGCGGTCGACGACATCGACGAGGTGGTCCATGATCACGTCGTCGAGGCCCGCCGCGATCGTCTGGTTCTCCGATTCGGAAAGCAAACCGGCGAGGAAGTTACCGGTCTCCGGCGTCAACCAGGTGCCATAGGTTTCGCGGAACCACTGCTTGACCGCTGCCTCGTTGGTTCCGTCGTAGCGACGGGCCATCTCCAGCCCGAGTCTGCCGAACGACGTGCCGGACCAGTATCGCTTGATCCCGGTCGGCAGCAGCCGGTCCCGGCACATGAAGTAGGTGCCCGAGCCCGCCACCAAATTCACCTGGCGGCCGGGGTATTCGGTAATCAACGCGTGCGCGGTGTCCATCGCGGTCTTACCGCCGCCGATGACCCACACCGGGGCATCACTGGCGCGCATCTGCTCGCACCGCATATCGCAGTAGTCGGGCGACACCGAGAGCACGCGCGCGCTGGAGAGCTCGAGCGGTTGATTCGGCGTTACCTGGAAACCGTAGGCCTTGATCATTCGCTTGGCTTCGATCACCGAACGCTTGCCGTCCACCGAGCGGCAGTCGATGCGCACTGCCCCATCGGCGTCTTCGTGGGATTCGACTGTGCAGCCGAAGAACTCGTCGACTCGCACCCGCTGCTTGATCACGTCGAGGCAGTGGGTGAAGTGGTCGAGCACCTCGGCTTTGGTCGCCAGGTGCGCGGGTTTTGCGCCGAGAGTCCATGCGATGTTCCCGGCAGTGAACATCGGATGCGGCTGATGCAACCTCACGTACGGATAGGTGTCGACCCACATGCCGCCGACGCGCGGCCGACGATCCACCAGGATCACTCTCTGGTCGCTGGCCAGGTATTGACTGGCGACGAACAACGCGTTCAGCCCGGCGATGCCGGCCCCCACGACGCACACATCGCAGCGCTCTGTCGGCGCGGCCGCGGATTCTTTTCCTCCCATGGCAAACATTGTCTGCCCGTGCCCGCGGGCCCCAGCGAGTATTCGGATACCTGAGTTCGTGGTCGTGGCCAAGGCAACGAGCCAGTCGGTGTAGACATGGACCATGGCTACCCGCGTTGAAGACCTGCTCGACCTCGACTCGCTGCTGACTCCCGAAGACATCGAGCTACGGCAGACGGTGCGCCGATTCGGCGAACAGCGGCTGCGCCCGCACGTCGCGGAGTGGTTCGAGGCTGGAGAGGTCCCGGTCCGTGAGCTGGCCGCCGACCTAGGAAAACTCGGCGTGCTGGGGATGCACCTGTCGGGCTACGGCTGCGGTGGCTCGACGGCGACGGCATACGGCCTGGTGTGCCAGGAGCTCGAAGCGGTTGATTCGGGTCTGCGCAGCCTGGTCTCGGTGCAGGGGTCGCTGGCGATGTTCGCAATCCACCGCTGGGGCAGCGAGGAGCAGCGCAACCAGTGGCTGCCGGCCATGGCCACCGGCGACGTCATCGGCTGCTTCGGGCTGACCGAACCCGATTTCGGTTCCAATCCCGGCGGTATGCGCACCACCGCCCGTCGCGACGGCTCGGATTGGATTCTCAACGGTTCCAAGATGTGGATCACCAACGGTTCGGTCGCCGACGTCGCGATCGTGTGGGCCCGCTCCAAGGAGGGCATCGTCGGTTTCCTCGTGCCCGCGGGCACGCCGGGCTTCTCGACGCGAGACATGACGCACAAGCTCTCGTTGCGGGCGTCGGTGACCTCTGAACTGCATTTCGACGACGTCCGACTGCCTGCCGATGCTCAGCTGCCAGAGGCGTCGGGCCTCAAGGGCCCGCTGAGCTGCCTGTCTGAGGCGCGGTTCGGCATCGTGTTCGGCAGTGTCGGCGCCGCGCGCGACTGCCTGCAGACCACGCTGGACTACGTCGGCACCCGCGAGGTGTTCGACAAGCCGCTCGCCGGATACCAGTTGACACAGGCCAAGATCGCCGACATGGCAGTGGAACTCGGCAAGGCGCAGTTGTTGGCGCTGCATCTCGGGCGGCTCAAAGACGACGGCAGGATCCGTCCCGAGCAGGTCAGCTTCGGCAAGCTCAACAATGTCCGCGAAGCGATCCAGATCGCGCGTGAATGCCGAACATTGTTGGGTGCCAACGGAATCACGCTCGAGTACCCGGTCATTCGGCACGCGAACAATCTGGAATCTGTGCTGACCTACGAGGGCACGTCGGAGGTGCACCAGTTGGTCATCGGGGAGGCGTTGACCGGTGTCAGCGCCTTCCGCTGAGCGGTTGCTGCACCGGCACGCAGACAGTGCCGAAGATCTTGTCAGCGATGGTCTGCCGCTTCTTGTCCACCAGCGGCAGCAGGTAGCCGAGGTAGCAGACCGCGAGGTCGATGTTGTGGGCAAGCTGGCGTAGCACTGATCGCCAGAAACCGATTGGTTGCCAATTCTTTTCGCTGACCACCCGGAATCTCATCAACGTTTTGCCGATGCTCTGGCCCGTCGTGCCCTGGCGATAGCCGTTGTTCCACAGCGGATAGGCGACAACGAGCAGCAGCGCGAAACCGAGAAAGCCGGTCCAGAAGTGGTGTATCCCCGAGGAGCAGCGAGGTTCCCTGGCGCCGAAGTAGACGCTACTGATGCACTGGGTGTCACCGGCGGCGAGCATGACCACCAACGGCGTCGCCCAGACCAGAATGATTGGCGCCCAATCGATGACGAAGGCCACCACCCGGGTGAACCAGGGGGTGAGGGCGTCGGCGGGCACAGGCAGCGACGGGATCGGCCGGTCTTCGGTCATAGAGCCGTGGAGCGTGAACAACGTCGGAAGGCGCTGCCCCTGGGAGGGCCGCGCCTTCCGACGAACAGCTACTGCGCGGGTGGACCGAACTGCTGCGGTGGGCCGGGTGGCAGCGGTTGCGGGTTGAGCGCCGCTACCTCTCCGCCGCTGAGGCGACGCCACGCGTACACCTGGAGCAGCGCCGCCACCGGAACGGCGACGAACAAGCCGACGAAGCACACCAGTGCGCCCACGACCGCGATGGCTGCGCACGACAGCCAGGTGAGCAGCGTCGGCACGAAGTTGGCCTTGACCACCTCGAAGCTGGTCTTGATCCCGTCGATCGCGGACAGGTTCCGGTCGAGCAGAGCGATCACCGCGAAGAAGGTGAGGAAAGCCACCGCAAGCCCCGGCAGAATGCACAGCGCGTACCCGATCGCTGTGAGAACGCCGATGATCAGCGTCGCCACAATCACATTGCCGACGTTCCGCGGCTTGAGGAACGACCCGATCGTCACCGGTTGACCGTTGGCGATATCGAAGATTCCCCCCAGGTACGCGGACTGAAGCGCGGCAACGACGACGAACATCAGCAGCAGCCCGATCACCAGAACGATGATGCTCGCGACGCCGAACGACACGCTGGTGGAGTACTCGAAACCACTTCCCGACGAGTCGTATGTGGTTGCGCCGGACGGGGCGAGGGCGAACGCCAACCCGTAGATGATCCCGTAGAGGATGCCGACGATCACGCCGAAGATCAGCGTCGCGACGATCAGCGGAACCGCGTTGGCGGTGAACTTGTTCCACGCCCAGGAGAAACCCTCACCAATGCTCACCTGCGGCGCAGTCCCGTAGCCGGGATAGCCGCCCCCTTGAGGAGGCGGCGGGGCGTAACCGCCGGGCGGACCTGGCGGTGGATAGCTGCCCGGCCCGGACGGTGGTGGCGGATAGCCGCCCGGTGGAGGTGGTGGCGGGTAACCGCCAGACCCGGGCGGTGGCGGGTAGCCGCCCGGCGGAGGTGGCGGCGGGTAACCGCCCGGCGGAGGTGGCGGCGGGTAACCGCCTCCAGGCCGCGGAGGCGGCGGTGGATAGCCGCCAGGAGGTGGGTAGCCCCCGGGAGGGGACGGTGGTGGATGGCCCCCGGGAGGGGACGGTGGTGGATGGCCCCCGGGAGGGGACGGTGGTGGATGGCCCCCGGGAGGGGGCGGCGGTGGATAGCCGCCGGGCGGAGGTGGCTGATCAGTCATGACGTTCTTCGGCTTTCGAGCTAGATCGGCAGGGCAACGTGGGTGAGGATCTTGTCAACCAGAGTCTGCCGCTTCACATCCCAGAGCGGGAACAAAACTGCGACCAGCCACAGCACACCGAAGCACAGGCCCGCGGCCACCCAGTAGATGACCTCACGTAGCACCGACATTCCGAAACCGACTGGCTGTCCAGTCTTTTCGTTGACGATCTTGAATTTCATGATCGACTTGCCGATGCTCGAGCCAGTTGTGCCCTGCCGATAACCGAGATTCCAGATCCAGTAGGCCAGTGCGATGATCGCGGTGACGACGATCGAGATCTGACCGAGCGTCGACGCGCCCGTCGCGCAGAATTCGCCGAGGTCGTACTCGGAATTGTCTGTGATGCAGGCAGTTTGCTGGGTGCCGAGCAGCAGCCCCCAGCCGATGCCCTCGAGTATCGCCAACGGGATGAAGTCGATCAGCCACGCCAACACCCGCGTGCCCCACGGGGTGTAGGCCTCCTTCGGCAGCACGGGCCCGGCGGAAGCTGGTGGCGGATACGCCATCGCGGCCTGCGGCGGTGCTTGGTAGCCACCACCGGACGGGGGCGGCGGGTAGCCACCACCCTGTGGCGGCGGCGGAGGCGGATACCCGCCGGGCGGAGGTGGAGGCGGGGGCGGGTAGTTACCAGGGGGCGGTGGCGGTTGATCGGTCATGGACGCCTTCCAGGGTGGATTAGCTGGCAACGAGCGTGCCTACCCTAACCTGGAAAGTCCCCGATAACAGGGCTTTCCCTGCGGAAGTTGATCTTGGACACGCGCGCGGTCCGATGACCCGCACGAATCGCGTCGCTATCGACGCATGACGCCGTCGGACAGGAAACCCAGTAGGTCGTGCCGGGTCAGGACGCCAACGGGTTTGCCCTCTTCGACCACCATCACCGCATCACATTCGCGCAGCGTCTTGGCCGCGGTGCTGACCAGTTCACCCGCACCGATCAACGGCAGCGCCGGGCTCATGTGCTGTGCGACGGCGTCGGCGAGTTTCGCGCGGCCCTCGAACACCGCGGAGAGCAGTTCGCGTTCCGACACGCTGCCCGCGACCTCGCCCGCCATCACCGGGGGTTCCGCACCGACGACCGGCATCTGCGACACGCCGTACTCGCGCAGGATGCCGATTGCGTCGCGCACCGTCTCCGACGGATGCGTGTGCACCAGGTCAGGCAGCGCGCCCGACTTCCCGCGCAGGATGTCGCCGACGGTCGTCTCCTCTACCGAGCCGTCCAGACGGGTACGCAGGAAACCGTAGGAGGACATCCAGTCATCGTTGAAAATCTTTGAGAGATAACCTCTTCCGCCATCGGGCAGCAGAACCACCACCACAGCGTCGGGGCCGGCCGTTTCGGCCACCTTGACCGCGGCGACGACCGCCATGCCGCAGGAGCCGCCGACCAGAAGCGCTTCCTCCCGCGCCAGCCTGCGGGTCATCTCGAACGAGTCGGCGTCGGAAACCGCGATGATCTCGTCCGGCACGGTGGGGTCGTATGCCGACGGCCAGAAATCCTCGCCGACGCCCTCCACCAGATACGGCCGGCCGGTGCCGCCGGAATACACCGATCCCTCCGGGTCGACGCCGACGATGCGCACTTTCCCGCCGGACACCTCCTTGAGGTAGCGGCCGGCGCCGGTGATGGTGCCGCCGGTGCCGACGCCCGCGACGAAGTGGGTGACCTTGCCCTCGGTGTCGGCCCAGATCTCGGGTCCCGTGGTCTCGTAGTGGCTGGCGGGCCCCATCGGGTTGGAGTACTGGTCGGGTTTCCACGCGCCGTCGATCTCCTCGACGAGTCGGTTGGACACGCTGTAGTAACTGTCGGGGTGGTCGGGCGGTACCGCCGTCGGGCACACCACGACATCGGCGCCATAGGCGCGCAGCACGTTCTGCTTGTCCTCGCTGACCTTGTCAGGGCAGACGAAGATGCACTTGTAGCCGCGCTGCTGGGCGACAAGGGCCAGCCCGACGCCGGTGTTGCCGGAGGTCGGTTCCACGATCGTGCCGCCCGGCCGCAGTTCGCCGCTGGCCTCCGCGGCGTCGATCATCTTGATCGCGATGCGGTCTTTGGCGCTGCCGCCGGGGTTGAGGTATTCGATCTTGGCCGCGACCGTGCCCGCGCCTTGCGGCACAACAGAGTTCAGCTGTACCAGAGGGGTGTTGCCGATGAGCTCACTGACGTGCCTGGCGATGCGCATACGACCATCGTCTCAGGCCCGTCCATCGGCTACCAGGTGGCCTCTCGGATGTAGTCGCCGATCTGCTTCAGCGACCGGCTGGCCTCGGAGACCATCGGCGCGGCCAACTGGAAGACGTGCATCTGTCCCGGCCAGACCCGGACCTCGACGGGCACTCCGGCGGCGGCAAGCATGTGGGCGGCCTTGCGGGCGTCGCTGACAAGAACCTCCGAGCCGGACACATGAATCAATGTGCGCGGAAGCCCCGGCTCGATGTGGTCGAGCGGTTCGTAGACCTCTTCGGGCTTGCCGTCGACAATGTGCCGTTCCGCGGCTTGCTCGATGAGCTCGACAAGAGCGTGAAATGCCTTGGGCGGGAACATCGCATCGGTGCGGATGTTCGGGTGGTTGGCCCGCGTCTCGTTGTCGATTTCGAACAACGGCGACATGGTGACGATGGCCGCGGGCGATTCGGTGGCCAGACCTTCCTGCTGCAACCGCTCGGCCAGCACCAGCGCCAGATAGCCACCGGCGGAGTCACCGGCCAGCACGATCTGGTCGGGCTCGTAGCCGCGCAGGCGCAACCACTTGTATGCCTCGTAGCAGTCGTCGATCGCCATGCCGACCGAATGCTTCGGGATCATCCGGTAATTGACGACGAGCACCGGGCTGTCGGCGTACTTCGACAGGGCGGTCACGAGCCTGCCGTGCGAGTGCACCCCGCAGGTGAGAAACGCGCCACCGTGCATGTACAGGATCACGCTTCGCTTGCCGTCGGCGGGAAGCACGCCTGCGGCGCGCACCAACTGCGCAGTGCAGTTCGGCAAAGAAATGGTGGCGCGGACCGTCCCGGGAGCGGGCCGCATCACGCGGGACACGAAATCGACCAAACCCCATGGCCACGGCAGCCGGGGCGCATAGCTGCCGATTGCTAGCGTCGGCCGGATAGTTAGCAGAGCGGCCAGCGCAGTCAGCCGTCCCGCGAGGCTTGGACCGTCTTCGACGAACTCAACGGGCGCGCCGTCGCTGACCGGAAACTTGCGCGGTTTACGTGAGCTAGCTGGGCTGACGCCAGCGTGCGTCGTTGGACTTACCTTACTCGGTGCCGTCATCGCCACCACTCCTACGCCATCGCAGTGCCGGGGTGTTCAAGAATTAACTGAGCTAACCCAACACGGTTAGCTTGACACCCTATATCCATTCAAACAACGAACTTGTCAAAATCGATACCGGACTTGATACCGCAATGTGATCGCCGATCCTGTCCGCCACGCGGAGAGTCCCGCAATTCCCACATAAACTTGTGCTGTGCGCATTCGTGTGGGGCGTCGATCGACCATCGCCCTTGCGGCGGCGGCCGGCCTGGCGTCGACAGGCTCCGCTTATATCGGGGCTCGCAACCTGCTGACCGGACAGGCTGACCAGGCACGACGCGTGATACCGAAGTCATGGGACATCCCGCCGCGGGCGGACGGCGTGTACTCACCGGGCGGCGGGCCGGTCGAGCGATGGCATCGCGGAGTTCCGTTCGACCTGCACCTGATGATCTTCGGCGACTCGACCGCCGTCGGTTACGGCTGCGAGCACCCCGACGAATTGCCCGGCGTGCTGCTTGCGCGCGGACTCGCCGAAGAATCCGGCAGGCGTGTGAGGTTGAGCACAAAAGCGATCGTCGGCGCGACGTCGAAAGGGTTGTCGGGACAGATCGACGCGATGTTCGTGGCGGGCCCACCGCCCGACGCGGCCGTCATCATGATCGGAGCAAACGACATCACCAAGCCCAACGGCATCGGACCGTCGGCCCGCCGGGTCGGCACGGCCGTGCGCCGATTGCGTGCCAGCGGGGCCGTCGTGGTGGTCGGCACCTGTCCGGACTTCGGTGTCATCACCGCGATTCCACAACCGTTGCGTTGGGTGGCCCACAGTCGCGGGTTGCGGTTGGCCCGCGCGCAAGCCGCGGAAATCCGCTCGGCCGGCGGCGTGCCCGTCCCGTTCTCCGATCTGCTGGCGCCGGAGTTCCGCAAGAAGCCGGACGTGTTGTTCTCCCACGACATGTTCCACCCGTCGGCCGCGGGATACGCGCTGGCGGCCAAGCAGCTACTGCCCGCGCTCGGTAACGCGTTGGCAGACTTCATCGGTCACCCGGTGACCGACGACGCGCTCGAGGCGCGGACGGCCCAACACGGTTCACTGCTGGCTCGGATGGGCAACATCAGCAGGCTGTGGCGTCGGTCGACTGGGGTGCCCGCACCCGTCGTGGTGTCCGCCAGCTAGGTTTTCTGGTATCCACTCGATACCGAGGAGCCGTCATGACTGAAGCCGTGATCGTTTCGACCGCCCGTTCGCCGATCGGCCGCGCCGGTAAGGGTTCACTGGTCGAGATGCGGCCCGACGACCTGGCCGCGCAGATGGTGCGCGCCGCGCTGGACAGGGTGCCTGCGCTCGACCCCCGCGACATCGACGACCTGATCATGGGCTGCGGGCAGCCCGGCGGCGAGGCCGGCTTCAACATCGGTCGCGCCGTGGCTGTCGAGTTGGGCTACGACTTCCTGCCGGGCACCACCGTGAACCGGTACTGCTCGTCGTCGCTGCAGACCACCCGGATGGCGTTCCACGCGATCAAGGCCGGCGAGGGTAGCGCGTTCATTTCCGCTGGGGTGGAGACGGTTTCGCGTTTTCCGAAGGGAACTTCGGACGGCTGGCCCGATTCACACAACCCGGTGTTCGCCGACGCCGAGCAACGTTCGGTGCAGGCGTCGGCCGGCGCGGACGAATGGCACGATCCACGTCAGGACGGACTGCTGCCCGACGTCTACATCGCGATGGGCCAGACCGCGGAGAACGTCGCGCTGCTCACCCGCATCAGTCGCGAGGAACAGGACCACTGGGGCGTGCGCAGCCAGAATCGTGCCGAAGAAGCCATCAAGAGCGGCTTTTTCGAGCGCGAGATCGTGCCGGTGACGCTGCCTGACGGGTCGACGGTCGCCAAGGACGACGGGCCGCGCGCAGGCACCACCTACGAGGCGGTTTCGCAGTTGAAGCCGGTGTTCCGGCCCAACGGCACGGTCACCGCGGGCAACGCGTGTCCGCTGAACGACGGCGCTGCGGCGGTGATCGTGATGTCGGATGCCAAGGCCCGCGAGTTGGGGCTGACGCCGTTGGCGCGCATCGTCGCGACGGGAGTGTCCGGGTTGTCGCCGGAGATCATGGGGCTGGGTCCCATCGAGGCGACGCGGAAGGCGTTGGCCAACGCTCAGATGACGATCGACGACATCGACCTCTACGAGATCAACGAGGCGTTCGCCGTACAGGTGCTCGGTTCGGCCCGCGAGTTGGGCATGGATCTCGACAAGCTCAACGTGTCCGGCGGCGCGATCGCGCTGGGACACCCGTTCGGCATGACCGGCGCTCGGATCACCGCCACCCTGCTGAACAATCTGCAGACCCACGACAAGCAGTTCGGCCTGGAGACCATGTGCGTCGGCGGCGGCCAGGGCATGGCGATGATCATCGAGCGGCTCAGCTAGTTTCCTTCGCGTTCGTCGCGCGTTCGTCGCCGAGACTGCGGTGAGATCGCGATTTCACGAGATTTCGTGTCTGTCCGCAGTTTCGAGCGCCACGCGCGGTCGAGTCGACGCAAGACGTCGGCTTCGTCGTGGCGTTTGACGACCCGGATCCGGGTCCAGCCAAGGACGTCGAGATCCTCTGACCGGCGGATGTCGTACGCATACTGCTCAGGATCTTTGCGATGCTGTTCCCCGTCGTACTCGGCAGCGAGCTTGATGTCCGCCCAGCCCGTGTCGAGGTAGTACCACCGGCAGCCGTCCGGGCTCAGCACCGGAATCTGTGTCTGCGGTCGAGGGTAACCAGCTCGAATCATCAACAGCCGCAACCACGTTTCCTTCGGTGATTGTGCGCCAGGGTCGTAGAGGTCGAGCGCTGCACGCAGCTGGCGAACGCCTCGGGCACCGGGATGCTGGGCGGCAACGGCAAGCACCTCATTCGCCTTGAGGCCCGCGGCATTTCCGAGCGCATCGAGGCGGGCGACCGCATCGTCGAGCCGGCCTCTGCGGCCGATGTCGAAGGCTGTGCGTTCAACCGTGGTGATACGCATGTCGGTGTAATAGGCGGATTCTGTTGAGAGAAGCCGCATACCATAGGTGCGAAGTCCGCGCGGACGACGGTAGTTCGACCAGATCAGCTCGATCGGCAAGTGGGCGTCGACCCACTTCGCGCCGTGCAGCGCCGACGCCGTCACCCCCGCAATGACGCCCTGTCGGTGCGTATACAACCACCCCGCCCGCGCACGCTGCGCGGTCGTCAACACGGCGTCCTTGTGAACGTAGACATCTGGGAACTCCGCCCGATAACGCGTGCGGAGTTCATGCTTTCGAAGCACTCCGGCCGCTATCGCCTCACTACCGACGAACGGCTTGTCGACCATTTTCATGAGTCGACTCTCGCTCGTCTATCCCCCTCGAGACTGCGCACAGATCGCAATCTGTGGACGAATTTGGATCTGTGAGCAGTCTCGGCGGCCGAGCCCGCGCCAATCCGAGCCAGACCGAGCCAATGAAAAAGGGCGCCCACATTCGTGGACGCCCCTTCTCTCGCCGGGTAGCTAGTTGCTGCTGTTGAAGTAGGACAACAGCCGCAGGATCTCCAGGTACAGCCAGACCAGCGTCACGGTCAGGCCGAGCGCGACACCCCATGCCGCCTTCTCCGGCGCACCTGCGCGAATCAGCTGATCGGCCTGATCGAAATCAGACAGGAAGAAGAACGCCGCGAGGCCGATCATCAGAAGCGAGAACAGGATGGCCAGCGGGCCACCGTCGCGCAGCGGTCCGGCGCTGTGGGTGAACAAGCCGACCACCAGGTTCACCAGCATCAGCACGACGGCGCCGAAGCCTGCCGCCACCAGGAAGCGAGTGAACTTGGGCGTCACGCGGATGGCGCCGGTCTTGTAGACGACCAACATGCCGAAGAACACGCCGAAGGTACCGACGATCGCCTGGCTGATCAGCGCGCCTGCACTGATGCCCGACACCATGAAGTTCGCGACCACGAATGAGAACGTGCCGACGACCAAGCCCTCACACGCGGCGTAGCTCAGCACGATGCCCGGGTTGTCCTGCTTGCGGCCGAAGATGCCGATGAGCAGCAGCACCATGCCGGCGATCAGGCCGACCATCATCAGAGGCATCGCGAGGCCGATGTTCTGCGCGACCAAGAAGTAGGCGGCCACCGCGACGGCTGCCAGCACGCCCAACGTGATGCCCGTCTTGGTGACGACGTCGTCGATGGTCAGCGGCCGGGCAACACCCGCCTGCCGCTGCTCCGGGTACGCGCCCGCATACGGGTCGGCGTGTACCGCCTGTGCACCGTAGCCGGCGGCTCCGGTACCGAACTGTGCATAACCGCCCTGCGTCTTAGGCAGGGAACGAAATACCGGGTTGCTGGTCTCCCGCACCGTCGGTTCCTCTCCTGTGCTGTGGTTCGACAAGTTGGCGAACACACTCTCAACGATCACTACCTGTTCTCGGTTCCCGAAGAAACCTCCCAGCTAGTTCACAGGAAACCCTACCCGGCGCGTGCGCAGCGCGGGCGGCGATCTAGATTGCATACTCGTGGCGGAAAACGAGGACATCCTAGTAACTGTCGAAAGCGGCGTCGGCCTTATCGAGCTCAACCGCCCAAAGGCCATCAACTCGCTGACCCACTCGATGGTCACCGCGATGTCGAAGGTGCTCGCCGACTGGGAGCACGACGATGGTGTGCGCGCGGTCGTGGTGTCCGGCGCCGGCGAGCGTGGCCTGTGCGCAGGAGGCGACATCGTCGCGATCTATCACAGCGTCAACGCCGACGGGTCTGAGGCGAGAAAATTCTGGTACGACGAATATCTGCTCAACGCGCGGATCGGCCGTTTCAGCAAGCCGTACGTCGCGCTGATGGACGGCATCGTGATGGGCGGCGGCGTCGGCATCAGCGCTCACGGCAGCGTCCGCGTGGTCACCGACACCACGAAGATGGCGATGCCCGAAGTCGGTATCGGCCTCATCCCTGACGTCGGCGGCACGCTCATCCTCTCGCGTGCACCGGGTCTGCTCGGCCTGCACGCCGCGCTGACGGGTGCCAATTTCGACGGCGCCGACGCGATCGCCATGGGCTTTGCCGACCACTTCGTGCCTCACGACAAACTACTCGACTTCAAGGACGCGGTCGTCGCCGACGGTATCGACGCGGCACTGGCCTCTTATACCCAAGAGCCGCCACCGAGTGCGTTTCTGGCACAACGGGACTGGATCGACCACTGCTACGCGCGCGACACGGTGACCGACATCGTCGCCGCCCTGCACGAACACGGCGGCGAGGCCGCGGGTCAGCTCGGCGGCACCGCCGCCGTCGAGGCCGCGAACCTGATCGCCACCCGCTCCCCCGTTTGCCTGTCCGTCGCCTTGGAAGCCGTCCGCCGCGCCGCCAAGCTCGACACCCTGGAAGACGTGTTGCGCCAGGAGTATCGGACGTCATGCGGCGCGTCACGCTCACATGATTTAGTGGAGGGCATCCGCGCCCAAGTCATCGATAAGGATCGCAACCCGAAGTGGTCGCCTGCGTCATTGGCGGCCGTCACCCCCGCCGACGTCGATGCCTATTTCGCGCCGGCCGACCGCGAACTGGAGTTCACATGACCAGCTACCAGACCATCCTCGTCAGCCGCGACGAGCGCGTCGGCACCATCACGCTGAACCGGCCGAAGGCGCTCAACGCCCTCAACACCCAGGTGATGAACGAAGTCGTCGCGGCCGCAGCGGAATTCGACAACGATCCGGGTATCGGCGCCATCATCGTCACCGGGTCCGGCGAGAAGGCGTTCGCCGCGGGGGCGGACATCAAGGAGATGGCCGAACTGTCGTTCGCCGAGGTGTTCTCCTCAGACTTCTTTGCGGCGTGGGGCAAGTTCGCCGCGACCCGCACCCCCACCATCGCCGCGGTGGCAGGCTACGCGCTGGGCGGCGGTTGTGAACTGGCGATGATGTGCGACCTGCTGATCGCCGCCGATACCGCGAAATTCGGCCAACCCGAAATCAAACTCGGTGTGCTGCCCGGCATGGGTGGCTCGCAGCGACTCACCCGCGCGATCGGTAAGGCCAAGGCCATGGACCTGATTCTGACCGGTCGCAACATGGACGCCGAGGAGGCCGAGCGCGCAGGTCTGGTGTCCCGTGTGGTGCCCGCGGACACATTGCTCGAGGAAGCCAACGCCGTCGCCAAGACCATTGCGGGCATGTCACTGTCGGCGTCGCGGATGGCCAAGGAAGCCGTCAACCGCGCCTTCGAAACCACACTCGCCGAGGGATTGCTCTTCGAGCGCAGGGTGTTCCACTCAGCGTTCGCCACCAGCGACCAGACCGAGGGCATGAATGCGTTCACCGAGAAGCGCCCCCCGAACTTCACGCACCGGTAAATTTTCGTCCGTGACCGACACGGCGGAGAAGACCGAACAAGCCCCTCCGCAGCGCGAGTCTGCCAAGAAGCCCTGGTGGGAACGGCACTACACCTATACCGGGACCGCCATCGGGTTGGCATTCATCTGGTTGTCGTTGACGCCTTCGCTGCTGCCCCGAGGGCCGTTGTTCCAGGGCATCGTCAGCGGCGCCGCCGGTGCAATCGGCTACGGCCTCGGCGTATTCGGGGTATGGCTGGTGCGCTACATGCGCTCGAAGGAGACCAGCCCGCCCGCGCCACGGTGGGCCTGGATCGGGCTGGTGATCGCCGGTGTCATCGGCCAGATCCTGATGATCTTCTGGTTCCACGTGTGGCAGGACGACGTTCGCGACCTCAACGGAGTGGCGCGTATGGGGTTCTGGGACCATCCGCTGACCGCCGTCCTCTCGATCGTCGTGCTGTTCCTGTTGGTCGAAATCGGCCAACTGATAGGACGATTGGTGCGCTTCTTGGTCCGCAAGATGGATCGTTTTGCGCCGCCCCGGGTTTCGGCCGTCATCGTGGTCGGATTGTTGCTGGCGCTGACGATCGCGCTACTCAACGGTGTGGTGGCGCGCGTCGCGATGAGCACCATCAACAAGACCTTCGCGGCCGTCAACGACGAAACCGATCCTGATTTCCCTGCGCCCACGTCGAGGTTGCGCTCGGGCGGGCCGGAGTCGTTGGCAAGCTGGGAATCACTGGGCCATCAGGGTCGGGTGTTCGTTTCCGCGGGCCCGACGGTCGAGGAACTCACCAAGTTCAACGGCAAACCGGCGACCGAACCGATTCGCGCATACGCGGGACTGCACTCCGCCGACGGCATCGAGGCGACCGCGAAGCTGGCCGCCGAGGAACTGCGGCGTGAAGGCGGCCTTGATCGCGCGGTCGTCGCCGTCGCCACCACCACGGGCACCGGGTGGATCAACGAGGCGGAAGCCGCTGCGCTGGAGTACATGTACAACGGCAACACCGCGATCGTGTCGATGCAGTACTCGTTCCTGCCGAGTTGGCTGTCCTTCCTGGTCGATAAGGAGAACGCGCGGCAGGCCGGCCAGGCACTGTTCGAGGCCGTCGACGCATTGGTCAAGGAACGACCCGAGGGCAAGCGACCGAAACTCGTCGTATTCGGCGAGAGCCTCGGCTCGTTCGGCGGTGAGGCGCCGTTCCTAGCACTCAACAACCTCATCGCCCGCACCGACGGCGCGCTGTTCTCGGGACCCACCTTCAACAACACGATCTGGGAAGAGCTCACCCGTGACCGCGACCCCGGGTCGCCGATGTGGCTGCCGATCTATGACAAGGGCGACAACGCGCGCTTCGCGGCGCGCGCCGACAATCTCAGCAGGCCCCCCGATCCGTGGGGCCATCCCCGGGTGGTGTACCTGCAGCATGCATCCGATCCGATCGCCTGGTGGAACGTCGATCTCCTGTTCGCCAAACCCGATTGGCTCAAAGAACCCCGCGGCTACGACCTGTCGCCCCAGATGGAGTGGGTCCCGATCGTCACGTTCCTCCAGGTGTCCGCCGATATGGCGGTCGCCGTCGACGTGCCCGACGGGCATGGCCACGTCTACGTCAAGGACGTCGCCAACGCGTGGGCCGCCATCATGGAGCCGCCGGGGTGGACACCGGAGAAGACAGAGAGGCTTCGCCCGCTGCTGTCCAATGACGAAAACGCCTAAGTGACAACGCCTTCAGCTTTCAACGCGTGGTATCCGCCGACGACGTCAGTGGCGCGGTGCAGGCCGAGGTCGTGCAACGCCGCCGCGGCCAGGCTCGAGGTGTAGCCCTCCGAACACAGCACCACCCATTCGACATCGTCGCCGACGGCCTGTGGGATTCGCGCGTCACTGGTCGGGTCGCACCGCCACTCGAGCACGTTGCGCTCGATCACCAACGCGCAGGGCACGTCACCCTCCCGCTGGCGCTGGGCCTGGGGACGGATGTCGAGCAGCACTGCGCCGCGCTCGAGCGCCGCGGGCACCTCGCCCGCCGACAGCCTGCGCAGCCGCGAGCGCGCTTCTTCGAGGATGTTGTCGATACGGCTCATTACCCCTCCGGAGCGTCGGTGAGTTCGGTGCGCTTGCGACGCAGCATATTTCGCTCAGTTACCTCGTAGTACGACATCGCCGTCAGCGGCGGTGAGTACGCGTGCACGCTGAGTGTGGGCGTGACCGTCGTCGACAGATTCCGCTCGGGCGCCCAGACGACGTCGTGCACCCAGCCCAACGGAAAGCTGGCCTGGTCGCCCGCACTCAACCGCCTGCGCCGCAACTGGTCACCGTCCCAACGGGTTTCCTCGAGCGCGCCGGAGAGCACCGTCAGCGCACCCAGCGAGCCGCCGTGGTCATGCAGTTCCGTCGAACGGTCCGGCACCCAGCTGATCAGCCAGACGTCGAGTTCATCGTCGCCGTGCAACCGCGTGAACCAGCGGTCGTCGGCGGGCGGGCCGCCTGCAGGCAGCAGATGGTCGTACCGTCCGGAGAGCACCCCGTCGGCGTATCGGTCGGTCGTTTGCAGTAGGTCCGGCAGCCTCAGGCGCGTCGGGGAGGAGACGGCGGGGATGGCGGACGGCAACACAGCAGGCTGTGCGGAAACCATGTAGAGCTCCAGGAATGACGGGATCGGATCGGATGGTCGGCGGTCAGGCCCGACAACACTCAAACCGGTTCGTCATGTATGCGAGTGTGGCACGCCGCTGAAGCACGAGCGGACCGTGCCGCTGCGGCCATGGCCGCGACGAAGCCAAAGAACCAGGTCAGCGAAGTATCATCGGCGAGCCACTTTCGACTCGGCGTGAGCAGAACTGAGCCAGGCCTCGGCAAACCCCGCGCTCAAGATCGGTAAACCGGTTTCACTACCCCTCCGACGCGCTGGCGCCTGACGTTGCTGAATTCGCAACCAGCTATTTGCCGATGCCGTCAATTTCTGCCCTCAATATCACCCGATCCGATGCCGAACGGCATTTCGGGAAAGCGCCTCGACAGGGATTTACATCACAAACAGTCCAATTTGCGAACATTCGAAAGGCCTAGCTGAGCGCGACGCTTCGCCGGCGCGGCGCGAGGCCGTGTCGACACACCCCCCAAACCAGCCAATCGCTGCCGATCTCGACGCGTTTCGACGCACGGGTAAATCCGATGCCCGGCACCCAGTGGGCATGTGGCACACGGCTTCCGCCCACTTCAGTCGCGGTCGGTCTGAGCACCGCAGTGCGCGGTCCGCCGGGTCAGCCCGGCGACGCCGGGCACGGGGTGCCTCGCCCGAGCCGTCAACGGCCCGCGGTTCGAGTGTGACCGTGTTTGCTGATCGACTCGCCGCGGCGGCCGAGGCAAGGCCTCAGCGAAACCGTCTCCCGGTTTTGGGAAATTTACCGAAACCGCCGGAATAACCATCCCAAACTGGACTTCTTTGTGCTAATCATATTGTTGCTCCGCGCTAGGCGTTGGTTAGCCAGTAAAGATCGCAGCGCCGCCGGGCGAGACGTGGAAGGGGCACAGGGGATGGTTCAACGAGCCAAGCGCTCACGGCATGCGAAGCCGAGCAGGAAGGCGCTGGTCACCGCCGCCGCGGTCACCGGTGGCGTGCTCGTGGCCGCGGGAGGCGGCGCGTTCGACCTCCTTGACCGGTCCGCTGATTCGACCGATCACGCCGACGCGCGTACGCCGACCCTCGGTTTGGCGGCGGCCGTCGAACCCAGCCCTGCCCCCAATCCGCTGTTCGCGGTGGCTGAGCCCATCGGGGCGCCGGATTCCGGCGGACTCGGCGTCGGCGGCGGCGCGGCCCCCGCCCCGGTTTCACCTGCAGCAGCGCCCGCCTCGAACCCCGACGACGCCGTTGGCGATCCGCTCGCATGCGGGACGGGACCGGTCCTCACGCCGGACTGCGTCACGCCGAGCCTGTCCCCCGGCACCGCGTTCGCAACGCAGGTATTGGCGTTCGCGCCGCAGAACCTGGGGTTCGATCCCGGGAACTTCGCTTTCGATCCGCAGAACCTCTCGCTGCCGACGTTCGGACTGCCGGACTTCGCCAAATCGCTCATCCATGACCATCCACCTGCCGCCCGGTCGGCGATGGTGGTCGGTCCGTCGGCGTCGCCGGCAACGGACCCGGTGACGACGGCCGCGAACCCGGCCGCTCCCAAAGGGTGGGTGCCTGGCCAGTCCGCCTTCGAGAAGTGGGTGAAAGCGACCGTCAAGGTCTACATCAGCAACGGCGAGAAGCCTGGTGAGAACGGCGGTCTGCTGATTGGTCGCGGCGCCGACGGGGCACCGGGTCAAGACGGCGGTCGCGGCGGCCTGCTGCTCGGCCAGGGCGGTAACGGCGGTGTCGGCGTCGAGGGCGTCAACGACGGTCGAGGCGGAAACGGTGGCGGCGTGGGCCTTTTCGGCAGCGGCGGATCGGGCGGTGCCGGCGCGAGCATGACTAGCGATACCGGAGACGTCGTCGCCGGGGACGGCGGCAAGGGCGCCAACTCCGGCCTGGTGTTCGGCAACGCCGGTCACGGCGGTGCGGGCGGCACGGCCAGCAGCACCACAGGGACCGCGCAAGGCGGCCAGGGCGGCGCGGGCGGAAGCAGCGTCTGGACCGGTACCGGCGGCGGCGGCGGCGCGGGCGGCGGGGCCACCAGCGAGTCGGGCCACGCCACCGGCGGCGACGGCGGTGACGGCGGAAACACCGGCGCGCTGTTCGGCTGGGCAGGCGGCGGCGGCGCGGGCGGGGAAGCGACGAGCAACAGCGGCGACGCCACCGGTGGCAACGGCGGCAACGGTGGCGGCCTGGGCATCGAAGGCGACAGCGGCGACGGCGGTCTGGGCGGGTCGGCGACCACAGGAACCGGCAATGCCACTGGCGGTGACGGCGGCAACGGCGGAAGCAACATCTTCAACGGCACGTCAGGCAACGGCGGTGGTGGCGGCGGCGCGCAGGCCACCACCGGCACCGCGACCGGAGGCAACGGCGGCAACGCGGGCATCGGCGGCATCGACGGCCAGGGCGCCAACGGCGGCTCAGGCGGCGATGCGGCCGTCGAGACCGGCACCGCGACCGGCGGAAGCGGCGGTTCGGGTGGCCCGAGTGGGCTGATGCAGAACGGCGGTAACGGCGGCGACGGCGGGCACGGGACCGCGGGCACAGGCACCGGCACGGGCGGTGACGGCGGCAAGGGCGGAAACACCAGCTGGGCCAACGGTTATCACGCAGGCACCGGCGGTACCGGCGGCAACGGCACCGCCACCACCGGCACCGGGAACGGCGGGGCCGGTGGCGCCGGCGGCCATGACGGCCTCGGCGCGGCCGACGGCAAGGGCGGCACCGGCGGCAAAGGAAGCGGATCCGATGGCAGCAACCACGGCAGCGACGGCGCCGACGGGTAACTGGCGATAGGCCTCAAAGCGGAGTTGCTTACATTGGGCTGCATGCCCAGGTATCTCCAACGCGTCGCGCTGCTCACGGCTCTGGCGACCCTCGCTGTCGGCTGTTCGTCCAACGGGCAGCCGCCGCCGACCTCGCAGCCGTCGCCGACGCCAACCAGTGAGCTGGCGCCGCTGCCCGCCGAACCGGCCGAGCCTGGCGCTGTCGGCGTGTCGCCGGGCGGGGTCACCACCAGGGTCGACGTACCCGCCGACGCCACAGAATCTCAATACGGCCAGGCCTGTCACGCGGCGAAGGTGTGGATGGACGGCCAACACGCCGCCGACCCCAAGACGCTCGTGGAGCCCTACCTGAAAATGCTGCAGGCGCCGGGATTCACCGGTCCCGGAAACTTCAACACTCCGTGGGCCGACCTGACCCCTGGCCAACAGGCGGGCGTCATCGTCGCGGTCACCGCCGCAGGCAATGGTGAGTGCGAGTAGCCGCGGCGCAAAATAGCGTTATGGCTTCCAACCGGGTCGCCCTCGCCTTGGGGAGCGGCGGCGCTCGCGGGTACGCGCACATCGGGGTGATCGACGAACTCCGCGACCGCGGGTACGACATCGTCGGCATCGCCGGATCGTCGATGGGAGCGCTCGTCGGCGGGTTGCAGGCGGCGGGCAAGCTCGACGAATTCGCGGACTGGGCCAAGTCATTGACGCAGCGGGCGGTGCTGCGCCTGCTGGATCCGTCGATCACCGCCGCCGGTGTGCTGCGCGCCGAGAAGATCCTCGACGCGGTCCGCGACATCCTCGGCGAGGTGACCATCGAGGAACTGCCGATCCCCTACACGGCCGTGTCGACCGACCTGCTGTCCGGGAAAGCCGTTTGGCTGCAACGGGGTCCGGTCGACGCGGCGATTCGGGCGTCGATCGCGATCCCCGGCGTGATCACACCGCACGTGTTCGACGGACGCCTGCTCGCCGACGGCGGCATCCTCGACCCGCTGCCGATGGCGCCGATCGCCGCCGTCAACGCCGACCTCACCATCGCGATCAGCCTCGCTGGCAGCGAGGCGGGCGGACGGCAGGAACCGACCGACGGCGAGTCCAGGGCCACCCCGGAATGGTTGAGCAGGGTGTGGCGCAGCACCACCGCCCTGTTCGAACGCACCGGCCAGGCACCAGAGGAGACAGGCAGCGTCGACGAATTGGTCGACACGTCCAAAGAAGAAGCGGTGCCAAAACTGGGCAGCTTCGAGGTGATGAACCGCACCATCGACATCGCCCAGGCCGCACTGGCGCGGCACACCCTCGCGGCCTATCCGCCCGATCTGTTGATCGAGGTACCGCGCACGGCGTGCCGCAGTCTCGACTTCCACCGCGCGGCTGAAGTCATCGACATCGGCAGAGAGTTGGCGGCCACCATGCTCGACGAGCTCGAAAAGGCAACGCAGGAAAGCTAATTCAGCTGTTCAGGAAGTCGGCGAGTGCCGCAGCGACGCGGCGGCCCTGTTCGCGGCCTGCCAGCGCCGACGGCAGCCGGCACGCTGGGTCCAGCGGGTTGGGGCCGAACGCGTCGAGCGACTGGTCGTCGGCGAACACGCCGAAGGTGGCGCCGTCGAATGCATCGACCTCGTCGCCGGCACCGGCGCTGAACGGGGAGGGCGTGTCCCGGCCCGACGGCACCAATACCACCGCGGCGGCGCAGTCGTTGGCCAGTGCCATGTTGACGCTGCTGCCGACGCCGCCGTCCATGTAGCGGCGGCCGCCGATCGTCACGGGCGGCCAGACCCCTGGCACCGCACAGCTGGCGGCGACCGCGTCGACCAAGCTGACGCCGGAGTCCTTGTCGAATGCGACCAGTTCGCCCGTCTCGGTGTCGATCGCGGAGATCCGCAGCACTCGATCGGGCCATTGGTGCGACGGCAGCCGCTGCGCGATCACGTCGCGACGCACCGCCTCTGGCACCGTCTGTGTCGACAACGCGATCGCGCCGATCTGTTGGAGCTTCTCTGCGTTGCTCGTATTTGGCGCCGTCATCGCGGTCAGGAACAGTTCGGTGATCTCGTCCATCCCGACGTCCGGGTTCAGTTCGGCCGACGACGCGGCCGTCTGACGCTCGAACAGCGCGTCGAGTCCAAGCCCGCTGCCGAGTTGCCCGGCGACCGTGGAACCTGCCGACGTTCCCACCAATACGTCGGCGGCCAACAGCGCTTCCGCCGTCGCCTGCGATTCGTCGGCGATGCCCCGCAGAATCCCGGTTTCCCATGCGATGCCCGCCAGTCCCCCGCCTGCCAGGACCAGGCCTCGTTTCGTTGCCACGGCAGCGAGTGTGCCAAACCGCCGTTAGGGTCCAGTCATGCGCACTGTCGTAGCCCTTGTCACCGGCGCGCTGATCGCGTTCGCGCCCGCCGCAGCCGCCGAGCCGCCCGCACCGCCCGCACCGATCGTTCCGCCTCCGGTGCAACCCGCGAACATCGGCGATCTGAAGTTCGCGGCGATCGACTACTACAACAGCGGCGCGTATCTGACCGACCTACAGTTCGCCGCTGCCCCCGCAATCGGATGGATCAACGAGGCGCCGCGCGTCGACCGGCCTGCGGTGGTGTTCGACATCGACGAGACCGCGCTGTCGAACTGGGAAGAGTTGAAGGCCAACGACTTCGGCCGCATAGCCGACGGTCCGTGTGACCGGCTGCCTCATGGCCCGTGCGGTCTTCTCACCTGGGATCAGCGGGCGCAGTCGACGGTCATCCAACCGACGATGGACGTCTACCGGGCCGCCAAGGACCATGATGCGGCCATCTTCTTCATCACCGGGCGCGACGAGACCCAGCGCGCGTCGACCGAGCGCAACCTGCACGCCGCCGGCTATCTCGACTACACCCAGCTGATCATGGAACCTGCTGGAGCTCATTATGTTTCGGCGGCCGATTTCAAGGCGCCGCAGCGTCAGCAGATCGAGCAGCGCGGCTTCACGATCATCGCGAACCTCGGCGACCAGCCGTCGGACCTCGACGGCGGATTCGCCGAGCGGACCTATCTGTTGCCAAATCCGTTCTACCGGATCCCCTAGCCGCCCCGGCGATCTCGGTTCCGGGTTCACGCCACCGATCCGTGCTGCGACGCGGCGGCCTGCGCAGTCAGATCCGCGTGGCGAAGTTGATGTTTCGGCGCGTCGGGAAACGCGAGGCGGCGGCTGATCGTCAGATCGGCGTCGACGTGCACCAGCTCACCCGGCGCGAGCAAATGGTCCCGCTTCGTCCCCCTGGTCTCCAGCCGGCTCGGCAACGACACCGGCATCCTGCTGGGCTTCAACAAGACCAACACGCTAAACAGCGCCGTGCTGATCGACCTGCGGCGCCGCGCGCCGCAACCACAACCCGCGGCGCACATCCTGTGGCACCGGCATCGTGGCCGCGGCTGGGGAATCATATTGAGCAGCTTCGCGATCGGGATCGTCGGGCTCGCACTGACACACGACCCGCTGACCGAGCTGTACAGCGATGACGGACTGCTCAACCAGGGCCGCAACCTCGGCTTCACCGTCGCCCAGGCCGCGCTGAACAACGGCTCACTGGCGCCCGGTGGTGGCGCCGCGCAGCTGCACAGCCTGACCGGGCTGATCGCCGACGCCACCGTGCGCACCCCGTTGCAGCTGTGGAACTTCGGCGCGCCAGTGGACGGGATCGGCAGCTGCGCCGAGGCGTGGTCGCGTGCTGTCCTGACGGGGGTGTCCGACGCGTCGGCGCGGGCGATGACCAGTTGCGTTGCGCCGCAGGCGCTGTCGTACGCCCAGCACCTCGACGGCGGCAACTTGGCACCTGGGTTCGTTCTACTGCCTGCTGGGCCTGATCTTCACGGTGTTCGTCTGCTATGTCGCCTACAGCTATGTGATGGTGGCGGGCGCGGCGTTCCTCAATGCGCTGCTGGCCGTACCCGCGGCGGCGGTGGCGATGATCGACGGCAGACCGCGGCGTCGGGCGTGGCAGCGGCTAGTGACGTTTTTCAAACACGTGATGCTGGAATTCGGTTATGTCAGTTACATTTCGGTGGCTGCTGTGATCGTGCTGAAGACGGTGGCGCCGGACGGGTATGCCGCTCAGGTCGGCATGACGCACCCGGCGGGCACTGCTGGTGTTGATGGCGCTCATCGCGGCGGTAGCCACCGGGCTGTTCCGCTGGCTCAAACGTGAACTGGGTGACCACACCCGCGAGGACCTGACCAGCGTGGTGACAGAGTTGATCGACCACGGCCGCACCGGCTACGAACGTGGTCGCAGAACAGTTGTGCGCGGCAGCGAGCTGTACGAGCGCGGCCGGGACCGACTGACCCGCAACGATTCCGGGCACCGCGACGACGACCCGAACACGCCTGAGGAACCGTTGACCGGGCCACCGGTGCCGGGCCGACCCCCGCCTGCGGCACACCCGCGGGTGGCCGGCGCCACAGCCCGGCGGGAATCCCCACGAACTGCGTCGATGTGCAGCAGAAGACGGTGGCCCGACGAGTTCGGCAAGGGTTCGAGTCCGGACCGGGACAACGCCGGAGAGTGGCGACGCCGCGCCGCAGCGCGACTCGGTGGTCAGGGACCCAGCGCGCGGCTATAGCGACGAAGAGCCACCGGCTGGCGGGCTAGTCACGTCAGTCCAGTGATGTTTGTGCGGCTGGACAGCGCAGGCAGATCTCGCCTCCAAGCATCGCCATCCGTTGCTCTCGTCTCGACCGCCTCGCTGCAACCCACAGCAAGGGCGTCATCGCGGCCAGGTTGAGCCCGCAGTGCCCGGATACGGCTCGATCACGGTGGTTTTCTGAGCAAGAAGCCTGATCACTACCTGTAAGCGACCTAGGATCTCCTCATGATCAGAGATGAGCAGCCATCAGTGGTTGCTCGGCTCCAATTATCCGGCGCTCGTGACGTCGGCTCTGAAATGGCGTCACTTTGGGACTGGTTGTCAACGGAGCGGGAGTTCCGGGATCGAATTCAGCCAGAGGAAAGAGCACCACTACCCGGGGAAATGGGGGCGGTGTCCGACGTGTTGGTCGTCGCGCTGGGCAGTGGCGGCGCAATGACCGTATTGATCAGTTCAATAACGGCCTGGCTGCAATCGCGCCGTCCAGAGATATCGGTCGAAGTCACTGGTGCGGATGGCGCAAAGGCGGTCGTTAGCGCCAAAGGCCCAGCCGCCAGCACGATTGCCGACAGCCTAGGCCGACGACGTAAGTAGCGGGCTATGCAGTTACCCAGCCCGCAACACTCCCGAGCCGTGCTGGTCGGGTCCAGCGTCTTTGATTACCTTGACGACCTGCCCGCCGTACGCAACAACATTGAAGCACTCGAGGCCTGCCTGCTGGACAAAGAACTGTGGGGCATCGACAGACAGAACGTCAGCAGATCCATGGATCCCGTTGACGAAAAATCGCTTCTAGACCTAATTCATACCGCCGCTGAGGAAGCTACCGATACCCTCATCGTCTACTACGCCGGACACGGCATAGTGAACCGCCGCGGCAACCTGATGCTCGCCCTGAAGGGCTCAGACCCGCGAAAGTGGTACAGCGCGGCGGACTTTGATCGAATTCGTCAACTTGTGATTGAGAGTCCCGCCGAGCGTCGTGTCGTGATCATGGACTGCTGCTACAGCGGACGCGCTCTCGGGACGATGAGTTCGTCGCAGTCACACGCCGATCTGGTCGCGCAAGCAGCAGAAGCGGAAGGCACGTTCGTGCTTGCCGCCTCGGCGGAAAACATGACCGCCTTGGCACCCGTGAACGAGAAGTACACCGCGTTCACTGGTGAGCTTGTGAGGCTGTTCGACCAAGGGCATCCGGACGCACCGGAATTCTGGGACCTCGACTCGCTGTATCGGACCCTCCGTCGAGAACTGCGGGCTAAAGGACGGCCTGAACCGCAGAGGCGCGACCGTAACAGTATTGGCGAGCTTCGCATTGCGCGTAACCGCGCAAAGCTCGCCAGCTCCGAGTCGACGACGCCCGACAGAGGCTTGCAAGCCGGAGCAACGCTGTCCGAGCGGTATGAGCTGCAACGCCTCATCGCCACCGGCACCGCCAGCCAGGTGTGGGAGGCGCAGGACAACACCGACCCTCGGCGCGTCGCGGTTAAGATACTCCTCCCGGAGTTCTCCGACGACCCCGAGTTCGGTCAACGCTTCCGTGTCGGGGCCCGCGCCATCGCGCTGCTGAACCACCCGAATATCGCGAGTGTCTACGGTTACGGCGAAAGCGAGACGGACCGGGGCCGCGTCGTATACCTGGTGATGGAGTTGGTCGAAGGCGAGCCACTGAGCTCGGTGCTCGAACGGACGGGCCGCCTCTCCCTCGCGGACTCCCTGGACATGCTCGAGCAGACCGGACGTGCGTTGCAGATGGTCCATGGTGCTGGGCTGGTGCACCGCGACGTCACACCAGGTCACATCCTGATCACCTCAGACAGGCGGGTGAAGCTGATCGGCTTCAAAATCTCCAGCGGTGTCGACTCCGCCGCCATCTCCAGCGGTGTCGACTCCGCCGCCGTGGCGGGAACCGGCACAGCGATCGGCGGGGCACAATATGTGTCCCTGGAGCAAGTTCTCGGCCATGACGCGACAGCAGCTAGCGACGTCTACTCACTCGGAGTAGTGGCCTATGAATCGCTGTCGGGTAGACCGGCGTTTCCAGATGGTCGCGTAACCAAAGCGCCGACCGACGATGTCCGGGAAACACTGCCGAAGCTTCCGGCCGATCTGCCTGAACCCGTTCACGCATTGGTCGAAACTGCGATGGCGCAAGACCCCGCAATGCGTTACCGCGATGGCGGCCAGTTCGCGGATGCGGTGGCCGCTGTCGTTGCCGGTTACCGGCCTGAATTCCCCGACCTCCAATCTGATGGCCAGCCGGGCGACGCGGCGCTCGCCGAGCAGTATGCGGAGGCGCGGGAAAATCTCGACCGGCAGCAGTGGCAAGCAGCAGCCGATTTGTTCGCGGCGATCGAGCAGCAGCAGCCGGGCTACCGTGAGGCGGCCGAATTACATGCCGAGGCCCAACGACAGTGCGATATGGCCGTGTGGTCAGAACGGGCAACCGCAGCAGCGAAAGCCGACGACTGGGACGGAGCCGTCACCGCGCTCGAGAAGCTTATCGGCCTGGACAGCGCTTACCCGGACGCCGGCTCTCGTCTGGCGCAGGCCCGGGCGGCACGGCGGCGCAAGGACCTGCTGAACGAGGTGACCGCCCTACACCGTGCCGGGCGGTGGCAAGAGGTAGTGGCGGCCGAGGAAGAGTTCGTCAGCCTCGACCCCGACCATCCAGACCCAGACGGCGTCTTTGCCGACTCCCGAGCCAAGCTTCGAGAAGCAGATCTAGCCGACCGTTACCAGCACGCGGTGAATCAGTTCACTCAGCGGCACTGGCAGCAGGCCGTCGAGATGTTGACCGCAATCGAACAAGAACAATCGGGTTTTCGCGACGCTTCTACGCTGATCACAAAAGCGCAGCAGGAACTCACGGCAGCCAAAGACATAAAGGCCGATTCCCCACCGGCATCGCCAGAGAAATCCCCCCAATCCCCTGAGGCTTGCGTCGACGTCAAAGGCGCGGCCAACCGGCAGGATTCGGCGTTGGGACCGGCAACCGGGATTCATGAGTGGAGCGACCTGGGGTCGTTAATCGACTCCGATAGACGGCTCAGTCACCAGGAACAGCAGGATTTACTCGGCCGACTGAAGTCGGATATCCAATCCAACACCGCGCAGCGGCTTCTCAGCACATTCTGTGCGAGAGACGATCTCGACCAAGACATCGCGACGAACGCTGCTGTCCTGCTTGACTCCGTCTCGGAGGCGAAGGTTACGCAGAGTCGGTTCTCGAGATCGTTCCTTCGAGATCGCAGACGAGCCGCTGGCGCGCTCGTGATCATCTTGGTCGTCGTGGTTGTCGTGGCCGCCGTTGTGACCGCTGTTCTTTACAACGCCAACCCATCACGCGTCGCCGAGCGAAAGCTGACGGATTTGGTCGCAGAGGATCTGTTCGGTCGCGACTGCAAATCCGGCCCGTATCCGCCCGAGGCGTTGGCCGGCGTCGCTTGCGCAGAGGAAACCGGACTTGGAGGCGGTTCGCCGACCTACTACCTCTTTGCCGACCAGACTGCCTTGAACAACTACTTCGACAGCCTCCACTTCGTTCAATCGTGCCCCGGCGCATCGGCAGCTGTTCAGAACTGGCATCGTGCCGGGGACGTCCTGGCAGGAGGGCTGGTCGGTTGCATCGTCGATGGGGACGGCGCGCCGTCGGTGTGGTGGACCGACGACGCGCGCCTGCTGGTTGGCAATGCTCCCGGTCGTGACGGAACGACGATCGACCAGGTCTACCGCTGGTGGCATGACCGAAGCCAAGGTTGGCTGAACTAGCGATCGGTGAGCCGATCCGGACCAGCGCGATCCCGCAGCAACAGCGACGTTGAGGGGTTGCATTGAGCGGCGACAATCTCCTCCTGCACGGCCCTATCGCAAACATCTCGGTCGCGGTACTGAGCAGGATGTTGACCGCGAAATCGGCGCGGTCTGCGCCAGCCAACCGACGGCATCGACAATGCCCGCACCGACATCACCGATCCGACGCCCTGCGGTAATCAACGCGAAGATCCGCTCGGAATCCGTTTGGCCGTGCACCAGACCGCCTGCGCCCAATTCGGCGAGCCGTGCGTCGACCGCGTCGAGCCCCTCCACCACGCCGTTGTGCGCGAAGATCCGGCCGTCCTGCAGAAACGGGTGAGTGTTGCGCACCCGCAGCGCGGCACTGGACGAGTAGCGGACGTGCACGATGAAGGTCGTCCCGGTCAACTCGTGTGCCTCGGTCGCGAACGCCGATCCTGCCACTCGGCGACGGGCTGCTTGTACACCACCGGCTTGCCGTCGGCGCCGAACACTCCCAGCCCCGTGCCGTCCGGGTTGCGCCTGCTCTGCTCGACGAGGTTGTCAGGAGCATCGAGCAGCCAGAACGTCGCGGTGACCACCTTCTTGTCGGCATGAAGGCCGAACAGCCGGCACATGGCCCGATGGTAGCGTGACGCAATGGTCGACACCATGCGGGCCGAGCGGTTCTACGCGGACTCCAAAACGATTGTGCTGGAAGATGTTCCGATACCAGAGCCCGGTCCCGGCGAGGTGCTTGTCAAGGTCGCCTACTGCGGCATCTGCCATTCGGACCTCAGCCTGATCAACGGCACGTTTCCTGCTCAGCGACCGGTTGTGACGCAGGGCCACGAGGCGTCGGGCACGATCGCCAAGCTCGGCGCGGGCGTGACCGGCTGGTCCGAGGGCGACAGGGTTGTCGTCGCTGCGGGCAGGCCGTGCATAACCTGTCCGACCTGTCGACGCGGCGACATCGCGAATTGTCAGCGAATTCAGTTGATGGCGTTCGCATATGACGGCGCCTGGGCGGAGTACACCGTCGCACAAGCCGTCGGCCTGACCCGGGTGCCCGACAACGTTCCGCTCGAGCAGGCTGCCATCTTGGCCGACGCGGTGTCGACCCCGTTCGGCGCGGTGGTGCGCACCGGGCAGGTCCGCATCGGCGAGTCCGTCGGGGTGTGGGGCGTCGGAGGGGTCGGCACGCACATCGTGCAACTGGCACGGTTGGTCGGTGCGGCACCGGTGATCGCCGTCGACATCAAGCCCGCAGTGTTCACCAGGGCGCTGGAACTGGGCGCCGACCACGCCCTCGACGCGGCCGATCCGGACCTGCGCGACAAGATCGCCGAGATCACCGGCGGGCGGCTGCTGAACGTTGCCTTCGATGCGGTCGGGCTCAAGTCCACGTTCGAGCAGGCGCTCGACTGCATCTCGGTTGGCGGACGGCTGGTCGGCGTCGGGATGAGCGCGGAAGCGCCGACCGTCGGGCCGACCAGCATGTTCGGCCTCACCCAAAAACAGGTGCTCGGCCACCTCGGCTATCAGAACGTCGACATCGAGACCCTCGCGACGCTGGTTTCTCTCGGCCGCCTGGACCTGTCCCGGTCGATCAGCGACGTCGTCTCACTCGAAGATGTGAGGGGCGGAATCGAAAAGCTGGAGGGTCAGGAGGGCAACCCGATCCGAATCCTGGTCAAACCGTGACGAACCTGGCGGGGCGAGTTGCGTTGGTGACCGGCGCGTCGGGCGGCATCGGCAGGGGCATCGCCCGTGGACTCGCCGAAGAAGGCGTCGATCTGTTTCTGGCCTACGGACGCAACAACGAGGACGCCGAGCAGGCCGCCGACTACGCCCGCGGACTCGGCAGGCGCGTCGTCGCATCGGCCGATCTCAGCGATCCGACCGTGCCTGCCGACGTGGTCGCGGCCGCCCGACGCGAGTTCAGCCGCATCGACATTCTCGTCGCCAATGCCGGCACTGCAGACGTAAAGGGTTGGCAGAACATCGACCTCGAGTCGTGGAACCACACCCTGGCCGTCAACCTGACCGCACCGTTTCTGCTCGCGCAGCAGGTGTTGCCCGCGATGATCGATAACCGGTTCGGCCGCGTGTTGTTCATCTCGTCGGTCGCTGGCCTCAACGGCGGCGTCGTCGGGGCGCACTACGCGGCAAGCAAAGCCGGGTTGCACGGTTTGATGCATCATCTGGCGCCGCGGCTGGCCGCCGAAGGCGTCACCGTCAACGCGCTGGCGCCCGCGTTGATCGGCGACACCGGCATGTTCCCCGCCGACCCTGAGACGGCCGAGGCCCCGATACCCATCCCCGTGGGGAGGGCGGGCAGGCCCTCGGAGGTGGCGGAAATGGCTATCGCCATGTTGGGCAACGGATACCTTACGAACAAGGTGGTCACGCTTGACGGCGGCATCCTGCCGCGCTGACCGTGCACTACCGGCTAGCCGGTAGCGCATTTTGGTTGCCAGCGGCGATGTTGCGCTGCGCGCTTGTGGGCGAAGGTACTAGCCACACGAGCCAAAGGAGCAACACCATGACGCTTTCCATCGACCGCAGCACCCATGCCGCGTCCCTGCTGAACGGCGAGATCGTCGAGGAGTCCGAGCTCGGCTCGATCCAGCGTCTGACTGCCGACAACTTCCCCATCCTCGACGGATTGTCGATCAAGCGCCTTGTGATCAACCCCGGCGCCATGCGCACCCCGCACTGGCATGCCAACGCCAACGAGTTGACGTACTGCGTCAAAGGCAACGCGCTGGTCACCGTGCTCGACAGCGGAAGCCAGTTCGCCAGCTTCACCATCAGCGCGGGCGAGATGTTCCACATCGACTCGGGCTCGCTGCACCACATCGAGAACATCGGCACCGAGCCCGCCGAGTTCATCATCACCTTCCGCCACGAGCGCCCCCAGGACTTCGGCCTTGCCGGCGCCTTCGGCGCGATGACCGATGCGGTGCTCGGCAACACGTATGACCTCGACGCCTCCGATTTCGCGGCAATCCGCCGCAACCTCGTCGACCGCTCGATCGCAGGCAGGACCGGCGACCCGGTGGTGCCGTCGACCGCGCATTTCAACGATCCGCACAAGTTCTCGGTGGAAGCCATGACTCCTCCGGTGCAGGCCGCGGTCGGCTCCGCCCGCACCGCCCGCGTGCAGTTCTGGCCTGCGCTCAAAGACCTGTCGATGTACTCGCTGCGCATCCGCGAAGACGGCATGCGTGAACCACACTGGCATCCGGCCACCGCTGAAATGGGTTACGTCGAAAGCGGTTCCGCGCGCATGACGGTGATGGATCCCGACGGCACGCTGGACACCTGGCACCTCAACCACGGCGACGTCTACTTCATCCCGCGCGCCTACCCGCATCACATCGAGGTGTTCGACGCGCCGGAGTGGCACTTCCTGATCTTCTTCGATCAGCCGTTCCCCGCCGACATCGGCTATCGCACGTCGATCAGCGCATACTCACGCGAAGTGTTGGCAGCCACGTTCAACACCCACATCGACGACCTGCCGGACTTCCCGTTCACCAAGTCCGATCCGCTGATCGTCAACAGGCACAACCCGCTGGACCGCTAGCGAAGCGCAGGCGCCGCCCTGCCGCTGATCAGTGGCAGGTCGAGCATGGTCAGGATGCCAGGGTCGGCGGCGCACACCGCGGGAACAGAATTCACGCAGTGCGCCGCCGTCCCGACGATGCCATGCTCCGGACCCTCGCCGCCGATCGCGGAGTGAAAACCCTTCACAGCGATAGTGATATCCGGGTTGCCCCGCACCTCCATCTCGTAACGCTGCCCAGCGGACCCGAATGTCCAAGGGGGATCCAGGTTTTCCTCACCCATCAACCAATTCACCGTGACGCGGACGACAGGCTCACCATCGACCAGCGCCTCCCAATGGAACTTGCGACCTGCGACCTGGCCGGGTTCAAGCACGCCGAGTGGGCAGTCGATCGGCGCGGTCGCCACCGCCACTTCCTGGGTGGCCCGTATCTTCGGATCAGCGTTGAACCCCATCTGGTCGACGACCATCTTCACCGCCTGGATGAACCCGCTGTCCATCATCTTCTGCATGGGCCCGGTCATCGCCTTGTCCGGAACCTCGCCGAAGCCCATCACATGCCGAAGCACGTCGGGCGCCTGGTAGGTACGCAGGTCGGAAAACTCTTCGGCGCGAACGAAAGTCACACCGGTCGAGAACGCCGAGAACAGCAACGGGAACTTCTCGCTGATCCCCCCGGGGGCCATACCGGTGCCGTGCAACGTCACGTTGCCCGCCAAGGCGGCCTCCCGCATCGGGGTGGCGCTTCGTTCGCTCGGGTACAGCCAGCCAACGGGAGTCACCACGTTCTTGCCGGACCGCAACAGTGCCGCCACCTCGTCCGGGTTGGCCATCAACGGCGCATAGATTACCGCGTCGGCGTCCAACGCCAGAATCTCGTCGACACTGGTGGTGGCCGTGACGCCCATTGGTTCTGCGCCGATGATGTCGCCGACGTCCTTGCCTGCCTTGGTCTCTGAGTGCACCCAGCAGCCGACGAGTTCGAGGTCCGGGTGTTCCAACACGCCCTTGATGGCGGCGACCCCGACGCCTCCGGTTGCCCACTGCACGACCCGCAAGGCCATTACGCCTCCTGACTTGGAATTAGAACAGGTTCTACACCACTTCGCGTTCGAGCGCGGCGATCTGCTCCAGGAAGGCCCGCGCGGGCGAGGAGGCGCTGGCAGACACCGCGACACCCAACCGCCGCACGGTCTTGGGCACCAGTGGGCGGGTGACCACGCCGTCGGGCGCCTTGGGCATGCCGGCACTCGGCAGAATGCTGACTCCCAGTCCCGCGCGGACCATCTCGAGCACAGCCGACATTTCGCGCGCTTCGAAAGCCACGTCGAATTCGACGCCCAACCGCTGCGCCACCGGCATGAACACCTCTGTGCAGCCACCAGTCGACCGGATGAACGGCTCCTTGGCCAACTCCGCGTAGCCGATGTGCGCCCACTCGGCCAACCGGTTACCCGCAGGCACCACCGCGACCATGTCCTGATCCCCGAGCACCGCGGCCGCCAGGCCCTTGATCGGCAGGGACACCACTCCGGCCTCGGCGGCGCCTTGGTCCAGCCAGTCGCGTACCTCCTGTTCGCTGCCTTCCAGCAAGCGCACCTTCACCGCAGGATGACGGTGGGTGAAGGTGTGCAACTGCGGCGCGACGAGCGTGCCGGTCACGCTCGGCAGGCTGGCAAGGCTCAGCGTCCCGGAGATCGCGCCGGACAGCGCGACGACGTCGGCGCGCATCAAGGTCAAATGCCGCACTGCCTCACGCGCATGCGTCAACGCGCGAGAACCGGCCTCCGTCAACGACAGCCCGTCGCGGTGACGAACCAGAAGCGGGGCGCCCAACTCCTTTTCAAGCGCGGCGACTGCCCGGCTCACGGCGGGTTGCGACAACCCCAGCCGCCGACTCGCCGCGGTGAAACCGCCCTGATCGACGACCGCGACATACGCCTTCAACTGCAACAGCGTTGACATGGAGCCTCCAGGGATGCGGTGAACGACATACCTCTATATCGACCTTGGTATGCGATTTAGTCCCGCCGCAGCGTTTACGTAATAGCCAACGATGAGAAGGAGGACGTCATGTCACCCAGACGGATATTGATCACAGGCGCATCGAAGGGCATCGGCCGAGCCGTTGCCGACCGGATGGCCGCCGCGGGAAACATCCCGGTCGGCGTCGCGCGAACCAAGCCCGCCGACTTCCCCGGCGAGTTCGTCGAGCTGGACCTGGCCGACAGAGCCGCTACGAACGACGCGCTGGCGAGCATCCTTGCGGGCGGCAGAGTCGACGGAGTGGTCAACAATGTCGGCTATGTGCAAATGGGCCGGATCGGCTCGATCGACTTGGATCACCTGTTCGACACCTACGACATGAATGTCCGCACCGCCGTTCAGGTCGTGCAGGCCGTCCTGCCCGGCATGCTGGCCGCCGGGTGGGGCCGGATCGTCAACGTGACCAGCTTGACCACCCTCGGCACCACTGAGCGGACGCCGTATGCCGCCGCGAAGGCCGCGCTGGAAACGTGCACCCGAATTTGGGCCAAGGAGCTCGCTCTGACGGGTATCACGGTCAACGCCGTCGCACCCGGCCCGACCGAAACCGAGATGTACCGGCAGCGCAGCCCGGTCGGCTCGGAACGCGAAGCCCACCTGCTGAACAGCATTCCGCTGGGTCGCGTCGGCAAGCCAGCCGAGATCGCGCACGCGATATGCGCACTACTCGACGAGGACGCCGGCTACATCACGGGCCAGATCATTCGGGCCGACGGCGGCGGCAGCCTGGCCGCATGACAACCGTCGGCGCATCCTCCATCGGCCGTCCCGGTGATCGAGCGGCGGTGCGGTCCTTGACGTTTGACGACGTGGTCGCCACGTATGTGGTCGACGGAGTCATCACCATGCCGCCCACCGGTTTCTTCCCCGCCATCCCAAGCGACTACTGGTCGACACGGCCGGACCTGTGCACCGAGACCGGCGATCTGGTGATGAGCGCGGGTGGTCTGCTGGTCGAGCGGGGTGACGACACTCTGCTGATCGACACCGGAGTCGGAGCGATGACAACCGATTTCGCCTGGGGCAGTGTCGATTGCGGTTCGCTGCTCGATGTGCTCGGCATCGTCGGGCGTCGGCCAGAGGACATCGACGTGGTGGCGTTCACCCACCTGCATTTCGATCATGCGGGCTGGTCTCACGCCAACGGCGACAAGACCTTTCCGAACGCCCGTTATGTGATGGCCGCGGCGGAGTGGGCGCCGCACAGAGGTGGCACCCCTGAAGGGGACGCCGTGACGCCGAAGCAGATCATCGCGCAGTTGGCCGATCAACGTATCGACCTGATCGACGACGGGGACGAGGTCGTGCCAGGTGTTCGCGCCGTCGTCACTCCGGGGCACACGCCGGGCCACACGTCGTACGTGATCACTTCGACAAACGGCCAACGGCTCGTCGTGTTCGGCGACGCCTTCCACATCCCGGCCCAACTGGCGCACCCCGAATGGATGTCGGTCGCGGAATGGGATGCCGCGGAGGTCGTCACCGCCAGACGCCGCCTGCTCGCCGAACTGGCCGAGCCGAACACGTTGGGCTTCGGCTTTCACTTCGGTGATCAGCCGTTCGGCCGGGTGACCGCCGACGGCGGCTGGGCGCCGGTACCCACTGTGGTGCTGGCCCCGCCGCCGCGCTGAGGACGAATTGCCCCCAATTTCGGGCCTTGTGTCGGCATACGGCGTCGGTTCGCGATAAGAACATCCGTGATGACCGACAACAAGATCGGATTCGGTGTGCTGGGGCCGCTGCAGGTCACGGTCGACGGCGCGCCCGTCGCGCTGGGCACCCCGAAACAGCGCGCGGTGCTGGCGATGCTGGTGATGAACCGCAACCGGCCGGTGGCGATCGACTCGTTGATCACCGCGGCCTGGGAACAGTGGCCCCCTTCGGAGGCGCGGGCGAGTCTGCATTCCTATATCTCGAACCTGCGCAGATTGCTTGGGGACTCACGGTCGATGCTGGAAAACGCTCCACCGGGATATCGGCTGAAGGCAGACGACAGCGCCTGTGACATCGGCCGGTTCATCATCGAGAAGACGGCGGGCGTACAGGCTGCCGCCGCGGGCCGATTTGAGGAGGCCAGCCGTCATCTGACTGCGGCGCTGGCGTTGTGGCGCGGACCGGTCCTGGAGGATCTGCGCGACTTCCAGTTCGTCGACGCGTTCGCCACCGCGTTGACCGAGGACAAGGTGGTAGCCCACACTGCCCGCGCAGAGGCCGAAATCGCTTGTGGCCGCGGCTATGCCGTCATCGGAGAGCTCGAATCGCTGACGGCGGAGCATCCCTATCGCGAGCCGCTCTGGGCACAGTTGATCACCGCCTATTATCTGGCCGAGCGGCAGTCCGAGGCGCTGGATGCCTACCAGCGGTTGAAGACCACGCTCGCCGACGACTTGGGCATCGACCCCGGTCCGACCGTGCGCACCCTGCACGAGCGCATCCTGCGACAAGAACCGCTCGATGCGAAAAAGGCGGCCAAGACCACCGCTGTGCACACCGTCCACGACATCGCGCTGCGCACCTCGGTCGACGCGTTGCATGCGCAGGCGAATCTGCGGTCCACCGATGGCCGGGTCTATCCGCTGCTGGCCGCCGCCACCCGCATCGGTCGGCTCACCGACAACGACATCGTGCTCGACGACGCCAGCGTCAGCCGGCATCACGCCGTCATCATCGATACCGGCACCAGTTTCGTGATCAGCGACCTGCGCTCGGCGAACGGCGTGGACGTCCGCAACGAACGCATACGCGGCACCGCCACCCTCGCCGACGGCGACCGGATCCGCATCTGTGCCCACGAGTTCACCTTCGAGATCGTGCCGCCCGACGCGTAGCACCGCGGGCCACCAAGGATTCGTCAAGAATCCGCCAAGGGCGTTGTCCGACTCTGATGTCGGCTCGGAAACGACATCAGTGAGGAGCCCAATGTTCGCCACGCACGGCCTGAGCACGTTCGCCGGGGCCGCTTTGGTCGCTGCCGCGTTCGGACTTGCCGCCGTGGCAACCGCCGGCAGCGCAGGCGCGGTCAGTTCGACGGACCACACGTTCGTGACGAGGATCAGCGACGAGGGCATCTCCTATGACAGCCCGAAGGCCGCCATCCAGACCGCCCACTCGGTGTGTCGCGCCCTAGACGGCGGGGCCGACCCCGTCGACTTCGCCCCGAACATCCTGGACACCATGGATCTCACCACGCACCAGGCCGCGGTGTTCGTAATCACCTCGGTCACCACGTACTGCCCCCAGTACACCGGTTACTTCGAATAGCCCCCCTCCCCTGCGGGGGCCCCGTTGCGGCGGCGGGGCCCCCGCACCTCCCTGGCTAGAGCATCTAGACAGTTCGCCCGCCGTGTGTTTCTGTCGATGGCATGCCAAACAAAGTGTTCGTCGTCGGTGTGGGGATGACGAAGTTCGAAAAGCCGGGCCGCCGCGAGGGTTGGGACTACCCCGATATGGCCCGGGAATCGGGAACCAAGGCGCTCGAGGACGCGGGCATCGATTTCTCCGAGGTCGAGCAGGGCTTCGTCGGGTACGTCGCGGGTGACTCGACGTCGGGCAACCGCGCGCTCTACGAACTCGGCATGACCGGAATTCCGATCGCCAACGTGAACAACAACTGCTCGACGGGTTCGACGGCGCTGTACCTCGCGGCGCAGACCATCCGCGGCGGCCTGGCCGACTGCGCGATCGCACTCGGTTTCGAGAAGATGCAACCCGGCCCGCTGCAGGGCGGCGCCGAGGATCGCGAATCGCCGATGGGCAAGCACGTCAAGGCGATGGCCGAGATCGACGAATTCGCCTTCCCCGTCGCGCCGTGGATGTTCGGCGCCGCCGGACGTGAGCACATGCGCCACTACGGCACCACCGCAGAGCATTTCGCCAAGATCGGGCTCAAGAACCACAAGCATTCGGTGAACAACCCGTACGCGCAGTTCCAGGAGGAGTACTCGCTCGACGACATCCTCGCGGCGAAGATGATCTCCGACCCGCTGACCAAACTGCAGTGCTCACCGACGTCGGACGGTTCGGGTGCGGCGATCGTGGCCAGCGAGGCATTCGTCGACAAGCACGGCCTGGCGGGACAGGCGGTGGAGATCGTGGGACAGGCGATGACCACCGATTCCGCGTCTACCTTCGACGGCAGTGCGAAGAACCTGATCGGCTACGACATGAATGTGCAAGCCGCGCAGAAGGTTTACCAACAGTCCGGGCTCGGGCCAAGCGACTTCCAGGTGATCGAGCTGCACGACTGCTTTTCCGCCAACGAATTGCTGCTCTACGAAGCGCTCGGGCTGTGCGGCGAAGGTGAGGCGCCCAAGCTGATCGACAACAACGACACCACCTACGGCGGCCGCTGGGTGGTCAACCCATCCGGCGGCCTGATCTCGAAGGGCCACCCGCTGGGAGCGACCGGCCTTGCGCAGTGCGCCGAGTTGACCTGGCAGCTGCGCGGCACGGCCGACAAACGCCAAGTGGACAACGTCACGGCCGCGCTGCAGCACAACATCGGTCTCGGCGGGGCGGCGGTGGTGACGGCCTACCAGCGCGCCGAACGCTAACTGCTTTTCTCTGGCGAGCGGACTTTGCGTCTGCTTGCCATAGAGAGGACCATGGGATCGTGCGTACCAGGCTGATGCTCGCCGCAGTGGCTGCGGGTGTGTGTGCAGCGATCACCGCCCCTGCGGGCCTCGCCTCTGCCGAGGAAACGGCGCAAGAGGTGATCAACAGGCTGCAGAGCGAGGGCTACACGGTCAACATCGACAAGATCGGCACCGGGCCGATGGACCAGTGCGTGGTGACCAACGTGAGGAACCCGCAGCAGGTCAAGCAGTGGCTGCCGTACAGCGGCCCCGGCAAGGACGGCGATCGCGTGCTCGTTCAGGTGGTCACCAGCCAGTCGATCTCGGTGACGTTGAACTGCTCACGCTGAGCAGGTCCAGCATCCCGATCCGCTGGAAGAACCACTGACGCACCCGGTCGCCGACCCGGAAGACATCCTCCGCACCGTCGTCGGCGGGGTCGACGTACACCCGGAATGGGCGTGAGCCTTTCGGCGTGTCAACAACTTTCACAATCTGTCGGGCCACCTCCGTCGGGTCGGCATCAGGCGGCGACAGCTCGGCCAGCTTCTTGCTGACCTCATCCATCATGCCCGCGTACTCGGCCTCGTAGGCGGTCGCGATGTACCTGTCGGCGGGCGCTCCCGCGTTGGCGAAGTGATTGGTGCCCGACGTGAACGAGCCGGGCACGACGATCGTCGTCTCGATGCCGAATCGGGTGAGCTCCGCGGCGTAGCTGACCGCCAGCGCGTCCTCGGCCGCCTTGGCCGCGAAATACGGTCCGAGGTAGGGCGGCGTCCCGCCACGCGAACTCGACGAGCCCACCCACACCACCAGGCCGTCCCGCTGGGCGCGCATGGGAGGCAGCACCGCACGGTTGACGCGTTGCGTGGACAGCACATTGGTGTCGTACACCGCCGCGACCTGTTCCGGGGTGAACGCCTCGGTCGGACCGAGCACCATGTGCCCGGCGTTGTGAACGACGACGTCGATGCGCCGGTCTTCGGCAAGCACGGCGGCCACGGCGCCGTCGACAGAGGTTTGGTCAGACACGTCCATCTCGACCGGCCGCAGCGTCACGCCATGCTGGTCGGCGTAGCGCCGAGCCATGGCGGCGGCTTGTGCGTTGCGGCCGCCGATGTCCCGCATCCCCGCGTAGACAACGTGTTTGGCGTCGGCAAGCGCGCGGACCGTCATCGCGCCGAAACCGCTCGAGGCGCCGGTGACGAGAATGACTCTCGGTGTGCTCATTTCAGATCAATCCTCCGTTCGCGTAAATGATTTGACCGTTGACCCAGCGGGCAGGTCCGGCGAGGAAAGCCACGGCCTCGGCGATATCGGTTGGCTCGCCGAGACGCTCGAGTGGCGCTGCCGCCGCGGCGCGATCGATGACCTCTTGTGACTTGCCCTGGAAGTACAGCGGCGTGGCGGTGGGTCCCGGCGCGACGGCGTTGACGGTCACATCGCGACCCCTCATCTCCTTGGCCAGGATCAGCGTCATCGCGTCGACGGCGCCCTTGGTGGCCGCATACGCGGTGTAGCCGGGCAGGGCCAATTTGGTCACCGACGTCGAGAAGTTGATGATCGCCCCACCCTCACGGATGCGCCGCGCCGCCTGCTGGCTGACGACGAAGGTGCCGCGCACGTTGGTGCGATGCATGCGATCGAAGTCGTCGAAGTCCAGTTCGGTCAACGGTGACAGCAGCATGATGCCCGCGGTGTTGACCACCACGTCCACCCCGCCGAACTCGGTCTCCACCCGATCGAACAGCGCGGCCACCTGGGCTTCGTCGGCGACGTCTGCTCCCACGACGATGGCGCGGCCACCGGCGGCGGTGATTTCGTCGGCAACGGCCTGGGCACCGTCCTTGTTGCCTGCGTAATGCACGGCCACGGCCATGCCCGCGCTGGCAAGCCGGACTGCCACGGCTTGGCCGATGCCGCCGGAAGCGCCGGTCACGATGGCAATACGGTCGGTCATCTTGGTCTCCTTATTTGTGTACGATGCGTCCATATGTGGCTCAAGTGTACGATCAGTCCATATATTCCCGGGAGGAGTCGTCGATGACCGAACGCACTCGGCGCGGCCGCGGTCGTCGGCCCGCGGCCGAGGTGCGGGACGGAATTCTCGAAGCCGCGGCCGCGCTGCTGTTCGACCACGGGACGGCCGGCTTCACCATCGAGACGGTCGCCAAGCTTTCCGGCGCCAGCAAGATGACGATCTACAAGTGGTGGCCTTCCAAAGGCTCGTTGGCGCTCGACGGCTACTTTCACCGCGTCGAGCCGCAACTGGAGTTTCCCGACACCGGCGACATCGAGGCCGACCTGCGCGCGCAGTTGCATGCCTTTTTGCGGGTCATCGGTGACAGCCCGGCCGGTCGGGTGATTGGCGAGTTGATCGGGCAGGCGCAGTCCGATCCAGAGCTGAAAGTGGCTTTTTTGGACCGCTATTCGGGACCGCGGCGGGCCAAAGCCGTGGCGGCCATGAACACAGCGATGGAACGCGGTCAGCTTCGGGCCACGTTGGATCCCGAAACTGTCGTGGACCAACTGTGGGGCGCCTGCTATCACCGACTGCTGCTTCCCGATCAGCCGTTGACCGACGAATTCGTCGATGCATTGGTGGACAACCTCTTTCGCGGTATCAGCAGATGATGCGGACGTCAGCGACTCGAGCAGTCCAGTGACACAGTGACGGTCCGATCGACGATCACCGGGACGACGCCGTCGCCGCGGTCACCGAGCACCGGCACGAATTCCGTTCGGTTCCTTGGGTTTCGCACGTTGGTGACCACGCACTGCGAGAGTGGCGCGCTGCCCACTCGGTCGATCTTCACGTCGAAGCCCTGGGCCTGAAGTTGGCCGATGGTGGCGACGGCTGACTCGGCTGCTGAGGCGAAACCTGCGGGGGCAAGGATCAATCCGCAAGCCGCCGCGGCCAATGCGATGAGGGTGAGCAAGATGGCACGCATGGCGGGCCTCCGATCTTTTCCGTTTGGTCGGTGTCAGCCGGTCCAACGGGAGGAGTCCGCAGCGGGTTCAAAGGATCTTCAAAATTCTTCCAAACGTCGGCGAGACTGCGGGGAGATCGCGTTTTCGAGTGATATATCGATCTCCTCGCAGTCTCGAGGCAGCAGAAAGGCCCGGCCGGAGGGGCTCGGCCGGGCCTTTCTTGGCTCGCGCTACGCCAGCACAGGCACCTTCTCCTGCGTCGGCTCTTCGGCGTGCGAGGCGCGATCGTCGTCGACCATGGTGAGTTCGTCGAATGGATCGGATCCGCCAAGTACCGCGTTCACCCGGTCGCGGTCGATCGTCTTGGTCCAGGAGCCCACCAGCACCGTCGCAACCGCGTTACCCGAGAAGTTCGTCACCGCGCGGGCCTCCGACATGAACCGGTCGATGCCGACGATCAGGCCGACGCCGTCGAGCAGGTCGGGGCGGTGGCTCTGCAGGCCGCCCGCCAGCGTGGCAAGCCCGGCACCGGTGACACCGGCGGCGCCCTTGGACGCGACGATCATGAAGACCAGCAGGCCGATCTGCTGACCGACGGACAACGGGGCGCCCAGCGCGTCGGCGATGAACAGCGACGCCATGGTCAGGTAGATGGCGGTGCCGTCCAGGTTGAACGAGTAGCCGGTGGGCACCACCACACCGACGGTGCTGCGGTCGACGCCGAGGTGTTCCATTTTGGCGATCAGCCGCGGCAGCGCCGACTCCGACGACGAGGTCGAGAAGATCAGCAGGTACTCACGGGCCAGGTAGCGCACCAGCTTGAAGATCGAGACGCCGGACACCACGCGCAGGATCACGCCGAGCACACCGAACACGAACACCACGCAGGTGACGTAGAAGCCGAGCATCAGCGTGAGCAGTTGGGTCACCGCGGTCCAGCCGGTCTGGCCGACGACGTTGGCGATCGCGCCGAACGCACCGATCGGGGCGAGCCACAGGATCATCACCAGCACCTTGAAGACCAGCTTCTGCAGATGCTCGATGCCGCGCAGGATCGGCTCACCGGTGCGGCCCATCGCCTGCAGCGCGAACCCGACGAGCAGCGCCACGAACAACGCCTGAAGCACGCTGCCTGCGGTCAGCGACGAGAACAGGGTCTCCGGGATGATGCCCTGGACGAAGTCCATCAGGCCACCGGCCTCATGTGCTTTCTCGGCGAGTTCGGCGCCCTTCCCAGCGGCGCTCTCGGTCAGGTGCATACCGCTACCGGGGTGGATCAGGTTGCCGACGACCAAGCCGATCGCCAGCGCGAACGTCGACATCACCAGGAAGTAGACGAAGGCCAGACCGCCGACCTTGCCGACGGTGGCTGCTTTGCGGACCGACCCGATGCCCAGCACGATCGTGCAGAAGATGACCGGCGCGATCATCATCTTGATCAGGTTGACGAACATGGTGCCGAGCACCCCGACGCTCTTACCGACCTCGGGCGCAACCAGGCCGACGACGATGCCGGCCAGCACCGCGACGATGACGGCGAGGTACAGCCAGTGGGTGCGGTCGCGGCGGCGCGGCGGCTCCGCCACCGACGGTCGGTCCAAACTCGTGGTCATGGTCGTTTCCTCCAAGCAGATCCGGAAAGTGGTCTGCAAGGACTCTCGGCCAGAAGGTGAGCCAGGTCACGTTTTAGTGCATTAAGTTCGCGCGGCCTATAAGAGCGGAGGCCGGCCCACCGGGACCGACCTCCGCTCCTGCCCGCCCGTTAGCTCACATGCGCTTTGCGACGTTCTGGACACCACGTTATGGACCCACGCCCACGCCGGCGAGGTTGTGCGCGCAAGCCGCGTAACCGCCGATTTCGGAGTTGTCCGCATTGCGCTCACGCGTCGCCCTAGCCTGTGCAAGGTGCACGAGTCCGCTTGCGACATCATCCTGGAAGACGGCCGCCGACTGACTTGCCTTGACGTGGGCGACCCGAGCGGGCCGCTGGCGCTGCACAACCACGGCGGCCCGAGCAGTCGGCTGGAGGCGCGCCTGCTCGCAGAGTCGGCGGCCAAGAACCGGCTGCGGCTGGTCTGCATCGACCGGCCGGGCATGGGCCAGTCGAGTCCGCAGAAGCAGCGCAGCTATGCCGGTTGGGCCGACGACCTCGTCGCGGTCGCCGACCACCTGGGCTACCGCGAATTCGGTGTGACCGGCTGGTCCGAGGGCGGCCCGTGGGCTCTGGCGGCGGCCGCCTACATCGACCCGGCCCGGCTGCGTCACGTCAGCTCCATCGCGCCGGGCAGCTATGGTGCATTCGGGGACAATTCGGCGGCCCAATACCTTTCGAGAATCGACGCGCTGGGCGGTGCGTTGGCATTGCGTTTCACACCTGGTTTCCGGCTGATGTACGCCATGCTCGGCGTCTCCGCGAAATGGTTTCCTGCCAGCTTCGTCAAGCAGATCCGCAACGGCGTCAACGACTACGACCGTGAGCTTCTGCTGCGCCCGCAGATCGCAATCGACTTCGCGGAATCGTCCGCCGAATGCTTCGCGCACGGCAGTGACGGACTGGTCCGCGACGCCGAATGCCTCTATCGCCGATGGTCTTTCGACGTTTCCGCGATTCACCGGCCGGTGCACATCTGGCAGGGGCTCGACGACCGACTGGTGCCCGATGCCATCAACAAGGCAGTCGCTGACGCCATGCCAGGTGCGGTGTGGCATCCCGTCGACGGCGCAGGCCACTTCGTGGCGGTCGGGGCCGCCGACCATATCTTCGCCATCGCAGCCGACGAACTGGCCGGCGGCTAAGACCGCGGAACGACGGTGATGCCTGCAGACACCGCCGCGTCGTGCAATTCGATGTGGTCGACAGCCGTGTCATCGGACGACATGTTGAACACCAGCACGACAGTGGCGGACTTGCCGGGATCAAGCTTCACACTCGCGGTGCCTGCCTTGGCCGCGGCGGCCTTGTCGGGCACGAACCACTTGCCGCCGACCCACAACCGCTGGTTGTCGGTCCAGAACACCGCGGGACGATTGCTTGCGTTCTTCACTGTCAGGTGGACGTTGACGGCCCGCTGCGCCGCATCGACAGAACCGACGACGAACGCGAAGTTGCCGTCGCGCGCTTCCTGGTTGAGTCGCACCTCGGTCGGTTTCTGCGGTGCTGGCCGCGCCGCTGATTGACTCGACTGATTCGACTTCGACTTGTGAATCACCTTCTGGCCGAGCGGCGAAGCGAGGGAAAGGGAAACGACGCCCACCACCAGGGCGCAGCCGATGAGGAGAATCTTCAACGGTGACCGCTTGCGCCGTTGTGGCGGGAGCTGCCATTGCCGACCGTCCCAGTAGGCTCGGCCCCCGCCGCCCCGAGGGTCCGGGTACCAGCCTGGCGGCAGCGGATGTGACCACATAGCCGCCGATGCTAGCGAGGCGGGCCGATTCTTCGCGATCGGCTCGATGTCGTGGGCGCGGACGGTCAAGATGAAGCCGTGAACCGATGGCGACCCCGATCCCTGGCGACGCAGGCAATTGCGCTGCAGATCCTGGTGATCGCGGTGGTCGTGCTGGTCGGCAGCGCGCTCGCGCTGGTCGACGCCCGCAACGACGGTGACGCCGCCGCGCGGCAACAGGTGCTCGGTATCGCCACTGCGCTCGCCGATTCTCCGTCCACAGCGGCCGCGATCGAATCGGGCAGGGCGACCGAAACTTTGCAGCCGGTCACCGAGGCCGTCCGCAAGAACACCGACATCGCGTTCATCACGATCATGGCGCCCGACCGCACCCGCTTCACCCACACCGACCCGCCCCAGATCGGCCAGAAGTACATCGGCAGCATCGAGCCTGCCCTGCGCGGACAGACGTTCAGCGAGGTGTACACCGGGACGCTGGGCCCGTCGATCCGCGCAGTGGCGCCCGTACGCGACAGCACCGGACGCGTCGTCGGGTTGGTGTCGGCAGGCATCCTGCAGCAGAGCCTTGCCGACCGGTGGCGCGCGCAGATCCCGACGATCGTCGCGGTGAGCATCGCGGCGCTCGCCATCGCGCTGGTCGGGGTGTGGGCGATCCGGCGCAGGCTGCTGCGTCAGACACACGGTCTTCGCCCCGACGAGTTGCGGGTGATGTACGAGCATCACGACGCGATCCTGCATTCGGTGTCCGAGGGACTTATCGTGTTGGACCGTAACGGCGTCGCGCTGGTCAACGACGAAGCCCGCAGGCTGCTCGGGTTGCCGCCCGGCCCGGTCGACCCGTCGGATCTGCCGCAGTTCCTGCGCACCTACAACCCAGGGGCGCGCGACGAAGTGCACGTGACCGACGAGCGGGTGCTGGTGGTCAACCGCTCCCCCGTGGCGGACGGACCAAGCAATTCGGAAGTCGTCACCATCCGCGACCGCACCGAATTGCAGGGGGCGCTGGGCGAACTCAGCTCGCTGAAGGTGCTGACCGACTCGTTGCGGTCGCAGGCGCACGAGGCGGCCAACAAATTGCACACCATCGTCACGATGGTCGAGATGGGCCGCGCGGACGAAGCGGTCAAATTCGCGACCAACGAGTTGGAACTGTCGCAACAACTGGTCGACCGGCTCTCCACCGCCGTCAGCGAGCCCGCGCTGGTCGCGCTGCTGCTCGGCAAGACCGCACAGGCCGACGAACGCGGTATCGAGTTGACGGTCACCGAGGAGACGCATCTGCCGTCGAATACCGATGAACTCGCACTGTCGGGACAGGAGATGGTCACGGTGCTCGGCAACTTGATCGACAACGCGATGGACGCGTGCGATCGCGAAGACCCGTGGGTGGAAGTCACCATAGCCCAACACAATGGCACGCTGCTGATCCGAGTGGCCGACAGCGGACACGGCATGGATGAAGAAACGTTCGAAAAGGCGATGCAACGCGGCTATTCGACGAAGGGTTCCGACCCCGAAAGACACGGTCTCGGCCTGGCGTTGGTGGCTCAGGTGGTGAAGCGGCACCGCGGCACCGTGCGTGCCGACGTCACGTACGGCTCGGTGGTGACAGTGACGGTGACAGCGTGATCAGCGTGATGATCGTCGAGGACGAACCGTTGATCGCCGAGGCGCATCAGTCGTATCTGGGTCGGCTGCAAGGGTTTTCGGTGACTGCCGTCGCGCATACCGCGCGCGATGCGATGCGGGCCGCATCCGAGGCGGTGGCCTCTGAGACGCCGATTGATCTGGTGTTGCTCGACATCGGCCTGCCCGACGCGAACGGCATCGCGCTGGCGTCGGGCCTGTCCGGGCTACGTCCGGCGCCCGACATCATCGCGATCACCTCCGAACGCGACCTGGAGATGGTGCGCGCCGCCGTCGGTCACGGCGCGCTGGCGTACCTTCTCAAGCCGTTCACGTTCGCTGCGTTCCGCGACCGACTGGAGCGCTACCAGCGCTACCGCGAGGCACTGCCCGCAGGCACCGACGCGGCCAGCCAGGCGGAGGTCGACCGCGCGCTCGCCGAGTTGCGGGTCAGCTCAGACAAATCCGCCGCACCCAAGGGAGCGGCACCCGGCACCAACGACGAAATCGCCCGCGCTGTCCGGGATTCCGTCGAGGGCATCACCGCCGACCAGGTGGCCAAGCAGGTCGGCGTGTCGCGGGTGACGGCATGGCGTTACCTCGAACGGCTTGCCGACGAGGGCACCGTCACCCGGCAAACCGACTACGGCAAGGCCGGGCGGCCGAAAACCCGCTACACCTGGGGCTGACCCTGGCCGCGAGTGACCGCGTCTGTACGCCGACACGCCGTGCTTCCGCGTGCAAATGCGGTCGCTCGCGGGATCGGTGAGGTCAGACTGCGGCAGGCGCCAGTTCGCGCGCCCCGGCAGAGGCGATCGGCTCGGTGGCAACCAGCTGCGAATACAGCTGCGGCAGCGTCGATGCGACGGCGAACACATTGACGTTGCCGGCGTAATCGGCGATCGCGATCCGGCCGCCTTCGGAATCGACTGCGACACAAGACGGCCGCGCCCCCACCGTGACATCGGTGACGACGTCGTGAGACAGCATGCACACCACCACGACGCGGTCGTAGTCGACGATGTAGGCGCGGGTTTTGTCGGGGCCCAACACCATCTGAGTCGGTGCGCCGATGCCGAGTTCGATGGTGTCGGTGACCCGACTGGTTGCCACGTCGATGACGCTGACCGCACCGCCGCGGTTCCGATCCGACGTCAAGACGTACACGCTGCCGTCGGCGAAAGCGATGTCGCGGATGGGCGCGCCGACCCACACCTTGCGATCGACGCGGGTGGTTTCGGCGTCGATGACCACGAGTTGGCTGCCGCGGATATCGGTGGTCGCGATGTACAGGCGCTTGCCGCCCGGGTCGACCATCACTGCATCGATCCCGATTCCGGCACCCGTCGCGACATCGATGGTGCCGACACGCTCGGCGGTGGTGTCGATGACCGCTATGTCGACGTGGTCCTGGCCGGTTCGGCCTGCGTAGACGCGCTTGCCGTCCGGGCTGATGGCCAGCGCCGTGATGCCGAACGCCAGCGGGTAGGTGGCGATGACGGTCCTGGTGTTCGCGTCGATCATCGAGACGATGTCATGACTCTCCGAGGAGGTGCTTACATAGGCGCGGTCATTGGAGACGACGACAGCGAACGGTTCGCCAGGAACGCCGATGGTGTCCTCGACCTGCAAGCTGCCAGGGTTGACGAACGAAACGCTGTTGTCGCCGTAGTTGGTGGCGATCAGGACGTCACCCGCGGCGATGTCACCGATCGGGCCCCGGCCGACCGCGACGGCGCCAACCAGAGCGACCTCCGGGTCAGCCGTCGCCTCGGTATTCACATGCGTCTCACCAGTGCCCTTGGGCAACAAAAAGTTAGCCATCTTCATCGGTACCTCCGCCGGTATGGCGTGCACCGGCCCTAGATTTCACGTCTATCAGCGCCTGTCGGCGCGATCCGAAATCGAGTCTAGCGACGAAAATGTGTGTTACGAGCGGGTGACTTCGTCGATCCGCGGAAATACTGGCGATGCTCTCAGACAGCGCTTAAGAAACTCTTCGTTATGCAGCTGTTACGCGGAGCCGGCAACGTTGTTTCCGTTGCCGACATGTGGATTTGAAGTCACGGCAATCGATTAGAGTTCGATTACCGACAACGCTTCGGTAACGGTTTCTTATATTTGCGAGCGAAAGTGAGCGCTAGATCACACCCGACACGTCAGCAAACTTCTCACTCGTCGCCGTTGGGGGCGCATGGACGCAGGACCGCTCCTCCGCCGGCGCTACGGGAAGCGGAACCATCCGTTCGCGGTGTTAGCTGGATCACAAGCGTTCACATTTCGTTCAGCCGACACAGCCGCTTCAGGGCCGTCAGGCCGTCTTCGGTACCGGGCCAATGCTTGGCCAATGCGTCGGATCCCGCGCGTCGCGTCGCAGAGCGCAACACCAGGGCAACGATGATCGCGTCGTCGGCGTAGCCGAGCACCGGGATGAAATCGGGGATGAGGTCGAACGGCAGGGCCAGGTAGGCCAGCAGCAGCGCGAGCCTGATCCGCACCCCTCGGGGCGTCTCCGGATCGCTGGCCAGGCGCTTCACCAGCCGGATCAGGTCGGGCAGCAGGCGTGCGGCCTGCTTCAGGTCGTAGTCGCCGGGCTTGCTCAGCCACAGCACCGCGACGAGGACAGCCCACACCAGCAAAACCCCGCCGACAATGCCGAGCGGGATCGTCCACCAGTCGTGCCACACCACTTAAGACTCCCGCTTCGTTCCCATCGCCGAAGCGTGAGCGCGCGGGTTGTCCTGCGCCACAGACTCTTTCATAGTGACGCGGCCACTTCGTCGGCTACGACTTGCGTCGGCGCAGCGCACCAACGACCAAGGCGATGCCGATCAACGCGACGATCGGGCCGATGATCGACCATGTCGTGGTGTTGCTCATCGGGCTGCCGCCGACGACGCCGAAACCCTGTAACGCCCAGAGCGTGCCGAACAGGAAAACGACAACGCCGATGACGACGGTGGCAATGCGCATGCGTCCACTTTAGGTGTGCGGACGGCGGTCCTCACAGACGTCGAGGAATTTGAGAACTCACTGCGAATGGTCGCGTCTCCTAAGCGAGTTCTTCTCGCCAACCCGCCATGATGGAGGTGTGAGCACCACATCTCAGCAGCCTGCCAACGACTATCCGCAGATGGCCGCGGCCCGTGGGCGCATCGAACCCGCACCGCGTCGGGTCCGCGGCTTCCTGAACGACAAGCTGGTCTTCGACACCACGGCGGCCCGATACGTGTGGGAACTGCCTTACTACCCGCAGTACTACATCCCGCTTGCCGACCTCCGTGCCGAATTCCTGCGCGACGAAAATCATCCGCAGAGGGTGCAACTCGGCCCTTCTCGCACCTTCTCGTTGATCGACGACGACCAGACATACGAATCGGCCGCGCGGGTGTTCGACGAAGGTGACGGGCCGGTCGCGGGACTGGTGCGTTTTGAATGGGCTCGGCTGGCCTGGTTCGAGGAAGACGAGCCGATCTGGGGTCATCCCCGCAATCCGTACGTTCGGGTGGACGCGCTGCGGTCACACCGGCACGTCACCGTCGCAATGGACGGCGTGCTGCTCGCCGACACGCACAGTCCCGTCCTGCTGTTTGAAACTGGTCTGCCGACCAGGTTTTACATCGACCGAACCGACGTGGCATTCGAGCACCTCGAACCGTCGGACACCGAGACGCTCTGTCCGTACAAGGGCGTGACATCGGGCTACTGGTCGGTGCGGGTCGGAGGCGCCCTCCATCAAGACCTGGCCTGGACGTATCACTACCCGGTGCCCGCGGTCTCGCCCATCACGGGCATGATCGCCTTCTACAACGAAAAACTGGACTTCACCGTCGACGGTGTGCAACTCCCGCGTCCGCAGACGCACTTGGGTTAGCCCGGCGGCGCCGGTGGGGGTTGCTGACCGCCGATGATGCGCACCAGATCCGGCTTCATGGCCTGCAATTGGGATCCCCAGTAACCCCAGCTGTGAGTGCCGTCGGTGGGGAAATTGAACACCGCGTTGCGGCCCCCTGCCGCGACGTACTTCTGCTGGAACTCCTTGTTGGTCGACAACGTGATGTTCTCCAGGACCTGGGCACTGTATTGATTGCCGAAGTTTGCGCCGTCATCCAGTTCCGACGTGACGCCGTTGCCGCAATAGATCCACAAAGCGGTGTTGTTGGCCACCAGGGTGTTGATGTTGACCATCGGATCGTTGCGGCGCCAGGCAATGTCGGACGTCGGCCCCCACATGTTCGCGGCGCTGTAGCCGCCCGCATCCTTCATCGCAAACCCGATCAGCGTGGGCCACAATCCCATTGACGGGTTGAGGTAACCAGACAACGAGCCCGCGAAGATGAACTGCGCGGGATGCCAGATGGCCAGCGTCAACGCGGCGCTGCCCGACATCGAAAGCCCGACAACGGCATTGCCCGTGGGTGCCTGCGCCTTGTTCGCGGCGAGCCAGGCCGGCAACTCCTGGGTCAGGAACGTCTCCCATTTGTAGGTCACGGTGCCTGAGCTTCCGGTGGCCGGCTGGTACCAGTCGGAGTAGAAACTGGATTGTCCGCCGACAGGCATGATGACCGAGACGCCGGATTGATAGAACCACTCGAACGCCGCGGTGTTGATGTCCCAGCCATTGGCGTCGTCCTGGGCCCGAAGCCCGTCGAGCAGCAGCACGGAATGCGGCCCGCCGCCCTGGAATTGCACCTTGATGTTGCGGCCCATCGACGGTGAGGGCACTTCTAGATCCTCTACCGGCAATCCCTCGCGCGAATAAGCCGAGGCCGTAGGTGGGACAACTGCGATCGCGGCGAATGCCGGCAGCAGTGCCGCGAGGAGCACGCCGCAGATTCTGCCAAGCCGTAACATCACGTCGGCAAGCTAGCAGCGCAGGATCAGCACCGCGCCGCCGACGCGCGGCCGTTGATCGGCTTGTTATCAAACCTTGAGATCAGGCCCGCCTGAAGAATCTTCGCCGCCGATGCCGCGCACCGCTTGCCCCGATCATGCGCACCGTAGCTGGTTGACGTAGCCGCGCAACTGCGTCTTGTCGGTGCATGCGGTCAGGTCAGTGCCATCGAGCCAAAGCCGCAATCGGGCAATCATTTCGGGGGGCAGCCGACACGGCGAATGAACGGCGCCGCGCACCATGTCATCGATGGCAAGATCACACTCCCCCGCGCCCAGTTCGAGGGCAATGACCCGCCGGTCGCTCCACGCTAGATGCGGACAAGTCAACTCTGCTAACTCCGACGCCAGGGCAGACACATCGCTGTGGTTCACTGGCTCGACGCTAGCCGCGGATGCTGCGCGGTCCCTGAGTGATCGGTTTGGCGTTCACCGATATTCCGGGTTGACGAAGTCATAGCGGCACCCGGCGTCCCATTCCGATCGGATGTTGCCGTATGCGGGCACACCGCCAGCCGAGCGCAACATCCACGCCAGGTGCATCAGATTCCACGTCATGAACGTCGTGTTGCGGTTGGTGAAGTCGTTCTCAGGCCCGCCCGATCCCGGGTCGAGATAGGACGGGCCGGGACCCGCTTCGCCGATCCAGCCCGCGTCCGCCTGCGGCGGGATGGTGTAACCGATGTGCTGCAACGTATAGAGCACGTTCTGCGCGCAGTGCTTGACCCCGTCTTCGTTGCCTGTGATCAAACATCCGCCGACGCGACCGTAATAGACGTACTGCCCGGCGTCGTTGACCAAATGAGATCCGGCGTACAGCCGCTCGTGGACCTTCTTCATCACCGAGCTGTTGTCGCCCAACCAGATCGGGCCTGCCAGCACGAGAATGTCGGAAGACAACACCTTCTCGAAGATTGTCGGCCAGGCGTCGGTATCCCAGCCGTGCTCGCGCATGTCGGGCCAGACGCCCGTGGCGATGTCGTGGTCGATCGCGCGCACAACCTCGACAGCCACCCCATGCTTCGCCATGATACGGGCGCTGACATCGATCAGTCCCTGCGTGTTACTCGGCTCGGGTGACCGCTTGAGTGTGCAGTTGATGAACAACGCGCGCAGGCCGGCGAAGTCGGTCGGCTCGCCTGGCTGGGTAACGGCCATCGCGGGTTTCCTCCTGGCTCCCAACGGGGACGTGATGTGCATACCGCGGTTTCAGCGTTGCACCGATCTGCCCGACAGCCCGTGCTTTCGGGCTCACGTCGACACTAAATGCCGTACGTCGGTAGCGTGAATCCATCGCTGAGTTGACGCGACAGTATGCGCTCACCGATATAGGGGATTGCCAGAAGCTTGGTCGCGTGGTTTCGCACCCACAGTCCGGGCGCCGTTGTCGGGGCGAACGCCGCAGCGGCCGCGTCACCGATGGTCGCGATGCGACCTCGAAACCACCTCGGCATCACAATCTGGCTGACTTCGTCGAAGTAGACGTCCTCGGCCAAGTCCAGCCGTTGCAGGATTGATTCACATTCCCCACCTGCGTTGGCGAACACGCTACGCAGGGCAACGCAGGGGCGGGTCGTAAGCGGTAGCGCCGACTACACCTTGGTCAGATCCGTGCGCATCAGCCTCACCTCGTAGTCACCCCAGGTCGACAGGTTCCAGTACAGGTACTGGGCCTCTGACTGAGGCAGATTAGTGGTGCCGGACCACGGATGGATCATCGGAGCGTACAAGCCAGGCATCTTCGTCGACGTCACCAGTGTTTTCGGCGCCGACCAAGTCCCTTGCGGCGTAGTCGATGTGCGCATCACGACGTTGTTGTTCTTGTCGGCGTACACCATGACGTACTTCTGCAGGTACGGGTTGTACTGCACCGACATCTCGCCGGCACTGGGATACGTGGTCGACTTGAAGAAACCGAAGAAGCTGGTGGTCGTCCCCGGCAAGACCGGCTTCGCAGCCGACGGCTTGTTCGCCACCCATGAGGACCCGTTCCAGTACTGGTACTTCGTTTGATCCATCACTTGGTACTGGTTGACCCGCGACACGTACACGGTGCCATTGCGACCGGACGGCGTGCCGTACATGTACACCCAGCCCTCTGCGGCTTCCTGCGACCCCTCCGGCGGTTTGACGAACGCGTTCTGCTGGAAGTTCTGATTACCCGAGACGTATGGCACCGTCGAGCGGCCGGACGCGGCGGTCCGGATCGACGACGTCGGCACCAGTTCGGATCGCCAATTCTGCCCGTTGTCATCGGAATACGCGATGCCCGAGTAATTCGTCGTCCAGCTTCCCGGCGTATCCCACGACCTGACGGACATGAAGCTGATGTACTGCCTGGTTGCGCCGTTGGCGCCGGCGCCGGGAACCGAGATGGCCGCGGTGGGGATGATCGTGACTTCCGGGCCGATGGCATACGGCGGATGGCCGATGATCTCTCGCGAGAAGTTGGGATCCGACATCGGTGAACCGCTGTACATGCCTGGGTCATGCTGAATGCCGTCGGGAATGTACATCCCGTTGGCCAGATTCGTGTCCGTGCTACGGAACATGGTGTTCATCCGCCAGATTCCGGAGCGCACGGGGAAGCTGTTGCTGAACGTGTCACCGAACGCCATCAACACCTGGTGTTCGTTGACGGCGGTCGTCGGATCGTCTTTGATCCCGTTGTCCCACATGATGCCGAGGTCAGTGCCGCCGATGCCGAACCGCCTCTGCGTGTCATTGAGGTTTCCAGCACCGGTCACGTACTCGATGAATTGTGTGTTGCCGCTTACCCATACAGGTGTGCGCGTAGTCCCTGGGTCCGTCGTCGTCACCACCGCGGTCGGCACCAACGCCAATGCGGCCACCGGTGTTCCGGTCGTTGTCGTCCCGGTGGCCGCGACGTCGAATGTCTGCTCGGTTTCCCGGCGCACCCCCAACGCCAGCAGCGCCAGCCCCAGTGGTGACCAACTCGGGCTGCCTGGCGCGTTGGCCGCCAGCGAGCCCAGACCGACCGCCGACAACAGCCGAGACACGATGCCCGACAGCGTTCGCTGCACCGTCGACGGCTGCGGCGCGATTGCCCGGACAGTCTCGGTCTTCTGGATCGCGACGACCGCGACTTCCTGCGGCTGCGTTGGCTCAACCGCGAGCATGACGCGTTGCGCGGCGGGCGGGTTGTCGGCGGTGGTGCGCGTGACAGCGGCGGGCGCGTCGGCGGCCGACGTGGTCGTCACCTCATTCACCGACGAAATCTTCGACAGTCCGGCAGCCGGCTTCTTCACGACGCGCGTTTCGGCGCTCTTGGGCTTCGTCGACTTACGCGCCGGTGCGGCATCGTCGTGGGACTTCGCTTCCGGTTCGTCGGCCTCGGTTTCGGGCTCGGCGGTCGGCGTCACCTCGGTGTCGGCGTTGGGTTCAGCGTCGGCGGTGCTCTTGGTGTCGGCGGTGCTCTCGTTCTCACCACGTGGTTCTGCGGGGTCGGTTTTAATGGTTGATGTCGGCTTCGTTGTCGACTTCTTGGCAGGCGCGGACGCGCCAGCACCCGCGTCAGCGGACGCCGAGGTGTCTGACGGCGGCGAATCCGAGTCCGTCGGGCTTGCCGAAGCAACCCCTTGACCGGTAGCTATGGCTACGCCCACCCCTAGAGCGACAGCCAGGCCGCCGACGCGGCCTACATAAGCGGATGCACCCAATTTTCTCCCCTAAGCTTTTGATGCATCCCCGACCCGCGCAACACTCTTGCACGAATCAAGGACGAATGTACGAAAATCAACGAAAATTTACGGGCCGGATGTTTGCGAGGGTGTTATCCAGCAAATGGCCGTGACCGGCGTCGGCCGCCGCCAAGGAATTCTCAAGGGGCCGGTTTCACACTGGGCGGCATTGGGCCGCACCGGCGGCTAGCAAGGAGCCCGAAACGTGATCCAAACAGTTCTGTGCAGCTATCTGATCGGCTGGACCGCCACGTCGATCGGACTGACCCTCTTCGCGGGTAGTCAACGTTTCCGGGTGATCGCGGTGTTGGGCGCGGTGTGGCCGCTGCTGGCGTTAGGAGCGGCCCAGTTCGTGGCCATCGCGCTGGTCGCCGAAGCGGCGCGCATCCTCGAGGTGCGCCAGAAGTCCGTCGACGACGAGTTCGATGAGTTGCTGGCCGGGTGGGCTACCGCTGACGCAGTTCCCTCCGATCACAGGTTCGGCGCCGCGACAGGTGACGATAACGTGCATGAATCAACAGCGGGGCAGGTAACGGCAAATTGAACGCACGGCCCCTCGATATCCGTTGTCCCGCTTGATAACTAGCGTGAATCGCGGAAATGTTGCGAGGAGGTAAACGGGCAACCTAGCTTTCTCCGGGATGGCTTGACCATTCGGGAGGTTTCAGTGACGCAGGCCGAGGCGCCAGCCCCGACCAGTTCCCCCTGGTATGTGAGTTCAGCGCCGCCAAGGCAGAAACTCCTCGTCATCGCGGTCGAGACGATCATCAGTCTGGTGGCGCTCGGAATTGTCGCCGGTCTGACCGCGTTGACCCGCGAGCCGTGGCTCATTCCGCCCCTGGCCGCCAGCATGGCTTTGGTGATCGGCGGCGCGCATTTCCCGCTGTCACAGCCGCGCAATGTGATTGGCGGGCACATGGCGGCCGCGGTCGTCGGGGTCGTCGTCGGCATCATCGGCATCGACGCGTTGTGGGGTGGTGCGCTTGCGGGCGCGCTTGCCCTCGGTGTCATGAAGGTGATCCGGATGTCGCATTCGCCGGCCGCGGCGACGGCGATGATCGGGGTCGCGCCCGCAATACCGCGGTGGGAATTCGTGCTCCTGATCGGCACTGCCGCAACCATTCTGGTCGCCGTCGGCGTGGTGGGCAACAAGATCAACCGGGCGAAGTACCCGCATTACTGGTGGTGAGTCAGCCCGTTTCGGCGTCGGCCAGCAGCAGCGCCTGGGCCGGTGGCACCCATCTCAACCTGAGGGCAGCCGCCGTGAGGGGGCCGACGATGCCGTCGACTTTCAAGCCGCCGGTGCGCCGCTGAAACTCCTTGACCGCCGCCTCAGTTTGCGGGCCATAGATTCCGTCCACGTCGAGTTGTCCGGCGTACTCCGGATAGCTTTCCTTGAGCTGGCGCTGCAACTCGGCGACTTGCGGCCCTTCGGAGCCCCGAAACAGCAGGACGTGGGCGTACTCGCCGACCGGCACCGGGGGTCTTGGCGTGGGCGCAGGGTCGGCAACGGTGCCGATCCGGGCTTGCACGTCGCTGCGCAGGATGTCCATGTCGATGGCGCCGGGATCCCATTTGCCTTGTGAGCGACCGGCGTACTCCTTGTGGCCGATCGTTCGGCTGGAGTTCTGCGCCAAGCGGCAATTGATCGCTGCGCAGCAGCTAACCAACGCGTCGTACTGCGCGTCGGGCCAATTCGTCCGGTGTGGTGCGGTGGGACTGGTGCCGCTGTTGGCGCATTCGATGCCGATCATGTGCCAGTTGGCCATGTTTGTCGGCAGCCACGGATACATCCCGACACCGGCATGCCATGCGACACCGACCGCGACGACCGTCACTGTACCGTCACGGGCAATGTGCAGTTGTGACAACGGCCCGGGCAGGTCTGGCCTGCCGTTGGCGATAGAGGCCGCAGTGGCGTTGTCCGATCCGGTGTGGTGCACCATCACGCCGCGAATGTCCTTGAAGTCGCCGTGCCCACGGTCGCGCCACCCGGGATACTCGACTAGCCTGACGTTCTCGGCGCGGAGCACGTCTGCAAGCCAGACCGGGTCGCCGGTCCACGGTCCTGTCTGAGCCACGACATTCCTCTCTTCGATCGCGGTGGCCTCATCGGCGAGCGTATCCGACGAACACCTCGCCTCGGGGGCGCTGACAAAACCGTTGTATCTCAAGCACTTCGAGACAACCACCGGCGTTCGCTGGCGTGGGTCAAGCAAACGCCAACAAGGCGAGAATTAGACCTGCAGCCACCTCTCATCTTGAAGATGACTGCGCAGAAGGAACATTGCGTGTGGTCGCTCTGTACGCGAGGGATCAGGATCGGGATTTGTCTTCGGTCGTGCGACGTCGCGCCCGGAATCGCTGACCGATTCCCATGGATGCGGATAGGATTTCGACTACGGGGACCCGGCATCCATACCGTGCGGCAGAGGGAGCCAAGAAATGGTCAGAACGCATACGGTCGTCGCGGGAGAAACGTTGTCGTCGTTGGCTTTGCGCTTCTATGGCGACGCGGAACTGTATCGGCTGATCGCCACCGCCAACGGGATCCCGAATCCCAACCTGATCAATGTCGGGCAACGATTGGTGATGCCCGACTTCACCAGGTACACGGTGGTCGCTGGGGACACGTTGTCGGCGTTGGCTTCGAGGTTCTACGGTGACGCCGAACTGGACTGGCTGATCGCGGGCGCGAGCGGAATCGCCGAGTCCGGCCCCGTCAGCGCCGGCCAACGGCTCATCATCCCGGACCTCACCAAGCACACCGTGGCTGCTGGCGACACCTTGGCAGCCTTGGCGATGCGCTACTACGGTGACACGGCGTTCTATCCGCCGATCGCGGCCGTCAACAGAATCACCGACCCCGCTGTCATCAACGTCGGGCAGAAGCTGATCATCTTCGTGGGGCGCAGCGACGGGTTCGGCCTGCGGATCGTGGACCGAAACGAGAACGATCCCAGGTTGTGGTACTACCGCTTCCAGACCGCAGCGATCGGCTGGAATCCCGGTGTCAACGTGCTGCTTCCGGATGACTACCGCACCAGCGGTCGCACCTATCCCGTCCTCTATATGTTTCACGGCGGCGCCGACGATTTCCGTCAGTTCGACTTCCTCGGCATTCGCGAGTGGACCGCCGGGAAGCCGATCATCGTGGTGATGCCCGACGGCGGGCACGCAGGGTGGTACTCCAACCCGGTCAGCTCATTCGTCGGCCCGCGGAACTGGGAGACGTTCCACATCGCTCAGCTGCTTCCGTGGATCGAGGCGAACTTCCGGACCTATGCCGAGTACGACGGCCGTGCGGTGGGCGGGTTCTCGATGGGCGGCTTCGGAGCGCTTAAGTATGCGGCCAAGTATTACGGCCACTTCGCTTCGGTCAGCGCGCACTCCGGCCCGGCCAGCCTGCGGCGTGACTTCGGCCTGGTGGTGCATTGGGCCAACATCACCTCGGCGGTCTTGGACCTGGCGGGTGGCACCGTCTACGGCGCCCCGCTGTGGGACCAGGCCAGGGTCAGTGCGGACAATCCCGTCGAGCGCATTGAAAGCTACCGCAACAAGCGGATATTTCTGGTCGCCGGCACCAGTCCTGACCCGCTCAACTGGTTCGACAGCGTGAACGAGACGCAGGTGCTGGCGGGCCAGCGGGAGTTCGGCGATCGGCTCAGAGCGGCAGGCATCCCGTATGAACCGCACGAGGTGCCCGGCGGCCACGTCTTCCGTCCCGAGATGTTCCGCCTTGATCTCGACGGGATCATCGCCCGGCTACGACCTGCGGCGGCGGGGGTGGCGCCAGGGCCACCTGCGGCGGTACAGCCCTGACCGAATTCGATTGAGCGGCCGGACATTCGACGGAACCGGTGAAGACCGTGGTGCCCGTGGGTTAGGTTCGCGGTGTGGAACCACCCCACACCTACCTGCAGGACGCATCCTCGCCGGTAGTGCACCATCAGGACTACCTCAACCGTCGCGATGACCACGCGCTGTGCGGGTTGGCGCTCGACAATCCGGCCCAGCTGGATCCGACGGACCAACCAGCTTCGGTGTGCGTTGACTGCGAGGCCAGGCTGGTCGAGTATCACCTCAGATGGTGGCGCGAGACTGCTGAGGCAGCCACGGCCGAACTCGACGAGCTGCGCATCAAATACCGCGAGCTGACCGACCCCGAACGGCAAGCGGGCGATGCGGGCGATCAGGTGCGCGCCAGCGGAGATCCCACCTACACACCGCTGACGCCGTTCCTCGAGCGGGCTCGCAAGGAATTCCTGGAGCTGTGCCGGCAGTTCGACGACGCCGTGCCCTATTGGCGCGTGAAGAACTGCATGGACGCGTTCAGCGACAAGCTGGACTCCGACGAGCGGGTTCTGCTCGCGCAGGAGATCGGAGCCGACGGCTCGTTGATTCGGTGGTGCACGACCCAGATCGAGAGTCTGGGCTGGCAGGTGACCAACAACCCGGTCAGCGGCGAGGCCGAGGACATGATGGACGCCTGGACGCACGAGCTGTACCACCCGCCGAAGAAGACCAAGTGGCGGCTGGGCCGGGCCCGCTAGTCATCAGCGCTCGTTCAGTCAACGACTCCCGCGCCCAATGAGCCAGGCGTAACGTCGTGCTGGCACCGCGGCCGCGTTGCCGTCGGATGCGTCGCATCGAAAATGGGCCCAGGGGCGTTTTGTCAGGCATGCAGTTCGGGATCTTCACGGTCGGAGACGTCACCGGCGACCCGACGACGGGTGACACGCCCACCGAAGCCGAGCGCATCAGGGCCACCGTCGAGATCGCGAAGAAGGCCGAAGAGGTGGGCCTCGACGTGTTCGCCACCGGTGAGCACCACAACCCGCCGTTCGTGCCGTCGTCGCCGACCACTCTGTTGGGCTACATCGCGGCGCAGACCGAGCGGATAATCCTTTCCACCTCGACCACATTGATCACCACGAACGATCCTGTGAAAATCGCCGAGGATTTCAGTGTGCTGCAGCATCTGTCCGGTGGCCGGGTGGACGTGATGCTTGGCCGCGGCAACACCGGGCCGGTCTACCCGTGGTTCGGTCAGGACATCCGTGCGGCGATCCCGTTGACCGTCGAGCATTACGGGCTGCTGCGGCGACTGTGGCGAGAGACGGTCGTCGATTGGAGCGGGGAGTACCGCACGTCGCTGCAAGGCTTCACGCTGGCACCGCGACCGCTCGACGGCGTCCCGCCGTTCGTCTGGCACGGTTCCATCCGAACACCCGAGGTGGCCGAATTGGCCGCGTTCTACGGCGATGGTTTTTTCGCCAACCACATCTTCTGGCCTCCGTTGCACACCAAACGGATGGTGCAGTTGTATCGGCAGCGGTTCGAGCACTATGGACATGGCACCGCCGATCAGGCGATCGTCGGTCTCGGCGGACAGGTCTTCATGCGGCCGAACAGTCAGGACGCCGTCGCCGAGTTCCGGCCCTATTTCGACAACGCACCGGTCTACGGGCATGGCCCGAGTCTGGAGGAGTTCACCGCGCAGACCCCGTTGACCGTCGGTTCGCCGCAGCAGGTGATCGACCGGACGCTCGGCTTCAGGGAATACGCCGGTGACTATCAGCGGCAGTTGTTCCTCATCGATCATGCCGGGCTGCCGTTGAAAGTGGTGTTGGAGCAACTCGATCTTCTCGGAGAACACGTAATTCCAGTGCTGCGCAAGGAATTTGCCGTCGGTCGACCGGACCATGTGCCCGACGCCCCTACCCATGCAGCGCTGGTGCAGGCGGCGGCCAGCGGCGAGGAAGTCCAGTCATGACGAAGTTGACGGTGATCAGCGGCGGGTTGCGTGAACCGTCGTCGACCAGGCTGCTGGCCGACCGAATCACCGCGGCAGTCACGGCAGCGTTGAGTGACCAGAACCTGGCCACCGATGCTTCCGTGATCGAGTTGCGCCCGCTCGCCCGGCCGATCATCGATGCAATGCTGACCGGATTCGCCTCTCCTGAACTGGAATCCGCCTTTGCGGCAATCGCTGACGCCGACGGGGTGATCGCGGTGAGCCCGGCTTTCAACGCCTCCTATAGCGGGCTGTTCAAGTCGTTCTTCGACGTGCTGCCAGAGGAAACGCTCTCGGACATGCCAGTGTTGATCGCAGCGACCGGCGGTACCGAGCGACATTCCCTGGTGCTGGAACATGCACTGCGGCCGATGTTTTCCTACCTGCATGCGGTCGTGTCGCCCACGGGTGTGTACGCCGCCACCGACGACTTCGGCGCTCAGCAAGGGTCGGCCGGGCTGTCCGAGCGGATCACCAAAGCCGCCCAGGACTTCGCCCGGCTGTTGCAGGCGTGTGGTCCGAGAGCTCGCCGAGACGTATTCGATGAAGGCGTGACCGACATGGAACGCCTGCTGGCGGGCTGGCAGCCGCGGAGCGCGGGCGAAAGTGTCGAGGACTGAAGGCTGGGTAGAGCCCAGGTTGACCAGGTTCGTGACGCTCCGCCCAGACCAAGGCGCTGCGGTCAACCCGTCCGCCGGACAGCAGCGCGGCAGTTCCAATGGCTTTGGCGGCCACATAAGGATTACGCATCGCGGCGATGTAGACGGTCGTCGCGAAGCGTAATCGCGGCGCCACCTGGGCCAATGCGCCGATCATCACCCACGGGTCGGGCCACTCCGTGAAAGGCTGCCATCGGCGGCAGCCGTCACCGGTGTATGGGTACCGCGAAGAAATTTGCTTTATGTTGACCACGTGATCGGCAATTGCCAAACCGTGAAAGCCGATCTCGTCGGCGGCGGCCTACCTTTAAAACGTCCCTGGAGACGGAGGAATACGGTACTTACGTAGTACTTCACACCGCCGACTCGCGCATCAGCTCACGCCTCGTCGTGTGTTGCGGTTGCGGTCCTCACTTCATTTGTGGGCTATGTAGTAGTTGTTGAAGGGGTCGGTGTCGACCTCTGCGATGTGGACATCGGTGAAGCCGGCATCTGCGAGCATGGAGGTGGCTAATTCGTGGCCCCACATTGTGCCTAGCCCGGCACCGCCGGCCGATAACGAAACTGTCATGCAGTGCATCGTCGATATGGTGTAGAGCCAGGTAGCCCATGGAAGCTGACGGTTCTGCGCCAAGTCCGACGACGCTTTGATATCGACCATCAGTAGGTCACCACCGGTCCGCAGCGCGCGGTAAATATTAGCCAGCACCTTGTCCGGGTGGACTTGGTCATGGATAGCATCGAACACCACAACGGCGTCGAACGCGTCGCCCTTAGGTATGGCCGCAAGATCCTGCGCAACGAACCGCGTATTGGATAGACCCAGTTCGGCAGCCTCTTTCCGGGCCGTCGACATAGCCTGCTCGGAGAAGTCGTATCCGGTGAATGTGCTCGCCGGGAAGGCCTGCGCCATCACATTGATGGCATGTCCGCTGCCGCAACCGAAATCGGCGACCTCGATGCCCGCCTGCAGTCGTTCTGTTAGCCCGTTGACCAACGGAAGAGTCGTGCCGATCAACGCAGCGTCGAAGACGGCACCGCTTTCCTCCGCTCGCAGCCCATGAAAGCGCGGAAATGCGCTGTACGGCAATCCGCCTCCGTCGCGGAAACAGTCAACAATGCGCTGCTCGACCTCGCCCAACAGCGCGACGTACTGGGCCATTTTGGCGACGTTGTCGGGTCCACCGGCGCGTGTCAACGCGGGAACGTGGTGGGCCGGCAAGTGATACGTGTGGCTGTTCGAGTCATAGTCGACGATCGACGCACACACCATGCCGCCCAGCCACTCTCGGACATAGCGCTCGTTCAGCCCTGCAGCCGCGGCGATTTCAGCACTAGTAGAGGGCGGAAGGCCGGCCATGCGGTCGAATAGACCCGTCTGGTGTCCGATGCTCAGTAGCAGGGCAACGGCCGCGTCGTTCACAACGCTGAGCATCCGGCTGCCGAACGCCTCGGCGTCAGCAATCTCGTAGTTGGATTGTTGTTCTATTGCAGTCACATTTTCCGACGTTACTCGGATCAACGCCGTCGATAACCCCGTGTGAGAAGGCACTCAATTCGCGCTGAGTGCAATACCTTTGAGGACTAAAACGTACGTATAGCCATCGGGTCAAGCGTTGCCGACAGAGATGTTGGCGGCAAATTGCATGGATGGGGCGGCCTACTTGACGGTGTGTAGATCGAGGGGCCGCGGAGTGGGTCATTGAGGGCGAGACCCGCCCCCAACCGCCCGATCGCGACTGTACCGTGCCGCGGACCTGAGGCGCGCACCCCTTCCAGTGCGGACTCGAGCGCTCGGTCAGGCAACCCCCGAATCAGATCTGGTAGATCGTCGGCTGCACTTGTCCTCCCCTGCGTCAGCGTTCTCCGACAGGGTGTACGTCGTCATCACCCGGCGAGCCAATTCACCCGGGTTCGCCGTGTAGTACCGAAGACATCAAAGGGGACCGTCAGTAGGGGGAGCCCACGCCCATAGGCCGTGATCCGGACGACAGATCAGGCGCCGTCCTCGTCTCCGCGGTCAAACTCTTCGCGCGCTACCGTGCAAAATATTAGCCATCAAGTGGGCTGCCACCGGCAACGACGACTCCCATGTTCCGCGTACCATCGATATTCCTCTTACGCACTAGGATTCGAGCAACCCGTGCTCGATTCACCGGGAGTCAATTCGAGGCGTTGGTCGGACGGCGGAAGACTTTCAGTGGACTATATAGTCCTCATAAGTTTAGACTGAGGATCCAGACGTCCCGATAACAACATCGTGAGGCGTTGATCATCAGGTGCAGGCGGCCACTCGATAGGTCCGCGGATGGACGTCAGGAGCATCACCATCGACCGCGATTACGACGACATGGCGCATGGGCACGATAGAGCCCAACGCATCTCTGGATTCTGACAGTGCGCAATGACGACCCTGACATTGTGGTCGATACGCCCCTGCGCTGGATCTCGCCTGAGACTCAATGTGTCGGCCGGCAGGGTTCGAGATGAGGCCGGTTCGTTGCAATCCGTCGAGTCGCAGGCAGACATCGCTGTTCGCAATGAACATCGGAAGCGAAGGTAGATATGACGGGTAAAGCATTCGACGTGGTCGTCCTGGGTGGCGGTGTCGGCGGTATAGCCGCCGTCCGAAGGCTTGCGTCGACCGGCCTCGAGGTAGCACTCGTCGAGGATCGTCTGATCGGAGGGGAGTGTCATTACTTCGGCTGCAATCCGAGCAAGACATTGCTTCGCCCGATCGAGGTGCTCAATCTCGCAAAGGCAGTTCCTGGTGTGCGCGAGGCTATTTCGGGTGCCAAACTCGACCTTGCGGCCATTTTTGCGAAGCGGGATGAGCTCATCGAGCATCTTTCGGACGACGACCGGACAGCGTCTCTGCGTCAAGCTGGGGTTGCGGTGTTTCATGGGTTCGGCCGGTTGAGCGGCGAACGAACGGTGCGTGTGGTGAATGCTGATGACACCGAAGCCGTCTTGACTGCACGCCACGCCGTCGTCGTGGCCACCGGCACTCGTCCTCACGTGCCGAAGATTCCCGGGTTGACGCAAGCGCGTCCTTGGACCAATCGGGACTTGACGACCATGACACGAGTGCCGCCTCGCGCCCTTGTGGTCGGTGGCGGACCTGTCAGCGTCGAGTTCGCGACCATACTGAGCGGTTTGGGCTCAGCCGTAGCACTTCTCGTCCGTGAGGACGCCCTGCTCCTTGGCTGCGAACCAGAAGTCGGCGAGGTCGTTGCGCAGTCACTTCGAAGTCGCGGTGTCGATGTTCACTTTCAGACGGAGTTGTCCTCAGTGGCGCGCCCTGTGGCGGACGGACCCGTCACCGCAACCTTCGCCGGCAGCAGCATCGAGGTAGACGAGATCGTTCTGGCCGCCGGACGGTGTGTCAACACCGACGACATCGGGCTAGAGCACGTTGGCCTGCCCAGCGGCAAGCCCATCGTCGTGAACAACCATCTCCAAGCAGTCGGCATCGACGGTGGCTGGCTTTACGCGTTGGGAGATACCACCGGGCGTGCTCGGCTGTCTCATATATCCACCTACCACGGCCTTGTTGTGGCCGACATCATCACCGCTCGGGTTGCGGGACGAGAACTGTCCGACAACGAGTTGATCGCCCGTGATGGCGGCAGTTTGGCGCAGGTTATTCACACCGAGCCTCAGGTGGTCAGGGTCGGCCTCACCGAAAGTCAGGCTCGGGATGAAGGATTCACGGTGCGCACGCGAACTGCCCACTACCCCGGCGCAGTGGCATTCCTCGCGCTGTACAGGGATGGCTTCCAGGGCTGGGCGAAGTTGGTCATTGACGCCGAGACCGACACATTGCTCGGAGCGACATTCGTCGGCCCGCAGTTCTCGGAACTGGCTCAAGCAGCCACCGTAGCGATCGTGGCGAAGGTTCCGGTCAGTCTCCTGCGCCATGCCGTCGCGCCACACCCAACGGTCAATCAGGTCTGGAATCCGCTACTCGCCGAGGAATCCGAACTTGCCGACATATTGCAGAAGGGCAGGAACGAAGGGCTCGCGAGCATGGAAGCGAATCGATTTATCCGTCAAGCCCTTTAGACGTCGATCCCCTACGACAGGAACCCGCAATGGCCTACTTCACCCCTATCGAGCCCGATACAGCGCACGGCGAAGCCGCCGACCTCTTGAACCAGGTAAGGAAGACGTTGGGCTCCATCCCGAACATGACGAAAGTGATGGCAAACAGCCCCACTCTACTCAAGAGTTATCTCGCGTTGTTCACCGCAGTCGCCAGCGGAACCATTCCAGCGGCCACCCGTGCGCGTCTGGCCATCGCCTCCGCTCAATTCAACGGATGTGAGTACTGCCTGTCGTCGCACACCTACATCGGCGCAACCATAAACAAGGTTGATGCGGCCGAACTGGCGAAGGCTCGCAGGTGCGAATCTGACGATCCACACGTGGCCGCTCTTCTGAAACTGTCGAACACCATCGCTGCCAACTTCGGCGACGTCGACGAAGCCGACATCAGCGCCGCCCGTCTGGCCGGCGTAACCGAGGAAGAGATCGGAGAACTCGTGGCCAACCTTGCGCTCAACACTCTGACCAATTACTTCAACATCATGGCTCGCGTCGACAACGAATGGCCGGTCGTCCCACTGTGACCCGTCGACCTGCTCCACAATCCCCACGAGGAGCGAGACCTCACGGTCGGCCCGTAGTGCGCTCTCATTACCGGTCCAGTGGGCCGCGACGCGGGTGCACCCGCACGAGCCGAGCCCATCGCAAAGACCGTCGGTCCCGCAGGAGTCACCCGGGTGAACAGGCGCCGAGGGTGATGACTATTCACCCTGTTCGCGAGAAGCTCTGGTGAAGAGCATGAACGACTTCCAGTCAGTCATGACCCGACGGCACAACAACCGCCCGACCGCCGAAGGCGGCGGCGACCGCTTCGGGGTCGAACGGTACCCCCGAATCGCCGGCGTACGTCATCCGCGTCTTTCGCACCGCCTAACCCACTGGACAGAACTTCGCGCATCGCTGAAAGGACAGCTCCGCCATGAATGACATAGCCGCCCGGGTACGCTACGAAGAGTTCTCCGAACTCCACCGTGGCCCTGCGACATTCATCATGCCCAACGCATGGGATGGGCCGTCGGCCCTGCTCTTCAAGGAAGCCGGATTCAAATCCATCGCCACCTCCTCCGCGGTTCTCGCCGCAACGCTTGGCCGCATCGACGGCATCCACGCCGTCAGCCGTGACGAGCATCTCGGTTACGCCGCCTTACTCACCTCCGTGAGTGGACTTCCGATCAACGGCGACTTCGAGGACGGCTACGGCGAGACGCCCGAAGATGTCCGGGCCACCGTCGAGGCAGCAATCGCCCACGGTCTGGCTGGCATCGGAGTCGAGGACACCACCGGCGACCCCACCAAGCCGATTCGTGAATTCGATGACGCGGTTCGCCGCATCGAGGCGGCCGCCGCAGCTGCGCGCGGACAGATCGTCTTGACCGGCCGTACGGACAACCTTGTGTGGGGCGTTTCCGACATCGACGACACCATCCGCCGCCTTACCGCATACGCAGAGGCAGGAGCTGACGTCCTCTACGCACCCAATCTGCCTGACCGCGCCTCGATTAGCGCAGTCATCAATGCTGTCGCCCCCAAGCCGGTCAACGTAGTCAGCCCTGGGGATGCCGCGACACTCGCGGAACTGCAGGCGATCGGTGTGCGTCGAATCAGCCTTGGCGTCGACCCTTATACGCACGCTCTCGGAGCTACACAAGAGGCGGCCGCCAGGCTTGTGCAGGGAGACCTCACGGCGCTCGCATCAAACCTGAACTTCGGCCACATCGTCGACCTGATCAATGGCTGACAAACGCTGCCGCTCGTCACGATGGACCGCTCGGTCGACTCCCGGACATGCGGTGGAGCGACCATGACGCCGGCACACAGCCTGATCCGGCCAACGCAACCGTCTTGGTGGCGACCGCCTCTGTTCAGAAATTTACTTTTGGATGTTGCCGCTATCAGCGAATGGGTGCGGATCGACACCAGGCGTCCAGGAAAGCCCAGGGACCCCCCAGCCATGTGCGGTAACAGCGTCGGAGGCGCGGACGGCGTAGGGAGGCACCAGGCGATCGATGTATAGCTCGCCGTCGAGGTGCCCGACTTCGTGTTGCAGCATTCGCGCGATCAGTCCAGTGCCCTCCACGGTGACAGGCCTGCCGTACGCATCCAGTCCGGTGACACGTGCCCAGTTCGCGCGGCCGATCGGAAATTTCTCCCCCGGCACTGATAGGCAGCCTTCCTCGTCGCTGTCCGGATCGGGTGGGCCCGCAGGCCAATCGGCAGTCTCTAAGACCGGGTTGACAACGCAACCCCGGATGCGTGTGGGTTCAGCACGCGCTCGTGCGCAGTCATAGACGAAGACGCGAAGGTCGGCTCCGATCTGGTTGGCCGACAGGCCGACTCCCTTCGATGCCGCGAGCGTGTCATACAGATCTTTGATGAGATGTGCGAGGTCGGGCGGTAACGACCCGTCGGCGCCGACCGAGACTAGACGGGTGCGGGTATGCAGAGTGGGATCTCCGACAATGCGGATCGGTATGACACCCATGAGGGGCGACGATACGCCATCGGTTGCGAATCATCTTGTGCACCTCGGCTATCGGCAACGGCGAGCCCGGGTTGCCATTTCGATCCGGACAGTTTCGCAGTCCTTGGCGACGAAGCCCAACAGGACACCAAGAACTGCGCCAACAAACGTATAGAAAGGACTTTTTAGTCCGCTAGATGATATCCTCGCTTCGCCGCCAGTGCGATGCCGCTCTGTTGCGTCGGTGATCACGCTCGCGCCCGTCGAGGAACAAAGGAGTGTCACAGATAGTAGGAATGACTGGCTTACACCCCGCTATCTCGCGGAGCCGACGGACTGACGATCGCCCGCCTATAACCCTTACCCGTTTTACGAAGAAAGTAGGAAGACCATGGACCTCGGACAGCTGATGGACAAGCACCTCACGCGGTACTTCGACCCGACGAAGACCATCCCGGAAGAGACTTTGCAGCAACTGTTGAATTTTCTGCGCTCGGCTCCGACGTCAGTCAACGTGCAGCCCAATCATTTCTACGTTCTCGCAACGCCCGAGGCCAAGGAGAAGCTCGCGAACAACTTGGGCGAACGCTTTAGCGACAACGGTGAGAAAGTCCAGAACGCGTCGCACGACATCATCGTTACTACGCGAACTGACCTACCCGACGAGCACATGGATGCGGTTTTTGCCAAAGAGCGGGCGGACGACCGTTTCGGCGACCCGGCGAAGCAGGAGCTGTGGGAGTTCATGACCCGTGACTTCCTCAACATCCGTTCCTCGGGCTTCAGGGATAAGGCTTTGGAGCACTGGATGGAGAAGCAGACCTACATGATTGTCGGCATGACGATGATGGCTGCCGCCGAACTCGGTGTCGCGGCGACACCTTTCGAAGGATTCAACCGGGCCAGCGTTGACGAGGCGTTCGGAATTGTCGGGACTGGTTACACGACAACGCTTCTTATGGGGCTAGGCTACCCGAATCAGGAGAAGGCCTATACGACCAAGATCTCGCGGCTCAGCCCCGACCGCCTGTTCACCGTCCTTTAGACCCCGGAGCCGCATCGGCACGGCGTCGTGAACCTCCGCAGCGACCACCAGGAGCATCACAATGGAACGTGACACGCGGCTGCAGGCGCGGTCGGCCACCCGCGCGGACGAGCTCCCAGGAGCGGAGCGGACTCATCAGCCCTCCGGCGGCTGGGACCTGTGGAAGGTCGGCGGCAAGGTGTTCATGTTGCACACCGCGATGCCCGGGGAACCGGTCGTCATCCTGAAGGCTGATCCGGCCGATGCGAAGTCGCTACGCGAAGCCCACGAGCAGATCACCGCGGGGTACCACATGAACAAGGAGCACTGGATCACGCTTCATCCCGGTGGCGGCATCGAACCTCGGCTTGTCGACGATCTGGTGACCGAGTCCTACCTGCTCGTCGTCGAAGGGCTTCCCAAGAAGAAGCGCCCAGTAGATCCCGACACATTCCGACACCCGCAGCCGCGCCAGCCGTCGTCGTGACCTTGTAACGCCCGCGGTCATTACCGGCCGCGGCGCAACGGTTGGCACCCCACCCGAAACGGCTGGCGCACAGCCGATTGAACGGAGGTGAACTGATCGCTGCGAAACCGGCCGATGGGGATCGAGTGTCGGAATCGGTATCGCGCCTGACAGGTCGCTTCTCGTAGCTTTAGCGACGGGTGGCGCGTTTTGTTGATTGAAGCGCGGGCGTACCCGCGTTCGTCACGGCGGGGTGAGGTTGTAGCGGGCGATGAGGTCGGGTAGCCACGGGGGCTCGCCGAACTGCAGTCCGTAGGTCTTGGCAAGTGTCGCGATTGCCTCGAAGGGTGGGGCACCCTCGACCGTGAGGTCAGTGAGGTCGCGGAAAAACTTTTCGAAGCCGGCTGGGCTGATCACCTCGATCATGCGGGCAGGAGTGGAGCCCGCGTTCCACATCGTGTGCAGTTCGCCCCGGGGCTTCGTGATGTAGCCGCCTGCGCCGAGCACGACCTCCCGGTCACCTGAGCGAAAACCGATTTCGCCTTCCGTGACGATCGAGTACTCATCTTCGCGGGTATGCAGGTGCGGTGGAGTGAGCGCACCCACAGGGAATGGGTGCTCCACGATAGCCAACGCGCCGCCGGTGTCCTCGCCCCACAGCTTGAATTCCACCCCGTGCGGGCCTATGTCGCCGGCCCTGCCTTCGCCAGGCCGAACAATGGTCAGCGGTGGAGGCGGTTCCACGTCATCCATGTGGTGACTCCTCTACAGCGTTCTTCACTCCCGAGTTGCATCGAGAGCTACGGGTTTGACTGCCGGCGCGTGACGCATGTGCGGTACGAAACGGCGGTGGCGCAACGGCATTGCTGGCCAGTGGGTGCCCAGCGGTGGGGATGTCAGCCGCAGCCCGCGCCGTAATTTCACAACATGTGTTGGGAGTCCGGGTTGGTCGGACGAGCGCGGTCGCGACGGCCGGGCACCATGACGGGGTAACTAACCGCACCGGTGCGATGGTAACACACAAGGACTAAATAGTCCTCTTGGTAAATCTGCTCTCTTCTCAAATGCGTTTGCGGACAATGGGAATTGTCCAATAGTCGGTTCAAACGAACCCGAAGCGTCGGGTGTTTCGACGTTCACATTCGATCGCGTTGAACACACGTCTGGCGCCCGGTCAGTGCGACGTTCCCGTTGTCGGGTATCTCGGCCGAGCGCTCAGCCGCCAGTCCTCTGCGACGACCGCTAAGCACACTGACAGTGGTTTCACAACACACAGGGAAGCCCCTAAGAGAGTCGCGTTTACGCGGGGACCGTGAGCCGCATGTCTCATTCCGACGACTCAGGTGTTGCCGACTTCTGTCGGCGAAGTGTGCTTGACCGTCGCCGCTTGTCCCAAGGTTTTCCAGACCGGACAGGTACCGGTTGACTTCAACCGGATGCATCGGGCTGCAGTGCGCGATGAACGCTGCCGGCAGTGGGGCCGTCCAGGCTGGGAGGCTGTCCATCTGCCACAGCGTCTGTATTGCGCTGCAGGACACCCGGCCCAGAGCAAATCTGCCAGCCTCGTCGGATCGTGCCGACCACGTCTCTTTCCTGGCAGCGTCCGATGACCGCACGACCAATCGCTTTCCATCACGCAGGACCGGGCACGGCGAGCCATCGGCTGCGTTTACCATCGGCAAATATGCGGGTATGCCGCACCAACATCGGTTGTGCCAGCGACTGACCTCATCTCGAGGTGGGAGGACATGTGAGCAAGGCTTCGACGCCAGCCGCCTCGGTCCTCGAGGGACTCGCTGGCATCCGATCGTGGCAAGAGAAGCTTTACCGCGACATCCACCAGCATCCAGAACTGTCTCATCAGGAGCATCGCACTTCGGGTCTAGTCGCGGACCGGTTGCGGGCGTCGGGTTGCGAAGTGCGCGAACGGATCGGCGGCACCGGTGTCATTGGCCTGTTGCGCAATGGCGAAGGACCGACGGTGCTGATGCGCGCCGATATGGACGCGCTGCCCGTTGAGGAAGCCACCGGTCTGCCGTATGCCAGCACCGTGCGCGCCACCGACGCCGCCGGTGATGAGGTGCCTGTGATGCACGCATGCGGCCACGACGTGCACGTCGCATGCCTGCTCGGCGCGGTCGCTCTACTCTCGGATGCAACCCGAGACTGGATCGGAACCGCGGTCGCGCTGTTTCAGCCCGCCGAGGAAGTCGGCGACGGCGCGCGCGGCATGGTCGATGACAGCCTGGCAGAAGTCCTCGGCCACGTCGATGTTGCCCTTGCTCAGCATGTGCTTCCGGCCCCGGCCGGCCACGTGGGCACCCATCGTGGCCCAGTGCTCTCAGCGGCCGACAGCATGCGGATCACGGTCTTCGGCCGCGGCGCCCATGGTTCGATGCCGCAGGCCGCCGTCGATCCCGTCGTGCTCGCGGCGATCATCGTGGTCCGGCTGCAAGCAGTCGTTTCGCGTGAAGTCGCGCCGACCGACACCGTCGTGCTGACGGTCGGAAGCATCCACGCCGGCACCAAGAGCAACGTGATCGGTGACCACGCGGTGCTCGAGCTGAATCTGCGCACCTATGACAACTCGGTACGCACCGCGGTACTAGCGGCGATCCGGCGCATCGTCATCGCCGAGTGTCAGGCGTCCAACTCCCCGAAGGAACCCGAATTTGAGCTCTACGACCGGTTCCCACTCACCGTTAACGACGATGAAGTCACCGACCGTGTCAGCGGCGCATTCGCCGATTACTTCGGTAAGCGCTTCGCCACGATGGCGGCCCAGTCGGCCAGTGAGGACTTCAGCGACATCCCCAATGCCCTTGGCGCGCCGTACACCTACTGGGGGATCGGCGGTGTCGAGGAGCAGCAATACCGCAGGGCTGCAGATGCCGGACGGGTAGCTCAGGACATCCCGGTCAACCACTCATCGACCTTCGCTCCGACCATTCAGCCCACCCTCGACACCGGCACCCAAGCACTCGTGGTCGCCGCGCTCGCCTGGCTCGCCACTTGACTCACCGCTGATCGGTCGGTCCTTTCGCGGGCGGATCCGAATCAGGACGCCGAGAATTTCTTTCGGCGCCTGGAGGCCCAGGGGCGTGAAGATCGAACCGGACGCCGATCATCCGAATAACGAAGCAGGCCGCCGCAGCGGCCAACGCGGCCGGTAGGCCGTAGACATCCAGCCGGATCGCGGCGACGGTGATCGCGGCGGCCACCAAAGCAGGAATCGCGTAGAGCTCACTGCGCAGCACTGTAGGGATCTGCCCAACCATGGTGTCGCGTATCGTGCCGCCCCCCACCGCGGTGACGACGCCCAGCAGGAGCGCCGGCGCGACCCCAAGTCCGAACTCCACCGCCTTACTCGCACCGATGACGGCAAACACACTGAGCCCGATCGCGTCCAGCACCGTGATCGGTGTCTCCAGTCGTATGAGCCACCTGCTGAGGACGAATGCGATCAGCCCGCCCCCGAGCGCGAGTGCGAAATACCGCCAGTCACGAAAGGTTGCTGGTGGTATCGCGCCAATAACGACATCGCGGACAACCCCGCCGCCCAACGCCGTCATCATGCCCAGCGTCACCACGCCCACCACGTCGAGTCGCGCGGCCCGCACCGCTGTCAGGGCTCCGTTGAGTCCAAAGACGAAGGTGCCTATCAGATCCAGAACAAGCAGCAACGGCGGTTCGACACTCACACACCGTGCCTATCACGGATCCGAACCGCGATCGGAGCCTCGCGGTCATCGGATTCGCGCTGTTTTGACCACTGCACGCTAGTGCTGCTGGATTGGCGAGATTCTTGGCCGCCGGTGGTGCGGCCTTCACCACGCCGGCGCTGGTGCCCTCACCGGGGGCGCTCGCGATGCGCGTTGTGCGACCACGACAACGGGCCGGCGTTTGATTGTCGAGTCCAGGCAACCGCTGGGGCGCCTCATCGACGACCCTGGAAGTAGCGCAACGTGATGTGTTGCCAGGGATCGCAGTAGTCGTCGAGCGCGCATGACACGGACCTCGCAACAACTCGGCCGCCCATGGCCCATCGGCGGTGCTGCCGCAAGCCCGGACAGCGCACCGCCATGACGACGAGGACAACGGACGGCAGGAGACAGCACGTTGACAATGCCTAGACCCCAACAGAATTCGCCACACGGCCAGTCTTCAACACTTCGACGAAACGTCGAGGACCGAACACCCCATACGGCTACCGGTGCCGACCACAGGATTCTCCGACGGCGCACACGTGTTCGTGCGGCCCTTCATCCGTCTTGAACCAACGCCGTGCGCGCCAGCGTGTGCCTTGCCTCCGCTCGGCAGAAATTCAGTCAACGGTCGGCGCACACACCGACGAAAGGAACGAGTGACACATCATGCTGATGATTGATCGGCTAGACCACGCCGCGGTGCGCGAGCTCGCCCAGCGCACCGACACCCTCGGCGTGCTGTCGGTCTATGTGAACGCTGACCCCTATCGGGACCCGAATCTGCGTGCCGCCGCGATCGACCTGAGGAACCGATTTTCCGAGTTGCAGCGCCGGGTCAGCCATGAAGACGCTGACCAACTGCAGCGGCTCTGGCCGCAACTGGAGATCCTGACAAGCCCAATCGCATCGGGACGAGGCCGTATTGTCTTCGCCGCGCTGGGCGGGGATTGGACCGTGCGACTCGAGAGCGCGTTGCCGGTACCCAACCGGCTCGTGTTGGATGACGGCCCCTTCATCCATCCGCTACTGGAACTCCTCGACGAAGGCCGGCGCGCCGGGATCGTCATCGCCACCGCCGAAGAGGCCCGGCTGCTCGAGGGCGGGTCGGCTCGGTGACTGAAGTCGATCGGATGTCGCAGAGATATGTCCAGGCTCCGCACGAGCGGGCCGGGCAAATCGGCGGCGGCCCGACAGGGCAATTCCACACCCCGATGCGCGAACAACGTGCCGCCCGCGGGCGACACCGCACACTGCGGTTCTTGGACGAGGTCAGCGCACGTACGGTCGGAGGTAGCCGAAAAACTTGGTTGGGAGCGCATTCTCGTCAGCGGCGGCGAACGCTGGACCGAGCCGGTCATCTCCCGATTCCCGCAAGCGTTGCGCGACAACACGATCGCTGACGCGAGGTTCTTGTCCGCCGTTGATGACGCGGCGTTGTCCGCGGCGATCACCGAACAGCTCCACAAACAGCACCAGGACCGCGAGAAACGACTGCTGGCGCAAGTAGGTGAAGCTGCGAGTTCGGGATTGGCAGCCCTGGGACTATCTGAAGTGGCCGCGGCCTTGAACGTCGGCAGGGTTGCGCACCTGGTGTACGACCCGAACGTGCGATACATGGGAAGCCTCGGCGCTGATGGTGGGCTCTACGGCGGCGAGGAGATTCCCCCGGCAGCCAGCAGCCGCGACCCGAACCCCGGTTGACCGAACGACTGGTCGAGCGTGCGCTCGACACCGGGGCACAGATCACTCCCGTCGAAGGGGCCGCGCGCGGTGAGCTGGCTGATGCGGCCGGCATCGCCGCGCTGTTGCGCTGGTGACACACATTGGCGCGACGGACGAACGACAAACCCGCCGCGGCTGAAGCGTGAGTTGAACTGAACGCGCGCCACGCAGGTGATTGCAGTACGTGGATGTTGTCATCGCTTCGTCGGCAGATTGGGGCTTGTGATTCGACTGCGCTGTGCTGTATCAAGCTAGAGCGGTCCCGGACCCCTCATCACGCCCAGCGCCCAGACGGTGATCACCACTGCCGCCCCGGCGTTGACCGCAGCGGCCCGGTCGGCGCGGCGATCCGGGTTGGATGAGGGCGACGCTCGACCGAGTCGCGCGCCGACTGCAGGAGCGGTGCGGCCGGACGGCTCAAAATGCGTTCGCGTGACGCGAAATATCAGCGTCCGCGGCCAAATAACAGCTAACGACCGAGGGTGACAGCTGCGACTGCCACCCTCGGTCAGGCTTTCTGTCACCACACCTCAAGCCGTCGTTGCGGGGCGCGGCCCTGCGGATCATCAACAACTGAGTGTCACGTACGCCGTCTTGTTCATCACAGTCGTGGCGATGTTAGGCCCAGGGGTGCCGAGTAGGTTCCCAGGCACGCCGGAGTCGGTCCGCGAGTATGTCTGGCCGGGGCGCACTCCCGTCACGGTGCACTGCTCGGTTGGACCAGCACCGGTTCGGTTGACGATGACGTTGTAGCCCTCGGATTGAAGTTTGCCGATGGTCTGATCGGCTGTGCCGACGCCGCTCGGGGCGGCGCTGGCCGCGGCAGCGGTGCCTAGGCCCAGCGCAGCGATCGCAACGATAGTTCCAACTGTGGCGGCGATGTTCTTCATCTCGATCTCCCTCTGTACGTATCCATTTCGCTGCCTTCTGGTCATCGCCGACGAACTTGCCTGTGCCGCAACATCGAACAGGCCCGACGATTTGTTCGTCGGGCCTGAAGTCGATTCGGTGGCATCCTGCTGTTGGCCAGCGTCCGCCCAGCGGCGGGTTTCGACCAGGAATCAGTCAGTTCAACAGTAGGACTGCCGAATCTATTCCCCCCAGCGGGTGGTGCTCGATACGTAGCCTCGACATCTGCAGCGCGAGGAGTGGCGCGTAGTTCGAGACCCGAGCGCAGCCGCCGTATCTATGCGGCTGTGCGCTGTAAGCCCGAATCGGCTGAAATATCGGAACGTTGTGCGCCGCCCCGTACGGGGTCGGCGGCGTGACGTGCTCGCGGCGGTCCCGGGGCCTTCAGCCGATGTCGATGCCAAAGTGGGAGTTTCAAGTTAGCGCGTGGGCGAGCAGCATGGTCGAAGCGTGACCGCGTAAGGTCTCGGCGCCTCTGCGTCGATTACAGACTTGCCGACTGGATGCGGCGCTACGCGGATGCCCATGCCTACAGCATTGCCGCGAACTCACGAGCAACGCGTCCCACCGAAAACCCCAACTGATTCTCAGAAGTCGCCTCAGCCGCAGCTGGTCCGTCCCGTCTAATTGCCCGGCGGCTCAGAGCATTTACCGCCCGCGGCACGTCCTCCGGGCGCTCCGTGCAACGCATCAGCGGAGGCGGCACTTGGGTCTGGGCCGACACCTCCGGCGATGATGCCGTTTGCACCCAGCGCATACGCCGCACAAGCGTGAAACGCCCTCGCGGCAACTTGGCAGGCGCTGTTGGTTCTCGCTGTGCATTCCGCAATAGCGATCTCGTCCGCTTGTCCTTGGCTGGCAGCCATCCCATATCCACCCAACTCGGGATTGCTCGACGACGCTGCCAAGGAAATGTAGTCGTTACCGGGCGTTGCAGCTAAGCACGCATTCAGGTTGCTCGGGTCAACGTAACTGCCTTCCGGACACCCCGCTGTGGCAGCGGGACTGAGGCCACCATTCGTGTTGACCGGAGGGGATGTTGGCGCGATGACTGGTGGAGGATCGGCGCTCGGAACCCACGGAATATAGCGATCGTCAAGCTTGGGTCCCTGATATATCGGATGGAAGTAGTCACCGGTCGGGCTGTCAAGACACTTTTCAAACCCCGGACCCGTCTCATAACAAAACGGGCCGGCGTCAGCTACACCGGCTGATAAGCCGAGTCCCGCCATTGCGAAGATGGACGCCGCTACGAATTTGTGCATCGAACCTGGATTCCAACCGAGGGATGGCGAAACTTTGGCGTTTGTCACGGAGCACCGAGACCGTAGGTGTATTGACCGGTGTCCCAGTTGACGGTGGCGTGATATTTGTGACCGCTCATAGTCCCATCACCGTTGTCCTTTGTTCCAGCGAAGCATTCGAAGATCGTGGTCTTGGCGGTCAGGTCGTCAGTCGATCCACCGCCAACCGGGTCACAAGACACGGACAAAACAGGGCCGTCGAATAGTCCGTCGTTCACATGCTTCTGCGCCATCTTCGTGACAGACGCCTCTAAGTCTTTAACAGCCGCAGCGCGTTGGGCACGCTTGGCCTCGTTATCACGCTGAACCTGCTCAGCTGCCGCAGCGTCCACAGCGGCCTTGTCGGCAGCCGCTTTGGACGAAGACGCCGCGGCCGCGTCGTTCCGCATCTGAGTATCGTGGCTATTCTTCCAGGTCAAAGCTCCGATGCCGATCGCAACAAGAGCGGTTAGGGCTGCGACACTGGCGATAACAACTTTCTTCCGTGCGGCAGCCGGCTTTTTCGCTGAACCAGTTGCCTCGGCTGGAAACGGGGTGGCGTCATCAGGTTCCGGAAGCGCCAGCCATCGCTTGCCGTCCCAATACCGCTGACCACCCTGCGGTGCTGGATACCAACCGGGAGGGACTTCATCCGATTCGTTAGGCATTTTGCCGTGTATCGCCTTCCGTCGCCGTTTCCGAGTGCTACATGACGGCGAGGCACAAAATGTCTAAGTCCCCCGCTAACGCCAGAGTGATGCTACTTGATTGATTTCGCAATCATCCCCGGATGAGAGTAATCGGCCAGAGGCGTAGGAAGTCACGATGCCACGTAGCGCCAAACGGGGCGCATTTCTGCACGTTCCCGGCTTGATGTACGCGGATGCTAACGCCCGCGGGGCGGCCTTTCCAATGTTTGGCCAGCCACTTCCGCTGGGTCCTTAGCTTTCATATGCAATGAGGGTCCGCCTTTCCGCCGACCGTGCCAGCAATCTTGTTAGCAAAGGTCAGAGACTGTCGTCGAAGGTCGATCATGCGCCGGATGAGAAAAACACCGGCAACGCGATGAAGACGAGGTCGGTCACCACGTAGGTGAGCAGGACGAACCCGAGGGGAAGACCATCGCCGGGATTTCCCCCAGAACGCCACGGGTGTAGCGGTCGCTCCACTGGGTCCACTGTCGATGGCTTCGCCGGCGGCGCCGGGAGAGGTCAGCGACGAGGGTGATGCGAGTCGATGCCCCTGCGGAAACACCGCCTGGCAGATGCATTCGCGACAAGGTGCTGTCGAGTACTTCCACGACGACGATGCCGGCATACCCATGAAAGACCAAGGCGGCCACGAGGCGAACAACATTGCCATCTTCTTAGCCTTCTAGGAGAAGCTTCGGCGCTCCGTGTCAGTCGCCCGGCACTGTCACGAGACTCTGCGCTCACCACAACCCCTTCACCACCGCAAGGTGTCCTCCCCGGCGGGACAGGGGTTGATGCGGTGAATTAATACGCTGGACGAGAACGCGTGAATCGTTATCACCTTGAGTAGACCGAAGCGGTGTTTCTTGTGGCTAATCCCATCGTCTTCCGCTCGGAATTGCTGTTCGCCGTCGAGCGAAGTTATAAACTCCGTCTTTCAGGGGGCTGCGACAGCGCCCGAGATGGGGGAATCCGGCAATGGCAGAACGGCAATGGACTGACGACTCAGACAGGCTGCTTCGCGACTGGTTCCAGAGAGCCCGCCACAGTCAGCATTCGCATCATGAACAAGGAAAGATCTTCAAGCGTCGGAACTACCTACTAGCCGTTCCTGTCGTGGTTATCAACACTGTTCTTGGAACCACGGCGTTCGCCTCTATCAACAGCCAGGCCGGCACCACGCAGAAGATATGGTTCGGCGTACTGAGCATGGTTGCCGCGGTTTTAGCTGCACTTCAGGTCTACTTCAAGTACGCCGAGAAAGCTGAGCAACACAAACATCTCGGTGCCCAATATGGCAATGTGCGGCGGGGCATCGAGCAATCAATCGCACTCGTTCCCAGCGACCGTGGTGACGTCAAGGTGGTGCTCGACGAGTTTCGGCAGCAGTTCGATGCGCTGGGCACGGAAGGGGATGTCGTGAGTCGGCGCATATTCGAGAGAACGGTAAAGATGCTCGCTGAACGAGATGAGGCGCGGGCAGCGGGCGGCGTGTAATCCTCGTCATCAACTTACGCTTGGTACGCCCGCTTCCTTCAGGTAGCGACTGGACGCGGCGACGAATGCGACAATCCGCATCCGTTCGAGATCTGTCCACTCGCGAACGAAGATGCTCAGTCCGTAGGCGAATAGAGTTTGGGCCCACTCGCGTGCAGCAGTTGTACGATCGCAATCGAAGTTGGCCAGCATGGTTTCAGCGACCAATCGCATCAATGCGAATAGTTCTCGATCGCGGCTCGTCACCGCTGAGAGGTCTTGTTCTGTGCCATCTCGGAAGGCGACGAGTAGGTCGTAATCCTGTTCTGACAGTTTTGCAATGGACAGTGCAGTCCGTGGCGTAGTGGTGCCGTCGACTTGAGCTAGGCGCAGCGTGGATGTGAGCGCAGCGCCGTCGGTGAAACGCGGACCCATTCCCGCCGTCGCATAGTCGATCATGCTCACTTCGGCGCCGTCCAAGTCGCTGATGAGGATATTGCCGCCGTGCAGGTCTCCATGCACCAAGCAGGCAGGTACGTCGAAAGTGAACGCACTCTCTGTGACTGCACCTGGACGAACGATCTCGAGGGTGAAATCTTCGAAGATTGCCTGTCCTGCCTGCGAATCGAAGCCTCGGACGGTATCAGACCGAACCAAGAAGTTCTCGATCTTCTCCAGCGCTCGCTCTGTCGAACTTCGGAACTTGCTGAAGTAATACCGGTGCGGCGTTATTGGGGCGCCCGCGATCGCCATCCAACTCTGCGACGACTCGGAAAACAGGGATCGGATCGACTGCCGAACGGCATCGAACTCATCTGTGGCCAGTAGAGCATCGAGGGATCTGACCGGCGATCTGCCGCCCCCCGCCATCGAATAGCAGATCGCCCCTAGGCTGTCGCGTTGAGACCAGCCGACCAGATCGACTCGAAATCGGCTGGGCACCCCCATGCGGATCAAGCCGACATACTGATTGGCTTCGTGGCGGATGTCCTCCTTCGGACCCACCTTCAGGACGCACTCCGCGCCTCGAATCGGTAGGCCGTGCTGATCGGTGCCGTAATTCAGATTCGCCTTGATGACAACTGATGCGCTCATCCCCTGTTGCTCCATCGGGCTTAAGACCAGTCGCACCTTGTCACGAACCAATCCGATGGACGCCGGACGGTTGAACACGTCGAAGAGCAGTGCCACAAGTTCGGCCTTGACCGCTACGAACTCGGGACGCAGACCTGGCACTCTTCCCCGGTCGAGGATGCCTTGTGCAAGCCGGTCAATACCGTCAAGTTCCCAAGTGGCATTGAATCGTTCGCTGAACTTGTTCTTGAGTATCTCCACATACCCAGAGGACTCTCCGACGAACTTGTTGACAAATAGCACCTCGCCCCCTTCGAGGGAGCTCACGAGGTTCAGTATCACGTCGATGTTCTCGCGCTTGTATCCGGTCGCGATGGCGCGTACGCATCCCGGCGACGTGTTACTCATACTTGTCAGAACCGCCTGGCCGCCTGGGTCGCCCTCAGCATCCGGTGTGAACACCAAATCGATGAAGGCCAGGTCGTAGTAGTTGTCCCTGGCAGCCTCGATCGCGGCATCAACGGTTTGCACGAAATCGATATCAAGCTTTTCGAGATAGTCGAACTCATCCCAAGCGGCTCTTGGGCTTTCGAGTCCGTTTGCATCGTTGTCGGCAATCAGGACCTTCAGCGGTACGAACATGTTGCCTACTCGCCTACCGGCACGAACCAATGGGTTTGCACCATGTCGGGGTCAGGGACAAACCGCATGAAGATGTCGCCGCCCATTTCTCGAACCATTTCACCGACCATGTAGCAACCCAGACGCGGTCGATCATTGTCGTTGGTGGTGCTCACCACAGGCACGCGATACACCTTCGCGGTGTGCGACGAGAGCAGTCGCTTCTTGGCCGGGTTCTTGAAAGAGATGTGCACATAGTTGAGACCGCCGAGCTTGACGCCCGTGGTTTGGATGATCGCCACCCCCGGCGCAGAATGGCGGGTGACATTACGCATGATCTCGTCCATGACGGAATGCACTTCGTGTGACGACTGCTCATCGATGAGGCAGTCGTCAACAATGCCCAGCCGAAAATCGACGTTGGCTGGTACCAACACACTGTTCACCGAGTGCTTGATAATCTCGGACATCTTCTCGGCTGTCGACGGAGCTTCTGACGACCTCGCGAGATCGTACCGATCCACCAAAGCCGCGAGATATGAGACCTTCTGCCCCAAGTCGGTGTCATCGCCGTCGATGGCTTCGCGGATGGCGTTGACCGCGGTGCGTGCATTGTCGATCTCATGCGGACCGATGCGTTCGATGGCCGCACGGCGCGCCACACGAGCCAGCACCTGCTCGCGTCCCAGCGCAATGGCCACGCCAGCCAGAGCCGCGAACGACTCGACTATCGATACCACTTCGCCGACATAAGCTTCCGCCAAAGGACTTTCGACGTTGACGGTCCCTACGATGTGAGACCCGCAGACGATCGGTACCGCGACCTCGGACAGGGTGTTGCGGCCGGTGATCTCCCGTATGAGTTTGATTTCGTCGCTCGGATACAGCGTTGTCTTGCCGGTGATGACTGCACGGACATTTGCAGATGTGTTCTCGTGATGCCGCCCCGCGGCGTCCTGTCCGAAAATTGGGATAATCGCTTCGGGATCGGACATCCGCTCGGCAGGGCGAGCAGTGAAGCGCCGACAGACCAGGATGGAGGCTTCCGCGGGTTGACTTGTGCTGATGAGCCGAATGGACACCGAGGCACTAGGAGTCGCCTTCAGCAGGTGGTCAGCGAGTGACTCGAGGATGAGTCTGGATTGCTCGTAATCGGCTGGGAATGCACGTGCGCCCAACGTAAGTGGCTTGGCAACGCTGAGACTCTCGTCGGGCTCTCCCAGCTTGCTCAACATGTCTGCCACAACCGCCAATTGGTGGCTAGACTCGTCGATCTGCTCTAAGCGGTACAGCAGCGACAAGCGCAGCGCGAAGATCTGCAGCGAGGTCAGGTTCAAGCGTGAGAAGGGTCGTTTACTGTCCGTCAGAACGATCAGCACGCCGAGGTTCAACGACTTTGGACGGTCGGGATCGCCGTACGGCACCGGCACCGCGATAGAGCTGACGGTGGTCGAGATCGCTGATCCTGATTGGGGAGTCAGTGGATGAATGAACGAGGCTGATTGAATGAAGGCCTGAATTATGCTGCGAACCTTGGGATTAGTGATTCCGCGTATCCCATCGGAGAGCTGGATGTCTTCCGGTAGGTCAGTCACCAACTCGCGGGAGCCCGTCGGATAGTCGCAATCCGCCTGCAACTTGGTGGGGTCTCGATCTATTGAGTAGAAGATCGCGCAGTCGGCGGATAGGTGTTGCACGGCCACCCTGACTAGCGTCGCCGTTCGTGAGGCGTCCTCTTCGGCCGCAGTGACACGCCGTATTGTCCTCGTCAGACTTTGTTGTTTGCGAATCGCGGCAAGTTCAGTTGCGTTAATGTACGTGGCAAGTTCGGCGACCTCCTCCTGGAACCCGCGCTGGAGGTCTGCGTCGGCGAATACGCATATCTGCAATCCATGACTGGAGATTGCGTTGGCATTGGACCTCAGAACATATAGATCGTCGTCGGGTGGAAACAACTCGACCGACCGTGACCATCGGATGATCTCTTGTTCGTTGCCTGTCAGGCGGTTCACTACCGGCTGCGTCGTGAGCGAACGGACCTTCTGGCCGACCTTCGCATGATCATTGCTGCCGTTGGTCGAGATGAAGGAAAGCACTGGGACGACGTTGTGCTTGTCGTAGGACAGCGCCACTAGCCATGAGGCACCCACCCGAATGCGAAGCTCGTCGGCCAACGTTTGGATTTCGCTATGTGGGCAAAAGATATCGCGCAAGATCAAATCACTTGGTCTCCACGTCGCGGCACCCCCGATTGTCCCCATTGGGCGATTGTGCCAAAGACTTGCACGTGATAAGTCGTTTGCAGACATTGTCCGCATCAGTCACCAAAATCTCACCGAGCTCGTGGAACTTGCCTGCAAACGGCCGGCATACGCAGAGCCATGTCCATCGACCATTTGCCGCATCACGCAGCCACCGTTGAATTCGTAGGTCTCGACTGATGTGATCACTCGAATACCAAAATGCGAGGAACCTATTTGTTGCCCTGGGCAAGCACCGGAGGCGCCTCATCGAGTTAGCTAGCGCACCAAACCCATCGCCGCGAACCCGCCGAGCGCCGCGACGACGCCGCGATGCGAGGGGTGAAACGAGAATCCAGTGGCCCCGACAATAACGCCTCTACCAGGCCGCTTCCGGTGCCCCCAGTCGGACTCGAACCGACACTGGGCGGATTTTAAGTCCGCTGCCTCTGCCAATTGGGCTATGGGGGCCTCGCCTGATGTTAGAGGCAGCCCACCCATAACCGATGGGACGGATCCGACAGCGCCTAGTCGCGACGTCCGCGGGCATTGTTTAGAAGCGCCCCGCGCCCCCGATCACGCCGCGCTCTGGCCCATCATCGTCAACCCCGGCGTCAACACGACCAGCGGACGCGGGAACCGCAACGTCGCACACTCGTCGTCAAGCGCCTGCTCGATCTGCATCGACAACTCCGGCAGCGCGACCATCCAGTCCCCCGTCGGCACCGCCCGACCGCCGCCGAGGCCCACCCGCGTCAGCGACCTGTGGTGATGCCTGCGGACGTGCTCCATCTCCGTGATCATCTGCCCGACCGCCGCCGGATAGCTGAGGAACCCATGCAGTCCCGGGCCGACATCACAATGCAGCCCAACAAGATTGAAGCGGTCGCCGGCCAGCACCGCCCCGATCGCGTGGTCCAGTTCCAGCGAGTCGAACCGGAAACCTCCCGTCGTGCCGTCCGACAGGCACACCACGATCTCGTGTCGCCGGTAGTCCACTGCGGCAAGCGATTCGATGTGCTTCATCGAACCGACCCGGAACAACCCGATTCCCAACCGGGCCGCCACCCGCAGGTCGGATTCGCTCATCCAATCGGCGTCCATGCTCAACCTCGACGGATGTATACCCGCCGCGATCGCGATGGCCAGGTCCTCGCCTGTGCGCAGATCCACGGCCACGCGATGGTCCCGCACCCACTTCGCGATCACCCGGTTCCTCAACACGACGGCCGGAAACGCGACCTCCGCCGTCGGGAACGATTTGCGGTATTGCTCGCAGCGCCGCAGATCCTCGTCGGTGGACACCCGACCACGGCCCAGAAACTCAGAGATTGTCACCCCAATGACGATCCGCCGCGGCCCCCGAACACGCCATAGCCCTAGCGCTCTCTTGACGGCCTTCTGTCGAAGTTTGACGCCGCGTTGACGTGAATCCGTAAAGGAACGCGGCGCTGCCGTCAAGAAACCGTCAAGGCCGGTATCTACACCCTGAGCTGGGACGAATCTCTCACAGAGCGCCGAAATCCGGTGCCCCGTAAACGTGGGAGACGGGCATGTCCGTACTGGTATTCATCGTGCTGACGGTGGCAATCTTCGCCCTGCTCGGCCTGGTTGAGAAGTGGGTCGAGAACCTGTGAGTCAAAACATCGTGGGCCTGATCCTCGCGGTCCTGCTGGCCCTGTTCCTCTTCGCCGCGTTGCTCTTCCCCGAGAGGTTCTAGTGAGTGCCTTGAGTTCCCAAACGGCGGGGATCCTGTTCCTCGCATCGATGATCATCGCGCTGGTGGCGGTGCACGTGCCGCTGGGCGACTACATGTATCGGGTCTACAGCTCCACGAAGGACTCCCGACCCGAACGCCTCATCTACCGGCTGATCGGCGCCGACCCGAAAGCCGAGCAGACCTGGGGCGCCTACGCCCGCAGCGTGCTCGCCTTCTCCGCGGTCAGCGTCCTGTTCCTGTTCGTCTTCCAACTGGTGCAAGGCAAGCTGCCGCTTCACCTCAACGATCCCGCCACCAAGATGACTCCGGCACTCGCGTGGAACACCGCGATCAGCTTCGTGGCCAACACGAACTGGCAAGCGTATTCGGGTGAATCCACACAGGGCCACCTCGTGCAGATGGCCGGCCTCGCGGTGCAGAACTTCGTCTCCGCCGCCGTTGGCATGGCAGTGGCCATGGCCTTCGTGCGTGGCCTCGCCCGCCGCAACACCACTGAACTCGGCAACTTCTGGGTGGACCTCGTCCGCGGCAGTATCCGAATCGTGTTGCCCATCTCGGTGATTGCCGCCATCCTGCTAATCGCCGGTGGCGCCATCCAGAACTTCCACCTGCACGACCAGATCGTCAATACACTGACCGGCGGTCAGCAGACCATCACCGGCGGCCCGGTGGCCAGCCAGGAAGTCATCAAGGAACTCGGCACCAACGGCGGCGGCTTCTACAACGCCAACTCCGCGCACCCGTTCGAGAACCCGACCTCATGGACGAACTGGATCGAAATCTTTTTGATCTGCTGCATCGCCTTCTCGCTGCCCCGCACATTCGGCCGGATGGTGGAGAGCAAGAAGCAGGGCTATGCGATCGTCGCGGTGATGGGCGTCATCGCCACCCTCAGCGTCAGCTTCATGATGTGGTTCCAGATCCAGGCGCACGGAACCGTGCCCACCGCAATCGGATCGGCGATGGAAGGCGTCGAACAACGGTTCGGCGTACCGGATTCCGCGGTATTCGCGACCGCGACGACGCTGACGTCCACCGGCGCGGTGGACTCGTTCCACGACTCCTACACCAGCCTCGGTGGCATGCTCACAATGTTCAACATGCAATTGGGCGAGGTCGCGCCCGGCGGCGTCGGCTCCGGCCTGTACGGCATGCTCGTGTTGGCCATCATCACCGTGTTCGTCGCGGGGCTGATGGTCGGCCGCACCCCGGAGTACCTCGGAAAGAAAATCACTCCGCGTGAAATCAAGCTCGCCGCAACGTATTTCCTGATCACGCCGCTGCTGGTACTGACCGGCACGGCCGTCGCGATGGCGATGCCCGGCCAGCGGGCCGGCATGCTCAACACCGGACCGCACGGTCTGTCCGAGGTGCTCTACGCGTTGACCTCGGCGGCCAACAACAACGGTTCGGCGTTCGCCGGCCTGTCGGCCAACACCGACTGGTACAACACCGCTCTCGGTCTCGCCATGATTTTCGGCAGGCTGCTGCCGATCATCTTCGTGCTGGCGCTGGCCGGGTCGCTGGCCAAACAGGGCAAGGCACCGGAATCCATCGGCACCCTGCCGACCCACCGCCCACAGTTCGTCGGCATGGTCGCCGGCGTCACGCTGATCGTCGTTGCCCTCACCTTCCTCCCGATGCTCGCGCTCGGACCCCTCGCTGAAGGAATCCACTGATGTCCGCACCAACCCTCCTGTCCCCACCCGCCCAGCCGAAACCCTACGCCGACAAGCGCGTTGGCGGCGGCCTAATGGACCCCAAGATGCTGTGGACGTCGCTGCCCGACGCGCTGCGCAAACTGGATCCCCGCACGCTGTGGCGCAACCCCGTCATGTTCATCGTCGAGATCGGCGCCGTCTGGAGCACCATCCTGGCCATCACCGAGCCGACCTGGTTCGGCTGGCTGACCGTGATATGGCTCTGGCTGACAGTCATTTTCGCCAACCTCGCCGAAGCCGTGGCCGAGGGCCGCGGTAAGGCACAAGCCGAGTCGCTGCGCAGGACCAAGACGGCGACCATGGCCCGCAGGCTCGTCGACTGGCTGCCAGGCGCCCCCGGCCGGGAAGAACAAGTCGCCGCTCCCCTGCTGCAGCAGGGCGACCTGGTGGTCGTCGAGGCCGGCCAGACCATCCCCGGTGACGGCGACGTCGTGGAAGGCATTGCCTCGGTGGACGAATCGGCCATCACCGGCGAATCCGCGCCCGTCATCCGCGAATCCGGCGGCGACCGCTCGGCCGTCACCGGCGGCACCACCGTGCTCTCCGACCGCATCGTCGTCAAGATCACGCAGAAGCCCGGCGAGAGCTTCATCGACCGGATGATCGCACTGGTCGAGGGCGCCAACCGGCAGAAGACGCCCAACGAGATCGCGCTCAACATTCTGCTCGCGTCGCTCACCATCATCTTCGTGTTCGCCGTCGCGACCCTGCAGCCGCTGGCCATCTTCTCCAAGGCCAACAACCCAGGCGTGCCGGATTCGTTGGCGCTCAACGGCAACGGCGTATCCGGCATCGTGATGGTCTCGCTGCTGGTCTGCCTGATCCCCACCACCATCGGGGCGCTGCTGTCCGCCATCGGCATCGCAGGCATGGACCGCCTCGTGCAGCGCAACGTCCTGGCCATGTCCGGTCGCGCCGTCGAGGCCGCAGGTGATGTCAACACGCTGCTGCTCGACAAGACCGGCACCATCACCCTTGGCAACCGGCAGGCCGCCGCGTTCGTGCCGCTGACGGGTGTCACGCCGCACGAGTTGGCCGACGCCGCGCAGTTGTCCAGCCTGGCCGACGAGACCCCCGAGGGCCGCTCCATCGTGATCTTCGCCAAGCAGGAGTATGGGTTACGTGCCCGCACACCCGGCGAACTCGACAAGGCGCACTGGGTCGAGTTCAGCGCTCAGACCCGGATGTCCGGCGTCGACCTCGAGAACGGGCATTCCCTGCGCAAGGGCGCGGCCAGCTCGGTCTCCGAGTGGGTGCGCTCGGAGGGCGGTCGTGTGACAACCGAACTCGGCGACATCGTCGACGGTATCTCCGCCGCAGGCGGCACCCCGCTGGTCGTCGGTCAGCTCGTCGGAGGCACCGCATCAATCTTGGGTGTCATCCACCTCAAAGACGTCGTCAAGCAGGGCATGCGGGAACGGTTCGACGAGATGCGCCGGATGGGCATCCGCACGGTGATGATCACCGGCGATAACCCCTTGACCGCCAAGGCCATTGCCGACGAGGCCGGCGTCGACGACTTCCTCGCCGAGGCCACGCCCGAGGACAAGATGGCGCTGATCAAGAAGGAGCAGGCAGGCGGCAACCTGGTCGCGATGACCGGTGACGGCACCAACGACGCGCCCGCGCTGGCGCAGGCCGACGTCGGCGTCGCAATGAACACCGGCACATCGGCGGCCAAAGAGGCCGGCAACATGGTCGATCTCGACTCCGACCCGACCAAGCTCATCGAGATCGTGGAGATCGGCAAGCAACTGCTGATCACCCGTGGCGCGCTGACGACGTTCTCCATCGCCAACGACATCGCCAAGTACTTCGCCATCATTCCGGCGATGTTCGTGGCGTTGTTCCCCGGCCTGGATCTGCTGAACATCATGCGCCTGCACAGCCCGCAGTCGGCGATCCTGTCCGCGGTGATCTTCAACGCGATCATCATCGTCGCGCTGATCCCGCTGTCGCTGCGTGGAGTGCGCTACACACCGAGCAGCGCGTCGAAACTGTTGAGGCGCAACCTCTACATCTACGGTCTCGGCGGCATCATCGCGCCGTTCATCGGCATCAAGCTCATCGACCTCGTCATCCAATTCTTACCGGGAATGTGACCATGAAAATCTCGCATCTGGTTCGTCAACACTGGGCCGCGCTGCGCGCGCTGCTCGTCCTCACTGTCATCGTCGGCCTCGCCTACCCCCTGTTCATCTGGCTTGTCGCCCAGATCCCCAGTCTGCGCGATAAGGCGAACGGCTCGATCATCGAGGCCAACGGAAAGCCGGTGGGCAGCAGCCTGATTGGGCAGTCGTTCACCGACAAAGACGGCAACGCGCTGGCCAAGTACTTCCAGAGCCGCCCGTCGGCAGCGGGCGACGGCTACGACCCGCTGTCCACCAGCGCGAGCAACCTCGGCCCGGAAAGCATCGTCGACTCCCCCGTCGGCGGTGCCGACAATCCAGCCGCCGCCGGCGGTGCCGGCAATCCAGCCGAAGACAAGCCGAGCCTGCTCACCCAGGTCTGCTCGCGCAGTGTGGCGGTCGGCCAGCTCGAAGGGGTGAACGGCGCGCGCCCGTTCTGCACCGGCGGCGGCGTCGGCGCGGTGCTGTCGGTGATCGGACCCCGTGATGCAAGCGGCAACGTCGTGCACCCGACCCGCGTCGTCAGTGTCAACGAGCCGTGCGAGACGACGAAGGCCCCATTCCTGAACACCTTCGAAGGTGTGCGCGTCGAATGCGCAAAGTCGGGCGAGGACTACAGCATCGGCCAGATCGTGCCGGTTCGTGGCGCGGCCCCTGCGGACCCGAAGGTGCCCGCCGACGCCGTCACCGCCAGCGGCAGCGGCCTCGATCCGGACATCTCGGTCGCCTACGCGGACCTGCAGCTGAACCGGGTGGCCCGGGCCCGCGGGATCAGCGCCGATCAGGTCAAGGAACTCGTCGCGGACAACACCGACGGCCGCTGGCTGGGCTTCTTCGGTGAGCCGACGGTCAACGTGTTGACGCTGAATATCGCGCTCGATCAGAAGTACCCGGGTGGATGATGATCGTGTGAGTACGTCCCAGCACGCACCCAAACGCGGGGAGCTGCGCATCTATCTCGGCGCAGCCCCCGGCGTCGGTAAGACGTACGCGATGCTGGGCGAGGCGCACCGCCGACTGGAACGGGGCACCGACCTGGTGGCCGCGGTCGTCGAGACGCATGGCCGCAGGAAGACCGCCGACCTGCTCGAGGGCATCGAGACGGTGCCGCCCAAGTACATCGAGTACCGCGGCAAGCTCTTCGGTGAACTCGACGTGGCCGCGGTGCTCCGACGTCAGCCGCACGTGGTGCTCGTCGACGAACTCGCCCACACCAACACTCCCGGCAGCAAGAACCCCAAGCGCTGGCAGGACGTCGAAGAACTGCTCGACGCCGGCATCACCGTGATCTCGACGGTCAACGTGCAGCACCTGGAAAGCCTCAACGACGTCGTTACCCAGATCACCGGTATCGAACAACAAGAAAAGGTGCCCGACGAAGTCGTTCGCGCCGCCGACCAGATCGAACTCGTCGACATCACCCCGGAGGCGTTGCGGCGCAGGCTCGCCCACGGAAACGTCTACGCACCTGAGCGCGTCGACGCCGCGTTGTCCAACTACTTCCGCCGCGGAAACCTGACGGCACTAAGAGAACTGGCGCTGTTGTGGCTTGCCGACCAGGTCGACGCCGCACTCGAGAAATACCGCCAGGAGAACCAGATCACCGACACCTGGGAGGCACGCGAGCGCGTCGTCGTCGCCGTCACGGGCGGCGCGGAGTCGGAAACCCTGGTGCGCAGGGCGTCACGCATCGCATCGAAGTCCAGCGCGGAACTGATGGTGGTGCACGTGGTTCGCGGCGACGGGCTCACCGGGGTGTCCGCGCCGCAGATGGGCAAGGTGCGCGAGTTGGCCATCAGCCTGGGCGCCACCCTGCACACCGTGGTCGGCGACGACGTGCCCAGTGCGCTGCTGGATTTCGCGCGTGACGAGAACGCCACCCAGTTGGTCATCGGCACGTCGCGGCGGTCGCGGTGGGCCCGCATCTTCGACGAGGGAATCGGCGCCTCGGTGGTGCAGCAGTCCGGCAAGATCGACGTGCACATGGTCACCCACGACCAAGCAAGCCGCAGTTCGGTTTTGGCGCGGATCACCCCTCGGCAACACCATGCGATGTCGTGGCTTGCCGCCATCGTCGTTCCGTCCGCGATCTGTGCGGTGATCGTCTATCTGCTTGACCCGTATCTGGGTATCGGTGGCGAGAGCGCGATCTTCTTCATCGGCGTGCTGATCGTCGCATTGCTCGGTGGCGTGGCACCGGCGGCGTTGTCGGCGCTGCTGTCCGGTCTGCTGTTGAACTACTTCCTTGTCGCGCCGCGTTACACGTTCACCATCGCCGAACCCGACAGCGCGGTGACGGTGGTGGTGCTGTTGCTCGTCGCGGTCGCGGTGGCCGCGTTGGTCGACGGAGCGGCAAGTCGGGCACGGGAGGCACGACGCGCCTCACAGGAGGCGGAACTGCTCGCGCTGTTCGCCGGGTCGGTGCTGCGCGGCGCGGACCTGAACACGCTGCTGGAACGCGTGCGGGAGACCTATTCACAGCGTGCGGTCAGCCTGCTGCGGGAAGGCGCTGGGATCGTCGGATGCGTGGGCACGGATCCCTGCGTGGACGTCGACACCGCCGACACCGCAATCGAAGTCGGCGATGACGAGTTCTGGCTGTTGATGGCGGGCCGCAAGCTGGCCGCCCGCGATCGCCGGGTGCTCGGCGCGGTCGCGAAACAAGCGGCCGGTCTGGTCAAGCAGCGTGAATTGACCGAAGAGGCGGGCAAAGCCGAAGCGATCGCCCAAGCCGACGAGCTACGGCGGTCCCTGCTGTCGGCCGTCAGCCACGACCTGCGCACTCCCTTGGCCGCCGCCAAGGCCGCGGTGTCCAGCCTGCGCAGCGACGACATCCACTTTTCCGCTGAGGACACCGCCGAATTGCTGGCCACCATCGAGGAGTCCATCGACCAACTGACCGCACTGGTCGGCAACCTGCTCGACTCGTCGCGGTTGGCGGCCGGTGTGCTCCGGCCCGAACTGCGGCGGGTGTACCTCGAGGAAACCGTCCAGCGAGCTCTGTTGGGAATCAGTAGGGGCGTCACGGGTTTTCGACGCCAGGGCGTCGACCGGGTCAAGGTCGACGTGGGCGATGCGGTGGCGATGGCGGACAGCGGTCTGCTGGAGCGGGTGCTGGCCAACCTGATCGACAATGCGCTGCGCTACGCGCCGGACAGCCCGGTGCGCGTCACCGCGGGGCAAGTGGGAGAACGCGTGCTGATCGCGGTCGTCGACGAAGGACCCGGCATCCCCCGCGGCGCAGAAGACCAGATGTTCGCACCGTTTCAGCGACTCGGTGACCACGACACCAGCAGCGGCGTCGGCCTGGGTCTCTCGGTTGCGCGCGGTTTCGTCGAGGCGATGGGCGGCACGATTTCTTCGACAGACACCCCCGGCGGCGGCCTCACCGTCGAAATCGACCTCGCCGCACCGCAGGACGGCGCGGCATGACCCCGCAGAAGACCCGGGTACTGGTCATCGACGACGAACCCCAGATCCTGCGCGCGTTGCGGATCAACCTGTCGGTGCGCGGATATGAAGTCACTACGGCCGCCAATGGCGCGGAGGCGCTGCGCTCGGCGGCCGACCACCGGCCCGACGTCATCGTGCTCGACCTCGGGCTGCCGGATATGTCGGGTATCGAAGTGCTCGGCGGACTGAGGGGCTGGCTCACCGCGCCGGTCATCGTGCTGTCGGCGCGCACGGACTCCGCCGACAAGGTCGAGGCGCTCGATGCCGGCGCCGACGACTACGTCACCAAACCCTTTGGCATGGATGAATTCCTCGCTCGGTTGCGTGCCGCAGTGCGTCGAGGCACCGCGTCCTCCGACACCGACGAACCAGTGATCGAAACGTCGTCCTTCACCGTCGACCTCGCCGCGAAGAAGGTCACGAAAAACGGTTCGGAGGTGCACTTGACGCCTACGGAGTGGGGCATGCTCGAGATGCTGGTGCGCAACCGCGGCAAGCTCGTCGGCCGCGAAGAACTGCTCAAAGAGGTCTGGGGTCCGGCCTACGCGAAGGAAACCCATTATCTGCGGGTGTATTTGGCGCAGTTGCGTCGCAAACTCGAAAACGACCCGTCACATCCGGTGCACCTGTTGACCGAAGCCGGTATGGGTTACCGCTTCCAGCAGTGACTTGCTCTGCTGTCGGGAGTCAGCAGCCGAGGTGGACCACAGCGGCCGAGACAATGTCGCCGGCCGCGGGTACCGATACGCCGATCTCGTTCTGCACCTGAAGCATGGCGTCGGTGGAGTTCATCCCGCCGCGGATCGAATTGCATGCGTTGTAGCCCGCGGCAAGCAACTGCTGGGGCGTCACATTGTTGTACGTGGGGACCAACGCGTGCAGGAAACCGGCGTTGTCGGCCGCTGCGGACGGGGCAAACATCAGCGAGACCGCCGCGCCGGCGATCACCACCCGAACCGCATTTGACCACATGTGATGTTGACTCCCCGAGATCAGTGTTTGCAGTAGCAAAGGTCAGCTTACTGCAGCCATATTAACGCCAACGACAGTTATTGGCTGTCGTCCGTTGGGCAGGTAGTGACCCATCTCTCATGGCAGCGCGAACTGTATCGGCGCGCAGCGGCGTTCAAGATTGGTAGTACGCTAACTAATCGTACCCTAACTATCAGAGGAAAAGCCATGACGAATCGACTGGCCACGGACCTCGATCCGCTGGCGTTGGAGCGCCAGGTGTGTTTTGCGCTCGCTGTCACCAACCGTGCGGTGCTTGCGGTGTACCGGCCCTTGCTCGAGCCGCTCGGCCTGACCCACCCGCAGTACCTCGTGATGCTGTCGCTGTGGGACAACGCGAAGGCCGGCGGCCAGCCGTTGTCGGTCAAGGACATCGCGCGCTTGCTGCAAATGGATTCGGCCACCCTGTCACCGATGCTCAAGCGGCTGCAGGCTCAGGGCCTGATCACCCGGTCGCGCAGCGAGGCCGACGAACGCACCACCCACGTCGAGCTCACGGCGAAGGGCCGGGAGTTGCGCGAGCAGGCTCTGGCGGTGCCGCCCGCGGTGGTCGAGCGCCTGGGCGTCGGGCTGTCCGAGTTGGAGCACCTCCACCAGGTCCTCACTGGAATCAACACCGCTGCGCTGGCGGCAGGTGCGCTCGATGCGGAGTTGGACCGATGACCCCGCGCCCCGACCCTCTGCGCTGGATTTGGTACACGTTCGGCGGCACCCTCGGATCCCGCTACCGCGAATGGGTGCTGCGTGATCTCACCGGTCGGACCCGATGGGAGCGCCAGATCGTCCGTGCGGTCGTGCAAGTGGTGCCGCTGGCCGCCGTGCTGCTGATCGCGCTGGGATCCGGCTGGATCGCCTGGGTCGGTGTCGGCTGCGGGCTGGTGTTGGCGTTGATCTACTCGGCCGCCTACTTCGACCCCGCCGTCGAACATCGGCTGGCGAAGCACGGTTACCCCGCTGGCACCGCGCAACGCATTCTCAGCGAGCGGGACAGCGCCAAGCACCCCGACCGGATGCGTCGCTATCTGGAGACATACCGCGACACCGCCTGAGCAAACACGGCGGCCGGTTCCGGCCCATCGCGGGGCTGTCGGCGATATACATACCGAATGCCTCACAAGGCAGGTGCACGTCGGGTCGGCGGCTTGGTCGCCGCCCTGGCGCTCGGTGCGACTCTGTGGACGGGGACCGGTGTCGCGTGGGCCGACGAATCCGGTGGCACCGATGGCGCCACCACCTCCAGCGCGACCGACGACGCCACCAAGCCCACCGGCACGGCGCAGCCACCAGACACTGCGACCGCGGAGACACCCAAGCCGGCCAGGCCGCCCAGGCCGCCGAAGCCGCCCAAGAAGAACAAGGAGCCCGCGGCGGCCGAGCCCACACGGGCGAAGAAGTCGTCACCGATATCCGAGGCGAAACACGAAGCGACAACGCGAACCGATCCGGCGCCCAGCAAATCCGCCGATACCGTCGGTCCAGCCCCCGCCGCAGCACCACCGGTCACAGCCTCGCTGCGGGTCGCGTCGGAGGAGTCGCCGACTAACCTCACACGGGCAATGCCGACGCCAAAACCGCCGCAGCTCAACGTCGTTCGCGCAGTCACCACGCTGGTGTCGACCGTGCTGAACGCGGTCCTGCGCCCGGTGGCCGCCAGCAGCGCTCCTGCGGCACCCGCAGCGGCGCCGTCGCTGTGGACGCTACTGGCGTTCGCGCGGCGTGAATTCGAACACGTCTTTTCGTCGCCGTCGCCGACCCAAACACGCGTGGACGCAACGACGACCAGTCAGACCACACAACAACGCACCCTGATCCTGTCGGCCTTCCCCGCCGAAACCGACGCGATCCTCGCGCGCACCACCCTCGATCCGAACCCCTCGGTGGTCGTCGACGGCCATCATTTCTACCTCGGCACGCTCGGCGGCAAGAAGGTCATCGTCGCGATGACCGGCATCGGAATGGTCAACGCGGCGCGGACCACCGACATCGCACTCGACCATTTCAACGGTGTTGACGCCGTGGTCTTTTCGGGCGTCGCAGGCGGATCGGGGCGCACCGAGATCGGAGATGTGGCCGTGCCCGCCCGGTGGACCTCCGACGATGGCCATACGTGGCATCCCGTCGACCCTGGCATGTTGGCGGCCGCCAGCACGCTCGACGTCGACCTGCTCAGCCGCGACAGCGTCGGCGATCCCAGCTGCTTCTGCGGCCTGTTCGCCGGCCCGCGCATCGACCTGCGGCGCGAACCAGACCTGCACGTCGGCGGCAACGGTTCCAGCGACGACAACAACAACGGCACAGCGTTTCCCGCGCTGCCGTCGATCCCGTTCGTCGGCGACATCTTCGGCGCGCAGCCCTGTGCTGCCCCGGACTTCTCGCTTCTGTTCACCGGCAACTTCTTCCAGGCCGTGCTGCCATTTGTGGCCTTCGGACTCTTCAGCAACTTGACGGGGCTGTTGAACCCGGTCACACCACCGGTGGATGCGGTCGACCAGGAGACCGCGGCGGCACAACAAGTCGCCGACGCACACGGCATTCCGTTCCTCGGCATCCGCGGTATGTCGGACGGGCCAGGCGATCCGCTGAACCTGCCGGGCTACCCGTTCACGTTCGCCGTTTACAAGCAGATCGCGGCCGACAATGCCGCGATCGTGACCGAGGCGTTCCTTCAGAGCTGGGGCGACGCACCTGACGCATAGTTGCGCGAGCAGACGCAAAACTGCCCAAAAAGCAGCGAGAAAGGGCAGTTTTGCGTCTGCTCGCCGTGGAAGTCCTCACCGGAACGCCGCGGACATCACCATCCGGTTGAGCCGCCTGCGTGGCCAACCCCGTGCGCCGTCGCCTGCCAGTGCCGCGCGCGCGGCGTTGCGGCCGCAGACCCCATGCACACCGCCGCCGGGATGGGCGCCTGCGCTGCCCAGATAGACGTTCTGCACAGGTGTTTCGGCCCGGCCGAAGCCCGGCGCCGGGCGGAAGATCAATTGCTGGTACAGCTGCGACGTGCCGCCGTTCACCGCGCCGGTGTGCAGATTGGCGTCACTGGCCTCCAGGTCCGAGGGCCGCTGGACCAGCTTGCCGACGACGTGATCGGTGAAGCCGGGGGCATGCTCCTCGAGCACCCGGTCGACGGCCTGCGCCACCTGCTCGGCGGAGTCGTCGTCGGCTACCCGACGCGGCAGATGCGTGTATGCCCAGGCACTTTCGGTTCCTGCCTGCGACCTACTCGGGTCGGCCGTCGTCATCTGACCGAACAGCATGAACGGCCGTTGCGGCAACGTGGCCGTGTTCAGATCGGCCATCCAACGCACCAAGCCGTCGTGGTCAGCGCCGAGATGCACGGTGCCGGTGTCGTTCAAGACCTTCGACCGCCACGGTATCGGGCTGTCGAGCGCGTAGTTGATCTTCAACACCGGGGTGTCCCACACGAAATGCGTCATATCGTCGAGTACCGCATCGGGCACGGCATGCGCAGGCAGCAAGTCGACGTACAACCGCGGCGCGGACGTGTCCGCGACGACGGCGCGCCGAATCCGCACCGTCGAGCCATCAGCGGTGTGCACCGCGACGGCGCGTCCTCCCCGAACCTCGATACCATCGACCTGCCGACCGCACTCGATGCGCGCACCGGCGGACCGCGCCCGGTTCACCAGTGCCGCCGCCAACTGCCCCGCGCCGCCGACCGGCACCGGCCATCCGCCGTCCTGCGCCATCATGATCAGCAGGTAGCCCATGACACCGCTTCCCGGCGCATCAATCGGCACGTCGGCGTGCATGGCGTTGCCCAACAACAGAAGTCGTGCCGCCTCGCCGTCAAACAACTGTTCGGCCATCACCCCGGCGGGCAGCAGCAGTCGATGCGCCAGTCGCAGCGACTCGGCTGTGCCCAGCTTGCGCAGCAATCCGACCGCCCCTCGAACAGGTGGGAACGGCGAGAAAAGCGCCGACAGCAGAGGTTCCTTGATGCGAAGCCACTGATCGAACAACGCCCGCCAGCGGTCGCCGTCACCGCGTTGCCGCCGCTCCAGATCTTCGGCGGTGCGGTCGATCTCGTGGTGGATCACCGCCGCGTCGTCGTCGTCAGCCGACCGCGGATGCCCGACCACCGCCGGTGCGTGCGACCATCGCAGCCCGTGATCCTCGAGGTTCAGCGCCCGCAGCGCCGGCGACGCCACCGACAGCGGGTAGAACGCACTGTACAAATCGCTGATGTAACCGGGGAACAACTCGGCGCTCTTGACCGCCCCACCCGGTTCGTCCTGCGCCTCCAGGACCAGCACATTCCACCCGGCGTCGGCCAGCATGGCCGCGGCGACCAAACCGTTGTGACCCGCCCCGATCACCACGGCGTCGGCGGTTTGCCCACTCACTCGGGCTCTTTCCGCCGTTCGGCCAGCGCGGCCAACCGCGCCAGACATTCACGGTTCCTGGGGTATGCCACCGCCAAGCCCAGTCGACGCGGCAGCAGGCTGAGCGGTCCGCCGACCGGGACCTCGGCCATCTCGATGCGGCTGCCCCCCGGTATGTCACTCAGCCGCAGGACAATTCGAGCGCCACCGAACGGCCGACCCTTGGCGCGCAGGATGAGTTCGGAGAGCGGCGTCGACGATTCGACCTCGGTCTCGTCGTTGAGCACCACAGGCCAGATGCCGATGGTGTGGTGGATCTTGCTGCCTGGCGCGGGCCATTGCGGCTCAACCGCTCGCATGCGGGTGTTGCCGACCACCCATTGCGAGTACGTCCAACCGTCGGCCACCACGTCCCACACCTGCTGCCTGGTCGCGGTGGTGTCGCGCTTGACCGTCAGTGAGCTGTCGATTGCTGCTGGCCCTGTCATTTGCTTTTTCCTATCGGCAGTGAAATCATCCGGCTGGCAACCGCTTTCACGGAGTCGGGGAGTACCCGGTTGACCATCCCCATGGACTTCGACAGCAGCGACGACGCGACCACCTTGCGGTCACCACGCATCAATGCGTCATATCCCTGCTTGGCGACCGCGGCGGGATCGTCTTTGGGCATCCGGCCGATAACGGTGTCGAGCATGCCTGCTCGCCGAAAGAAGTCCGTCGCCGTCGGGCCCGGCATCAACGAGGTGACGCTCACACCGGTGTCGCGCAGTTCGTCGTGAAGCGCCTCCGCGAACGACTGCACGAACGACTTCGACGCGTTGTAGATGGTTTGCAGCGATCCCGGCATCGTCGAACTGATCGACGAAGTGAACAGCACCTTGCCCGTGCCGGCCTCCGCCATGTCCGTCAGGACGAGTTTGGCCAGGTGCACGGTGGACCGGACGTTGAGGTCGACGATGCTCAGATCGCTGTCGAGGTCGGCGCCGACGAACGGACCCGCCCGCCCGATGCCCGCGTTGAGCGCCGCGGCGGCCAGTCGGGTGCCGCCGTCACTGACGCTGCGGTACAGCCGCTCCACTTCGTCCGGCCGACGCAGGTCGACCTGGACCGGTCGCACCTCGACTCCGGCGGTGGCCAGCTTGTCCGCGCTGGCGTGGATCGCATCGTCGTCAGCGGCTATGACGAGGTCGTAGCCGTCGTCGGCGAACAGCTTCGCCAGTTCGAAGCCGATTCCGCTGGAGGCGCCGGTGACCAGCGCGAGACCTTTCGGGTTTGCCATACCCGCGGGCTACCCGAGACCTGCGGAGCCAAACCCTGACGTCAGCGCTCGGTTTCTTCAGCCAGCGCGGCCAGACGCGCCCGCACCAGGTCAGGGCGCTCGTCGATGATGAAGTGCGTGGCGTCGACCTTCTCCAGCGTGAAGTCGTCGGCGTTGGCGTTCTCCGGTGAGGTCCACGATTCATGGATGACGTGGTCCCTGACCCCGAACAACGCGCGGATCGGAACAGTAGCCCGCCGACTCTCGGAAGACTTTGCTGCCCTAGGCAGTTCGCGCAGTAGGAAGGTCCGGTAGGCGTCACGGCCCGCGCGTGCCACCACGGGATCGCGGAAGCGGTCCACGTATACGCGGACGTGGCGGCTGTCGAGCGCCGACCCCACCTTGAACACGAGATACAGGAAGTTGGTGTAGCGCTGCACCGGCACACCGAACGACGCCATCAGTGGCTGATACTCCAGCAGCGGTGCAGCATGAGGGAGAAACGTCCGCGCGGTGACCCACGGGTAACCCATGTTCAGCGCCAGGTAGCCGTCGAAACGCTCGGGGGCGCGCAACACCATCAGGTAGCCGGCGTAGGCGCCCCAGTCGTGCCCGACGAGCAGCACTCGGTCGAGTCCGAGCGCGTCGAGCAGCGCCAGCACGTCACTGGCGACGTCCTCCTTGGCCCACTTGTGCGGCGCGGGTCCGGACCAGCCGAAGCCAGGCAGGTCCGGGGCGATGATGCGCAGCCCCGTCGGCGGGTCGGCGAGCAGATCGTGGTACGCCCAGTGATGCTGCGGCCAACCATGCAGTGCCACGACGGGGCGGCCGTCCGGCGGTCCGGATTCCGTCACGTGAAAGCGGACTCCGCGTGCTTCGACAAACGACCGGCGCGCGCCCGCTATCGGCGGCGGTTCCGAGGTCATCAATCGGACTCTACGTAAGGGCTGCCAGGGCTACCGTGCCGGTATGGGTGGATATCGCGACCTGTTCAACGCCAGCATCGCCGACCCAACGGCCTTCTGGGCCGACGCCGCCAAGGCGGTGACGTGGACCCGTGAACCGAAGCGCGTGCTCGACGACTCGAACCCGCCGTTCTACCGGTGGTTCCCCGACGGGGAGTTGAACACCTGCGCCAACGCATTGGATCGCCACGTCGAGAGCGGCCGCGCCGACCAGCCTGCGCTCATCTACGACTCGCCGGTGACCGGCTCTCAACGCACCTATACCTATCGCGAACTGCTCGACGAAACCGCACGCTTCGCGGGTGCGCTGCGCGGACTGGGTGTCGGTAAGGGTGACCGCGTCGTCATCTACATGCCTATGGTGCCCGAGGCGGTGATCGCGATGCTCGCGTGCGCGCGACTGGGCGCGGTGCATTCGGTGGTGTTCGGCGGCTTCGCCGCGCATGAACTCGCGACCCGCATCGACGACGCCAAACCCGCCGTGGTCGTGTCGGCGTCATGCGGGGTCGAGCCCACCGGGACCGTCGACTACAAGCCCATGCTCGACGCCGCGCTGGAGATCGCCGAGTACGCCCCGCCTGCATGCGTGATCCTGCAGCGCGAGCAGCGTCCGTGTGAGCCGCTGGCAGGGCGCGACCACGACTGGCGCGAGTTGATGGCCGACGCGCAGCCTGTCGACCCGGTACCTGTTGCTGCGACCGATCCCCTGTATGTGCTCTACACGTCGGGCACCACCGGCAAGCCGAAAGGCATCGTGCGCGACAACGGCGGGCACGCGGTGGCGTTGCTGTGGAGCATGCGCAACATCTACGACACTCATCCCGGCGAAGTTTATTGGGCGGCAAGCGATGTCGGCTGGGTAGTGGGCCACTCCTACATCGTGTACGCGCCGCTGCTGCTCGGTGCGACGACGGTGCTCTACGAGGGCAAGCCCGTCGGCACCCCGGACGCGGGCGCGTTCTGGCGCGTGGTGTCCGAGCACGGCGTCAAGGCGTTGTTCACCGCGCCCACGGCGATTCGCGCGATCAAGAAGGAAGACCCCGAGGGCCACCACCTTGCCAAGTACGACCTGTCGACGCTGAAATACCTGTTCCAGGCCGGCGAGCGCCTCGATCCAGCCACCTACGGCTGGGCCTCGGACATCCTTGGCATCCCGGTCGTCGATCACTGGTGGCAGACCGAGACGGGTTGGGCCATCGCAGCCAACCCGATGGGCGTAGAACCGCTACCGATCAAACCCGGTTCGCCGACTGTGCCGATGCCCGGATACGACGTCCAGATCCTGCGGGTCGACGGGTCTTCATGCGATCCGGGTGAGGAGGGCGCCATCTGCCTCAGCTTGCCGTTGCCGCCCGGCACTTTGCCGACGCTGTGGGGCGACGACGACCGCTACGAGGCGTCGTATTTGCGCGAACATCCCGGCTATTACCTCACCGGTGACGGCGGATACCTCGACGAAGACGGCTATCTGTACGTGATGGGCCGCATCGACGACGTCATCAACGTTGCGGGACACCGGCTTTCGACCGGTTCGATCGAAGCGGCGTTGGCCAAGCACCCAGCTGTGGCCGAGTGTGCGGTGATCGGCGTTCACGATCAGATTAAGGGTCAGGTGCCGCGGGGATTGGTCGTCCTCAAGGCAGGGGCGTCCGAGAAGGGCCTGGTAGAGGAACTGATTCAGTTGGTGCGCGACGAGATCGGGGCGGTGGCGTGTTTCAAGATCGTCGACGTGGTCACCGCGCTGCCGAAGACGCGGTCGGGCAAGATTCTGCGCAAGACCATGCGGGGGATTGCCCACGGCAAGGACGAACCGCTCCCGTCGACCATCGAGGACCCGTCGGTGATCGATGCTCTCAAGCCCGTCCTGCAGCGTTAGGTATCGTCGAAGTGACGACCTGATTCGACGACCAAAGGGAGTAATGAACAGCGCCTCGCGCGCACCCCGAAGACCTGGCCCGCCATGCTGAGCGCGTTGGTCGACATCGGCCTCGGGGTTGCAGTCGTCGTTCTGATCACGGCTTTCACCGCCTACTTTGTGGCGCAGGAGTTCGCGTACACGGCGGTCAATCGGTCCAGGCTCACCGCACGAGCGGTCGCCGGTGACGCGGCGTCGCAGCGAGCGCTCGGTGTGACAAGGCGCACGTCGTTCATGCTGTCGGGCGCGCAACTGGGCATCACCGTGACCGGCTTGTTGGCCGGCTATCTCGCAGAACCACTCATCGGTGCCGGGTTTGCCGAGTTGATCGGCGGCGGGGTCTCGAGCTCCGCCGGAGTGGCCGTCGGGGCCGCGGTGTCGCTGATCTTCTGCACGCTGATCCAGATGCTGCTGGGCGAACTCGTCCCCAAGAACCTGGCCATCGCGATGCCGGAAACGGTCGCCCGCGCGCTGGCCGCCTCGACGCACTGGTATCTGCGGTTGTTCGGCTGGCTGATCTCGCTGTTCGACCACTCGTCGAATCTGCTGTTGCGTGCGCTGCGGATGGAGCCCGTGCACGACGTCGAGCAGGCCGCCACCGCACGCGATCTCGGGCACATCGTGGCGAGCTCCCGTTCCGCCGGCCAGCTGCCCGCCGACCTGTCGGTGCTGCTCGACCGAATCCTGGACTTCCCGACCAGCACCGCCGAGCACGCGATGATCCCCCGCACCCGGGTCGACACCGTGCAGGCCGACGAGCCCGTCGGCGCCATGCTGACCCGGATGGCCAGCGGGCACACGCGTTACCCCGTCGTCGGTGACTCCACCGACGATCTGCTGGGTGTCCTGAATCTGCAAAGCGTCCTCGATGCGGACCCGCAAGCCAGCGCGAGGGCACGATGCCGGACCGCCGTCCGGGTGCCCGCGTCGCTGCCGCTTCCCGAGGTGCTCGCGCAACTGCGGGCCGCCGACGACGAATTGGCGTTGGTGATCGACGAATACGGCGGATTCGCAGGCATCGTAACCATCGAGGACATCGCCGAGGAACTGGTCGGTGAGATCGCCGACGAGCACGACGGCGACCACAGCGAGGCGGTGCGCCGCCGCGACGGCTGGCTGCTGCGGGGCGATATGCACGTCGACGAGGCGCAGCGTGTGCTCGACCACCGCCTGCCGAACGGCGACTACGAGACGTTGGCCGGGCTGCTCATCGAGCATCTCGGCAGGCTGCCCGCCGTCGGCGACCGCGTCGCGATCACGCTGCCGCAGCGAAAACTGTTGGCGGTCAGGGTGGAAGCGGTGGACCGCCGGGTGCCCACATCGGTCGTCGTGAACGTTGTGGATTCCGATGAGTAACCCCTGGACCGTCGTTGCCCTGACTGCCTTCCTGATCGCGGTCAGCGCGTTCTTCGTGGCGGTCGAGTTCGCATTGCTGGCGGCCCGGCGTCATCGTCTCGAGGATGCGGCCGAGCACAGCGTCCCGGCACGATATGCGGTTCGCAGCACGAAGGAGCTCTCCGTTCTGCTGGCCGGTTCGCAGCTCGGCATCACCGCGTGCACGCTGGCGCTGGGCGCGACAACCAAACCGGCAGTGCACTATTGGCTCACACCGCTGTTCCACGGCCTGGGTGCGCCGCTGTGGGTCGCCGACGCGGCAGGATTCGTTCTCGCGCTGGCCATCGTGACCTTCCTGCACCTGGTGGTCGGCGAGATGGCGCCGAAGTCGTGGGCCATCGCGCATCCCGAGCGGGCGGCGACGGTGCTCGCGATTCCGATGGGCGCATTCATGGCGGTCACTCGTCCGCTGCTGATCGCGCTCAACCAGGCCGCCAACTGGTGCCTGCGCCGCGTCGGCGTCACCCCGGTCGACGACGTCGACAGCGGTCAAGATCCGGAGGCGTTGCGCCACCTCGTCGAACACTCGGCGAAGGTGGGCACCCTGGACCAGGAGCACTACCGGGCCCTGGCCACCGCACTCGAACTTGAGCGTCTGACGGTCGGCGAGATCGTCTCGCGCATGGCAACGTTCACCGCCGTACCCGCAGACGAGGACGCGGCGGGCATTCAGGCACAATCACGGGCGACGGGACACCAGCGGATCCTGGTGCTCGACGGCGACGACACCGTCGCCGGAGTGGTGCACGTTCGCGACAGCCTGCGCGCGCAGCCTCGCGCCACCGCCGGTGATCTGATGCGGCCGGTGCTCAGCCTGCCGGTCGACACCAAGGTGTACCGGGCCGTGCAGGTGATGCGGCAGCGGCGCAACCACCTCGCGCTCGTCGTCGACGACGGCGAAACCATCGGGTTGATCACGCTGACCGATCTGCTCCAGCGACTGCTGCCGGCCGCCGCCTAACTCCCGCGAGCAGACGCAGAAACGTCTCTTTCGGCCGCAATTTGCACGTTTCTGTGTCTGCTCGCCGGGAAAAGTCAGCGGAAGGCGGTGCTGAGCCGCTGCTGGAACACGTCGTTGAAACGACGGTACGCCCGACGCAGATCCCGACCAGGCCACTCGTCGGGTATCAGCTCGTCGGGCAGCAGCGGGTCTAGCTGAAGATGGCGCACGACGGTGACCGACAACCCGAACCAATAGGCGAAGTCGTCCGCCCCGACTGCTTCGGCGTCGATTTCGTCACGCAGTGCGCGGGTCAACCTGCGGGCGTTGGTCGCCCAATCATCAAGGCTGAACAGGGATCTGATGGTATCCGCGGGGATGTTGGTGGCCGCACCGTGAAAGTGAACGCACTGCCGATCCAGCACGGCGCGCAGCGTGGGCAGCCGATCGGGGTCGAGGTTGTCGGGCCGAATCCACACGCCTTCGCGCAGTTCGGCGAGGTGCAGCGCCGCGGCGGCCTTGCGCAACGCGAGCCGATCGGCCGCCGACCGGCGGTCCAGCGAAACGACCGCCAACTCCCACGTCCCATCCCAGGGCCGGGTGGCAGCGGTTCGGGAGGCATCGTCGACACGTTGACGGCGTTCGAGCAGATCCCCTGCGAGCGCGTATGTGCCGTCGTCGCTGGTGAGTTCACCGTTGGTGATCATCCGCCACAAGCAGGTACGGGCTGCCCCGTCGCTGATGCCGAACAGCGAGGCCATCGCGACCAATTCCCCGACGGTGAGGTGGGGTTCTGGAGCGCCGAGCAAGGCCGTCGCAAGGACGGAGCGTGCGCTCAGCGTGCGGTCGCCGATCAGGTCGGCGACGTCACTGCGCGACGCTGTCGGCATCTACGACTCCAACCAGGGTTCACGCCATTTGGGATGTCCGACAACCAGTTTCGCCGCGTCGGCGGGACCCCACGAGCCGACCTCATAGGGCTGCACCGGCGGCGGCGCTTCGAGCAGCGGCTGCACGATGCGCCAGGTCTCCTCGACGCCGTCCTCCCTGGCGAACTGAGTCGAATCACCGCGCATCGCGTCACTGAGCAGCCGCTCGTAGGGTTCGGGCGCCTCGCCGAGTTCCTTGGCGAACGTCAACGAGAGGTCGACGCACCGGGTGCGGTTCGCACCGGGTTCCTTGGCCTGGATGACCATGTCGGTGCCCGGGTTGGGATCGATCCGCAGCACCAATTCGTTGGGCTCCGGTCTTTCCGCCATCACCGCCAGCTTGGGCGGGCGCTTGAAGATGACTCGAATCTCGGTGGCGCGCACCGGAAGCGCCTTACCGGCCCGCAGGAAGAACGGCACGCCCGACCAGCGCCAGTTGTCGATCTCCAGGCGCAGCGCGGCGAATGTCTCGGTCTGCGAGTCCGGTTGTACGCCCTTGACCGACCGGTATCCGTCGTATTGGCCTCGCACGTAATGGGCGGGGTCGATCGACGGGATGGCCCGAAACACCTCGACCCGCTTGTCACGCAACCCGTCGGCGTCGGCGACACTGGGCGGCTCGGCGGCGAACAACCCGATCAACTGCAGCAAATGGTTCTGCACCACATCACGCAGCGCACCGACGGGGTCGTAGAAGTTGCCGCGGTCCTCCACACCGAAGTTCTCCGCCATGGTGATCTGCACACACTGGATCCGGTCGCGGTTCCACAGCGGCTCGAACACCGAGTTGGCGAACCGCAGGAACATGATGTCCATCGCCGGTTCCTTGCCGAGGAAGTGGTCGATGCGATAGATCTGCCACTCGTCGAGCACACCGCGCAACTGCGCGTTGAGCGCCCGCGCCGACGCCAAATCGTGGCCGAACGGCTTTTCGACCACGACCCGAGCGTGCGACGTGAGGTTGGCGTGCGCCAACCCCTCGACCACGCGGCCGAACAGCGACGGCGGTATCTCGAGATAGAAAACCGGCGTGTGCCTGCCGTCGATTGCGCGTGCCACGCGCTCATAAGTTTTCGCGTCGCCGAAGTCGCCGGAGACCATCGACAACCGCCCGGCGAAGCGGGCGAAGACATCCTCATCGATGGTTTCGCCTGCGGTCTCGATGGCGCTGCGCGCGTGGTCGTGCAACGCGGCCTCCGACCATTCGTCCCGTGCGACGCCGAGGATCGGGCAGTCCAGCAGCTTGCGGCGCTCGAGCCGATACAGAGACCTGAACGTCATCTTTCTGGCGAGATCGCCTGTGATGCCGAAGATCACGAGGACATCGGCGGGTGCTGCGGCGGCCGCGGTCATGACGTCTTCTCTGCGTGGCCACCGAACTCGCTGCGCATCGCCGAGAGCACCTTGTCGGTGAACTCGCCCAGTTGTCGCGATTGGAACCGCTCGAACAGCGAGGTGGTGATCACCGGCGCCGGTACGCCCTCATCGACCGCCGCGAGCACGGTCCACCGGCCTTCGCCGGAATCCGAAACGCGACCGGTGAAGTCGTCGAGTTCCGGTGAGCGCGCCATCGCGTCGGCGATCAGGTCCACCAACCAAGAGGACACCACGGATCCGCGCCGCCAGACTTCGGCCACTTCCGCGACGTCGATCGTGTAGTCGTAGGCCCACGCATCGCGCAGTGGGGTGGTCTCCGCGTCGACGGTGCGGTTCACGGTGCCCGCGTTGGCGTGCTTGATGATGCTCAGCCCCTCGGCGATCGCCGCCATCATTCCGTATTCCACCCCGTTGTGCACCATCTTCACGAAATGCCCTGCGCCGCTTGGCCCGCAGTGCAGGTAACCGTTCTGCGCGGTGCCGTCGGTACGAGTCCTGCTTGGGGTGGGTTCGGCGCAGCCCTCCCCCGGCGCAATCGTCTTGAAGATCGGATCGAGCCGTTGGACGACTTCAGTCTCGCCACCGATCATCAGGCTGTAACCGCGCTCGAGTCCCCATACTCCGCCGCTGGTTCCGCAGTCGACGTAATGAATGTTCTTGGCCACCAAGCGCTCGGCGCGAACGATGTCGTCACGGTAGTAGGAATTGCCGCCGTCGATGACGGTGTCCCCGGGTGCCAACAGGTCCACCAGTTGATCGAGCGTCTGGTCGACCACCGCCGCAGGCAGCATCAACCAGACCGCCCGCGGTTTTTCCAGCATCTGCACGAAGTCGCTCAACGAGTCCGCACCGGTGGCGCCCTCACTTGCGAGGCCCGCGACGGCGTCGGAATTCATGTCGTAGACCACGCAGCCATGTCCGTCGCGCATCAGGCGCCGAACCAAGTTGGCGCCCATCCGCCCGAGTCCCACCATTCCCAGTTGCATCGGTGTATCGGTTGCCATTGCCCCAGCTTTCCACGAACCGACCGGATCCAGCCCAGTTCACAGGTACCTGGACAGTATCTCACGTAATCGTTGACGCGCGATCAACGAAGTGTGATACTTCGACGGTATGAGCACTCCGACAACGGCGTCGGTCGCCGACGATGTGGAGATCGTGCGCCGCATCTTCGCGCACATCGACGCGGGCACCACAGACGAAGGTGAGGCGTGGCGCGAGCCCGTCGAAAACTACTTGAGCGCAGGCAGATTCACTGCTGAGCTGGACGTGTTGCGCTCCCACCCCAGTGTCTATCTGCCCTCGGCCGCGATCCTTGATCCCGGTGATCACGTCGGACGGACCACGTTCGGAGTGCCGTTGTTCGCCGTCCGTGGCCGCGACGGCCGGGCCCGGGTCTTCCGCAATTCGTGCAGGCATCGCGGCATGGCCCTGGTGGAGGCGCCCGGGTGCAGTCACGCGTTGACCTGCCGCTACCACGGCTGGACATACCGCCTCGACGGCACGCTCTCCCATGTGCCACACGCCGAAGCGTTCCCCGGTCTCGACATGCCCAGCCGCGGGTTGGTGGAGGTGGACAGCCGGGAAGTGGACGGTCTGATCGTCATCGGGCCGTTGCAGAATCCAGCCCCTGGAGCCGATGCCGCAATGTCGGCGCTCTCCGACGGGAGCCCATGGCGCGACAAACTGCTACCGGCGCAGCGCCTCTTCGCCGTGCGGCCGACCGTCCGTGCGATGAACTGGAAGGTGCTGGTGGAACAGTTTCTCGAGGGGTACCACATCCGCACCACGCACAAGAACACCTTCTATCCGCTGCAGTACGACGACCTCAACGTCGTCGAGGCATTCGGGCCGAACAGCCGAATCACGTTCCCGTTCCGCAACATCGAGCGGCTGCGCGATCGCCCCGAATCATCGTGGGTGGTCAACCACCGGGTGACCTACGTGTACCACCTGTTTCCGAACGTGATCGTGGCGACGTTCCCCAATCAGGTGCTGGTGATCACCATCGACCCGATCGATCTCGATCACACCACCGTCACCATTTATGCGATGGTCGCCCGCGAGGTGGCCGAGCATCTGTCCGCCAACCCCGCGGTCGCCGCAGGCTCACGCAACCTGCTCAACGAAGGCGGCATCGAGGACAACGAGATGTCTGAGGGTGTACAGCGCGGCCTGCATGCAGGCGCGAACGCGTTCGTCGAGTTCGGCAGGCACGAGAGCGCGATCGGTCGCTTCCACGCCAACCTCGACGAGCGGTTGGCGTACGCGCGGTGACCGACTACCACCATCTGAGCTACCAGCAGCGCGGGCCCGTCATGGTCATCACGATCAACCGGCCGGAGCGCATGACGCCATTGGGCCGCAGACACATTCCGAGCTGGTCGACGCCTGGTCCCGGTTCCGCGACGACGACGCCGCCTTGGTCGGCGTGCTCACTGGCGCGGGGCAGCGAGCGTTCTCGGCGGGCGGCGACCTGAAGGCGGCGTTCGGCGGCGAGTTGGATGTCGACGCCAGCCCCGACGAGGGCGTGCTCGGCCCGTCGCGGTGGACCGACATCTACAAGCCCACCATCGCGGCCGTTAACGGCGTCGCGTACGCCGGCGGACTCGAGTGGGCATGCTGGGCAGTTCTATAGCCAGGCCAACTGTTGTGGTTCAATGATCCGAACCACAATGGGAGCGGTCCATGACTGCTGGTGGTTGGTGTGTGCATCGGTTCGACTCACAGCGGTCATGGGATGCGCTTCTCGACGCCGTGGTACAGCACGAATCTGACGTGGCGGCGCGGGCACAACGGCTGGGTGTGCAGGATGGACAACGGTTCGTGTTGGACTCCAATGGGTTTCCCGACTCTCGCGTGAATTCCTTTCTGGCGTCGGCCAGGATGCGGAACTTGGCCGAGACTACGCAGCGCGATTATGGGCATTCGTTGGCGTTGTGGTTGAACTTCTTGGAAACGCGCGGCACGCCGTGGTGGAATGCTTCGATCGAGGATGCTGAGGAGTTCCAGTTCTGGCGACTAACCGATCCAGCCAACGCGTCAACGGTGGGGACGTCGGCGTTTTCCAAAGATGTGGCCGCCTGCAAGAAGTACTACCGGTGGGGATCGGCGAGGTTTGAAGCCGTTGTAGATGCGTTCGATCAGGTGGGATTTCCGAGCGCCAAACGGGAAGCGGGTGTGAAATGGTTGGACTCGGCAGCGATCACCCGGTGGCGCGATGTAGGCGTGCGGGGCAGGACGCTTGCAGGTCGTCGCGATCAGACGTGAGAAGGCCGAAATGTGCAGCGCGACAGCGCCTTTGTCGACGGTCTGTACGGGACCGGGTTGCGGTTGAGCGAGTGGGCCAGTGTGGTGCTACCCGAGCTCGGAGTGCTTCAGTCCGGCCGCAGCTTCTATACCTGCCATCTTGCCGATGCTTGCGCAAAGGGCGGCTACGGGCACCCGTTTTGGATGCCCCGGCTCGCGTTGAGTTCCGTGTGGGCCTACGTGGAAGGTGCGCGGGCTCGGGCGGTGCGCGTAGCGCAGGCCGTCGGCCGTTATGACGATGTGGTGGGGTGGCACGTCGTTGGTGAGGATGTCGACGGCCTGTCGGTGTGGCTTCCCGATGAGACTGCTGGACGGGTGCGCCGACGGTGGAACGTGGTGGGTCCTGGGATGCGGCGCAGGCTTTCCGGCGCACCGCTTCGGGTGCGGAGCCATTGGCGCTGTGGCTGAACGAGGATGGCATGCCACGTCAGGCGCATGGCTGGCATCACACCTTTGACGCCGGCAACCGGCGCACCGCCGCACTGGGTTTACCTGACTTCAGCTGCACGCCGCATATGCGCCGGCATTCCTTTGCGTTGAAATGGTTTGCGATCGCCAAACTGGTGAACTCGGCACGGATTGGCCACTTGAGTTCGCAGGAAGCTGAGGACTTTCGCGCCCAGTTCGGCGATACCTGGCATCTGGTGCAAACGATGCTGGGGCATGCGCGGGTGGAGACGACGAAGAACGTGTATTTGGAGCCCTTCCGCCAACTCGACGTCGAAATCCTGCTGGCCCACGCAGAAGGGTTCCCCCTCGCGGAGTTCATGACCCAGGCCTACGCCGAGCACCCAAAGGTGGTCGATGACCCGGCGGTCGTGCGGTGAGCCGCCGGGGACGCTCCGCGGCATTACCCGACACCGGGGCCGCGACGGATCGCGGACTACTGGCGGGAACGCTCATCGTTCGCTGCTTTGCCCAAAAGGGAAGCGCAGTACAGGATTTCGATTTGTCTGGCCTGGCGGCGGCTCCTGACGTTCAACGGGGGTTGGCGATCGCGTTCGCCCGCCCCACCGCCCCCGGCGCCGGGTTGAATGCGCTGGAGTCGATGCGGTCTAGTTTCCGGGTGGCGCGGCAGTTCACGCAGTACCTCGCGACGGTGTCGTGCCCGCCGGTGATGTTGAGCGATGTCACACCCGACCACATCGACGGGTTCCAGGCGTACCGCAACCACGTCCCCCATATGCCGATGGAGCTGGGCACCCTCAAGGCTCTGTTGCTGTGTTCCGCGGATTTGCCCGAGTCGTTGATAGCCAAGCTTCACGAAGCCAATCCGCGCTATGTTTCCGGCGCTGATCCGAAGACGAGCTACAGCCGCGCGGAGTTCAAACGCATCGGCGATGCCGCTCGGGCGGATCTGCGCACCGCCGCTGCACAGATTCGCGCCAACCGCGCATTGCTGGCGCGCTACCGCGCCGGCGAGGTGGCCGATCCGGATCGGCGGTTGGAACTGCTGGACTTCGCCGACCGCCACGGTGATGTCCCGCGCAATGACTCCAAGTCGAATCCAGGAACCACAACATCGAGTCCTGGGTGCAACGCGGCCGATTCGGCGGGGTTATGGAGATCGTCAGCTGGCTGCATCTGACCGGTCTGGAGGCGACCGCGGCGGCGACCCTGTTGGCGGTGATGACCGGTGAAACATAAGTGTCATCCTGGATGCGCCTGCGGCGCATCACCGCGCCGACGGACACACCGGCGGGGCGGCGACAGCGATCCTGGACACCTGCAAACCGCGGCGGGGCAAGAGCGCCTACATGAACCTTGCGGTGGCCGAGGTGCCCGACTGGATCAGCATTCCCCGACGCCCCGAGCGACTCTCACGTAGGGACGAGCTGCATACGCCGTTCGGTGCCTACGCCCTGATACTCGAGCTGACCGCGGGCTCGCGCGAAGTCGCCGGCAGCGATCGGCTGCTGATCGGATATCACCCAACCGGCGGACACCGCGGGTGGCCCCGCGGGCTACGAATTCCGCGGGGAACCTACTGTTTTCGCGCCTGGGCTCACCCACACAACCTTCCATCAGACCTAGTCGACGCATCGGGGCCACGGCCGTTGAATGTGCTGCCGGGCCTTATCCGGCTCACCTACCTCGAGCTGCACCAAAAACCGGTCGCGCACACCGAAACCACGCTTGTGAACGACTATCTGGGACGCAACCGAGGCAATTTCGCCGCCTACCGCGAGGTGGTAGCCGCCGCCCTGGGCGAGCAGGTCGATAAGGCCCGCGCCCGCGGTGTTATGGACGTGGTGACCAAGGCCGAGGTCGAGCGGGCCGGCACCGACGCGGAGGCGATCGCCGCCGAGCATCAGGTTGACGCCGCGACCCTGCAACGCATGCTGGACGGCGACCTCGATACCGTCATGAACGCCTGCGTCGACAACGGCAACAGTCCGCATGCACCGGCCGGTGAACCGTGTCGGGCCTCGTTTATGACGTGTTTGGACTGCCCCTGCGCGCGGGCGTTGCCCCGCCACCTGCCCATCCAGGCGCTGCTACATGATCGGTTAGCGGACGGCAAGGCGCAGATGTCCCCGGTGACCTGGGCATAGCGCTTCGCCCTGCCACACGCTCAACTGACCGATCTGCTAGCGCGACATGATCCGATCGATGTGGCCGATGCCCGCGCAACCGCCACGTATACCGACCGCGCGTTGGTGACACGGTTTGTCAATCGTGAACTGGATCTGCGGTGAGCGCTGTTGCGCCGGCCGACTATTGGCCAGAAGGTCCACCGGCGGGAGTGGAATGGCCAGAGTCGGGCACGCCGGTGTTGGTGCGCCGTGAGCTGGTGCCGGGAACCGACGCGGCCACGCTGTGCTGTTTCGGTGAGGATCGCTGGCGACTCAGTGAGGCAGTCTTCGAACAACACGAAACTGCGGTCAGTGTGAACTTCACCGCGATCCCGCGGCGCTGCGGCTGGCAGCCAAACACTATGTATGGCAACTGATTAACCACGACGCTCCGACGCCACCGTATCGGGTGACCACCGAGCGGGCCGCAATCAGGACCATCCTCACGGGGTGGCCGGCAATCAAAGACTTCGTGCTCTGGCTCCACGGCCACCAAGTCACACAGTTCTCGCAGGTTACCCATGAACTTCTGGATGACTACCTCAGTCACGTTGGCGCCCAAGACATCACACTGGAGGCGAAGTTTCGCCGAGCCCTCGAGGTGCGACGGCTGTGGTGTTATCGCAGCATCCTACCCGAGCCGATCCTGCTGCCGGTGTTGCCGCCGCGGGTGGGGACCCGGCCGGAGAGTTGTTCGGCCGCATCCGGGCGCAACGCGAAAACCGCACACCACGGATCGCGGAGGCGACAATGCAGGCGCTGCTGTCATGGTCGCTGCGGTTCGTGGAGCACTTCGCAGATGACATTTTGGCCGCCCACACCGAATACCTCAGGTTGAAAAGCCGAACACCGGAAGGGCGGCGCCGGCGGGGGCCCGTCCCGCATCGCCCCCCGCACGGAACCATCGAGCAGGAGATCCGTTCCTAACTCACACATCTGCGCCACAGCGGTGGTTCACTGCCTGGCAAGCGCGGCGCCGACGGGCACATCCAGGCGGACTGGCGCCACGTTGGCAAGATCCTGGACCGTGCGTTTACGCCGAAGACATCGATCTCGCCGTGGGGCGGTTGCTGCTGGCGTCAGGGCTGCCGGTCGCCGATGGCGCCTACCTCGACACCCCGATCACCGCCCACCTCGACGGCCGCCCATGGCACGATGGGCCGATTCCCTATCAGCAAGCCAGATTCCTCGCCCGCCACCTGAGCACTGCGTGCGTGGTAGTCATCGCCTATTTGTCAGGGGCCCGGCCCCGTGAGGTGCTGAACCTACGCCGGGGATGCATTGAGCACGACATCGCCACGGACATGTGGCTCATGTCAGGGGTGTACTTCAAGAATGCGGTCGATGGGAACGGAAACAAAATCCCGGCCGGTGCGCAGCGCCGTGACCCGTAGATTGTCGTGAAACCCGTGGCCGACGCCGTGAAAGTGCTGGAGCGGCTGCACAATCAAGACTTGTTGTTTCCGGCCAAGATTGAACCATATCGACATCGGCCCGGACGTGTCACACGGAGTGGACAGGCCCGAACCGACACCGGTGATGATCTGGGCGTGTTCGTCGGCTGGGTCAACGACTACTGCGCGCTGCGTGGACTGCCAATGATCCCACCAGATCCTCGTGGCCGGCTGAACATTTCGCGGTTCCGGCGCACCCTGGCGTGGTTCATTCGGCGCCGCCCGCGCGGTTTGGTCGCCGGCGCGATCCAATACGGTCACGTGCATACTCGGCTGATTCAGGGCTACGCCGGCGACTACAATCGGGGTTCCCCGACGAATACGCCTGCGAAGACTTCCTGGCGCGGCTGGATGAGCTGGCCGCTGACGAGCGCGCCTTGGCCGCCGGTGAGCATGTGTCGGGCCCAGCAGCGGACACGTACCGCAGTCGGATAGGTGCAGCCACGGGACATTTCGCCGGCCATGTGCCGACCGCCGGCAAGCAAGCTCGCGACTTGCTGGGCAACCCGCTTCTGCAGATCTTTCACGGAGAGGGTATGACATGCGTGTTTGAACCCGCCCACGCGCTATGCCAAATCCAGGGCAGCGCCGGTGATCCGATGGTCACTCCCGATATCGACGACTGCCGGCCACGTTGCCGCAACATCGCGCACACCGACCGCGATCTCGTCACGATCAGCGCCCGCCGCGATGAGCTCAAGGAGATCGTCAGCGACACACTGGCGCCGCCGATCAGGCGCCACCGCGAGCAACAGGAACTAAACCGCCTCAACATCATCCTGGAGAAGCATCAGTGAAAAACTTCTGCCGCACAGGATGACCCGATCCGATACCAGATAACCGCCGCTATGGACCGGTTGCTCGCCGGTGCGCCGCTGCGCTCCACGGGACGCCTGAGCATTTCACAACTAGCTTTCGAGGCCGGTGTGGCCCGCTGGCACCTCACCCACCAGCACACCGACCTCAAGGAGCTGTTCCAAGCGAAAGTCGGCAACGCCGACGGCGCGCCCGCGGCGTTCGCACGCCGACTTAACGACTACGAGAGACTCAAAGCCGATCACACGAAACTACTGGCGCACTGCGCTGAAATCGAAGAATGCCTGCAGATGTATGCCAGCGTGATCAACCTGCTCGCACTAGAAAAGCGTGCCGATTCAGGCAGGGCCGTGGTTATCGACATCAGAACACGTCGCGTGCCTACAGTTCCTGGAGAGTAACCGCCTTGGGCATCTCATCGATACCGGTCAGGCGTTACCTGTAGGTCAGATCAGGGTGTATCCGACTGTTGCCGACGATCACGCTTCCGGCGAATTCATTGATAGCCATAGTCCTATCTGTAGCGGTGTATCCGATTCATTTGAGCTGGCCGCCCTCGGCGGTGACATCGGGCAGGCCGAACAGCGCGCCGACGGCGAAGACGCCGGTTGCCAGGTAGATCGGGCCGAGGTGGCCCAGGGTGTACAGCCGCGGGGGCTCTGCAGTTTAACCCGGGACAGACCGCCTCACCCCCACCGGTCCTCCAACCAGGAACGGTCGCTCCGCCGTCGACTTCGCGCCCCGTGCGCCCACCGGCTCCCTGGGATGGCCCGAGTTAGGCGCCCACCGCTCGAGCGGTCGGATGGGCAACGAAACACTGCTCGTCTTCCTTCGCGTGGCGTCCGCCATCGCGCAGTGTCACGGTAACTGCTATTTTGCAAACCTCCGGACGCGCCGGTGAAATGTCGGGTGATAACGGGTGTTGAGAGCTTCTTGGTCCGGCGCGCCGATCGCGAGCAGGTCGGCAACCATCGAAGCGTTGTTGGGCGCGGCCGCGGTCATCATCGCCTCGTGTGCCATCTCCGGGTCAGTGTTCGGAGGCACCACCAGCAAGACAATCCTGTTGCCGTTGAGCCCGAGAACCTCGATGGTGTTGGTCGGCTGCCGTCGGTATCCGTCGAGACGTACCCGTCGCCCGCCAGTCGCGAGTTTCCTTGATGGAACGGCCCATTCATTGAGGTTGTACATCACGCGGTCAATGCGCCCGAGCCGAACCGACAGCACCGCCAGCAGATCTGGCAGCTCCGCGGCGAGGTCGTCACTATGCGGCCACCATGCGCCGTCGAAGTGCCCGGTCGTCGGCGCCTTGGGCTTTAAGCGCAATCGCGGCGTGTGTTCTGGCCGTGTGTTGTGCCGCCCGACGGCGGCGCGATCTTGTATCAGCGTCATAGTGACGCTCCTGTCTTGACCGCGAACCGGCCAGATCCCACAAATCGACGACGACACAACCTTGAACGGTCATATGACGAAATATCGCCGATATACCTTTAGTCTACTCGGGGTGTCCAGCTCCGAGCCCCTCCCGTAGAGCAAGCGGCGGCACCACCAACGTTATCCGCTCGAAATCGCTGGAACATGGGCGCTTCCAGTCCCACGCAGCCGTTGGATCCGGTTCCCAACGGTTGGCTGGATGCCCTAGGCGGCAGCGGCCGGCCGGCCAGATCCGGCGCTGCGCACCGGACATGGTCCGCTGTTTCGCCATCGCGGGGAAGCTCCGTTCGGCTTGCAGAACAACCTCGTCGCACATTGCCTCTATGCGCGAAAATTGTTGACAGGCCTACGAATCAGGCGTGTACTGGAGGTCTATTAGCGAAGAGACCTCGAATGCTCGTCATCGTCGAATTGACTGTCCTGTTTATGGCAATCGTGGGCGTGTTGAGCTACGCAGGGGCGACGCACCCGCTGACCGATTCTCCGTGTTCGGCCTTCAGCCCGCAGGGGCGAGCCGCACGTTGTTCCTCTTTGGGATCGCGGTCGGCGCGGTGACGTCGCTCGGACTTCGGCTACTGCTGACGGATCTGTGGCCGGCCGCGAGTCGCGCCGCCAATGCCCGCCGTGCGGTCGCCCGCATTTACCGCCAAGCGGCCTTCATCAACCAAGACCACGACACCAGGCTCGAACATCAAGCGCGAGCCGACTGGGCCCCGGGCCAGCGGTCACGCCGGACCGGGAGCGATCTGCCGACACAATAGCCACTCGGTGGTGCGGCCGATAGCGCCCGCCGATCAACAAAGCACTCAACACACTGCCCCAACCCAAGGGGTGACATGTGTACCAACACAACCGTTTTGAGCATCATAACAACACCGCGGCTCTTCGGCATGCTGTGGAAGCGGCATGTCCTATGACAAGTCACGCTGAGGCGCAACAGTTTTCGCTGGGGGCGCTGGCTCGTTCGCGCAAGCCGAACGAGCGGAGGTTGCCGATCCACCCGGCGCATTTCACTAGGATCGATCGGCGGGTCCGGCGGCAGATCTTTCTCGAGTATGGCTACGGCTCGGACTTTGGCGCGACGGACGACGCGTTGGCCCCGCTCGTCGGTGGAATCGGTTCTCGGGAACGGTTCATCGCCGAATGTGACATCATTCCTTTGCCCAAGGTCCAGGCCGAGGATCTATCGGAACTCAATGTGGGACAGGTCGTCTGGGGCTGGCCGCATTGCGTCCAAGATCTTGCGCTGACCCAGGTCGCCGTCGATCGGCGGCTGACGTTGATCGCCTTCGAGGCGATGAACCACTGGCAGGCCGACGGCGGATTCGGGCTGTACGTCTTTTACAAGAACAACGAGCTCGCCGGGTACTGCTCGGTCCTGCACGCCATGCAACTGGTCGGCATCACCGGCAGCTACGGTCGGCGTCTGCGCGCTTCGGTCATCGGGTTCGGCGCGACCGCCCGTGGCGCGGTCACCGCGTTGAACGCCCACGGCGTTGACGATGTGCGCGTGCTGACCAATCGCGAGGTGGCCGCCGTTGGTTCGCCGATTCACTCGACCCAGATCGTCCAGATGGGCACGACGCGGAGACGCCCGACCGGACTTGGGCGGACACGCCGGACGACGGTGTGATGCCGGTGGCCCGCTTTCTCGCCGACAACGACATCGTCGTCAACTGCGTTCTGCAGGATCCCGCCGCGCCCCTGATCTTCGTGACCGAGAAGGACCTTGCCGCCTTCACTGCGGGAAGCCTCATCGTCGACGTGTCCTGTGATGTGGGCATGGGTTTCAGCTGGGCGCAGCCGACCTCGTTCACTCAGCCGCTCGTCGAGGTGGCGAACGGCGTGCATTACTACGCCGTGGACCACAGCCCGTCCTACCTGTGGAACTCGGCGACCCGGGAGATCAGCGAGGCGTTGTTGCCGCACATCGAAACAGTGCTGGCCGGTCCGCAGATGTGGAACTCGACCCCGACGATCTCCCGGGCCATCGAGATCCGCGACGGTGTCGTTCTCAACCCGAGCATCCTGTCGTTTCAGCACCGGGAGGATGCCTACCCATACAGTGTCCGCATTGACTCGACCGAGCAGTCGCAATAACTACGGCGAGGCAGCGATTCACGTCCTCCGCTGCGCGCCGCCCTCGGAGTCCCATGCCGACTGGGCCGCAGCCATTTCCTCTCGCCGAGCCCTGCGGCGCACTCCCGCCCGGAGTACGTCCTTGACTGTCATTGAAATGTCAGGGGCCGCCGAGGTCGACCCGCCCATCTCGGCATGGTTGCCGATGACACGTGCGGTGATGTGCGTCATGGCTGTCCCGCTATCTGCCTGCATTGGCGGGCGACTGGTTGAGTTCGAAATGGCTGGTGTCGGTCGCCGAATGGTGGCGCGCCTAAGCCGACGGTTATTCATCGGTTCGCGTGCCGACTTCTCGTGTTCAAGTTGCCGAATCAGCTCGCGCTTAGCCTCAGTGAGGGCGCGGGTGATGTCCGGGTTCTCAGCGACAGCTATCAGCTGCGGAAGGCCGGGCAGCGTAGTACGCAGTGTGACGCGTTGCTCCTTGCCGCCGCGGTCCTGCAAGGTCACTTCGACGTCCAGGTCACGCGTATCCCACCTGCCTAGATGGAGCGCGAGCGTGGATAACGCCGGCAACACGCGCGGACGTTCCTTCGCTGCGAATCCCGCACCGACGTGGATCACGTTCTCGCGAAAGATGTTTCGTTGTTTGTTCACAGACCTTCTCATCATCGTCTCGATTCGGGCGCCCTGAATGGACCCATTGATTGGGTGGTGCGCGCAATCCCAGCGCGATCAGGGGCGCGGTTGGCGTGAATTCCCGGTTCTCGGGAATGGGACAAGAAGCGCCGGGGCGTTGTTCAGCGAATCTTTTCGGGGATCGAATTGATCGCATGCAAGACGTGCACGGCCAGCTCGCTTGCCGCCTTGTCGCCAAGCTTCGAGTGAGCCGTGATGGTGTCCTTGACCAGTTCAAGACGGAGGTCGTAGGGCGTACGGGACGTTGTTGGCGAATTCATCGAATTTCCTTTTCAATCGGACATTTTCGCTCGGGTCCGAGCCGCCCGATACCTGTCACGGTACGCTTTTTTCGGTCGCCGCGTTTGACGACGGACAACTGCTCAACCGATCGACACCAGTTGGTCGATCGAATCCCTAGGAAGCTCGCCGTGGACGATCGCCGTCACCTCCACCTTGGTGAGCGTGATCGCACCCTTGTGGTTGTCGAGGAAGGCGATGTCTGCGGCGTCACGGCCGGTGGCGATCCCGCACCAGCGTTTGCCGCGGCGCGCCAACAACGTCCCATCAACCACCCGCCACTGCCCGTCAACGAATGCCTCGGCCACCGCGTGGAAGTCATCGGAGACAGTCCCGGCGCGTATACCAAGACGACCCGGGCCGGAACGTTCACGGCCCGCAACAACGCCACCACAAAGATGCGCGAAGTCGCGGCAGACACCTGCACCGGCAAGGAGGGTGTCGACCGCGCCGTCGATCGGGTCGCTGGATCCTGGCACGTAGTTCAGCCGGGCCCCGACCCACGAGGACACACCTTTGCCAACAACGTCGTCGAATCGAGATAGCTACCGAATTCCGTTGCAGCGAAACCGAAGAACTTGTCCGCCTCGGCGTAGCGGCTCGGCCGCAGGTACATCGACAAGGTCATGCTTGGTCACCGCGCAGGCGCCTGCCCGCCGCGTAACGCATCACGGTGGTGGCCAGCGCGTGCGGTGTCATGTGCTCTATGACAAGGAGATTCGCGCAACCCTGACCGCCGGCGACCACCGTCAGCCGATGACGTCTGCGTTGGTCGCCCTGCTTCCACCGAGCGCCAGTAACGATCGAGCTGAAGTCCACCGCCGCCTCGGTGACAGACCAGTTGATGCAGATATCGACGATCTCGCCCAGTGGCCGGTGCAAGATCTCGATGAGGTCCGGCAATTCACGTGCCACCACACCGGGGCCACCACGCGCCGTCGATATCGGCCCAACTGCTGTGCAAAAGCGAGCATGACGGGTCGAGCGCGGCGCCGCTGCCCGGGTCAAGCCATTCAACGACGGCGGCGTGGCAGCGCAGGATCAGCTCTCGGGGGCGTCGGAGAAGGTAGGAAGTTGCACCGGTTCCGTGGCGCGGTCAGCGTTGGACACGACCTCGGGCTCGTAGGGATGCGAAAACAAATGGGGATGTGAAAACAAATCAGACGATTCCATGCAGTGGTCCTCAAGTTGGTTCAGAAGATCGATTCGTGAGCGGCTCGTCTACACATCGACATCTACGGTGGCATCGCTAACGAGAACGGCCTAACCACCAATCTACGCCCAAGTGCCAGACAAGCCGGCAGCCCATAGCCGGCGGCATTGATCAACCCCAGAAACCGCGCCTCTTGACCCTCTTTTGGTCGCCTTCTACACCGGTCCACTCGCCGGAGGCGTAGCTGTATGTCTGCCTGGCGCCGCCCCGGAGGACGTCGAGCGTGCAGCAGTGTCCTCGAGGTACACGTCACCGAACCGCATGTAGTGGGCGGTTCCGCCGTCGGGAGTGTCACGGTGACAGTCATGCCCGGAATCTCCGGACGCGTCGGTGAAATGCCGGTCGATAACACGCTTTCGGCGGTTCTTCGGCGCCGTCGCCGGTCCCGAGCATGTCGCCGACCGTCGACGCGTTGTCCGGCGCGGCCGCAGTCATCATCGCCTCGTGTGCAATGTCCGGATCGGTGCCCGGAGGCACCACCAGCAGAAGGATCCTCTCGCGACCTACCCCGGGCACTTCGAGGGTGTTGGCTGGTTGCCGGCTGAACCCGTCGAGTCGAACCGGTCGTCCACCCGTTATCAGCCGTGCGGGCCCCTTCACCCATTCCGAAAGGTTGTACATCACCCGCTCCACGGACCCCAGGCGCACCGACAGCACGGCCAATAGATCTGGTAGCTCACTCGTCAGGTCATCACATCGCGGCCACCATGCCCCGTCGACGTGCCCGGTCATCCGCGCCTTGGGCTTCAGACGCAGCCGCGGGGTATTCGTCGGTCCTGTGCCGTGGCCGCCGGAAACGGGGCGGCCCACGTGTCCTGTCATAGCGACGATCCCGTCTTGATCGCGAAACGGCCGGTTCAATTCGAATCGGCGGCGACGCGATCTCAGATGGTCGCGCGCGAGAGACACCGACTGTTTGCAGATCACGTCCCGAACGGGGCGCAAAGTCTTAGTTAAAGGTGTTGTGTCTCAATGCTCCCGGGATGTAAAGCACGTCGATACTCGACGAGGCGCCAACAGCCTTGGCGCGCTTGGCTGCCCGCTTGCCTTTCAAGGATTTACCGGACTTCTTGGCCATCGCCTGCCAGCGAGATTTATCAGCCATACCGACCCCTTGACATTGAGGGCTTGGACGGTCCCGATACCTTGATGCTACGCATCGCCGGGTCTGGCCGGGCACCCACCAACGCACTATGGTCTGGCGGAACAACCCACCAGCCCACATGAGGTAGAGCTCGCTAGACGACAGTTACCGCGACTGCCGGCAGACCCTTAGGCCCTTGCTCGACAGGGAACTCAACTCGCTGGTCGTCCGCGAGCGATTTGTAACCGCTCCCTGGATTTCCGAGTAGCGAACGAACACATGTTCCGCGCCGCCACCTGGGGCGATAAAACCGAAGCCCTTTCGCTGTTAAACCATTTCGTTCAAAGTTGAGCCGGAAAGATCTACGGCAAATTCCCTCCAACCCAGGCCATCAGTTCCCTGTGCCATACCTTCAACTTCTTTCATACTGACCGGATGCCGACGGGCATCCCGGGCCGCCACGACTGGGCAGCGCCCGGCGGCTTCATCCTCGGACGCCTCCACCGTGCGTCCACCGGCGTCGCCCTCAAGCTCGGCGCCTCCCGCACCTTTGCGCAAGCAGGAAAAGCCAAAACGGTTACGCACAATGACCCAACGAACCCTTCGCCGGCACCTGCACGCCAGCGCCATTCACACCACATATGGCAGGAACGGCATGGCTAGCAACTATCTCGCGGCGGTCCTCTCGCGTGAGGTCGCCGCCCCGCGCGAACACCAGGTCACCTAACCTCCACGATGGGCGTGATGCGGTTGCGATCGCCTCGAATTACGGCGGACCGAAACACCCGCAGTGGTACCGTAACAAGAGACTTATTTCAGAAAGGTTTTCACGGTGGGGTGGGACGACGAGATAAAAGCGGAACAACGCGCAGCATCCGACCAGACAGCAGAGCTTCAACAACGACGCATAGCGTCATGCAGAAGGTATGCGGATGTGATTGATAAGGCGGCACCCGAGATTGCGCGCACTTGTCGGAAATTGGGTGTCCAAAGCGAAGGCATTAAATGGCTTATAGAACCGAAGCAATGGGTATTTGAGATTGGACCGGGGGCTCATTTCACAATTAGGTCGACGGGGAAGTGGTATTTCAGTGACGCGACCGCGCAACGGTTACACGAAAAAGTTGACAAGTACTACTACTGGGAAAATTGCGAAACACGCGACGACCAAAGAATTATCGAAGATTTAAAGGCACAGGTTGAGAAAAAAGCAATGCCTCGCCAGCCAATTGTATATAAACAACACTGGCGGTTGGTGCATTGATTGCACGGATCGGCGAGCTGGAGGGGGCTATTTCTGCGCATGGTTTCACGTCGACGTCGAGGCGCGGTCTTGTGCGTGTGCACCTGGGGCGTAGTTGAGGTGCGTCAGAGCCGGGTGGCGTTGGCACGGGTGCTGTCTGACATTGGGATGGTGACGTTTCAAAGAACCCGGGTGAAGCACAAGGCCGCTGATAGGCGTGGTCGACTCGTCAGGGCCAAAGTGTTTCCGGATCGCGGGTGACCAGCTCGTACCCGAGGACACGCTGTCGGATCTGTCTGCGGTCTTAAGTCGGCCGTCGCTGATTATGCCGCGGCGGTGGCGAGGGGTTCGGCGGCCGCGTTTGCAGTGATCACTGCGTCGCACCCTGCGCCTGCCGCCGCGTCGATGAGCTGGGATGCCGTGCCCCATGATCCCAGCGTCGGCGCTGCACAGCCGCCGCCGTTCATCGGACCCGCACGGGCGTGGGATGCCGGAAACGACGGACGCTTTGTACTTGAACCGCTGTTCGCGACGGTACCGCGGCTCCTTGCCAATGGCGGCGCGCTGCTGGTCGTGCAATCAGAGTTTGCAGGACCGCGTTCGACACTGGCTGCGCTGACCAGCGCCGGGCTGGACGCTGAAGTTGTTGCTTACCAATGGTTGTGGAAAAAGCGCACGAGATGCGTCAGGTCGGGATCGGGAAGACGGTGCGCAGTCCTCGTTTCGGGGATCGCTTTGGCACTCCGGTTGAGCTCACCCACGAGATGGTGACCACGAAGTGGCGGCGGAGATCGCGCCACTGATCGATGTAATCAGTGCGCGTATACAAACCCCGGGCATTGACACGCTCCTGCGTGGTTGCCCACAACCCGTATTCCGGGGTTCCGTCGGTGCGCGTATTCTCCGACGACACCATCGTCCCTGAAGATTACTTGCGGGCGGGAGCGGATCGCTTGTCAGGTCGGCGAGGTGCCAGCCCCGAGTCAATCGGAATGACTCTGGCGTTCATTTCCCGAATAAGTTGCTCCACGCTCTCCTGATGGTTTGCGTATGAGCCAAGTTCCCGCGATGGCCCCAGTGGATGCTGTATTGAATACCAAAAATTGTTGATCCGACTGTTCATTTTTTCCTACTTCTAGTAGAAGTTCATCATAGCACGATTAAGCCCACTGACCTGCGATTATCTGCCAGCAAATCGGTAACGCCGTACAAAGGGCGCGCCATGGGCGGCGCGGGCTGAGGGCTAAGAGAATCTCCTCGAGCATCGACGGTCACTGATTGGCCGCAGCAGTTGCGTTGCCCGACCTTCGTGCGAGCGTGTACCAGCGTCATGTGACGCTCCTGACTTGACCGCGAACCGGCCACATCCTACGAATCGGCAATGACACAACCTTGAACGATCAAGTTACGAAATACCGCCGAATACGTCCAGCATACTCGGTTTGTCCAGCATGGAGTCATGCGGTGGAACACCTCGAGCGGGATCGACAGTTCCCCGCTCTAAATTATTGGGACACAGACGCTTCCAACTCGGCGTGACCTTCATAGCACCCACAGCGCCGTCCCGTCCCCTCCGTTGCCGCATCAGGATCGCGACGGCCCATCCGTTGGCTTCAGCGTGGCCGTCAGACCGGAGAGCAGAAGATCGAGGCCGCGGTCGAGCTCAGCGGCGCCGCCGTAGTTAGCCAGGGCCGACGCAAGCGCACGCACCTGCGGGAACTCGGTCACCGTCAGCCGGTACAGCCCTAGGCGCACGACATCGTCGGTCTCCTCGGGTCGCTCGATGACCTCCTGCAACTCGTTAAGGCTGTGGCCATGCAGGTACCCGAAGAGCACCCGGTTGATATGCAGAGCGTCTACCCCGCTGAAGCCGGCGCACATAAGCAGCGTGAGTACGTCTCCAGCGGCCGCAGCATGCCTAGCGGCCGCCGACCCAATGGCGTGGCAAGTGGTCGAGTCACCCACAGCGGCACCACGTTTGGGCCGCGAGGGCGAGACGTCGGAAGTCGTGGGCCACAACACGCAGCTGACCCGTCCAGTCCGGATACGCAATGTCTACTGAACGCTCTGATCGTCACTCTAGTAGTGCTCGCCATTGTCGCCCTGATCGCGTTGTCGCTGTCCGTGAAGGTCGTGACGCAATACCAAAGGGGTGTCTTGTTCCGGCTCGGCAAAGTGTGGGTGTCAAGGAGCCGGGCCCTGGCACTGATCATTCCGGCAATCGCCCGGCTCCTGCGGGTGTCGCTGCGGATCGCGCGATGCGATCCAGTCTCAGGGCATCATCACCCGCGACAACGTCAGCGTCGACATCTCCGCAGTCGCGTACTTTCGCGTGTTCGACGCAGTGAAATCGGTGATAGCCATCGAGAACGTCGACTCCGCTATCAACCAGATCGCCCAACCGACGCTGTGCAAGGTGGTCGGTCAACACACCCCTTGATGAGGCGCCGTCCGGAACTGACGTCATCAACGCCAGCCCCCAGCAGATCCTCGACGTGGCTACCCTCGAGTGGGTGTCGAAGTGAACCTCGTCGAGCTGAAAGATATTCAGATACCCGACAGCATGAAACGCGCGATGGCCCCGCAAGCCGAGGCCGAGCGGGAGAAGCGCGCCAAAACTATTGCCGCCAAAGGCGAATCGATGGCCGCCGCAGCTCTTGGGGAAGCGTCCGATGCGATGATGGCGCACCCGCTCGCCTTGCAATTGCGGAATTTGCAGACGCTGGCTGAGCTGGGAGTGGAGAACAACACCACAGTGGTCTTCCCGGCGCCGATGACGAGTGCAATCGGCGAAATGAGCAGCTTCCTCTCGCGGGAAACCGCTGTCATGCAGGGGATCACGCCACCGCCGGCCGACGTGGCAACCAGCCGCGGGTCCGCGAACAGTGCGGCGAACCAGGGCACGCGGGCGTCTGAGCGCTCTCCGCGAGTCGGCAGTTCGTGAGGCCATTACGCCTTTTCAGTTGACGAGTGCCAGGGCGTGGGCGCGCCGCAGTTTGCCCGACGGCGTCTTGGGGATCATGCCCGGCTGAAGCACCACCACATTGCGGGGCCGGACGTCGACCTCGGCGACCACCTCGTGCGCCACTTGGCGCTGGATGCGGCGCACCTGCGCCGGGTCGTCGTACTCCTTGGATTCCACCGCCACCGCGAACGTCTCCCGTGAATGCCCGGCGTCCAGGCGCACCGCCACCGAACAGCCCGGCCGAACCCCCGTAACACGGGAGGCGGCGCGCTCGATGTCGGTCGGGTAGATGTTGCGGCCGGCCATAATGATCACGTCCTTGAGCCGGCCGCACACCACCACGTTGCCCGTTTCGGTGAGGTAGCCCAGGTCACCGGTGTCATACCAGCCCCGTTCGTCCTGCGCGGGCAGGAATCCGCCCACCGTGGTGTAGCCCTTGGTCACCGGTTCACCGCGCACTTCGATGACGCCGACGCCGCGCGGCGGCAGCACGCTGCCGTCCTCGTCGATGATGCGCAGCTCCATGCCGGTCAGCGGCTGGCCCAGGGACACCAGCCGCCGGGTGTGTTCCTTGCTTGCAGGGACGGCGCGGCGCAGAACGGCGAGCAGGTCGGCGTCAACCTCGTCGACCACCATGCCGCCGCCGCACTTGGAAAATGACACCGCGACCGTCGTCTCGGCCATACCGTAGGCCGGGATGATCGCCTCGGGCCGCAACCCGAACGGTGCCCCGGCCTCGCAGAGGTCCTCGACATCACAAGGATCGACCTGCTTGGCGCCCGAGAGCGCCCACCGCAACGAGGAAAGGTCGTAGTCGCCGGGGGTGGCCTGCCTGCGCAACCGCTTGGCGAACAGGTTGTAGGCGAAGTTCGGTGCCGCCGTCATGGTGCCCTTGTACTTGTCAATAAGCTTGGCCCACAACAACGTATCGCGCAGGAAATCCATCGGTGTGATCTTGACGAGCTCGCCGCCGTGTTACATCGGCACGGTCAGATAGCCCGTCATGCCCATGTCGTGAAAGCACGGGAGCCAGCTCACGCTCACGTCGGTGTCGACGTCGAAGTTGCAGCCGGCGATCATCGCCTCGGCATTGGCAACGAAGTTGCGGTGGCTGATCTGGACAGCTTTGGGCGACCCGGTCGACCCCGACGTCAGCTGCATGAGCGCCACATCATCGTCGTCGGTCTCGACCGGGGAGATCGCGCGGCCTTTGAGCAGTTCTTGGGCCGTCAGCACCTGCATCCCGAGCTCGGAGAGCACGGGCGCCGCCGCCATGAACGGATCCGAGACGACGACCGCGGCTGCGTCGATCATCTTGATGACGGCCGTGGTCTCCTCGGCCCAGCGCTGCAGGTCGGTGCGCGGGGTGGCTGGTGCAGCATGGTCAAACTCGCCCCGCGCATCCAAATGCCCTGCGCGGTCGGTGCGATCTCAACAGGCGCGCCAGCCAGCACCGCGACAGCGTCACCGTGTCCAACACCGCCGGCGGCCAGACCACCGGCGACGCTGCGGGCCCGCTGGTGCACCTCGGCCCACGTGTGCCGGACGGGGGCGTCGGGCTCACCGGTGGTCATGCCCTTGAAGCTGGACCGCGCGTTGAAGAACATCGTCTCGGTAAACTGGCTCACGGCAATCGCTTTGGCTTGTTTGAAAATGCAGCTCGTGTTCGTCGTGTGAGTAACCAGCGCAAATTTGCAGGCACGCCAGGAATTTCGAGAGCCGCTGGGGTTCGGCCCGTCGTCGAGGACTGTCCGGCGTCGACGGCGACTACCGAAGTGCGTCCCCTACGACGTACCCACCCCAAATGATCCGTCCCTCCGGCTGGAGCGACATGCCGAGCATGTCAGACCGCTCGACTGTGCAGACCCGATGCGCTGCGAGCACCGGAGCGCGCCGAACTCGACACCTATCGTGCCTGGGCGGCTGGTGGCCGGGAAACTGGCCACGACGTCAATGGCAGCCTCGATACGCACCAGTTGCTCGAACGAGATCTCTAATTCGAACGTGTCGATGCACTGTTGTTACCGCCTGCGAACAAGTCGCCGCCATTAACCTGGAAAAATGGGCGACCGTGGCGGGAAGGATGCAACAGTTCAAATAAGCGACAGAAGGACCGACATGGCGATCGCCGACGAGCACGCCACCTTCGGAGTGACCTGCCGTCGGTGGAACATCGGATTGGCTGACGGCGGCACCCAACGGCTCACCCGCATTCTGGGGTACCGGCGCGCGATCGAGTTGATCGTCACCGGTCGGGTGATCGGCGCCTGCGAGGCTGAACGCATCGGCCTTGTCAACGAAGTGGTGCCGACGGGAACCTGCCTGCAGCGAGCCATCGAGTTGGCCGAGACCATCGCGGAACTGCCTCAGCCGGCGCTGCGTACCGATCTGGAAGCCGCGCGCACCGGATTGGGCCGACCGCTCGACGACGGACTGCGCATCGAAGCCGAGTGTTTCCGACGCTCCATCGGCGAACCCGAAACTTTCGAAGGTTTGCGCCGATTCAACGAGCGCGACCACCCCGATCTGGCTCGCACGCGCTAACCGTTCGCGACGTGTACCGCTCGAGTTCAGCTCGGGCGTGGCGCTCGACGAACAACGGTACGAAGTCCCGCAACGGCCTGTCGTCGTACCTGGCGTGTACATCGCGAACGACGGACTCCACGGTCGACTCGGAAATGGTCGGATACCGACTCGTCAGACGCGCGACCAACTGGTCGATGACCGTCTGCTCGCTCAACTCGATCACACCGGAACTTTGGCGCCTGTTAAGCCGGCTGTCTAGTTCAGTTCGCTCATTCGCCATGCCCTTGAAAACGCGCCGGCCGGCAGAATGCATCCGTTACCCCAAAGTCATGCGAATCATTGTGACGTCGTCATATGTTGATATGCGTCCGCGAGAATGAACTCTGCTCCCGCCCCTTTTGGGTGGTCAGAGCGACAGAGGAGTTGATCGACGATGCGAGCACCAGAAGTCAAGGCCGGCTCCGGCTGTAACTGCCATTGCAACGCGTGCGAGGGCGGCCACCACTGCGGCAACCCGCCGAACTGCAACATCAGGCGGTAGCTACCCCGACTCTTCTGGTTAACCCGGCGCCGGCGGGGGTATTTCTGCTGCGTAAATAAGCGCAGGAGAGAAGGCGATGGCCGCGACCACTCCTAAGTACATGGCGGTCCAGGCCGCGGCGATGATCGTTGCCGCCGGGTTCCTGGTGATTGGTGTGCTGGGGTTCGTCCCCGGTGTGACCACAGCGGGAAAACTGTTCGGCGTGTTTGCGATTTCGGGCCTCGACAACGTTTTGCATCTGGTGTCGGGCTTCGTCGGCTTTGCCCTGGCGCGCACGTATGCCGCATCGCGGGCGTACTTCCTCGGCGGGGGCGTGGTCTACCTGGTGCTGTGGCTGCAGGGCCTGCTCGCGGGCAGTCGCCTACTGCCGGTCAACGGGCCCGACAACTGGCTGCACTTCGGCCTCGGCGTCGGCATGGTGGTGCTGGGCCTGACACTCGCGGGACAACGCGACCCGACGAAGCGCCGCCGCTCACCGAAATCTGCACCCGGCCGGTAATTCTCAACCGTCCGTATTGCGCTGCAGGTGTCGCATGAAAGCCTGGCCGCTGGCCCCTTGAATTAGGGACCCACGCCCCTGCCGCTTCCCCGGCGGATGGTGCACAGTGGCGGTACGGAGCAGTTGACGACGCTGGACGGCTGTCGACAAGGAGGTTGACCGCATATGCCGAAGGGACAAGAGCTCGACGTCCTCAATCGCAGGCAGTGCCTGGATCTGCTGCAGGGCGTTCGGGTCGGCCGGCTCGTGTTCACCGAGGACGCGCTGCCTGCGGTGCAACCGGTGAACTTCCGGTTGTGGCGCGACGACGTGGTGATCCGGGTCGCAGGTGGAGGCAAGCTGACCGCCGCCGCCGCGAACCAAGTCGTGGCTTTCGAAGCCGACGAACTGGATCCCGACCTGCGCTCCGGGTGGAGCGTGACCGTCGTCGGGCACGCCCAAGAGATCACCGGAGTGGACGAATTGGTCGAGGTGGCAGGCACGTTCGTGCAGCCATGGGTGGACGGCAAACGCGACCACTTCGTCCGGATCAAGTCGGAGAAGATGACCGGGCGCCGATTCCGCGAAAGGGGCGTGCCGCACTACGTCGGAACCGCCGCAGGCTAGGCGATCGACAGCGCGATACCGTCAAGGATGTCGTGCTCGCTGACCACCAACTCGTCAATGTTCGCGCGGTCGCCCAACGCGGCCGCAAGCTCCTCGACAATGATTGCGCCGCCGCCGATCACGTCGACGCGGCCCTCATGCATGGGTCCGAGCGCCGCACGTTGTTTGCGGGTCATCGCGATCAACTGCTCGCACACCGGTAGAAGCTCGCTGAACCCGACCCTGGACAGGTGGATCGCCTCGGAGTCGTAGCTGGTCATCTTCTGCGCCAGCGCCGACAGTGTCGTCATGGTGCCCGCCACCCCGACCCAGGTGCGCGCCCGCTCGACGGGCACGGCACGCAGCGCCTCGCCCATACCCTCGCGGACCACCTCACGTGCCGCGGCGATCTCGGCGGGCGTCGGCGGATCGGAGTGCAAGCAGCGCTCGGTGAGCCGCACGCAACCGATGTCCGTCGAGTAGCTCGCCTCGACGTCGCGCGAGCCGAGCACCACTTCGGTCGAGCCTCCGCCCAGGTCGACCACGACGAACGGCGCTGCGGCCGAGTCCAATTCGTCCACCGCGCCATGGAATGACAGCGCAGCCTCCTCGGTGCCGCTGATCACCTCCGCGACCGCACCGGGCACTGCGGCGCCGAGCACGTCGGCGGTCATCGCGAAGAACTCGTGGCGGTTGGCGACGTCGCGGGCCGCCGACGTCGCGACCATCCGCACCTTGGGCACCTCGAACCTGCGCAACAAATCGGCGTAGTCGGCCAGCGCCGCTTTCGTGCGGGCCAGCGCTTCCGGCGCGAACTGCCCTGTGGCATCGACCCCCTGGCCGAGCCGCACGATCCGCATCTCGCGGTGCACATCGGCCAGCCCGCCATCCGTCTTGTCCGCGATCAACAGCCGGATCGAATTCGTGCCGCAGTCGATCGCCGCCACCCGGTTCATGTCCACTGTCCCGTCGAGATCATTGTTACGACACGCAGAACCGCGGTTTTGTGTACCGGAACCTTGTTCCGGCGCCGGGGGTGCGGGTACGCGACACTCACGTCCACTTCTCCTTCTCCAGGATGCCCGCCATCGCCGGCTCCGCCGCCAACACCGCCAAGGCTTCGTCGCCGAAGGGATTGACGCCGGGACCTTTTGCGAGCGAGTGCGCGATCACGACATGCAGACACTTGACCCGCTCCGGCATGCCGCCACCAGAAAACGTCGTACCCAGCGGTTCGACTGCGTCGCGCTCCGCCAAATACGACTCGTGCGCCCTGCGGTACGCGGCTGCCAACTGCGAATCCTGTTGCAGCCGTTCGGACATCTCCCGCATCATGCCCGACGACTCGAGCCTGCTGGCCGCAGCGGTGAGCACTGGATGCGTCAGGTAGTACAACGTCGGAAACGGGGTGCCGTCGGGCAGTCTGGGTGCGGTCTTGACGACGCCGGGCTCGCCGTTGGGGCATCGGTAGGCGATCTCGAGCACGCCGCGGGGCTCGCGGCCCAGTTGCCGCGCGACGATGTCGAGATCCGCTGCGTCAACCACCGGGAGGCGGCGGGGGCGCAGGGGCGGGAGCAGGCACGGGCGAAACCCCGTGTGGCGCATCGGCGATGGTGTGCCACAGCGACGTGTACCAGGGGTCGCCGCTCTTCACCGTCGGCGCCTCGCCGCCAGGGGCGCCCGGCGCGATGGCGCTCTCGGGCAACTGCACCTGATACGGGATGTCGCCGGGCATCACGAAGCCGAGTCGTTCGCGGGCCTGCGCGGCGATGAAGACCGGGTCGGCGAGCTTGACCTTCTGCTCCTCGAGATCGGCGATCTGCGAACGAAGTTGCTCCTCGGTCGCCTTCAACTGCTTCATCTCCGTGCGCTGCGCGAAGTACGTCCGCACCGGCCCGGCGATGGTCAGCGTGAGCACACACACCACCGCGGCGAGGATTGCCGCGCGACGGGCCGCCGATCCGAACCGCTGTTCGGACTGCTGCTCCGCCGCGGCGACGATCGACTCGCGGATGGTTTCCTTCGGCTTCTCGACGGGCGCGGCCTGGACAGAAGCCGAAGCCTTCTCGTTGGTGCGTGGTTGGCGGCGGGCAGGCGCGGTCCCCTTCGGGCGGCCCGCAGGGGACCGCCGTTTGGGATCGGGCCGTTTCGCCTCAGGCACGGGTTATTTGGCCCCCGCCTCTACGGAGAACCGCGGGAAGGCCAGGTCGCCTGCGTAACGCGCCGCGTCGCCGAGGATTTCCTCGATGCGCAGCAACTGGTTGTACTTCGCCACACGCTCACTGCGGGCCGGGGCACCGGTCTTGATCTGGCCGCTGCCCACCGCGACGGCGAGGTCGGCGATCGTGGTGTCCTCGGTCTCGCCGCTGCGGTGGCTCATCATCGTGCGGTAGCCGCTGTTGTGCGCCAAGGCCACCGCATCCAGGGTCTCGGTGAGCGTGCCGATCTGGTTGACCTTCACCAGAAGGGCGTTGGCCGCACCCTTTTCGATGCCGTCCTCGAGCCGCTCGGGATTGGTGACGAACAGGTCGTCGCCGACCAGTTGCACGCGATCGCCGATGGCCGTGGTCAGCGCCACCCAGCCGTCCCAGTCGTCCTCCGACAGCGGGTCCTCGATCGACACCAGTGGATAGGAGTCGATCAGCCCGGCGTAGAACTCGGACATCTGCTCGGCGGTGCGGGTCTCCTTCTCGAAGCTGTAACCCGTTCCCGCGGTGAAGAATTCGGTAGCCGCGACATCGAGGGCCAAAGCCACGTCGGAGCCAGGCTTGAGGCCGGTCGCCTCGATGGCGCTCAGGATCAGGTCGAGCGCCGCCTTGGTGCCTGCGACGTCGGGCGCGAAGCCGCCCTCGTCGCCGAGGCCGGTGGCCAGGCCCTGCTTCTTGAGGACCGACTTCAGCGAGTGGTACACCTCGGCGCCCCAGCGCAGCGATTCCTTGAACGACGGCGCACCGATCGGCGCGACCATGAACTCCTGGACGTCGACACCGGTGTCGGCGTGGGCGCCGCCGTTGAGGATGTTCAACATCGGCACCGGCAGGATGTGCGCGTTGGGCCCACCGATGTAGCGGAACAGCGGCAGCTCAGCCGCCTCGGCGGCGGCCTTGGCCACGGCGAGCGACACCCCGAGCATCGCGTTGGCGCCGAGGCGGGACTTGTCCGGTGTGCCGTCGAGGTCGACCAGCGCCTGGTCGACAAGCCGCTGATCGTCGGCGGACAGGCCGATGACCACCGGTGCGATGTCGTCGAGCACGGCGTTGACCGCCTTCTCGACGCCCTTGCCGCCGTAACGGCTACCGCCGTCGCGCAGTTCCACCGCTTCGTGCTCGCCGGTCGACGCCCCCGAAGGCACCGCGGCACGGGCGAAGGTGCTGTCCGACAGGGCCACTTCGACCTCGACCGTCGGGTTACCGCGGGAGTCGAGGATCTCGCGGGCTCCAACCTGCTCGATGATGGGCACTGGCATTCTCCTTGGTCTTGGACCGGCACCGCCGGACTCGCAGATGAGCCTAGAGCGTGCATCCGCCCGCGTCGTGCTTAGAGGGGGTGTCCGTTCGCGTAGGCCGTCGCCCAGTCCCTGACGGTGCGGGCGTACTGGTCGGAGTGGTTGTAGGCGTGCAGCGCGTCCATCCAACCGCGCGCCTTGGCCAGGTCTTTGCCGCGCCAGCACAGGTAGCCCGCCGCGGACAGCGCGGCGTCGTCGAAATTGTCCGGGCTGACGATGCCGTCATTGTTGGCGTCGACGCCGTAGAGCTTCCAGGTTTCAGGGATGAACTGCATCGGCCCCATGGCCCTTGCGTACTGCGGATCACCGTCGGCGTCGGCGTCGTTGTCGATGATCTCCAGATTGCCGTTGGTGCCGTCGAGGCGCACACCGCGGATCGGCGGGGTGACGTCGCCGTTCGGCGCGATGACCGCGCCGCGGTAGGTGCCGTGGTGGCTCTCCACCTGTCCGATGCCCGCCAGCGTCGTCCACGCGATGTGGCAGTCGGGATTCTCCACCTCCGCGACCCGGGCGGCGTAGGCATAGGCCTCGAGCGCGGCAGCAGGCATGCCCAGTGCGGGCGCGCGCTGGGCCGCCCACTCGCGCAGTTGGTCGGCGGGCCTGCCCTTGGCGTGGGTGTCGATCTTCGGCACCGGATCGCCGGGAGGCGGCGGCACCCCCTCGGGAATCGGCGTGCCCATTTGCCAAGAGCAACTGGAGGCCATCAGTAGCACTGTCGCGCCGATCACCGCGACAGCCCGTAGCCAACGCACTGGCGACACCGGACTCCCTCAAACCCACTCTCGTCATTGCCATGGTCGCATGCACGCGGACCAGATCGGCAATGCTCACCGGACCTGTGCTCTGCCGTGTCTCGCCCTGCTAAGGTGAGCCACACCTTTCTTTGGACAGCCAAAGCAAAGTGCGCGATTACGGCGTAGCGAGGACAAGTCGATGACTGCTGGTACGGACTTCCATGTCAGTATTCAGGCCGCCGCACCCAACATCACATCGCAGCTGTTCGGAAGCGGTTTGATCGGCCTGCGCGAAGGCCTCGAGGCGGCGATCGTCGTCAGCATCCTTGTCGCATTCCTGGTCAAGGCGCAGCGCCGCGACGCGCTCAAGTGGGTGTGGCTGGGCGTCGGCGCGGCGATCGCGATGACTGTCGTGGTGTTCCTGGTGATCCAGTTCGGCGAGAACACGATCTCGGGGTTGGCGGCCGAGGCGATCGCCGGACTCGCCTCGGTGGTGGCCGTGGCCATCGTCACGACCATGGTGCTGTGGATGAAGCGGGCCGCCGCGTCGATATCCGGTGAACTGCGCGGCGACATGCAGCGCGCGCTGGAGACCGGATCGCTGGCGGTGCTGGCGCTGGCGTTTTTGGCGGTGGGCCGCGAAGGCGTCGAGACGGCGCTGTTCATGGTCGGCTATGCCGAGGCGCAGACGTCGTGGCCGCTGATCGGCCTGGTGATCGGTGTGGTGGCCGCCGCGGCGATCGCATACGGCATGTACGCCGGCGCCGTGCGGATCAACCTCGCGAAGTTCTTCTCCTACACCGGCGTGTTCCTGATCCTGGTGGCCGCGGGCATCCTGTCCTATGGCGTCGGCGCCCTTCAGACCGTCGGCTGGCTGCCGGGGCTGAGCGCCAAGGCTTTCGACATCAGCACCTGGTTCAACTGGTCGTCCTGGTACGGCGAGATCATCCAGGGCGTCTTCAACATCACGCCGACGCCGACCGTGCTGCAACTGGTCGCGTGGCTGGCCTACCTCGTGCTGGTGCTGTCGATCTTCCTGCGGCCGGCCACGTCGCCCGCGCGACCCGATCCGTCTGACCAACCCCTTCCCGAACCCGAAAGGTCCACCACGTGAAGCTTCATTCGTCCCTTGCCGTCGCAACGGCTGCGCTGGCGGGTCTGGCCCTGACGAGCTGCCAGGCGAAGGAAGAGGCGGCCCCTGCCGAACCGGGAAAGAGTTCACCGTCGCAGATCACGGTCAACGCGTCGGACACCGCGTGCGAGCTGTCGGGCACCGAAGCGGCCACCGGCGCAAGCACCTTCGTCATCACCAACAACGGCAACAAAGTCACCGAGTTCTACGTCTACGGCGAGGGCGAGCGGGTGATGGGCGAGGTGGAGAACATCTCCCCCGGCCTGCAGCGCAAGCTGATCGTCCAACTCGCCGAGCCGGGCACCTACCAGACCGCGTGCAAGCCGGGCATGGTCGGCGACGGCATCCGCGCCGACTTCAAGGTCACCGGTGACGCGGTGAAGGTCGACGAAGCCGGCAAGTTCAAGGAAGCCTCCGACAGCTACAAGCGGTACGTCAACAGCCAGACCGACGCGCTGATCGCGGCGACCGGGGTGTTCGTCGACGCGATCAAGAAGGGTGACGTCAACGCGGCCAAGGCGCAATACCCCGTCGCACGAACCTATTACGAGCGCATCGAGCCCGTCGCCGAGTCGTTCCCGAACGATCTCGATCCGCGCATCGACCTCCGCGAGGCGGATTTGGAGCCGGGTCAGAGGTGGACCGGCTTCCACCGGTTGGAGAAGGATCTGTGGGTCACCGGTTTGCAGCCCGACAGCAACGCGATGGCCGACCAGCTGATGGCCGACGTGAACGAACTCGACAAGGGCGTGAAGGCGCCTGAGTACAGGATCGACTCGACCCAGATCGCCGGCGGCGCACAGGGTCTGCTCGACGAGGTGGGCGCCAGCAAGATCACCGGCGAAGAGGACATCTTCAGCCACACCGACCTGTGGGATTTCAAGGCCAACGTCGAGGGCTCGCAGACCGCGGTGGCGTCGGTGCGGCCAATCCTCGACGAGCGCAACGCCGACCTCGGGAAAAAGGTCGACCAGCGGTTCGCTGAGGTCGAGGCGCTGCTCGAAAAGTACCGGCAGGGCGACGGATTCGTGTCCTACGACAAGGTCACCGAACCGCAGCGCCAGGAGCTGTCGCGGGCGATCGACGCGTTGTCCAAGGAAGTAAGCCAGGTGCAAGGTGTCATCGCGCCCCAGTGACCCCGAACCGCGGCGGGGCCTCTCACGGCGGAAGCTGTTCGGCGCGGCGGGGGCGACCGCCGCGGTGGTGGGCGCCGCGGGCGCAGGAGCACTCGCGGGTCGGGCGTCGGCGGCGAGCGTTGATGTCGGCCTGGACAAGCCGATACCGTTCCGCGGAGAGCGCCAGGCGGGCATCATCACACCGCAGCAGGATCGAATGCACTTCTGCGCCTTCGATGTCACGACCGATAGCCGCGAGGACGTCATCGCGCTGCTGAAGCAGTGGACCCAGATGGCCGAGCGGATGACGCAGGGTGAAGACGCGGTGCCGAACGGTGCTGTCGGCGGCAATCCCTATGCGCCGCCGGATGATACGGGCGAGGCGCTGGGCCTGCCGGCGTCCGGCTTGACGTTGACGATCGGGTTCGGGCCGTCGTTCTTCTCGAAGGACGGCAAGGACCGGTTCGGTATCGCTTCGCAGCGCCCTGCGGCGCTGGCCGACCTGCCGAAGTTCACCAACGAGATATTGGATCCGGCCAAGTGCGGCGGCGACATCTGCATCCAGGCGTGCGCACACGACCCACAGGTCGCCGTGCACGCTGTGCGCAACTTGGCTCGCGTCGGGTTCGGCACGGTCGCGGTGAAGTATTCACAGCTGGGCTTCGGCCGGACGTCCTCGACGACGCGCGACCAGGCGACACCACGAAATATGTTGGGGTTCAAGGACGGAACCAACAACATCAAGGCCGATGACCACGATGCGCTCGACAAGAACGTCTGGGTGGCCACGGGCGACGGGCCTGACTGGCTGGCGGGTGGCACGTATCTGGTGACGCGGCGGATCCGCAATCGCATCGAGGCGTGGGATCGGACCACGCTCAAGGAGCAGGAGCGCGTGATCGGGCGTCAGAAGGGCAGCGGTGCGCCCAATGGCTACGACGACGAGTTCGCGCCGGTGGACTTCGGCATCAAGGACGCTGACGGAAACCCGCTGATCGACGTCGACGCCCACATTCGGTTGGTGTCGCCCGACCATCTCGGCGGAATCAAGATGCTGCGCCGCGGATACAACTTCACCGACGGATCCGACGGATTCGGTCACCTCGATGCCGGGTTGTTCTTCATCGCGTTCGTGCGCAGCCCTGCCACGAACTTCGTCCCGGTGCTGGCCCAGATGTCGGGCGATGCGTTGAACGAGTACATTTTCCACACCGGCACAGCCGTTTTCGCGTGCCCGCCGGGCATCCGCGAGGGTGACGCGTCGGCGTACTGGGGTTCCACGCTGTTCGCCTGAGCCTTCGCCCAATGTGAACCTACTGTGATTTTTCGGCGATTTCTTCGCAGTGGCTTCACACTGGGGCGAAGGCTCAGGCGCTGAGGTCTTCGGGCGCGGGCTCGGGCACGTCAACCGGCGCGGGCTCCGGCACCTCAACCGGCGCGGGCTCCGGGACGTCAGCGGGCGTCGGCTCAGGAATGCGGTCCGGCGCGGGCTCGGTGTCGTCGGCCGTCGACCAGTACGTGCGCCACTCCTCCTCGGAGATCTCGCCAAGCGTTGTCATGTCCAGTTCCTCGGGGACGTCCTCACCGCGGCGGCCGGCGGCGATCGCGTGCTCCACCGTGCGCACGGTGTCCATGAACTCCAGAACAGCTGAGCGCAAGACGTTTTCAGCATCCGAGTCCACCGTCACCGTCACCGTCGTGATGGAGTCAGGGACCAGATCGCCGGGCAGCCCCGCGGCGGCCACCCGCTCGAGCACCTTCTGCGCCAACGCCAACGCCGGCTGGGCGGTCGGCACGTCGTCCATCGACGAGTTGCGCGTCTTCTCGAGTTTCTTGCGCTCCTCCCACTGGGCGAGCTGCTCGTCCAGCGAGATCGTCTCCCCCGCCAGCACGGCGGGCACCCGGTTGCCGAGCTTGCGCACCAACGAATCCGCCACATCGTCGATGGTGAACGGGTGCTGCGGCGCATCCTCGGCAATACGCGCGTGAAACAGCACTTGCAGCAACACATCGCCGAGTTCTTCGCGCAGTTCGTCGGCGTTGCCGCCACGCACCGCGTCGAACACCTCGTAGGTCTCTTCGAGCAGGTAGCGCCGTAGCGAGTCGTGGGTTTGCTCGCCCTCCCACGGCCCCGCCGTGCGCAGCTTGTCCATCATCGCCACCGCGTCCACCAACCGCTCACCCGCGGCGGGCTCAGGCGCCGCGATCAGCTTGTCGCCTGCCGCAAGGCGCTCCTTCACCGCGGGATGCTCGCGATCCGACGACAGCAACACCGGGGCGGCCTCGTCTTCCGGCGCGCCGAAGAACCACGGCCGCGCGGCAGGCAGCGACCAGGGCACCTTGACAGGCATCTCCTCGGTGTATTGGACGTCGCCGCCCAGCAAGTCGATGGCCTCGACAGGGACGAGCGAAGGTCGGCGAGGATCGACCAGGACGACGGTCATGTCGCCTGTCTCTTGTCACTCATCGGCCTACCTCCGAACTTCGTTATATCAACACCTTCCTGGGGTTTTCCATCGAGGGCGAGTACCAAACCGGCTACGAAAGCGACGAGTTCAAGATCACGAATCCGCGGCGCGCCGACGCCGGAACCCGCCCGCGGGATCGGCACCTGCACCGTCGACGTGGTCGCGCGGTAATTCGCTCCCGGGTACAGCCGCTTGAGCCGCAGTTGCTGCGAATCGGCCAACTGCAGCGGCGACAGCCGCAACGTGGACTCCGATATGGCACTCAGTTCGGTGATCCGGTAGGTCCTGAACAGCAACCGCAGCCGCGCCACAGCAACCAATCTCTCGGCCGCTTCCGGCAGCGGACCGTAGCGGTCGATCAACTCGTCGACCACTGCATCCACCCCGGCGTCGTCGGCGGCCGCCGCCAGCCGCCGATAGGCCTCCAGGCGCAACCGGTCGCTGGGAATGTAATCCGGCGCCAAATGCGCATCGACGGGTAGGTCGATCCGGACGTCCTTCGGTTCTTCAGGCGCCACAACGGTTTTCCCGTCAGCCGCCGCGCGGTACGCCTCGACCGCCTCGCCGACCAGCCGCACGTAGAGGTCGAACCCGACGCCCGCGACGTGCCCGGACTGCTCGGCGCCCAGCACGTTTCCCGCCCCGCGAATCTCGAGGTCCTTCATCGCGACCGCCATGCCCGCGCCCAGCTCGTTGTTCTGCGCGATGGTCGCCAGCCGGTCATAGGCGGTCTCGGTCAGCGGCACCTCGGGCGGATAGAGGAAGTACGCATAGCCGCGCTCACGGGAACGCCCCACCCTGCCGCGCAGCTGGTGCAACTGGGACAGCCCGAATGTGTCGGCGCGGTCCACGATCAACGTGTTCGCGTTCGAAATGTCAAGGCCCGTCTCGACGATCGTCGTGCACACCAGGATGTCGAACTCGCGGTTCCAGAAGCCCTCGACCGTGCGCTCCAGCAGATCCTCCGGCATCTGCCCGTGCGCGATCGCGACGCGGGCCTCCGGCACCAGCGCGCGCACCTTCGCGGCCGCCTGCTCGATCGAGCGCACCCGGTTGTGGATGTAGAACGCCTGCCCGTCGCGCAGCATCTCGCGCCGCAACGCCGCCGCGATCTGCTTGTCGTCGTGCGGGCCGACGTATGTCAGCACCGGATACCGCTCCTCCGGCGGGGTGAGGATCGTCGACATCTCGCGGATCCCGGCCAGGCTCATCTCCAGCGTGCGCGGGATCGGCGTTGCGCTCATCGTCAACACGTCGACGTGGGTGCGCATCGATTTGATGTGCTCTTTGTGCTCGACGCCGAAGCGCTGCTCTTCGTCGACCACGACCAGGCCGAGGTCCTTCCACGTCACGCCGGTCTGCAACAGCCGGTGGGTGCCGATCACGATGTCGACGGAGCCGTCCTTCATGCCTTCGAGCACCGCCCGCGATTCGGCGGGGTCGGTGAACCGCGACAGTCCCTTGACGGTGACCGGGAAGCCGGCCATCCGCTCGGTGAAGGTTTGCAGGTGCTGGTCGGCCAGCAGCGTCGTCGGGACCAGCACCGCGACCTGCTTACCGTCCTGCACCGCCTTGAACGCCGCGCGCACCGCGATCTCGGTCTTGCCGTAGCCGACGTCGCCGCAGATCACCCGATCCATCGGCACCGGCTTCTCCATGTCGGCCTTGACTTCGGTGATCGCGGTCAACTGGTCCACGGTCTCGGTGAAGCCGAACGCGTCCTCCATCTCCGCCTGCCACGGGGTGTCCGGTGCGAACGCGTGGCCCGGTGACGTCTGCCGCTTGGCGTACAGCGACACCAGTTCGGCCGCGATCTCGCGAACCGCCCTGCGCGCCTTGGTCTTGGTGTTGGCCCAGTCGCTGCCGCCGAGCCTGCTCAACGTCGGCGCCTCGCCGCCGACGTAGCGGGACAGCTGATCCAACGAGTCCATCGGCACGTAAAGCCGGTCCGACCCGCCACCGCGCTTGGCCGACGCGTATTCGAGCACCAGATATTCGCGCCGGGCGCCGCCCACCACGCGTTCGGTCATCTCGACGAACCGGCCGATGCCGTGCTGATCGTGTACCACCAGATCGCCTGCGGTCAGCGCCAGCGGATCGACCACGTTGCGCCGCTTGGCCGCCAGCTTCTTGCCCTCGGTCGCGGTGGCCCGGTTGCCGGTCAAATCGGTCTCGGTGATCACCACCAGGTTGGCGCCCTCGAGCACCACACCGTCGTGCAGCGGGCCCTTGAGCACGCCGACCACACCTTCTTTCGGGGCGATGCCGCCATCCAAAAGCGTTGCGGGAGTGTCGGATTCGGCTAGCTGTTCGATGACGCGGTGCGCCGTGCCGGTGCCGGGCGTTACGACAGCGGCGTAGCCGCCGGTCGCGACGTGCGCCCGCAGCATCGCGAAGATTTCGTCGATGTTCGACTGCTGGCCCCGCGCCGACGGCGCCGGGCGGATGTTCAGCTCCAAAGCCGACTCGTCGGACAGCTGCGAGAGCGTCCACCACGGGTGCCCGCCGTCGCGCGCGGCGTCTCGGGCGTCGTCGATTTCGACGAAGCCCGACGCGCCCAGCGCCTCGATGTCGATCGGCACGTCACCGCCGACCGCCGCCGTCGACCATGACGCCTCCAGGAACTCGCGCCCGGTCTTGATCAGGTCGGCCGCCCGGGTGCGCACCTTCTCCGGATCGCAGATCAGCAGCGGCGTGCCCTCGGGTAGATGCGCCGACAGCGTTGTCAGTTGGGTGGGCCGCAGCAGCGGCAGCAGTGCCTCCATGCCGTCGACGGGAATGCCTTCGGACAGCTTGGCCAGCATGTCGGGGACGCTGCCCGGCACGCTGTTCTCGGCCACCGGGTGCTGGGCGGACAACTCCGCGGCACGGTCGCGGACGTCGTCGGTCAGCAGCAGCTCGCGGCACGGCACAGCGACCACGAAGTCCGCGTCGATCTCGGGGATGGAGCGCTGGTCGGCGACGGAGAACATCCGCATCTCGGAGACTTCGTCGCCCCAGAACTCCACACGCACCGGGTGTTCGGCGGTCGGCGGGAACAAGTCGAGAATGCCGCCGCGGACCGCGAATTCGCCACGCTTGCCGACCATGTCGACGCGCTCGTACGCCAACTCCACCAGCCGCGCGATGATGTCGTCGAACTCGGCCTCGACGCCGACGATCAGCGTCACCGGCTCGACGTCGGCAATGTCCGGAGCCATCGGCTGCAGCAGCGACCGTGCGGTGGTGACCACGATGCGCAGTGGCGGCCCGAGTCGCGAGTCGTCAGGGCGCGCAAGCCTGCGCAACACCATCAGCCGCGCACCGACGGTGTCGACGCCCGGCGACAACCGCTCGTGCGGCAGCGTCTCCCAGGACGGGAAAAGCGCTACCGCGTCCCCGAAGACGCCACGCAGTTCGGCGGTCAGGTCGTCGGCTTCGCGGCCGGTTGCGGTGACGACGAGCAGCGGTCCGGCCTGCGCAAGCGCGGCGGCCGCGAACAGCCGCGCACTGGCAGGCCCGACGAGTGCGAGATCGCTGGGTCGCTCTGCGGCGCGACGGGCGACGTCCGCCAGCGACGGATCCCTCAACGCCAGGTCAACGAGCCCCGCGATCGGGGTTTGAACATGGGTGTGCCCCGATGCGGTCATGATGGTTCCATCCTAGGCCCGCGATCAAAGTCGTTGTGGTGCTGGCCAAGTCCGCCGGCTAGGGGGCCGCGCCCGCCTGGAAACTCGGGTCGGGCATACCGTCGGGGAAACGCCGCAGCGCCGTCACTGCCAGGCCCGCGAGTTGTTCCAGCGCCTGCACGGCCGCCGCGGACGGCTGTCGCGGGCGTGCCCAGTACGCGCCGATCGCACCGAGCGGTTCGGGCGCCAGCATGGGCGCCATCACCAGGCTGCGGACGAATGTGGGGCGGTAGGCCGCCTGGGGGATGCGGTCGTCACAGCGGATATCGGGGATCGACACCGTGGTGCCGTGCAGCATCGCCCACCCGCTGATGCAGTGGGTCGCGGGAAACCGTTGCCCCTTCCACAGCGGGCTCATCGAGTCCTCGTCGGCGTAGTAGCAGTCCTGGCCGTCGAGAAGGACGAACGTCGCGCCCTGGGCGCCGGTGAGGCGGCGGGCTGCGGTCTTCGCCACATGCTGGACGTCTTCCAACCGCTTGGCGGCGTCGAGTTGCGCGTCAACCTCGTCGAGAACCTCTTGGGTGTCGCTCACGGGACCTCCGTCGTGCGGTTGGTCCACGATAGCCCGAACGGCAGACACCGGTCGGGTGTTTGCCAGCGCAATCACTCGTCGATCAGCTGGGGATCGTCCTCGAGATGCATCAAGCCGTTCCAGCACAGGTTGACCAGATGCGCGGCGACCACTTCTTTCTTGGGCTCACGCACGTCGAGCCACCACTGCGCCGTCATCGACACCGAACCGACAAGCGCCTGGGCGTACAGCGGCGCCATGTCGGGGTCAAGGCCACGCCGGGAGAAATCGCCCGCCAGGATCGACGACACCTGGTTGACGGCCTCATTGAGCAGCGTCGAGTAGGTGCCTGCGGTGATGGCCGCCGGCGAGTCGCGGATCAGGATCCGGAACCCGTCGGTGCGTTCGTCGACGTAGGTCAGCAGCGCCAGCGCCACCCGCTCGATACGCAGCCGGGACCGGTTGTTGGTCATCTTGGTCAGCGACGAGGTGATCCCGTCGAGCAGCGCCGACATCTCCCGGTCGACGACCACCGCGTAGAGGCCCTCCTTGCCGCCGAAGTGTTCGTAGACGACGGGTTTGGAGACGTTGGCCCGCTGCGCGATCTCCTCGATCGAGGTGCCCTCGTACCCGCGCTCGGCGAACAGCGTGCGGGCGACGTCGATCAGTTGATGACGCCGTTCGGTGCCGGTCATTCTGGCGCGGGGCGCACGCACTTCCTTGTCCGGTGCTGCCACGCCTTCAGGCTAATCTCCCGCTCGCTCCGCTCGTGCCCCTTGGGACGTAAGCCGTTCGGCTAGCATCACGAGTTGATCAGTCCGTCGTGGTGTAATCGGCAGCACCTCTGATTTTGGTTCAGATAGTTCAGGTTCGAGTCCTGGCGACGGAGCTTTTCGGGCCGCGAGCGACCGCGAAATGACAGAGTGAACCCGCGTGTCGCTGTACAAACACGGTCGCTCGCGCGGAAGGAAACGCATGTCCGACGTGCAAGGTGAGGCCGCCGTCCTGGTCCTAGCGGCCGGGGCGGGCACTCGCATGCGCTCGGACACCCCGAAGGTGCTGCACACGCTGGCCGGGCGCAGCATGCTCGCGCACGCGCTGCATTCGGTGGCCAAGGCCGCACCAGGGCATCTCGTGGTGCTGCTCGGCCATGACCGCGAGCGCATCACCCCCGCCGTGGCCGCCCTGGCCGACGAACTGGGCCGCCCGATCCAGGTGGCGGTGCAGGAAGAGCAACTGGGCACCGGCCACGCGGTGCGCTGCGCGCTGTCGGCCCTCCCCGACGACTACGCGGGCGTCGTCGTGGTGACCTACGGCGATGTGCCGCTGCTGGACGCCGACACCCTCGCGGGACTGATTGCCGCGCATCGAGCCGAGTCGGCCGCGGTGACCGTGCTGACCACGACGCTGCCCGACCCCACCGGCTACGGCCGGGTGATCAGGACGCAGAACGGCGAGGTGACCGCAATCGTCGAGCAGGCCGACGCCAGCCCGTCGCAACTGGCCATCCACGAGATCAACGCGGGCGTCTACGCGTTCGACGCCGCGGCGCTGCGTTCCGCGCTCGGCAAGCTGCAGCCGCACAACGCGCAGCAGGAGCTGTACCTGACCGACGTGATTTCGATCGTCCGCTCCGACGGCCAGAGTGTGCGGGCCGTGCATGTCGACGATTCGACGTTGGTCGCGGGCGTCAACGACCGGGTGCAGCTGTCCGACCTGGCGGCCGAGCTGAACCGGCGCATCGTCGCCACGCATCAGCGCGCGGGTGTGACGATCATGGATCCGGCCACCACGTGGATCGACGTCGACGTGACGATCGGCAGGGACACCGCGATTCAGCCCGGCACGCAGCTGCTCGGCAGCACCCGCATCGGCGCGCAGTGCATCGTCGGGCCGGACACCACGCTGACCGACGTCACCGTCGGGGACCGCGTCTCGGTGGTGCGCACTCACGGCGGGCAGTCGGTGATCGGCGACGGCGCGGTGGTCGGGCCGTTCGCGTATCTGCGGCCGGGCACGGTGCTGGGCGCCGACGGCAAGCTCGGCGCGTTCGTCGAGACCAAGAACGCGACGATCGGCACCGGCACCAAGGTGCCGCACCTGACGTACGTCGGCGACGCCGACATCGGCGAGCACAGCAACATCGGGTGTTCGAGCGTGTTCGTCAACTACGACGGCGAGAACAAGAACCGCACCACGATTGGTTCACATGTGCGGGCGGGCTCCGACACGATGTTCGTCGCGCCGGTCACCGTCGGCGACGGCGCCTACACCGGCGCGGGCACGGTGGTGCGTGAGGATGTGCCGCCGGGTGCACTGGCCGTGTCGGCGGGCCCACAGCGCAACATCGAGGGCTGGGTGTTGCGTAAACGCCCGGATTCCGCCTCAGCCAGAGCAGCGCGCAAAGCGCGTGAGGACGACGCCGCCGAACCGTCGTAAGCCGGTTGCCAGTCGTTAGCCGTCCGGCAACCCGTACGATTAGGCCGTAACGATCCCCGAACAATGAGGGCACCGTGGGTACCGAGTGGACCGATAACCGCAAGAATCTGATGCTCTTCTCGGGTCGCGCGCACCCCGAACTGGCCGAGCAGGTGGCCAAGGAACTCGACACTCCTGTCACCGCGCAGACCGCGCGGGACTTCGCCAACGGCGAGATCTTCGTTCGCTTCGAGGAATCCGTGCGTGGCTGCGACGCGTTCGTGCTGCAGAGCCATCCCTGGCCGCTGAATCAGTGGCTGATGGAACAGCTGATCATGATCGACGCGTTGAAGCGTGGCAGCGCCAAGCGGATCACCGCGATCCTGCCGTTCTATCCGTACGCGCGGCAGGACAAGAAGCACCGCGGCCGCGAACCGATCTCCGCGCGACTGGTCGCCGATCTACTCAAGACGGCTGGCGCTGACCGCATCGTGTCGGTCGACCTGCACACCGACCAGATCCAGGGTTTCTTCGACGGCCCCGTCGACCACATGCGCGCGCAGAAGCTGCTGACCGGGTACATCGCCGAGAACTATTCCGACCACGACATGGTGGTCGTGTCCCCCGACTCGGGCCGGGTGCGCGTCGCGGAGAAGTGGGCGGACTCGCTTGGCGGCGTTCCGCTGGCGTTCATTCACAAGACCCGCGACCCGCTGGTGCCCAACCAGGTGGTGTCCAATCGTGTGGTCGGCGACGTGCGCGGGAAGACCTGCATCCTCACCGACGACATGATCGACACCGGCGGCACGATCGCCGGCGCAGTCAACCTGCTCAAGAAGGACGGCGCCGGCGATGTCATCATCGCTGCGACACACGGGGTGCTGTCCGACCCGGCGCCGCAACGGCTGGCCGACTGCGGAGCGTGTGAGGTCATCGTCACCAACACCCTGCCGATCGGTGACGAGAAGCGGTTCCCGCAGCTGACGGTGCTGTCGATCGCACCACTGCTGGCCAACACCATTCGTGCCGTCTTCGACAACGGTTCGGTGACAAGCCTTTTCGACGGGTCGGCCTAGATGGCGTCGAGGATCTACCACAATCCCAAGTGCTCGACGTCACGTAAGACCCTGGAGCTGTTGCGGGACAACGGCGTCGAGCCCGAAGTGGTTCAGTATCTGAAGAACCCGCCGACGCGCGCCGAGTTGGTCGAGATGATCAAGGACGCGGGCATCGACGTCAGGACCGCGGTTCGCAAGAAGGAGTCCGTCTACCAGGAACTGGGGCTCGCCGACGCGTCCGACGACGAACTGCTCGACGCGATGGTCGAGCATCCGATCCTGATCGAGCGGCCGTTCGTCGTCACGCCGAAGGGCACCCGGCTGGCCAGGCCGATCGACGCCGTCCGAGAGATTCTGTGACCTTTCGGCACTGGGCCGCAATCGGTCTGGTGGTGGCGGCCGCATCGGGCTGCGGCGCGGAAAAAGTCGACTATCAATCGGTCTGGTCCACGTCGTCGAGCACCACGACTCCGTCGGCAACCGCATCGGCGCCGGTGCCCATCGCTCAGTACCTAGAGGACGCGGGCGTCACCGGTGAGCCGGTCGCGCCGCAACAGCTCACCGACCTGACGGTGACGATGCCGGCGCCGAAAGGCTGGCAGCAGTACAACAATCCGAACATGGCGCCGGGGACGCAGATGATCGCCAAGGGCGACACCTACCCCACCGCGACGCTGATCGTGTTCAAACTCAAGGGCGACTTCGACGTCAACGAGGCCATCAAACACGGCTACGTCGACGCTGAGTTGTCGCAGAACTTCCGGCGGCTCAACGCCTCGACCGACAACTGGCACGGTTTCCCGTCGGCGATGATCGAGGGCAGCTACGACCTCAACGGCGCCCGCATGCACAGCTACAACCGGATCGTCATCCCGACCGGTGCGCCGCCCGCGAACCAGCGCTACCTGGTCCAGTTCACGGTCACCGGCTATGCGGAGAAGGCGGCCGAACAGGCGCCCGACATCGAAGCCGTCATCGAGGGCTTCGACGTCAAGGCCAAGTAGCGCCGAAATGCACGTTTTGCACAGAAAGTGCGAGAAGACGCATGCAAAACGTGCATTTCGCGGAGCGCACTAGGGTTAGCGGCATGACTGAGTGGACCGCCGCTGACCTGCCGTCGTTCGCCGGGCGCACCGTGATCGTCACCGGAGCCAACAGCGGACTCGGCCTGATCACCGCGCGCGAACTGGCCCGCGTCGGCGCGAAGACGATTCTGGCCGTACGCAATACCGCCAAGGGCGATCAAGCCGCCGCCACCATGACCGGCGACGTGGAGGTCCGCACGCTCGACCTGCAGGATCTGGCTTCGGTGCGGCGGTTCGCCGACGGCGTCGAGAGCGTCGACGTGCTCATCAACAATGCGGGCATCATGGCGGTCCCCTACGCGCAGACCGTCGACGGCTTCGAGAGCCAGATCGGCACCAACCATCTCGGCCACTTCGCGCTGACCAACCTGCTGCTGCCCAGGATCACCGACCGGGTGGTGGCGGTCGCGTCGATGATGCATCTGTTCGGCCGGATCAACCTCAGGGATCTGAACTGGAAGTCGCGGCCGTACCTGGCCTGGCCGGCCTACGGGCAGTCCAAGCTGGCGAACCTGCTGTTCACCCTGGAACTGCAGCGCCGCCTCGACGAAGCGGGGTCGAAGGTGAAGGCGCTCGTCGCGCATCCGGGGTATTCGGCGACCGAACTGCAGAAGCGCTCGGCAGGGCTGTTCGGCAGGGTGTTCCAGGCTGGTAATTCGCTGGTCGCGACGTCCGCCGACTTCGGGGCCCGCCAGACGTTGTACGCGGCTTCGCAGGATCTGCCGGGCAACACCTACGTGGGCCCGCGGTTTGCCATGTGGGGACCCACCGGGCCGACGCCGTTGCGCACCCCGCTTGCCCGCGACGCCAAGAAGGCGGCCGCGCTCTGGGAGCTGTCCGAGCAGCTCACGGACACCAAATTTGCTCTGTGATTTGGGCGTGAGCCGCTCCCCGCGCTAGCCTGGTTGGCGATCACGGCGAGGGTGGCCAGGCCACCGTTATCGACGCGAGCCTCTTTCAGTGGTGCGCCCTTGCTGTGCTGAGCACACGACACAGGAGCAAGACCACATGGCCAAGACTGCCACCAACAAGCTGACCGCCGCCGTCCGCACCGAGACGGGCAAGGGCGCGTCGCGACGGGCCCGCCGTTCAGGCAAGGTGCCCGCCGTGCTCTACGGCCACGGCAGCGACCCGCGCCACCTCGAACTCGACGGCCACGACTTCGCGGCGGTGCTGCGGCACTCCGGCGCCAACGCCGTGCTCACCCTCGACATCGAGGGCAATGAGCAGCTTGCGTTGACCAAGGCGCTGGACGTGCATCCGATTCGCCGCACCATTCAGCACGTCGACCTGCTCGTGGTGCGCCGCGGTGAGAAGGTGGCCGTCGAGGTCAACGTCCTCGTCGAGGGTGAGGCGGTGCCGGGCTCGCTGGTCACCCAGGACGCCAACACCATCACCGTCGAGGCGGACGTGCAATCGATTCCGGAGCACCTGACCATTTCGATCGAAGGCGCCGACATCGGTACGCAGTTCACCGCCGGTTCGATCACGCTGCCTTCGGGCGTCAACCTGGTGTCGGATCCGGAGACGCTGGTGGTCAACGTTGTCGCCGCGCCGACGGCCGAGGAACTCGAGGCCGAGGGTGCCGGCGAGGCAGCCGAGGGCGTCGAGGCCGAGCCTGCGGCCGAGGCCGCCGAGGGCGAAGCCGCAGAGGCGCCCGCCGAAGAGTCCGAGTAAGCGGGTTCGGGTATGGCCGAACCTCTTCTGGTGGTCGGCCTGGGCAACCCTGGACCGCAGTACGCGACGACGCGGCACAACCTGGGTTTCCTTGTCGCCGATATCCTTTCGGATCGCATTGGCTCGGGGTTCAAGGTGCACAAGAAGTCGGGTGCCGAGGTGGCGACGGGCCGCCTCGGCGGCCGGTCGGTCGTGTTGGCCAAGCCGCGCTGCTACATGAACGAGTCGGGCCGCCAGGTGGGACCGCTGGCCAAGTTCTACTCGGTGCCGCCCGCCGACATCGTGGTGATCCATGACGAACTCGACATCGACTTCGGCCGCATCAGGCTGAAGTTCGGCGGCGGGGCCGCGGGGCACAACGGCCTGCGTTCGGTGTCATCGGCTCTGGGCACGAACGACTTCCAACGAGTACGCATCGGCATCGGCCGCCCGCCCGGTCGTATGGAAGGCGCGGCATTCGTGTTGAGCAACTTCACCAACGCCGAATGGCGCGAGGTCCCCACCATATGTGAGCAGGCGGCCGACGCCACCGAACTGCTGGTCGCGCAAGGCCTCGAACCGGCGCAGAACACGGTCCACGCCTGGGGCTGATCAGCCCTGCGCGGCCAGCGTGCTGATCGGACCTTGCGGTGCGTTGATCCGGTCGGCGACGAATTGTGCTGCCTGCGTTGCCAATCCGGCCTGCACGTAGAGGCTGTGTGCGGGCACGTCGTCGCCGTTGGAGCAGACGGGATCCGCGCCGTTGCACAGGTCGATGGTCTTGGGGCCGTACACCGGGCTCAGCACGGTCAACGGGTTGCCGAGCAGTCGGATCGACGGGTTTCCGAACACCGCCACACCTGCGACGTGGTCAGCGACGTTCGCGGGCATGATCTGCGTGAACCCAAGGGTCGGCTGGTCGGCCACCGTGATCGCGTCTATGACCGCCGCGCCCTGCGAATAGCCACCCAACACGACCTTGGTGTCGGGGCAGGTGTTGGTGATGTTCTGCACGAAATTGCTGGCGTCGTTGGCGCCGTCGGCGGCCCGCAGAAAATCGCGGTTCGCGGGGTAATTGACGGCATAGACCGCGACGGACTTGCCCTTGACGAGGGGTCGCAATGCGTCGACGAACGCCTGGCCCACACGGCCTATCCCCTCCGGCTCGCCCGTGCCGCGCGCGAACACGACCTGGACGGCGGGACACGGATCCACCGCTGCCGAAGCCACCGCGGTCGTGCCGGAATTCACCACAGCGGGTGCGATCAGCGTCACACCCGAAAGCAAAACTGCCGCAACACACATCGCCAGCCGACGCAGCGGCGGGACGGTACCTGACTTGGCGCGAGACGCCGCCACATCGTTGATCTTCATGCACTGGCAAACGCCGCGTTGCCGCAGAAGCTTCCCGTTTCACCCAACAGGACAAGCGCGCGGCGGGCGCGGAGCGCGCTAGCGGCCTCGGATGCCGCTGTCGACGACCTTCACCTGCTTGTGCGGGTATCGGCGTTCGGCGTGCTCCTTGGCCGCCGAGTTGGGCAGCACGTAGAGCGTCTCCTTCTTGTCCTGAAGCGGCTTGAGCACCAGGTCCATGAACCCCTTGCGGTCGTCGAGGTAGGGCTCGATGACGTCCTCGCCTGCGGGGCACACCGCGAGGCAGTACGCGGCCTTGTAGTTCGCCTTGAACGACAGGCTCTGCCACATCGATGCGTTCTCGGAATCGCTGACGCGCGAACGGAACTCATCGGCCGACGAGCTGTCGGCGACGGTCTGCGCCCAATCCGTGAACCCACCCATGAACTCGCGGTAGTTGTGCACCGAGCAGGCGATGAAGTCGAACTCACCGTCCTTCTTGATCGCCCCGACCGGGCAGGCCGCCACACACAACTTGCACTCCAGACATGGCGAATAATCCAGCGGCTCACCGTAACTGCTCATCGGCGCGGCGACCACAATCGTGCCGAGCAGGATGAAGTTGCCGAATTTCGGATGGATGACGTTGCGATGAATGCCCATCACGCCGAGCCCGGCGGCCACCGCGACGGGCTTGTGCGCCACCACCCAGATCCGGCCGGGGTATCGGTCCATCTCCATCGGAAAGGACATCGACGGGTTGATCGCGCGATAACCGGCGTCCTGCAGCACGCGGGTGACGCGGTGCGCCGCTTCATTCATGATCTCGCCGCTGCGGTGGAACTCCTGGTTGGCCACGCTGCGCGCGGTCGAGCGGACATTGTCGCGGTTCATCTTGACGACCAGCGAGATGTAGCTCTGTGCGCCCGGCAACGCCGCGTCGACGTGCTCACGTTCGCCGGCCAGATCGGGATTCTCGACGCTCGCGAACGCGACGTCGTCGACCCCGGCCTCGAGGCACACCTGACGCAGCCAGTCCGCGTCGATGATCCCCGGCCTCGCGGGCGTGCGCGACCGCACCTTGCGAACCGTCGGGTGGTCGGCCAGCCGCGGGGGGATCTTCTCCACCGTCATACTGGGTATAGTACACACTACTTAGCTCAAGCACCCGTCAAGAGATCTGTCGCGGCCGTAAAGAAACTGTTCAGGCGCTACATCGTTGACGCGGGCGCGGGTACACCAGAAGGCATGACCGACATACGTACGGGCTCCGGCCTGCTACGCCGGGGATGGTCGAGGTTGCTCGACGGTGACCGTGCCTGGGGGTCGATGGAGATCCGTCCCGACCGCTTCGGCGTCACGCGGTACCGCCTGGTGGTATTCCCGCCCGGGATCACCGATACCGAACGGCGCTGGGTCCGGGTCGCTCGCGGTTGGCCGCTGTGGGGTGCGCTGGTGTGGGTGATCTGCGAGATCTTCCTCAACCAGGTGACCGGGCCGTGGACCGCGGTGTTCACGTCGACGGCGATCTATCTCGGGCTAGGGTTGGCCGCCACGATGCGAGCGGGCGATGCGCGCAGGCAGGTCAGGACGATCGGCGCGATGGTGATGGCGGGGCACCTCGATCCGGTGGCCTCCACACTTCATCACAACCTGGAAATCTTCGCCGGTGCATTGATGGAGGCCGACGAACTGCTCGCGCGTGGCGACATCTCGATGACGGAACACGAAGCGATCTGGTGGCGGGTGTACGACCAGATGTGCCAGCCCCACGTCGGCGCGTAGACCGGTTGCACTGGTACACATGGCTTTTCAACGATGCACGAGCGAATGCTGCCATATTCCTGCGAGGCGGCCCAGGTTTTCGCGCATGCGGTCAACGTGCCTTCACGCCGCCCTGCCGGTCGCTGATGACACTCTGTGCCTTGCACCGCAAGGGTTTTCGGCGCAACAACGCGCCGATAGTCTGCACTCATGATGCTTGGGATCAAACGCACCGCAGGACTGTTCCTGTCAGCAGCCGTTTTGACCGGTGGTGCCTCACCGGCGGTCGCGCTCGCCGACGGAGCGGTAGGGCCCGGCGGCGGTTGCAACCACAACGCAGGACCGAACGGCAGGGGTGACGTCACCGGTGGCGGCGGCGCCGTCGGAGGGGGCGGCACTGAGGGCACGACCGGGTTGGCGTCCGACGACGGATGCCCGAGCAGTATGAGCGCAGTCACCGGCGCGCGTGGACCCGCAGGCCCCTCGACCGACGCCTCGACCACCGGGCCGGACTCGCGTCCGCCCTCAGGTATCGGCTAGCCCCCGGTGCGCCGCGCGTAGGCCCGCAGGGCGAACGGCGCGAAGACGGCCGTCAGCGCCACCGACCACAGGACGGTGGCCAGGATCGGGTGATGTAACGGCAGTTGCGCGCTGTCCGGCGCCGGTCCGCCGTTGCCCCACAACTCGCGCATCGACTGCGCCAGAGACGACACCGGGTTCCACTCCGCGATCACCCGCAGCCAGTGTTGCATCGGCTCGGTGGGTGCAAAGGTGTTGGCCAGGAATGTGATTGGGAACAACACCGTGAACATCACGCCATTGACCGCCTCGACCGACCGCATGACCGAACCGATCAGGATGCCGAACCAGATCATCGCGAAGCCGAACACCAGGATCAGCAGGAACGCCAACGCGGCTTCGGCGACGCTGCCCCGGATCCGCCATCCGATGGCAAGGCCCGTCACCGCCATCACCACGACGCCGATCGACGAGTGCAACAGACTGGCCACGCTCCTGCCGATCAGCACCGACGACCGCGAGATCGGCAGCGATCGGAATCGGTCGATGATGCCCTTCTCGACATCGGCCGTGATGCCCGAAGCCACCACGAACGCGGTGAACACGATGGTCTGCGCCTGGATGCCCGGCAGCAGAAACTCCCGGTAGGACGCGCCGCCGCCCGTCGCGATCGACGCGCCGAACACGAACGCGAACAGCAGCACGAACATGATGGGCTGCACCGTCACGTCGCTGAGCATCTCCGGCATCCGTTTGGTGTGAATCATGTTGCGCTTCACCATGATCCACGACTGCTGCACGATGTTTGTGGGTCGGGTGCGGGCCGGCTGCAGCTGGATCCGGCTCGGTGATGCTGTTGTGGTCATGCCTCAACCTCTTCTTCGGTGCGGCGCCCGGTGAGCGACAGGAACACGTCGTCGAGGCTGGGCCGCGACAGCCCGATGTCGTCGACGTCGATGTCACTGTCCCGCAGCCATCCTGCGACGCGAACCATGTCGGCAAGTCCGTCGGCCGCCGCGGTCAACTGGCGGGCGCCCGCGTCAACGAACACCTCGGCGCCCGTCTTGGAGAGCAGTGCCTGCGCGGCGGGCAGATCGTCGGCGCGCGAGACGGTGACCACCAGGCTGGCGTTGCCTGCCTGCTGCTTGAGCTGCAACGGGGAACCCTCGGCGATGATGCGGCCCCTGTCGATCACCACGATGTTGTCGGCCAACTGATCGGCCTCCTCGAGATACTGCGTGGTCAGCAGCAGCGTGGTGCCGCCCCGCACCAAAGCCCGCAGCACGTCCCACAGGTCGCTGCGGCTGCGGGGATCCAGGCCCGTGGTCGGCTCGTCAAGGAACAGCACCGGCGGCGAGGCCAGCAGGCTGACCGCGAGGTCCAGCCGCCTGCGCATACCGCCCGAGTACGACTTGACCACCCGGTCCGCGGCGTCGGCGATCGAAAACTGCTCCAGCAGTTGGTCGCCCAGGCGCGTGAGCTCCCTGCGGCGGATGCCGTACAGTCCGCCGATCATCCGGATGTTCTCGCGTCCGGTGAGCAGTTCGTCGACGGTGGCCACCTGGCCCGTCAGACCCATGCTGCGGCGTACCTTGTCCGGTTCGCGGACAACGTCGTAACCGGCCACCCGGGCGGTGCCGCTGGTGGGCTCCGTCAGTGTGGTCATCATCCGCACCGTGGTGGTCTTGCCCGCGCCGTTGGGCCCGAGCAGGCCGAGCACGGTGCCCGGTGGCACCGCGAAGCTGACACCGTCGACGGCGGTGCTGTCGCCGAACGTCTTGACCAGTTCAATGGCCTCGATCGCGGGTGTCATGCTCCAGACCGTATCGGCGCGCACGGACACCCGGCCAATGGTTTGTTTCCGTGTCTCATTTGCCTACCTGGGGGTACAACTGTGTCAGGAGTACCCACAGTGAACGCGCAATGGTTCGTCGCATCCGACTATTGGCTGGCCAGGCAGATCCTCCAGCGCGGGATCGCGGTGGTCTACCTGATCGCATTCATCGGCGCCGTGCGGCAATATCGTGCGCTGATCGGGGAACACGGCATGCTGCCGGTGCCGCGGTTCGTGTCCCGGGTGTCGTTTCGGGTGGCGCCGAGCATCTTCCACCTGCACTACTCGGACCGGATGTTCGCCGTCGTCTGCTGGGTGGGCGCCGCGGTGTCGGCGGCGATCGTCGTCGGTGCGCTCGATGTGGTGCCGTTGTGGTCGACGATGCTGATCTGGCTGGTGCTGTGGGTGCTGTACCTGTCGATCGTCAACGTCGGCCAGCGGTGGTACGGATTCGGTTGGGAGTCATTGCTTTTGGAGGCCGGCCTGATCGCGGTCTTCCTGGGCAACGACGAGGTCGGGCCGCCGCTGCTGACGATACTGCTTGCCCGCTGGCTTTTGTTCCGGGTCGAGTTCGGTGCGGGTCTGATCAAGCTGCGCGGCGACCCGTGCTGGCGAGACCTGAGCTGTCTGGATTACCACCACGAGACCCAGCCGATGCCCGGCCCGCTGAGCTGGTTTTTCCATCATCTGCCCAAGCCGCTGCATCGGGTGGAGGTGGCGGGCAACCACTTCGCCCAATTGGTGGTGCCGTTCGCGCTGTTCGCGCCGCAACCGGTGGCAAGCGTGGCAGGCGCGATCGTGATCGTCACGCAACTGTGGCTGGTGTTGTCCGGCAACTTCGCCTGGCTGAACTGGCTGACGATCATTCTCGGCTGCAGCGCCATCGCCGTCCCCGACACGCACGCGCTGCCAAGCGCGCCGCTCTGGTTCTCCGCGCTGGTGGTCGCGTTCACCGCCGTGTCCGTCGTGCTGAGCTTCTGGCCGGTGCGAAACATGGTGTCGAGTCACCAGCGGATGAACGCGGCATTCAACCCGATCCACCTGATGAACACCTACGGCGCGTTCGGCACCATCGGCCGCACCCGCCTCGAGGTGGTGATCGAAGGCACCGACGACGCCGCAATCACCGAGCAGACGGTGTGGAGTGAGTACGGATTCAAGGGCAAACCCGGCGACCCGCGCCGGCTGCCCCGCCAATGGGCGCCCTACCATCTTCGGCTCGACTGGTTGATGTGGTTCGCCGCGCTGTCCCCACATTATGCGCGGGATTGGTTGGGGCCGTTCATCATTCGGCTGCTGCGCAATGATCCGCCGACGCTGCGGCTGCTGCGGCACAATCCGTTCCCCGAGTCGCCGCCACACTACGTGCGCGCCCAACTCTACGAATACCGGTTCACCACGTGGAGTGAATTAAGGCAGGAGCGTTTGTGGTGGCATCGCACCCTGGTGGGCGAGTTCCTGCCGCCCGTGCCGCGCGAACGTGCGCAGAATGCCCGCAAATAGCGGCGTGTCGGCGGGCAGACACGCACGCTCGCGGCAGTGGGGGGCTAGGTGACGAGCGAGACGGAGTTCGACCGGCGCAGCTTGCCCGACGGCGTCTTCGGAATGGTGCCCGGCCCCAGCACGACGACGTTGCGCGGCCGCACGTCGACCTCGCTGACCACCTCGTGCGCGACCTGGTGTTCGATGCGCCGCACCTCGGCCGGATCCTGCCAGGCGTTGGATTCGACGGCTACGGCGAAGGTCTCGCGTGAGTGTCCGGCATCCAGTCGCACGGCGACGGCGCAGCCCGGCCGCACCCCCCCGACCCGGCCTGCGGCCCGCTCGATGTCGGTCGGGTAGATGTTGCGGCCGGCCATGATGATGACGTCCTTGACGCGGCCGCAGACGATGATGTTGCCCTCTTCGGTGATGTAGCCGAGGTCGCCGGTGTCGTACCAGCCGTGCTCGTCCTGCGCGGGAATGAAGCCGCCCATGGTGATGTATCCGGGCGTCAGCGACTCGCCGCGCAGTTCGATGACGCCGACGCCGCGCGGTGGCATCACGTTGCCGTGCTCGTCGATGACGCGGGCCTCGAGATCCTTGAGCAGCGGCCCGAGCGAGGCCAGCCTGCGGGTGTTGCCCTTGGTGGCGGGCACCGCGCGGCGCAGCGCGGCAAGCAGGTCGGCGTCGACCTCGTCGACCACCAAACCGGCGTTGCACGGCGAGAACGACACCGCCAGCGTGGTCTCGGCCATGCCGTATGCGGGCAGGATCGCGTCGGGCCGCAGCCCGAACGGCTTGCCCGCGTCGAGCAGGTCCTCGACGTCGGCGGGCTCGACGGGCTCGGCGCCCGACAGCGCGAACCGCAGCGTCGACAGGTCGAACTCGCCGGGCTTGGCCTGGCGCCGCAGCCGCTTGGCGAACAGCGCGTAGGCGAAGTTGGGCGCCGCGGTCATGGTGCCCTTGTACTTGTCGATGAGCTTGGCCCACAGCAGGGTGTCGCGCAGGAAGTCCATCGGCGTGACCTTGACCAGTTCGGCGCCGAAGTACATCGGGATGGTGAGGAAGCCGACCATGCCCATGTCGTGGAAGCAGGGCAGCCAGCTGACCATGACGTCCTTGTCGACGTCGTACTGCGCGCCGATGAACATCGCCTCGGCGTTGGAGTGGATGTTGCGGTGCGTGATCTGCACGGCCTTCGGCGAGCCGGTCGAGCCGGACGTCAGCTGCATCAGCGCCAGATCGTCCTCGCCGACCTCGACGGGGTCGATCGGATCCGACGCGAGCAGGTCGGTGACCGTGAGGACCTTGATGCCCTTTTCCTCGAGCACGGGAATCGCGACCAGGAACGGCTCGGACACGATGACGGCCTTGGCCTCGATCATGCCGATGACGGTCATGGTGTCTTCGGCCCAGATGACCAGGTCGGTGCGCGGCGTCGGCTGATGCAGCATGGTCAGGCTGGCGCCACGCATCCACAGGCCCTGCGCCGTCGGGGCGATCTCGACAGGGAAACCGGCGAGCACGCCCACCGCATCACCGAGGCCGATGCCCGCCTTCGCGAGTCCGCCCGCGATGCAGCGCGCGCGCTCATGCACTTCACCCCAGGTGTGGCGGACGGGTTCGTGGGGTTCACCGGTGACCATGCCGCGGTTGCTCACCCGCGCGTTGTCGTACATCTTCTCGGTGAATCTGCTCACGCCAACCTCCTAGTGGGTCCCAGAGCAAATGCCTGGTTGTAATGCTCCCGCTGATAGAAGGCGCTTTCGCGTAGGCGCGCACACAATTTGGGAGCGGTTAGGTCTCGAATCGGGGTCTGCTCTATATATCTGAACGACCCACCACCGGGGTTACCGGTGGCTGAAAAGGTCGCGCCCGATTCCTGACCGCTAGCTTTCACCGCGGATCATCTTAAGCAACTCTTAAGTAGCCGCCAAACTGACGCGACAAATGAGGCGTGGGTCACATCGGGCCTTTCATCCACCGCGAGGGCCCGGCAACGCGAGCGCTACTCACACCGAGGTGGACGGCGCAGGCACCACGCGGGCTCCGTGCACCGGCCCGCTGGCCACCCGCACGGTGCGGCACACCCCGGCGCCCGCAAGTTGCGCCCCGACGTCGACGGCGTGCGATGCGGTCCTGCACAGGAAGGCACACGTCGGGCCCGAGCCCGACACGATCCCGGCCAGCGCACCGGCCTCCTCGCCTGCGCGCAGTGTGCGGCGCAGCCCTGGGTCGAGGCTCAGCGCGGCGGGCTGCAGGTCATTGCCGAGCACCGGCGCCAGATCTGCGGGCTCCCCCGACGCCAGCGCCGCCAGCAGCGGTTCCGGATCGTCGAGTCGCGGCGGCGCGGCACGGCCCGGGCCCGCGGTGTCGCGCAACCGGTCGAGTTCGGCGAACACCGCGGGCGTCGAGAGCCCGCCGTCGGCGAACGCCAGCACCCAATGGAACGTGCTGCGGGCCAGCACCGTGGCCAACTCTTCGCCGCGGCCGGTGCCCAGCGCCGTGCCGCCGTGCAGCGCGAACGGCACGTCGCTGCCCAGCTGGGCGGCCAACGCGTGCAGGTCGCGCCGCGGCACCCCCAACTCCCACAGCGTGTTCATGGCGACCAGCACCGCCGCGGCGTCGGCGCTGCCGCCTGCCATCCCGCCGGCGACGGGGATCGACTTGTCGATGGAGATCGCGACGTCCGGCGCCCGCCCGACGTGCTCGGCCATCAACTCGGCCGCCCGCCAGGCCAGGTTGCGCTCGTCGGCGGGCAGCGAGTCCACACCCTCGCCCGCCAGTTCGAGCGACAGCACGTCGGCGGTGCTGACTGTCACCTCGTCGAGCAGCGAGACGGCATGGAACACCGTGGTCAGCTCGTGGTAGCCGTCGTCGCGACGGTCCCCGACGGCCAGATACAGATTGACCTTGCCGGGCACGCGAACGGTAACCGTCCCGGTGGGAACCCACTCGGATGCGGTATTTCCGTCGGAGGCAGACACGGCACGACAGTAACGCCGCCGGTTGGTTCCGGCAGGCGAACCCACCCAGCAAAACCTACGCTGGACAAGTGCTGTCCCCCGGCGATCGGTTCGAGGGCTACGTGGTCGAGGCGCCGCTCGGCCATGGCGGATACGCGACGGTCTACCGGGCGCACGACGCCGCCTGTCCCGATCGCGCTGTGGCGCTGAAGGTTCTCGACGAGCACCACCGCCAGCCGGCCCAGATCGCACAGTTGCAGCGGGGGGTCGACATCGCCAGGCGACTCGACCACCCGCACATCATCAAGGTGTACGAGTGCGGACCCGGTTGGCTGGCAATCGAATTGATCGACGGTGGCACCGTGGCCAAACTGCCCCGGTTGGCTGATCGGCTGGTCGCACTGGCCCAGATCGCCGATGCGCTGGACTTCGCCCATCAACGTGGAGTTGTGCACTGCGACGTGAAGCCGACCAATATCCTTGTCTCGGTTCCCTTTTCGCTACGCGGTGCGGTGCTGATCGATTTCGGAATCGCCCATCTGATGGCCGCGGACGTTGGCCGCAGGCCGACGCATGTCGTGGCGTCGCTGCCCTACGCCGCCCCAGAACTCCTGCGCGGACAGACGCCGTCGGCGGCGACCGACGAGTATGCGTTGGCCTGCACCGCGTTCGAATTGATCACCGGCGCACCGCCGTTCACCGCGAAGACGTCGTTCGATCTGGTGGACGAACAGCTGCACGCCCCGCCGCCGCGGCTATCGCGCAAGGTCGACTGGTTGCCTCACGCGTTCGACTCGATGATGAGCAAGGCGCTGGCCAAGAACCCAGACAACAGATACGTCAGCTGCACAGAGTTCATCGCGCTGATCACCCGCGCGGTGAGCTAGTCAGATGACGCGGATCTGCGGCTGCTCCGCCTGCTGCTCCTGGGTCTGTGGCTGCGGCTGCTCAGGTCGCTTTTGAGCGGGCTCCCACTCGCCGGACCGCTGCAGCAGCCTGACGAAGTCCGCCACCGACAGCGTCTCGCCGCGACGCGACGGGTCGATGCTGGCCGCGAGCAGTCGGCGGGCCGATTCGTTGCCAGAACCCGCCCACGCGGCGAACGCGTTGCGCGACGTCTTACGGCGCTGAGCGAATGCCACGTCGATCAGGTCGAACACCCTGCCGCGGAAGTCCGCATCGGTCGGCCATGGCGAAACTTCGTGCCGGTCGATGCGCACCAGTCCGGAGTACACCCGCGGAATCGGCCAGAACACCGTCGGCGACACCATGCCGTAGCGCCTGACGTTGCCGAAGAACCGGACCTTGACGCTCGGCACGCCATAGTCCTTACCACCCGGTTCGGCGGCAAGCCGCTCGGCGACCTCGGCCTGCACCATCACCATCACGGTGCGGATCGACGGGAACTCGGCGAGCAGATGCAGCAGCGCGGGCACGGCGACGTTGTACGGAAGATTCGCCACCAGCGCGGTGGGCTGCTCCTCGACCTCCTGCTGATGCAGCGTCAGGATGTCGCGGTTGAGCACCGTCAGCCGGTTGATCTCGCTGTGCGAATGCTCGGCGATGGTCTTCGGCAGCTGCCGGGCCAACACCGGGTCGATCTCGACGGCCGTCACCCTGGCGCCCCTGTCGAGCAGCGCCAGCGTCAGCGAGCCGAGCCCAGGTCCGACCTCGAGGACGTGATCATGACGATTTACGCCTGAGGCCGAGACGATACGACGAACGGTGTTCGCGTCATGAACAAAATTCTGGCCGAAAGATTTACGAGGCCGAAAGTCGATCTCTTTCGCCAGGTGCCTTATCTCGGTCCGCCCGAGGAGTCGAATAGTCAGCGCGCTCCAATCCTCCCGCTACAGACGGGCCACGCTCCCCACCCTTGTCGCGCCCGAGTAACCTCAGCAATCGCGATCTGTTCTTCTCTTGTCGCCAGATCCGCCCTCGGAGCATACCTCAGACCACCTTGTCGTTCCCAGGTGTTTTGATCAAATTGAACGCCACCGTAAAACCCGTTGCCAGTGTTGATACCCCAGTTACCACCCGCTTCGCATTTCGCCAGCGAATCCCAAATAGTGGGATTAGTTACCGGGGGAACTTCTGTCCCCGGTTTGGCGCCGATTCGCGTCATCCCGTCGCGAGCCGGTACGAGGACGACATTGGCTACTGGCAACTTGCCCGTCTCGACGCCGTTGACGCTCGCCACCGCGAACGTGACGTCCTGGGTTCCCGGCACGCCTGGGTCCTCGACGACCTGCCGGCTCATGTTCATCGTCGGGTCGGGAATCTGCTTGTTGGCCGGCGCGAGCGGAAGGCGTTCGGTGACTTTGTCGATGCGAATCCGGGTCACCTGGATCTGCATGTTGTCGGCGACCGGCGCCCACGCGGGAGGCACCACCGCATCGTTTTGTTCCAGCGGAACACCGGCCGCTTCGAGCAGACCCGCAACGTTCGGCGCCGCGATGTGCACCGTTCGGACGACACCAGCGTCATTGAGCTGCACCGTCTTTGCGCTCACCACGGGCAGCGACATACCTGCGAGCGGGACGCGGCTACCGCGCGATGCGGCGGCAGGAGCCTTATCCGCCATCCGCAGTTGCGCCAGCGCCTCATCGACCGTCGACGCGGTGGTCCACACCTGTCTGCTGTTTTCACCGTCGAGTGAGATCTGCAGCGGCCTGCTGCGACGCAGCACGATGGACTCGGACTGATGCACGGGCTGATTGCCTGCTGGGAACAGATCGTCGCGGTCACCGACGTTGAAGCCGTTCTCCTTGACTACGTCGATCACGCGGGACTTCATCGTGGCAACCGTCATCTCGGAGCCGTCGACGGTCAGCTTGACGGTTTTGTGCGCGGCGACCGCGAAGCCACCGGCGAACGTGAGCGCGAGCAACAGCGCACCGACTAGGAGGCGAAGCATCGGCGAGCGCGCCTCGTGGAGCTTGTTCAGAATATGCAATTGCCTGGTGTATCCCCGACTATCGGACGGTTGCCGGCCTCGGCCGACCCCCCCGTTCGATCACAGCACGGTAACGAAAAGGTCTACGGGCGGCAACCGGTGAGCGCATAGGCACGTAGGGCGGTTGCAGTACTTGCCTGGGCAAGATCTTCTGCCGGGCGGTCGACGACGTCGGCGAGCGCCCTCACTGTGTACGGCAGGCAGTACGGCTCGTTCGGCGCTCCACGATACGGGTGCGGGGTCAAAAACGGCGCATCGGTCTCCACGAGCAGCTGGTCAGAAGGGATCAGCGGAGCCGCTTCGCGCAGCGCCCTGGCGTTCTTGAAGCTGACCGTCCCCGCCAGGCTGAGCAGCCAGCCGTTGGCCACGCACGTGCGCGCCATCGCCGCATCCGAGGAGAAGCAGTGAAAGATGACGGTCTCCGGCGCGCCCTCGGCGGCGAGCACGTCCAGCACCTCTGTGTCGGCGTCGCGGTTGTGGATCATCAGCGGCTTACCGGTGCGCTTGGCGAGGTCGATGTGCCAGGCGAACGCGTCGCGCTGGGCGGCCGGTTCGGCACAGCCGTCGAGCTTGCCCGGCCAGTACATGTCCATGCCGGTTTCACCGATCGCGACGACGCGCGGGTGCTGGGCCAGACGCTCGATGACGGCCTTGGCGTCGTCGGTGAGCGCGTTGGCCCGCGTCGGGTGCAGCGCCACGGCGGCGTAGACGCGGGGATCCCAGTCGGCCGCCTCGGTCGCCCAGCGCGCGGACTCCAGGTCGTCGGCGATGGTGACGACGGCCTGTACGCCGACCGCCGCGGCCCGGTCGACGATCGTTTTGACGCTTGCCGCGTCCGTTGCGCCGCAGGCATCCAGGTGGGTGTGCGCGTCGATCAGCGGGGTCAGCGGCTCTGGCGCGGGCGGCGCCGGGCGACTCGAGCTCACCTGGACACAATAAAGTGACCACCGATGAGCACCCCGATTTCCCCCAGCGCCAGGACGCGCACCCCCGGGGATCCCTACTACATCACCACTGCCATCGCCTACCCCAACGGCGACCCGCACGTCGGCCACGCCTACGAATACATCGCCACCGACGCGATCGCGCGGTTCAAGCGACTCGACGGCTTCGATGTGCGCTTCCTGACAGGCACCGACGTACACGGCCTCAAGATGGCCGAGACGGCGGCGGCCGAAGGCATTCCGACCGCGGAATTGGCGCGCCGCAATTCCGATGTGTTCCAGCGGATGCAGGAGCGGCTGAACGTCTCGTTCGACCGGTTCATCCGCACCTCGGACGCCGACCACTACGAGGCGTCCAAGGAGATCTGGCGCCGGATGAACGCGACCGGCGACATCTACCTCGATGCCTACAAGGGTTGGTATTCGGTGCGCGACGAGCGCTACTTCACCGAGGCCGAGACCACCGTGGGCGCCGACGGCGAGCGGATCGCCACCGAAACCGGGGCGCCGGTGCGGTGGACCGAGGAGCAGACGTACTTCTTCCGGCTGTCGGCCTACGCCGATCGGTTGCTGGCGCACTACGAGGCGCATCCGGGGTTCATCGAGCCCGAGGTGCGCCGCAACGAGGTGGTCAGCTTCGTCTCCGGCGGACTGCGCGACTTCTCGATCTCGCGGACCACGTTCGACTGGGGCGTGCCGGTGCCCGAGCACCCCGACCACGTGATGTACGTCTGGGTCGACGCGCTGACCAACTACCTGACCGGCGTCGGCTTCCCCGACACGTCGTCGGAGTTGTTCAAGCGGTTCTGGCCCGCCGATCTGCACATGATCGGCAAGGACATCATCCGGTTCCACACCGTGTACTGGCCGGCCTTCCTGATGTCGGCGGGAATCGAGTTGCCGCGCAAGGTCTTTGTGCACGGGTTCCTGCTCAACCGCGGCGAGAAGATGAGCAAGTCGGTCGGCAACGTCGTCGACCCGCTGAACCTCGTCGATACGTTCGGGGTCGATCAGGTGCGGTACTTCTTTCTTCGCGAGGTGCCGTTCGGACAGGACGGCAGCTACAGCGAGGATGCGATCATCAGCCGCGTCAACGCCGACCTGGCCAACGACCTCGGCAACCTGGCGCAGCGGTCGCTGTCGATGGTTGCCAAGAATCTCGACGGAATCGTCCCGCAGCCGGGCGAATTCACCGCCGACGACAAGGCGCTGCTTCAGGCGGCCGACGCGTTGATGGACCGGGTCCGCAGCCATTACGACGCGACCGCGATGCATCTCGCGCTCGAGGCGATCTGGTCGGTGCTGAGCGCGGCGAACAAATACTTCTCTGCGCAGGAACCGTGGGTGCTGCGCAAGACCGACCAGGAGCGCTTCCGCACTGTGCTGTACGCGACGCTGGAAACCGTGCGGATCGCCGCGCTGCTGAGCCAGCCGGTGATGCCCGAGTCGACGGGCAAGCTGCTCGACCTGCTCGGCCAGACCGACGAGCAGCGGACCTTCGCGGCGATCGGCACGCGACTGGCGCCGGGCACCGCGCTGCCTGGGCCTGCTGGAGTGTTCCCGCGCTATCAGGTGTAGTGACCTACGTCACGCTGTGTCACATTCGAGCGATCGGCGGTGTCTAAGGGGCATGACCAGACACAACGGAAACACCCACGTCGTCGTCATCGGCGGCGGATACGCAGGCACCACCGCGGCCAACCACCTTGGGATGCGCGGCGATGTCGATGTCACCTTGGTGAACCCCCGCCCGAAGTTCGTCGAGCGGATCCGGCTGCACCAGCACGTTGCAGGCAACTACGACCCGACGGTCGACTACGGCACGCTCCTCGGCGCGAACGTGGATCTCGTGGTCGACAAAGCCACGCGCATCGACACGGCCGACCGCAAGGTGCAGCTGGCTTCCGGTCGCGCGCTGGACTACGACTACCTCATCTACGCCGTCGGCAGCACCGGCGCCACACCCCCATCGGTACCCGGTGCGGCCGAATTCGCCCACCCCATAGCCGAACTGGAGTCGGCCCAGCGGCTGAAGGACGCCGTCGACGAGCTGCACCCCGGCGCGCCGATCGTCGTCGTCGGCGCGGGGCTGACCGGCATCGAGACGGCGTCCGAACTGGCCGAACAGGGTAGGAACGTCACGCTGGTCTGTGGTGGGCAGTTGGCCCCGTCGCTGTCAGAGCCGGGCCGTCGGTCGATCGCGAAATGGATGAAGCGGCACGGCGTCAACGTGCTCGAAACGGCGTCGGTCGCCGAGGTGCGGCCCAACTCGGTGGTGCTGGCCGACGGCAGCGCCCTGCCCAGCGCCGCCACCATCTGGACCGCGGGCTTCGGGGTGCCCGAGTTGGCCGCTGCCAGCGGACTGCGCACCGACGCGGCCGGCCGGTTGCTCACCGACGAAACACTGACCAGCGTCGACGACCCGCGCATCGTGGCAGCGGGCGACTGCGCGGCGCCATCGGGACAGCCGTTGCGGATGAGCTGCCAGGCCGCGGGGCCGCTCGGTGCCCGGGCCGCCAGCACGGTGTTGAGCTACCTTGCGGGGACCACGCCGGCGCTGATCGACCAGGCATTCGTTGGTTCTTGCGTCAGCCTCGGCAGGCACGCGGCCACGGTGCAGTTGGCCCACAAGGACGACACCCCGGTGAAGTACTACATCGGCGGACGGGTCGGCGCCATGGTCAAGGAAGCGATCTGCAAGGGCACCGTGTGGGGTCTGCGGCGCGAGGCACGCAAGCCGGGCTCCACCTTCGTGATGAAGGGCGGCAGGCACGTCGAGCAGCCGGCATTCCCGGCAAAGGTGGTCACGGAAACGTGAGCGCGCCTGGCGGCGAACATGCCGAGCGGTTCACCCATCTGCGGCCGCTGCTGTTCACCATTGCCTACGAAATACTGGGCAGCGCAACAGAATCCGACGACGTGCTGCAAGAGAGCTATCTGCGCTGGGCCAAGGTAGACCTCTCGACGGTGCAGGACACCAAGGCCTACCTGGCCCAGCTCGTCACCCGGCAGTCGCTCAACGCGCTGCGGGCGCAGTCGCGCAGGCGCGAGGAATACGTCGGCCCGTGGCTGCCCGAGCCGGTGCTTGTCGAAGCCAAGGACGCCTCCACGGATGTGGTGCTTGCGGAGTCGGTTTCGATGGCGATGCTCGTCGTGCTCGAGACCTTGAGCCCTGACGAGCGGGCGGTTTTCGTCCTGCACGAGGTCTTCGGATTCACCTACGACGAGATCGCCTCGACGATCGGCAAATCGGCCGTCGCCGTTCGGCAGATGGCGCACCGCGCCCGCCAGCATGTGCAGTCCCGGCGCAAGCGGTTCGAGCCCGTCGACCCGAAACTCTCCATGGAGCTCACCACGCGTTTCTTCACCGCGGCGTCGACGGGCGACGTCGATGCGCTGCTGGAGATGTTGTCGCCGGACGTGGTCTGGACCGCCGACAGCGACGGCAAGGTCAGCGCGGCGCGACGACCGATCGTCGGCGCCGACCGGGTGGCCCGCGTGATCGTCGGGCTGATGCGTGTCGCAGGCGACCAGGGCCGCATCGAGCCGGCCAGTTACAACAACGCCCCGGCGCTGAACCTCTATCTCGGCGACAGCTTCGAGGGCGTGATCACCGTCGAGATCGTCGACGGCAAGATCACGCACTTCTATGCGATGCGCAACCCCGAGAAGCTGGCGGGAATCGCCGTCCCGCGGGAGATCAGCCGGTAAGGCAGCGGCGAATCAGCGGGGTCAGGCGATAGTCGACGAGTTCGCGCATGACCAATGCGGTGTTCGTGCGCTCGACTCCGTCGATGGCAAGGATCTGGCCTGCGATGCGGTACAGGTCGTCGGCGTCGGTGGCGACGACCTGTACGAGCAGATCGGTTTGGCCGCTGAGGCCCTGCACCTGGATGACTTCGGCGATGCGCTCCAGGGCGCCGGCCACCTCGTCGAGCAGACGCTGTTGTACCTGCGTGGTGACGTAGGCGGTCAGCGGATAGCCCAACGATTTGGGCGACACCCGTCGCTCGTGCAGCGCAAGGCGCTCGTCGAGCCGAGCCAGCCTGGCCTGCACGGTGTTTCGTGACAGTCCGGTCTGTTCCGCGAGCGCGACGGTGGTCGCGCGGGGAACCTCGTTGAGCGCCAGCAGCAGGCGCGCATCTGTCTGGTCGAGGTGGCCCGGGCTTGGCATGTTGCTCACTTCCCACGCTGGGACTATTGCATTCTTGTGCAGATTGCTCTGTGATGTGACGTCTGATTGCGCATTCTAGCGGCATATGCTGCACTGAAGTGTGCAAACTGCAACATCGCTGCTCACCGAGATCGAACGGCGCGTGCTGTGGCTGTCGACCGCGATGATCCACCACGCCAACCGTGTGCGTCCGAATCCGTCCGGCCTCAAGGTCGGCGGACACCAAGCGTCGAGCGCATCGATGGTGACGATCATGACCGCGCTGTGGTTCAACCACCTCCGGCCGGACGACCGGGTGTCGGTCAAGCCGCACGCGTCGCCGGTGCTGCACGCGATCAACTACCTGCTGGGCGAACTCGACCAGTCGTACCTGACCCGGCTGCGCGAATTCGGCGGCCTGCAGAGCTATCCCAGCCGGAGCAAGGACCCCGATCCCGTCGACTATTCCACGGGTTCGGTCGGCATCGGTGCCACCGCACCCATCTGGGGTGCGCTGGCGCGCCGTTATGTCGAATCGACGCTCGGCGGAGCCGGTACTGGTCGGCAGTACTCGTTGCTCGGCGATGCCGAACTGGACGAAGGAGCCGTGTGGGAAGCGATCCTCGATCCAGCGGTCGCCGAACTCGGTGAGATCGTCTGGATCGTCGACCTCAACCGCCAGTCGCTCGACAGGGTGGTGCCGATCCTCGCGGCCGACCGGTTGCAGCAGATGTTCACGGCGGCGGGCTGGCAGGTGCTGACCATCAAGTACGGCGGTTTGTTGGAGGACTTGTTCGCCCGACCGGGTGGCGCCGCGCTGCGTGCGCGTATCGATGCCATGCCGAACCCCGAATATCAGCGGCTGCTGCGCTGCGATGCGGCCCAGCTTCGCGAACGGCTTCCCGACGGCAGCGTCGAAATCGCCAGTCTGCTGAGCGAAGTCGACGACGCCCGGTTGCTGGAGGCCATCCGCAATCTCGGCGGTCACGACCTGGCAGCCGTCGACGACGCGTTGCGGGCGGTCGACGACACCAGGCCCACGGTCATCTTCGCCTACACGGTCAAAGGCAAGGGGCTGCCGACCGAAGGCCACCCGCAGAACCATTCCTCGGTGCTGTCCGACGAGCAATTCCATGCTCTGGCCGCGGATCTGGGTGCCGACGCCGACGCGCCGTGGACGCGATTCCCGTCGGACAGTCCGGCCGCCGAACTGTGCGCGGCGACGGCGCGCCGACTGCACCGCCCCACGGTCCCGCTCACCGCGCCGCCCGCGATTCCGGTCGACATCGGCCGCACGCCGTCGGGCACCACCACGACGCAGGCGGCGCTCGGCCGCGTGCTGCTCGACCTGACCCGTGAGGCGCCGGACGCCGCCCGCCGAATCGTGACGGTCAGCCCCGACGTGAGTTCCACGACGAATCTGGGCGGTTGGCTCAACAAGGTAGGGGTGTGGTCACCGGCCGAACGCGTGGACTGGTTCGCCGACGACAGCGAAACCATCTTGCACTGGCGGGAGAAGCCGACCGGACAGCACATCGAGCTTGGCATCGCCGAGACCAATCTCGTTGGCGCTCTTGGCGAATTGGGTGCGACGTGGAGCCGGTGGAGCCAGCCGCTGCTGCCCATCGGCGTGCTCTACGACCCGTTCGTCGCCAGGGCACTGGAGCCATGGTCGTTCGGTATCTACGCGGGCGGCCAATCCATCCTCGTCGGCACACCGTCGGGAGTCAGCCTGGCCTCGGAGGGCGGAGCGCATCAATCGGTGACCACCCCGTCTATCGGACTGGAACAGCCGGGCTGCCTCAGCTATGAGCCCGCCTTCGCGCTCGACGTCGAATGGATTCTGCTGGACTGCCTGGCCAAACTGGGCAGGCCCGACGGCACGTCGTCGTATCTGCGGCTGTCCACCCGTCCTGTCGACCAAACGCTGGCCGGTGTGCCCGCAGATCCCGCAGCGCGGGAACGGCGTCGTCGCCAGGCCATCGCGGGCGCCTACCCGCTTCGCCGTGTCGAGAGGCCGGTCGTGACGATTGCCGCGATGGGTGCGCTGATCACCGAAGCGCTCGCCGCCGCGGATCGACTCGCCGCGGACGGCGTACCCGTCGACGTCGTCTGCGTCACCAGTCCCGGCCTGCTCTTCGAGGCACTGCAGGGCAGACGTGGCCGCGGGGACGCGCCGACGTGGATCCTCGAGCAGGCGTTCCCGGCGCGGCGGGCGACGCCGCTTGTCACGGTTTTGGACGGACACCCGCACACGCTGGAGTTCCTCACCTCCATCAACGGTGTGCGCGGTACCGCGCTGGGGGTCAGTCGCTTCGGCCAATCCGGTGGCCTGGAAGACGTTTACCGGTACCACGGCATCGACGTCGAGAGCATCATCCGCGCCGCGCTGGACGTGCTTGACTGACTCGGTGCGGATCGAGCGGATCGGCGAATTGGGCAGCGCCCCCGCGGTGCTGCGCGCCGTGGCCGCGGGTGCCGCGCGGTGCGGCCTGCCGCCGCCCGCGGCGCTGTTGGGCGACTGGTTCGGCTCAGCGGCGGTCATCGCGCCCTCGGTGAGAGCGGTTCCCGTCGACCATGTGTTCGCGGTGCCGACGGGTGCCTCCGACGGGCCGGTCGGCGGCGGTTGGTTCGGCTACCTGTCGTATCCCGACGCCGGCGTTGACGGAAGCGGGCCGCGCGTTCCAGAGGCCGCGGGCGGCTGGTCCGACTGCGTGCTGCGGCAGGACCGCGACGGCCAGTGGTGGTACGAAAGTCTTTCCGGCGCACCGCTTTCAGCGTGGGTGGCCGACGCCGTTCGACTCCCTGAGGCCGCCCGCGACCACCACATCGCCTGGGGCAAGGCCGACCGGGAAGCGCACCGCCGCGGCGTCCTGGAGTGCCTGGAGGCGATCGCGGCGGGCGAGATCTATCAGGCCTGCGTGTGCACGCAGTTCGTCGGCCGCATCGACGGCGCACCGATCGACTTCTTCGTCGAGGCGGCGGCGCGGACCACCCCGGCGCGGGCCACGTACGTGGCAGGCGACTGGGGTGCGGTGGCGTCGCTGTCGCCGGAGTTGTTCCTGCGGCGCCGCGGCGAGTCGGTGACTTCGAGTCCGATCAAGGGCACGCTCCCGCGGCATGCCGATCCCGCAGCGCTCTCGGCGTCGACCAAGGACGTCGCGGAGAACATCATGATCGTCGATCTGGTGCGCAACGACCTCGGCCGGGTCGCGATGACAGGGACGGTCACCGTGCCGGAGTTGTTGGCGGTGCACCCCGCGCCCGGTGTGTGGCATCTGGTGTCGACGGTGGCCGCGCGCGTCGGGATCGGCGTGCCGATGGCATCGCTGCTCGACGCGGCCTTTCCGCCCGCATCGGTGACCGGCACACCGAAGCAAAGAGCCCGTCAACTGTTACGCACCTGGGAGCCGCACCGACGCGGGGTTTATTGCGGCACAGTCGGTTTGGCGTCACCGGTGGCGGGTTGCGAACTGAATGTAGCGATCCGCACGGTCGAATTCGACGCCTGCGGCAACGCGGTGCTCGGCGTCGGCGGCGGCATCACCGCGGACTCTGATCCAGACCGCGAATGGGACGAGTGCCTGCACAAGGCGGCACCGTTCATCGATATTGCCGGCATCGCGCAACGAGCATCTGGGCCAGCCGTTCCGGTTCGCTGACCATCAGGCAGTGACAGGTGTCCATCTCGATCAGAGTCTGCACCCCGCCGAGGGCCTCGATGCTCGCCCGTTGTTGTTTCGGCGACAGAGCCTTGTCGCGCAACGTCAGGATCCACGTCCTCGGCACATCGGTGGGCATGTCCCGCCGGGACACATTCTCCGCGAGCATTCGAGCCGATTCCGCGTGGAGCTTGCCGTCCATGAATTTCCGGCTGGCACGAGACACACCATTGAGGTGGGTGAATCGCACCCCCCACGAAGGTGTTTCGCTCAGCCCGCCCCGTCGAGCGTTTCGCCGGGCAAGCGGTGCCAACGGACCTGTCAGCGTGTCAACCAGTGACTTGCCTTCGGGCGGCACGAATGCGGTCGCGAAGATCATCTCGCGCACCGTCGCGGCGCCGAGTTTGGCCGCCACGCCGGGGATAGTCAACCCGGCCAGCGAATGCCCGACCAGCACGATCCCGTCCAGGCCCGCGTCGTCGATATCAGCGACCACGGAATCCACGAAGTCGGCGATTGTGATGGTCATCAAATCTGCCGGCTTGGCGCGCCGACCAGGCAAGTCGACCGCCAGCACGCTCAGTTCCGGTGCCTGCCGGTGAATTTCGTCGATCGTGAGATCCCAGGAATCTGCGGCGAGCCCGCCGCCATGAACCAGCACCAGTGCGGGTGGCGCCATGGCGGACCCCTTTACTGCCGTGAGCGCAGAACCGCATCGTAGAGCTCACGTCGTGACGGTGAACCCGGATTGGCCTCGACGACCCGCGCGCAGGCGTCCTTCACGCGTGCACCCGCTTTGACGAGCGCGTTCACTTCGGCCACCAGCGTTGCGACGTCCGCCTTCGGTGTCGCCCCAGCGAGCACGACGGTGATTTCGCCGAGCACGCCGTCGGCGGCCCATTCGGCGAGCTCACCGAGCGTGCCCCTGACGATCTCCTCGTGCGTCTTGGTCAGCTCGCGGCAGACCACGGCCCTTCGCTCGGGACCGAGCACCTCGACGGCCGCCGTGAGCGTGTCCGCGAGCCGTCGCGGTGACTCGAAGAACACACAGGTGCGCGGTTCCGCGGCCAGCGCGTTGAACCACGACACCCGCGCCGAGTGCTTGCGCGGTGCGAACCCTTCGAAGCAGAACCTCTCCGACGGCAGCCCGGACACCGCCAGTGCAGTCGTCACCGCGGACGGCCCCGGCAGGCAGCTGACCGGCAGTCCCGCGTCGACGCACGCCGCCACCAGGCGGTAACCCGGGTCACTGATCAGCGGCATACCCGCATCGCTGACCAGCAGGACCGTCGCGCCGGCGCGTATGTCAGTCACCAGCGCGGGGACCCGGGTGGCCTCGTTGGCGTCGTAGAGGCTCAGCACCTTGCCGGTCGGCTTGACCTCGAGCGCCTGGGCCAGCGTGCGGATCCGGCGGGTGTCCTCGGCGGCGATCACGTCGGCACTCGCCAGGGCCTTCACCAGCCGGGCGGAGGCATCCGACGGTTGGCCCAGCGGCGTGGCACCAATGAGCAGTCGGCCGGTCGTCATGCCGGACAGCCTACGATCGCTGTCGTGACCGCCCCGGCTGACGAACTCGTTGCCAGGGGGCGCGCGGTTCCCGTGATCAGCCCCGCGCCCCTGGTGCCCGTCGCCGACTTCGGGCCGGTGGACCGGCTGCAGGGCTGGGTGATGACGGCCGTGGTGACCGCGCTGGCGGCGATCACGCGTTTCCTGAACCTCGGCTCTCCCACCGATGCAGGCACGCCGATCTTCGACGAGAAGCACTACGCACCGCAGGCGTGGCAGGTACTGCACAACCACGGCGTCGAGGACAACCCCGGCTACGGGCTGGTGGTGCACCCGCCGGTCGGCAAGCAACTGATCGCGATCGGTGAGGCGCTGTTCGGCTACAACGGGCTGGGCTGGCGGTTCTCCGGCGCGGTCTGCGGCGTCATCCTCGTGCTGCTGGTCGTGCGGATCGGGCGGCGAATCAGCCGCTCGACGATGGTGGGCGGAATGGCCGGCCTGTTGTTGGTCTGCGACGGCGTCAGCTTCGTCGCATCGCGCACCGCGCTGCTCGACGGCTTTCTGGTGGTGTTCGTGGTGGCGGCGTTCGGCGCTCTGATGGTCGACCGCGACCAGGTCAGGGAGCGGATGCACGTCGCGCTACTGGAAGGCCGCATCGGCGAGACGCCCTGGGGTCCGAGGCTCGGCGTGCGGTGGTGGCGCTTCGGCGCGGGTGCGCTACTCGGATTGGCTTGCGCGACTAAGTGGTCCGGGCTGTACTTCATCGTTTTCTTCGGGCTGATGACGCTGGCGTTCGACATCAACGCGCGCAGGCAGTACCGGGTGCCTCGGCCGTGGGCGGGCGGCCTTCGCCGCGACCTGGGCCCCTCGTTGTACGCGCTGGTGCTGATTCCGTTCGGGGTGTACCTGGCGTCGTATGCACCGTGGTTCGCCTCCGAGACCGGGGTGAACCGGCATGAGGTCGGCAATTCGATCGGGCCGGACAGCGTGCTGCCGTTGCCGGACGCGGTGCGCTCGCTGTGGCACTACACCTATGCGGCGTACAGGTTTCACGCCGGACTGACCAACGCCGACGGTAACCACCACCCGTGGGAGTCCAAGCCGTGGACGTGGCCGATGTCGTTGCGGCCGGTGTTGTACGCGATCGACAACCAGAATGTGGCGGGCTGCGGCGCACAGTCGTGCGTGAAGGCGGTGATGCTGGTCGGCACACCCGCGATGTGGTTCATCGCGGTGCCGGTGCTGGCGTGGGCGGTGTGGCGGGCGTTCGTCAAGCGCGACTGGCGTTACGCCGTGCTGCTGGTCGGCTACAACGCCGGCTTTTTGCCCTGGTTCGCCGACATCGACCGGCAGATGTACTTCTTCTACGCCGCGACGATGGCGCCGTTCCTGACGTTGATCATCGCGATGATCCTCGGCGACATCCTGCACAAGCCGAATCAGAATCCGGAGCGACGAACTCTGGGCCTGATCGCGGTGTGTTGCTATGTGGCGCTGGTGATCACGAATTTCGCGTGGATGTACCCGATCCTGACGGGTCTGCCGATCTCGCAGGCGACGTGGAATATGCAGATCTGGCTGCCTTCTTGGCGATAGGCCGTTCGCGGTCCTCTGGGCGGTTTCTGCATCAGGGTCGTGGCTCGACGCCATCCGCGAAAATCCACAGCCCCAGTGTCGAACTGGACCCAAGCACGCCAACGTGTCAGTCACCCCGGAGAACATCGGATGCATGCTGCCGATACTCGGCACCGAAGCGATCGCTTCCGGTGCACTCACCCGCAGCGCGCTGCGGTGGAACTACGACGCCGTTCACCCGAGCGTCTACCTTGACAAGAAATCGCCGAGGGACCTTTATGCCAACACGTTCGCGGCCTGGCTGTGGACTCGACGGAGAGGCATCATCGCCGGACGGGCGGCGGCCGCCTTGCATGGCGTGCAGTGGATCGAAGACAGCGCGCAGATCGAGGTCATCGCCAAGCACGGCAGGCGGCAGCGTGGCGTCGTGGTCCGCGAGGAACGCATCGGCGATGACGAGGTACTCAGAGTTGGCGAGCTGCTGGTGACGAGCCTCGCGCGGACCGCCCTGGACATCGGTCGCCGCCTGCCTCTCGAAGCGGCCGTCGCACATATCGATGCACTGGCAGCCTCGACCGGGGTGACGCGTACGGAAATCGCGAACCTGGCGGAGCGCTATCGCGGCGCGCACGGGATACCAGCAGCGCGGACGGCAAGCTGGTTGATGAATGGCGGCGCACGATCGCAAAGGGAAACCGAGTCGCGCCTGCTGCTGATCGATGCCGGCTTGCCCAGACGCCGAACCGCCATCAGCGTCAGCGACCAGCTATGGGAGGCCACGATCGGCATGAGTTGGCACGAGCCGAAGGTCGGCATCGATTGCGAGGAAACCCGAAGCGGCTTAAACGCGGTGCAAGAGATCGCGTGTCACGACATGTTGCAACGCCTCGGCTGGTACCACATCCGCGTGCCGCCGTCGCAGTCTCCGTCGGTCATACTGCGCCGCGTCCGCACAGCGTTGCGTCTGCGTGGCTGGCGCTAGAGCGGGTCGCGGGCCGCCGGGCACGACATGCAGCGCGGCCCACCACGGCCGGTGCCCAACTCCGACGCGGCGATCGGCAACACCTCGATGCCCGCATCGGCAAGGCGCGCGTTGGTTTCCGTGTTGCGCTCGTATGCGACCACCACACCCGGCGCCAGTGCCAGCGTATTGTTGCCGTCGTCCCACTGCTCACGCTCGGCGGTCACCGGGTCCAGGCCCGTCGCGATCACCCGCAGCTTGTCGATCTGCATCGCCTTGGCCGCGGCGTCCACGAACAACTCAGCGTCGTCGATCCGCACCCCGCCCTGTCCGTCGCGGTGAATCGTGAACGCCGACAACGTATTGACGATGTTCGGATACATCACCGCGGCATCGACGTCGACCATCGTGCACACCGTGTCGAGATGCATCTGCGCCCGCTCCTGCGCGATCGGCACCGCCAGCACCGTGTTGGCCAGGTCGTCGTCGAACAAGCTGCGCGCCAGGGCTTCCGCGCCGGCGGGCGTCGTCCGCTCCCCCACCCCGACCGCCACCACCCCCGGCGCCAACAGCAGCACGTCACCGCCCTCAACCGGCGCCGATCGCGACTCGTACGCCCGCCGCACGCCGAGGAACCGCGGATGATGCGCGTAGATCAGATCCGTCAGCGAGGTCTCACGCGCCCGCGCAGGCAGCGCCAGCGACGTGATCGCGACCCGCGGCCCTATCCAGAAGGACGAGTCGCGGGTGAACAAGAGATTCGGCAGCGGTTCGATGACGAAGTCCCCGCCATGATGCATCCGCCGCACCAGCGACAGGTCACCACCGAGGAGCGGCAACTCGTTGAACGTCATCCCCGCCATCAGCACACGCGCCAGCGGCGCCGGGTCCAGCGTCCGCAAGTACCCCGAAAGCTCTTGCGCCAGCGGCAAACCCAACCGTCGCGCATCGACAGCCGCCGATATGCCGTGCATTCGCGCCGCCCCGCTGTGCGAAAGCGCCTCGGTCAGCAGATCCGCCAGCAGCAGCACCTCGACCGCTCTCGACTCCAGCACCGCCGTGAACGCGTCGTGCTCCTCCTGCGCCTTGGACACCCAGGGCAGTCCGTCGAACAGCAGCGCGTCGTTGTTCCGCGGTGTCAGCCGCTGCAACTCAGTGCCAGGCCGGTGTAGGATCACCGCCCGCAGCGTGCCGACCTCGGAGTCGCAGCCCAACTTCACACCTAGCACCTTAACTATGGTTGAGTTCATGGAGCTGATTCACGAACTCACTCCCGGCGAGATGTCGCAGCGCAGCGGCGTCGCCGTCTCGGCACTGCACTTCTATGAACGCGAAGGCCTGATCGCCAGCAAGCGCACCAGCGGCAACCAACGCCGATATGCGCGCGAGACACTGCGACGAGTCGCATTCATCCGAATGTCCCAGCGTCTCGGCATCCCGCTGGCCCGGATCCGCGAAGCACTCGCCACGCTGCCGACCGACCGCGTGCCGACCAGCAAGGACTGGGCCAAGCTCTCGGCCGGCTGGCGCAAGGACCTCGATGACCGCATCCTGCACCTGCAACGGCTACGCGACAACCTCGCCGACTGCATCGGCTGCGGCTGCCTCAGCCTCAAGACCTGCGCCCTGTCCAATCCCGGCGACGTGCTCGCCGAGCAGGGACCGGGCCCCGTTCGGCTCTAGCGCTCGAACGCGTGTGCGATAGAATCGCGGGCATGGAGCTGGCGCTTCAAAGCTCTCTGTTCGAGCATGCCGAACGCCGCGACCTCGGCAACGGCGCGTGGGTCGAGGTCCGCTCGGGCTGGCTCACGGACTCCGAAGGGTTGTTCGAGGAACTGCGCGACGGTATCCCGTGGCGCGCCGAGCGCAGGCAGATGTACGAGCGCGTGCTCGACGTGCCACGGCTGGTCAGCTTCCATCACCTCATCGACGAGCCTGTCCCGCATCCGCGGCTGAAGCAGATGCGCCGACGCCTCAACGACACCTACGGCGGCGAACTCGGCGAACCGTTCACCACCGCGGGCCTCTGCCTCTACCGCGACGGCAACGACAGCGTCGCCTGGCACGGCGACAGGATCGGCCGCAGCAACAGCGAAGACACCATGGTCGCGATCGTCAGCCTCGGTGCCACAAGGGTTTTCGCGTTACGCCCGAAGGGCGGCGGCAAGTCGCTACGGCTGGCACACCGACACGGTGACCTGCTGGTGATGGGTGGGTCGTGCCAACGCACCTGGGAGCACGCCATCCCGAAGACGACGCGACCGGTCGGCCCGCGGATCAGTATCCAGTTCCGCCCGCACGACGTCCGCTAACCCTTGACGGCCGCCACCGCCGCGGTCAGCAGATCCCGCGCCCGCTGCGTATTGACCGGCGCGACGGGCTTGTCGGGCAGCACCAGCGGGTTGGCCGTCACGATCACCATGAACGTGCCGAAGGTCGCGATGTAGTTGTACAACTCGCCGGTGCGCGGCTTGCCGTCGACGACGGTCTGCAGCACCCGGTGGGTGCCTATCGTGTGCACCCCGTCGATGCGCGGCGCCTCCACCACCTCGACCAGCCCGCGCACGCCGGGACCGGTGAACCCGACCTTCTGGCAGTTCTGCGCGGGATCCTCACGTGCCACCGCCTCCGACGTCTCGACCGCGATCGCGATGAACCGGTTTCCGGCGCCCTCGGCGGTCGTCGCCGCCATGTTGCCTTTCACGCCTGCCGGTACCACCTGCTGGCCGGCCGACTTCGCGCAATCGGCCGGATCGAACGTCATCCCCTGTGGCAGCGACTGCGGTCCCAGCAGCCGCGGGTCGACGCCCGTCGGGCCCACGCTGGTCACCTTGAACTCCGGCCCGAAGCTCGACTTCACGTCGGCAACATGGGCGATGTCCGCGTGCGAGAAATCCTGGTTCGCGGACTGTCCGGTCGCGCACGCGGTCAGCACGCCTGCGCACGCAACGACAAGCATCGCCATCGGGTTCGACATCGCCGCCAATGTACCTGCAGGCAGGCGCTCAGCCGCGTAACGCCGACACCGTTTTCACCAGCAATTGCGACGCGAACTCAAGTCCGAGTTGAGGATTCGGCGATCCCGGGTCGCCGACAACAGTGACGTGAGCGATGTAGTCGCCCAGGTAGGCGGTGAACGTGTCGGCGTGCGAATGGGTTTCGGTGCCGCCCTCGACGACCGTGGTGGTCGACGTCGCCATTCCGACCGTCGCCGCGCCCTCGATCGTCGGAGGCGCCACGAAGCCGACCGTGCCCGCGGTGTGTCCGGACGACGCCGTCCACTGGCCGCATTCGTCGACCAGCGCCTGGTCGAGAGACGCCGCTGACGCCGAGACCACCGCGTAGACGATCCCGCCGGGACCCGACGCCGACCAGCCCTTGGCCGTCGCGCCGCCGAAAGTGGGATCCGCGAGCGCGCCGCACTGCGGCGGTTCGGCGGTCCACTGCGGACCCAGCCCCCAGAACGCGGCGGGGGCCGCGGCGGCAGGCAGCGCGGCCACCTCGTATCCAGCGGGCAGCGCCGCGCGCACCCGCTCGATCCGCGCCGGATTGATCGAGGTGGACGCGCTGGTGGCTATCGCAGGCGCCGACGCAGGCGGCTGCGCGCACGCCGCCAGCCACAGTGACGTCGCTGCGAGCAAGGCAAACAGCCGCACGCCCGTTGATACCACAGAGATTGCTTAGAAAAGGCTTGCAACGTCCTGTGTCCGCAAAACGAATAACAGGTACCAGGCAACAACAGAATGGAGACTGTCATGCGCGCAGGCTGGGGTGTGGCAGCAACGATAGCGACGGTGGGCGTCATGCTCGCGTCGACCGGGCTCGCCGCGGCGGAGCCCACCCAACAGGGCAACGCGTACCAGACGATCGCCACTCTGGAGGACGAGGGTTACGACGTCATCATCGATCGGGTCGGGAATGCACCGCTGAACCAATGTCTCGTCACGAGCGTTCGCAACCCGCAGACGCAGACCAGAACCTTCTGGGTGGACGAGGGCAAGCGCCGTCGCCTCATCACCGTCGTCGTCAGCAGGTCGATCAACGTAACGCTGAACTGCGACGTATAAAGGTCCTATGCGAGCGGCACTATGTGCGGCGGCGCTCGCGTTGGCACTGACACCGACCGCCGTCGCGTCGGCCGACCCAACGTCTTCAGACGGGGCCGACCAGACCATCGCGCGACTCGAGTCCGAGGGTTACGACGTGATCATCGATCGGGTCGGCGATGGTGATTCGTCACAGTGCCGGGTGACCGATGTCCGACATCCACAGACCCTGACGCAGACAATCGTCACCGGGCACGACCACAACCGTGACGTCGTCACCGTCGTGACAAGCAAGTCGATTCACGTGACGCTCGACTGCAACGCCTGAGGTGGTTGGAATCAGTCTGCGCGACTGCGCGTTTGACGGCATGGGACGGCACGGTGAGTGACGCGGATTTGCTGAGCAACGTGAGGTTAACATATCGATTTCTCCTGCGGCCGATGTTTGCCGACCGTAGAGTACGCGCGAGATTTCATCGACAGGAGACCCAATGGCGCGTTCACTGCGGGCCGGCCTCATCGCCGTGGCGGCGATCGCAGTCGGTATAGGCCTTTCCGGCTGCGGCTCGGACACCGCCTCCGAGCCATCGACACCCAAGGAGACGTCCACGTCTGCCTCGGAGGCCGCGGCGACCACCACCAGCGAGGCGGCACCGACGACGTCGGCGCAGGCCGCCGGATCCAGGAAGACGCTCGTCGACTACGTCAACGAGAGCGGTATCGTCCAAACTCCCATACACCGGGGTGATGTAGGCGCACCGAGGATCGTTCTACCGATCCCGCCCGGGTGGGCGGACGCCGGCAACCGGACCCCGGGGGATGCCTACAGCGAGATGATCGCAACAGATCCGGCGTTCGCCCGGAATCCGCCGACCATCATCGCGCTGGTGTCGAAGCTGGCGGGCAATGTCGATCCGGCAAAGATCCTGGAGTTCGCGCCCGGTGAGATCCAGAATTTGCCCGGCTACGAAGGCGCCGAGGAGGGCAGCCCCAGCACGCTGGGTGGGTTCGACGCGACGCAGATCGGCGGCACGTACACCAAAGACGGTGCCAAGCGCGTGATCGCTCGGAAGACGGTGGCGATTCCCGGTCAGGACGGGCTGTACGTGCTGCAACTCAACGCCGACGGCACCGAGGATCAGGTGGGTGCGTTGATGGACGCGACGTCCGTCATCGACGAGCAGACGACGATCACGCCATAACCGGTCAGGCCCGCGAAACCGCCGACGCTTCGTTGATCTGGTCGGCGGTCGGCCTCACCCCGGTATAGCGCACGAACTGTTCCGCGGCCTGCAGCGCGATCACTTCGGCCCCGGTGATGACCCCGACGTCGGCGGCGCGCGCCGCCGCGATGAGAGGTGTCTCCGACGGCAGCGCGACGACGTCGAAGACGACGGACGCCGCGGCGATCGTCGCGTCGTCGAACGCCCGCTCGTTTTCCTCTGCGCCGCCTGCCATTCCGATGGGTGTGACGTTGACGATGATCGGCGCGGTGCGACTTCCGACCTCGGATGCACAGTCGTAGCCGAGCCGATCCGCCAACGCGCGGCCTGCCTCGAGGTTGCGCGCCACGACGATGCCCGCGTGAAAGCCACTGTCGCGGAACGCAGCACCGACCGCGTTGGCCATGCCGCCACTGCCACGGATCAGCACGGCGTCATCGGGATCGAGCCCGTTGTCTTCGATGAGTTTCTGCACGGCAAGGTAGTCGGTGTTCGACGCGGTCAGCCGGCCGTTGTCGTTGACGATCGTGTTGACCGAATGGATCGCCCGCGCTGACGGTTCCACCTCGTCGACGAGGGAGATGACCGCTTCCTTGAACGGCATCGACACCGAACAACCGCGAATGCCGAGTGCGCGCACCCCGCCGATCGCGGCGGCGATGTCGGTGGTGGTGAACGCCTTGTAGATGAAGTCGAGCCCGAGAAGGTCGTACAAGTGGTTGTGGAACCTGGTGCCGATGTTGCTGGGCCTCGACGCCAGCGAGATGCACAGAGTGGTGTCTTTCGACAGCGGTGGCCGCATCAGCCGATCACCTTGACAACCTGGGCGGTCATCTTCCAAACCTGTGTGGTGAGCTCCGGCGTGAACGGCGGGTTGGGCGGCCTTGGCACCCGGATGTCGGTGGTGACGACACCGAGATCGTCGCGTTGCCATTGCGCACCGAAGCGGTTGAGGATTGCCCGCATCGGGTAGTTGTCGCTCAGCACCCGCGCCGTAAAGCGTTGCACGCCATGGTAATCCGCTGCGACAGCGAGTGCGCCCATCAGGAACGTACCGATGCCCCTGTGCTGGTAGGCGTCCCCGACGATGAACGCGACTTCTGCAGTGGCAGGGTCGATCTCGTCGCGCACGAATCGCGCGTCGGCGACCACCGGGCCGTCGGAACCGTCGGTCATCACCCATACGAAATGGTGAATGTAGTCAACCTCGAACAGATACCGCATCAAGGACTTCGTCGGGTTACGCGGCGTCTGGAAGCGGCGATACAGCGTCTCGCTGGAGAACTCGACCTGGCCGCTGGTGGTGCGTTCGTTGTCGCCAGGGAGCACGGGCCGAAGGTGCAACAGCGTGCCGTCGCGCATGCGCACCGGAATCGGGGTGAGGAACGCGGCAAGGCGCTGACGGCCGAGGCGCAGCAGCTTGTCCAGCATGCCGGGAAGTTCGAGCATCGTGGCGAACGCGTCCCGGTCGCCCACCCACGCCGTCAACGGCTCCTTCGCGATCACTGTCGCGGTGCGGGGACCGTTTCGCAGCAACGCGATCTCCCCCGCGATCAAACCCGGTCCCAATTCTGCGACGGTGTCGTGACCGTCGATGCCTGCGTGCGTCACCTCGGCGCGTCCGGACCCGATGATCAGGAACGACACCGCGAGCTCACCCTGGTGCATCAGCACCTGTCCGGCCGCGGCGTTCAACGGTCGCAACTGCGCAGCCAAGCGCTCGAGCGCGATCACCGGAGAGCCGGCGAAGATTTCCAGCACGGCGAGTTCGTCGGCGCGGACATCGGTCAGGCCTGACACCTCACGAGGCTACGGCGTGCCCGTCACGACGAGCAACCAAATGCGCTCGAGGCCGCGTGTGCGGGGTTTGCGCGATGAATCGACCGTTTGATTACCCAACCGTCGAATCAGTGGTTAATGTTGCGTTGCTCGACATCTCGCCTGGCGGCGGCCGAAAAGGAAGGTAACGCCCATAACCATGAGAAACTTCTCACTCCCGGCTGTCATACGCGAGCGTGCCAGCCTGCAGCCCAACGACATCGCGTTCACCTATATCGACTACGAGCGCGACTGGGACGGGTTTGCTGAGACCCTCACTTGGTTGCAGTTGTACCGGCGAACCCTCAACGTTGCGCACCAGATGAGGTTTTGCGGTGCAACGGGCGACAGGGCGGTGATACTCGCTCCGCAGGGGCTCGACTACATCGTGGCGTTCCTCGGCGCCATGGAGGCCGGGCGCATCCCCGTCCCGCTGTCGCTTCCGATGGGGGGCGCCACCGATGAGCGTGTCAGTTCGGTGCTGCAGGACGCGTCGCCCACCGTTGTGCTGACGACATCATCGGTTGTCGACAGCCTCGCCGAGCACATCGGTTCGGAGACCGGAACAGCCGCGCCGACAGTCATCGAAGTGGACCAACTCGACACTGCCGCCGGGCACAGTCGCCGCGTGAACGGCAACGGTGACCCCAGCATCGCGTATCTGCAGTACACCTCCGGTTCGACCAGGATGCCGGCGGGTGTGATGGTCACCAACGAGAACATTCGGTCGAATTTCGAGCAGATCTGCGCCGCCTACTTCCACGAGTACGGCAAGGTCGCCCCGGCGGACACCACGTTCGTGTCCTGGCTGCCCTTCTATCACGACATGGGCCTGTTCGTGGGTGTGCTGATGCCGATCCTGACCGGGCGTCCCGGCGTGCTTTTCAGCCCTGCGACGTTCCTGCAGCGGCCCGCGCGATGGATACAGTTGCTCGCCAAGAACTCTCACGCGTTCTCGGCCGCGCCGAACTTCGCCTTCGATCTGGCGGTTCGGCGAACGTCCGACGACGATATGACCGGCCTCGATCTCGGGAACATACTGACCATCCTCAGCGGCAGCGAACGGGTGCAGCCGGCGACCATCCGCCGATTCACCGAGCGATTCGGCCGCTTCAATCTGCGCAGCAGCATGATCCGGCCGTCGTACGGGATGGCCGAAGCCGCCGTGTATCTGGCCGCCCGCACACCGGCACAGCCGCCCGAAGTCGTGCACTTCGATGCGGAGAAGCTGTCGGCCGGTGAGGCGATCCGATCCGATGTCACCGGCGGCGCGGCGCTTTTGGCGTACGGGATGCCCGATTCGCCGATCCTGCGGATTGTCGACCCCGAGACGGGCGTTGAGTGCCCACAGGGAACAGTCGGCGAGATCTGGGCGCACGGCGAGAACATCGCTCCCGGCTACTGGGGCAGACCCGACGAATCCAACAGTACGTTCGGGGCAACCATCATCGCCCATTCCGCCGATACACCCGAAAAGCCGTGGCTGCGAACAGGAGACCTCGGCTTCGTGTCGGACAACGAGCTGTTCATCATCGGCCGCATCAAGGATCTTCTGATCGTTTACGGGCGTAACCACTCCCCCGACGACATCGAAGCGACCATCAACGAGATCACCAGGGGCCGCTGCGCGGCGATATCCGTACCAGGTGATCGGTCAGAGCAGCTGGTCGCGATCATCGAAGTCAAGAACCGCGCAGACTCACTCGACGATGCGATAGAAGCATTCGGCATGGTCAAGCGCGAAGTCACCTCGGCGATATCGAACTCGCACGGCCTGCGCGTTGCGGATCTCGTTCTGGTGCCGCCTGGTTCGATTCCGACGACCACGAGCGGCAAGGTCAGGCGTGCGGCGTGCGTCGAACACTATCGGCATGGTCGCTTTGCGCGCCTTGACGCATAGGCCGGCTTAGTTGAGTGTGCGCCGATGAGATTCGCGCTGGCAATGCATGGCAGCCGCGGCGACGTCGAGCCTGCCGCGGCGGTCGGACTGGAGCTGCAGCGCCGCGGACATGATGTGCGCATGGCGGTGCCGCCGAACCTTGTCGGTTTCGTCGAATCGGCCGGGCTTGCTGCGGTGGGGTACGGGCCTGACTCCCAGGAATTGATCGACGACGATTTCGTCCGCAATTACTGGAAGATGCAGCCGCTGAGGTTCGTGCGCGCATTCCAAGAGTACGTCAGCCGCGGCTGGCCGGAGATGGGCGCGACGCTGAAATCACAAGCCGACGGCGCCGACCTGGTGTTGACCGGCACGATCTACCAGGGCGTTGCCGTCAATGTCGCTGAGTACTACGGCGTTCCGTTGGCGGCGCTGCACTTCTTCCCTTCGCGGACCAACGGCCATCTGGTTCCCGCCGTGCCCGCTCCGCTGGTCCGGTCGGCGATTTCGGCCGTCTGGTGGTGGTACTGGCGAATGACCAAGAACGCCGACGACATGCAACGCCGGGAACTTGGCCTGCCGCGGGCGGTCGGCTCGTTGTCGCAACGGCTCTTGGGAAGCCGTGCGCTGGAAATTCAGGCGTACGACGAACTGTGTTTCCCCGGCCTCGCGAGGGAATGGGGTGGCCGCTGGCCCTTCGTCGGCGCTCTGACACTGCAGTTGCCGACGGCCGCAGACCGTGACGTCCAGTCGTGGATCTCTCGGGGAAAACCCCCGATCTACTTCGGTTTCGGCAGCATGCCGGTCCGCTCGGCACCCGAGACCGTCGAGATGATCAGCGCGGCGTGCGCCGAACTCGGTGAGCGGGCGCTGATCTGCTCCGGCTGGGCCGACTTCAGCGACATCCCCCAGACCGACGACGTGAAAGTGGTGCAGTCGGTCAACCACGCCGCCGTCTTTCCCCTCTGCCGCGCAGTGGTCCATCATGGCGGCGCCGGAACCACCGCCGCAGGCCTGCGGGCCGGCGTGCCCACGTTGATCTTGTGGGTCACCTCGGATCAACCGATCTGGGCGGCCCAGGTCAGTCGACTGAAAGTGGGCTACGGACACCGCTTTTCAAGCATCACCAAGAAATCATTGGTTACCGACCTACGCCGGATCCTCACCCCGCCATATGCGGCCCGAGCCCGTGCGATCGCCGGTCAGATGACCACACCTGCGGCCAGCGTAGCCGCCACCGCGGATCTTCTTGAAGAGTCTGTTCGCACGAAACCTGTTGGTAATTCGCCGACGGGATTGTCGAGACGATGAGTGAGGCCGAAGTGCACGAGAAGCAAGCGTCACGGGTAGCGGTGGCTGCAGAGCGTCCAATTCAACTGATGAAGCAGGGATTACAGCTACCCATGGTGCTCAAATACCGGCTGCAGTCTTCACCGCTCATCGGAAAGATAACGACGAAGTACCTCCTGCCGTACGGAACCCGACAAGTCGGTGACGACGTGGTCTTCTTCAACTTCGGTTACGAGGAGGACCCGCCGATGGCGCTGCCCCTGGCGGCGTCCGACGAACCGAACCGATTCGGCATCCAGCTGTACCACCGAACGGCCAGTCAGGTCGACCTCACCGGCAAACGGGTACTGGAGGTCAGTTGCGGTGCGGGCGGAGGAGCCTCGTACATCGCCCGCACCTTGGGCCCGGCTTCCTACACGGGCCTGGACCTGAACCCCGCCAGCGTCGAGCTGTGCCGACGGCGGCACAAGGTGCCCGGCCTGGATTTCGTGCAGGGCGACGCCCAAGACCTGCCCTTCGCCGATGAAACGTTCGACGCGGTGATCAATGTCGAAGCCTCGCACCAGTATCCGGACTTTACCCGCTTCCTCGCCGAAGTGGCGCGGGTGCTTCGCCCAGGCGGGCACTTTCTCTACACCGACAATTGCCGGCGTCGCTGGGTCGACATGTGGGAGGCCGCGCTGGCCGAGGCCCCGCTGCGGCGCATCTCGGAAACAGACATCAACGACGAGGCGCTGCGCGGGTTGAAGGAGAACACGCGGCGAGCACGGGCTCAGCTCAGCAGCCGGATGCCGGTGTTCCTCGCCGATATCGTCGGGCGCGGTTTCAGCGTCATGGACTGGGACCTGCGCCGCGCAGGAGGCATTTCCTACCGGCTGTACTGCTTCGTCAAGGACTGATCTCAGCTCTGCGCCAGCGCGCGGTCGGCCAGCGCCTCGAGCGCGGGCGCCAACAGCCGGGAATACTCCAACGTCAGATGACCGGCGTCGACGTAGACCAGGGTGTTGCCGATGATGACCGGGCATCGGTTCCCGGTGCAGAACAGATCGGTGAGATCGGCGTACTGCCCGCCACCCGCTTCCACGGCGGCGGCCTCGGCCGCGATGCCGGGTCGGTTGAACGCCGTCGACATGGGCGGCGAGCAGGCTGTTGCATCGTCGAGGTGTTCGGAAAGGCAGCCCGGCACCGATGTGTTCAGCGCGGGCAGCGGTCCGAGCACCAACACCTTGGCGCCCGTTTCACGCAACTGACGTACCAGCCGCGTCAGCGCGTTGTTCCACGCCGGGTCGTATGACGTGAAACCGGAAAGGAATCCGTGGCTGTTCGTGGCGGTATATGACCGAAACACGCTCACCATGACCAGCTTTGGATGCTCGGCACGTAGCCGCTCGATGATCTGACCGCGCCACTGCTCACAGCGTTGCACGTATTCGACCAATCGGCTGACGAGGGGGTTGGCGATCGGCAAGTCCATCATCGGGCAGGCCGCCTTGGCCATCGCTTCCATCCGCCAGGGCCGCTGCGTACCGATCTGCTGCAGTGCCGGAATCCACATCGAGGCATGCGAGTCGCCGACGATGGCCACAGTGGTCTTGGAGGCGGTATCGCCCATCGCGCATTCGGGTTGTCCGCTCTGCAGAGGTGCGCGCAAGCAGCCGTTGAACAGCATCGACCCGACTTCCCCTCCGGCGTCGGCTAGGGGTGGGCTGAGATTAGACGGCACGGCTTTGAGATCCGCGGACGCCGCCACCGCGGTTTGCACCTGCCCGAACACACTCGCGACAGGCCCTGCGGTGATCGTCAGCGGAGCAGTCTGTGCGCCGTGCCCAACAGGAACCGGCAGGGGTATGGACGACACCCAGAGCAACAATGCGACGCTCACACAGGCCGCGAGGGCAGAAGAAGCACTGCCGACCGCCAGGCTCTTCGCGGGGGACTTGCGCAGGAAAGCGGCGTAGCGCAACGGGTTTTCGACGACGCGCAGGGTGAGCACCGCCAGCACCCCTGAGGCGGCGAGCACCATGACATTGCCTGCCAGCCCGAGCGAGTGGCCCAGCAGTATCGGTACGAACACCAGTGCCGGCCAGTGCCACAGATACCACGAGTACGACCACCGTCCGAGCGCACGCATGGGAGGCACCGCCAGCAGGCGCCCAGCGCCTCGCGTCGGCGCGGCACAGCCTGCGCCGATCACCAGCGCAGTACCCACCCAGGGCAGCAGCGACGCGGTGCCCGGATAGGGGGTGGCCGGCGTCAAATAGGCGCAGGCAAACAGAATCAGGGCCAGCCCGATCCACCCCGTGATCAGCGCGACTCGCTGCGGAAGTCGGCGCCACTGGCCGGCGGTCAGTGCCACCAACGCGCCACCGGCCAACTGCCACGCCCTCGTCGGCAGCGAAAAGTACGCCGCAAGGGGCATCACGTAGGTGATCATCAGCGACAGCGCGAACGACGAAACCGCGACCAGCGCGACGAGCACCACATACGGCGTTTTGGACCGCGGCACATCGGTTTTCGGGCGCCTGCGGATGCGCCGGACCAGCCACGCCGTGCCGACGATCATCGGCGGCCAGATCAGATAGAACTGTTCCTCTACTCCCAGCGTCCAGTAGTGCTGAAACGGCGAGGCCAGCACGTTGTCGGCGAAATAGTCGACCTGTTGGCCGATGAACCAGAAGTTGGGCACGTACAACGCGCTCGCGATGCCGTCCATGAGGGCGGCTTTGGCCTGCAGCGGGGGCAGCAGAAGCGCCGCGGCGATCGCCGTGACCACGCCTACCAACGCGGAGACCGGAAGCAGCCGTCGGGCCCGCTTTCCGTAGAACTTGCGCAGCCCGACCGTGCCGGTGACGCTCACCTCGCGCCAGAGTTGCCCGGTGATGACGAAGCCGGAGATGAAAAAGAAGATGTCAGGGCCGACGAATCCGCCGCCCAAGCCGGGCATGGCGATGTGAAAACCGAGAATCGCCAACAGGGTCAGCCCGCGCAAGCCCTCGATGTCCGGACGAAATCCGGTCTCTGCCGGCGGCTGACCCTGCGCTTCGCGCGAAGGGCTCGCGGTACGGCTGACGGTGTCGGACTGGTGCATGCTCACCCAAATCTGTGTGTACGTGGACGCGACGATCAGTGGTCGGTGCAGAACCGGAGCACGCCGTGCTTGCGCAGCAGATAAAGCGCCGCCTTGTTGACCGATCTTTGGCGGTTCTTACCGCGAACATCAACGTCGCGATGAACGACCTTGATGCTCGGATCGAACTGTCGCTTGACGCCTATTCGCTCCAAACGGATTGCCAGATCTTGGATCTCGTGTTCGCGCAGTGCCGGGTCATATCCCCCGACCGACTTGAACAGCCCGGAGTGCACGAGCATGTTTCCTTCATGCACCCAGTAGGCGGGGGCAGGCGTTGGGGGCTCGAGGATGTTCGGCCACTGTCGTACCAGCGGCGCGATCATCCTTCGTACTGCTGCGGCCAGCCGCGGTTTGCTTCTCAAGCGATCGACCATCAGCGCAAGGAGCGCGGTGGAATTGCCCCACAGTGAGAACACTGCCCCATAGTTGTCGAGTTCCTGGCTACCGTCCAACCGGCACACCAAGCCGCCGATCAGACCGACACCCGATCCGGCATACCTCGCAACCACTTCCCGTACCAGCGTCGGGGTTTGGCTGGTTTCCAGGTCCATGTCGGCGTCGATGAAGTGAATGATCGCGCCGTCTGCGACATGGTCGATGATCTGATTGCGATTGGCCCCGGCTCCTCTGTTGCGCTCGCTGCGGACGAGTGTGACGTCGCCGCCGAAGGCGCCCACCACCTCTTCGGTGTCGTCGGTCGAGGCGTCGTCGAGCACGAAGACGCCGTCGTACGACTGCGCAATCACCTGGGGCAGCAACTTACGAAGGCTGTCCGCCATGTTGTAGTTCGGAATGGCGGCGACAACGGGCGCCTGGTCAACCATTCTGCTGCGAGAAGACGAACACGCGTTGGTCTTTCCAGGGTTCGTCTCGCTGCAGGACGAATCCGCGTTCGTCGAACAGCGTTCGGAGTTCGTCAGCGCAGTAGCTGTTCATCCAACCGTGGTTGAGACGGCCGATGGTCTCCAGTCTGCTACGCAGCCGATTGCCGGTCGTCCTCGTGCAGGCGTACGAGAGCACGCAGAGCGGGAAATGATTGGTCAGCCAATCGAGGACCGACGGCACGTCGCGCACGTATTCGAGCACACCCATGATGACGGCGACGTCGTAGGAGTCCGCGCCGAGCTCAGGCAGCGGCCTCTCGTTCAGGTCGCAGACGATCGTGCCGGGGCCACGGTCGACCAAGTCGGAGGCGGTATAGGTACACGACGGGTCGAGAAACCTTTCCAGCACCCTTGTGGCTGCGCCGAATTCGATGACGCGGCTGTGGTTGGGCACCAGCGCCGCGGCCATCTCGGTGCGACTCTCCCACGACGCATAGATGCTGCGGGGGTCGGCCCACCGGTCGTAATCCGTCTTCTGGCGGAGGGCTCCGGTCAATCTCAACATGTGGCTCCTAACTGATGACGAACGGCGGTGTATTCGGTGTCGAGTCGTCGTCGCAACTCGGCGACCTGAGCCTGCGTATTGGCCCTGATGCTCGCCGAGTCGGCAAGCGCGCTGCCGACGTGGTCGACCACCACGGCGGCGCGGAGCTTGTCGGTGCGGATGAGGCTCTGCTCGTTGCCGATCGATCGGGCGAAGTCGCGGCACTTCGGCAGATATTCGAGCGCGACGACGGGCGTAGCGGAGATGGCGGCCAGGATTCCCGCGTGCAGCCTGCTGACGATCGCCACAGAACAGCGGGCGAGCTCGTGTGCGGCAGCGCGGGCGTCGGCAGGCATGACGACTTCTGCATCAATGCCGTTGAGCGCCAGTCGGGTCCAGCGCTCGTCGGCACGATTCATCAGTATCCCGACAAAACGGTGCCCCCGCGATGACAGCTGTGCCACGGCCAGCGATATCTCGTGGGCGACCATCGCCGGGTCCTGTCCCCACAGATCGTCGTCGCCGAAACCGAGGTTCAGCCCGATCAGCCCGTCTTCGGCAACGACGTCGGGAACGGGAAGAAGAAGTGCCGGGTCACCGGAGACCTCGACACTGAGCCCCACCTCGGACAGCAGTTCTGCGCTGCGCGGTCCCCGCACAGAGACGGTATGGAAATCCGAGAGGATCGGTGCCCAGCGCTTCAACTCGTCACCGTCCGAGCCGTACCTGCGCCGGATGAAGTCGGGGTCCTCGACCCCGACGCCGATCGCGAAGCTGCCCTTGGCCCTGGTGAGCGTCATACCCCGCTGCGCCAGCTGCCGGAAGTAACTGGTGCCGACCAGTGTTCCGCCGCCCACCATCTGTACACCGCGGCGCAGTCTTCGATTCAATCCCGTTGCGGCCGCGCGTATCACCTCGTGTCGGAAGCGCGGTAGGTCGACGAAGGCGGCCTCGGGCAGCTGCGCGCGAACCGCGTCGTAGATGGCGTCATCGCCCAGATTGCCGCGGCCGTGCCAGCCGAGATAGCCGACCACGGGTGTCCGGCTGGTCGCGTTGCGGCCAGACCTCATGTTGGTAGTGATCATGGTGACGGGACCGCCGGGTCGGTGGGTGGGGAATAGTTCTCCAGGTAGGAGACACGGCGTTTCGCACCAGGCAGCGAGGGCAACCGGAACTCGAAGGCGGGGTCGAGCCTGAATGCGGGGGCACCGAACGATGCCCACAGGGTGGCGGCCTGGCGTTTCGACGGCCGGATGCCGAAGTCGCGGAGAAGATGTGACGCGTAGGGCAGCGCGGGGCCGACGAGCATGTTGCCGGAGTGGTTCTCACCGGTGTCGACCTGATAGACCGCGCCCGCGAACGGCAACGGCTGGAGACGACGCCCGTGCTCGCGCCACCAGTCGAACGCATAGCCGTGTTCCAGGAGGTTCTCCAGTCGGTCGCCGAAGGCTGCTGCGATCTCCTGTTGGGTAGCCGACACCCTCAGGTCGGGCGGCACCTCATACGCGTCGAACGGGACGATGAACGACGTGCCGCAGATCCGGAAGAATTTCCGCCGCAGCGCGTAGGCGTTCCTGGCACGTGAATAGACCCAACCGCGGGTCACTACCCAACCGGGCCCGCCGCGGCGGGAGTGCGCGAACCCCGCGATGTCGCGGTGAATGAAATCGTCTGCGTCAAACGGCATTACGTAATCAGGTTCGAAGGCACGCGCCGCGACCAGGCCGACGGCGGTCTTGGTGCCCTTGTCCCAGATGACCGATGCACGGCCGGTTTGAGGACCCTTGACGTCGGAGGGTGGGGCGAAGTCGACTTCCACGAAGTGCGTGCGCTCCGGTAGGCCGAACGCCGGGCGCCGGTTTCCAACGACGATCACCACGTACTCGCCGGACGTCTGCCGAATGACCGACGCCAGCGTGTCCTGCAGTAAGGATTCGACACGACCGTAGTTCGCGGAGTTCTGCGGGTGACGCAACGTGGTGATGAACGCCAGCATGTTTCGATACCCCGCTAGCGGCACTCGGCAAGGCCGAGCCGGTTCTGGAACTCCACGGCACCGGCCACGGGCGATGAGCGTGCGATCTCCAGCCACGCCTCGCGCATCCCTTGCCCGTAGCTGATGTCGTCGAACAGCACCAGACCGCCGGGCGACATGCGCGGCCGCAGGATTTCCCACTGCTTCATGACGAAGTCATAGGTGTGGATTCCGTCGACAAGGGCCAGGTCGATCTGCCCGGGGATGTCGTCGACATGATCCTCGAATGCCCCGCGGATCAACGTGAACCGATCCGATATCTCCGCGATGGCACGCTCGGCGACCTGCGCCCACTCGTCGTTGATCTCGAAGCTGTACAAATGGCCCCACCGCACCTCCTCGAGGCCCGCGGTGAAGTACATGCCGGACACGCCGAACCCCGAACCGAACTCGATGAGCGTCTTGGGTCGGCGCTGCGCGACCAGCCAGGCGTACAGATCACCCTGCATCGGTGGTGAACTCACATCCCGCACCGTGAATTTCATGCCGGGAAGGTCGTATTCGGTCGCCAGCTTCTGCGGCCCGAGTCGGTCGTTGTTGGCGGCCGCCAGCGCCTCGATCCGGTCCTTCTGCGGCGCACGGGGAAAGCGGCGGGGTAGGTCAGCAATCCAGCCACCGCGCGACACCCACTTCATCTGGCGGTTGAGCACGTTAGCGAGCATGCCGCGGTCCGCCCTTCTGCGAGCCACCGGCGCCGGCCGCCGAGGCAGCGGAGTGTGCTTCCTTCGCCGTCGCGCCCGAACGCGCGTGACGGGGTTGGTGCTTGGCGTCGTCGCCCTTCGCGGGCGCCTTCGCCGCGGCGTCGTCGCCCTTGGTGGGCGTCTTCGGGGCGGTCTCTGGTTTCTCGGTCGCGACGTCTTTCACTTCGGTCGCGTCCGCCGGCTTCGGGTCCGCGGTGGTGTTGTCCGGTTTCGAGTCAGTCTCGGGTACAGCGGCATTCGGCTTCTCTGCACTGGTGGCCGCTGCGGTCTCGACTGCGCTCGAAGCAGCGACTGAAGACGCGCCCTTCTTACTGGTCGGCTCGATGGCCGCGGTTTTCAACGTGTCTGCCTTCTCGGTCGTCTTGTCGGTTGCGGCGGTGCTGCCTGTCGTGTCGGTCGTCGCGGGCGGGCTCGTCTCGGTGACGGGGGGACCACCGACGCCGTACGGCCCCGGCCGCACCGTGCCGAAGGGGCGGATACCCATGGTGTCCTCGATCGCGTTGTCCAGTCCGGTTGGGATTGCGGCGAGGAAGTTGGCCGTCAACTTGATCGGGTTGGGCATGTAGAGCGGATTGAACGCGACCGGTTGGCCGGGGCTGAGCGTCCGGTTGTACGCGGCCTCCACGAGGACGCGCAGGGGTGCATCGAGCGCGTCTGCCAACGGATTTCCGACGACGGGCAGGGCTTGCACCGACGACAACAGCGGGAGGATCTGCTGGGGAATCATGTAGTAGTGGGTGTCGCCGTACTGTCCCTGATCGATGATGCCGGGGTCGTCGAGGCTGGTGTTGGCGTAGTTGTAGTGCACGTAGCTCGAGTACCAGTTGGCAACTGCGAACAGGTTGAGCGGGTTTATCGGCACATCGGCCCAGACGTCGTACTGTTCTGCGACGTCGACGGTTTGGTATTGGGTGTCGGTGGGTGATGGGCCGCTGAACGTGGCACCGCCGAAGATCACCCCCATCGGCATCGTGAAGCCCACGGGCCCGCGGGCCAGGAAGCCACCGTTCGGACGGTTACCGTTTCCGATGAAAACGAAGGAGACGTCGGGGCCTCCGCCGTCCGGGTATTGCGCTGCCAGCGCCCGCTTCTCGAACGTGCCGATCGTGGCGCTCTGCGAGTAGCCGAACACCACGAATTTGTCACCCGCAGCGGGTGCGGCCGATCCGACGTCGGGGTTGAACTGACAGTCGGTGGCCTTGATGCAGTTGTCGAGGTTCGTTGTGCCGATCGCGATCGACTGGTCCAGCGGCAGGGTGCCGTGCTCGGGCGCCCACTCTTCGGGTGTGATGACCGCGACGGGGTTGTACGACTGGCCGGCCGGCGGTGTCGCGACTCCCGACGGAGCGATGTAGTTGTCGACAGCCATGCCCAGATACTTCTGGACGTAGGAGAGGGTGTCCTTGTCGGGTGACAACGGGTTCCCCGTGCCACCCATGATCAACGCGGTGGTGGCGGCTATCGCTGTGGCGGTGATGATCGACGTCATCGTCGATGTCACCATCATCAGCACCACGGCGGCCAATGCGAACACGGCCGCCGCTGTCGCTCGAGCCCATCTCCTCACGCCATCCCCTCTCATCTGTCACCCATACCCAATTGCGTTCTCACGGAGGCATATTCACAGTGAAGTCGGTGCCGCAGCCGCTCCACTGCGGCTTGTTTCTTGATCCTGATGGTTCTCGCGTTCGCCAGCGCGTCTTGCACAGCGTCGACGATCGCACCACTGCGCAGCTTGTCGGTGCGAAGCAGAGACCGCTCGTCGTCGATGGACAGTGCGAAGTCTCGACACTTCGGTTGATATTCCAGTGACAGCACTGGCGTGCCGGAAAGGGCCGCCAGGATCCCGGCGTGCAACCGGGTGACGACGGCGACCGAGCAGCGGGCGAGTTCGCGCGCCGCGGCCGCCGCATCGGAGGGCGCGACGATATCGGCAGTGATGCCGGTGAGGGCCGCTTCCGTCCAACGCCTGTCGGAGGGATTCATCAGTATGCCGACGAACCGATACCCGTGAGCCGAAAGACGTTGGACCGCCTTCGACACCTCGTCGACCACCTGCTGCGGATCGTGCCCCCACAGGTCGTCTCCGAACCCGAGGTTCACTCCGATCAAGTCCTCTTCGGCGGCGACCGAGGGCGACGGCAGGACAAGCGCCGGGTCCCCGGATACCTCTACGGAGAGTCCGAGATCAGCCAGCAGCTCAGCGCTTCTGGGGCCCCGCACCGACACGGACCGAAACTGCGAAAGTACTGGCGCCCAGCGTTTCAGCTCGTCCTTGTGCGAGCCGCTTCTTCGCCCGATGAAGACGGGGTCCTCGACGCCGACACCGATGGCACAGCTTCCGTTCTCCTTGGTGAGCGCCAAACCGCGGTTGACCCAGCGCCGCCAATCGCGCCGTCCGACGAGCGTGCCGCCGCCCAAGACCTGTGTGCTGCGGCGCAGCGACTGATTCAGACCTGTTGTGGCGGCCCGGATTCGCTCGTGGGCAAACCGCGGGAGGTCCACGAAGGTGGCGGAGGGCAGTTGCGTCCTGACCGCGTCGTAGATGGCGTCGTCGCCGAGGTTTCCTCTCCCGTGCCAGCCGAGGTAAGCGACCACCGGCCGCACTGCACACGTCATGTCGATGCTCGAAGACTCATGCATTGCCGAGACCGGCCGCCACCAGCAGGAGGCCCCCTACCGCGAAGATGACTGAAAAGATCGGCCTGGCCCGAACACGCACCCAGTCGTGCAGTTGAAGCATCAGCACCTGACTTCTGGCAGGCGTTGCCAGGCAGCTGACAAGTGGAATCTCGATCGCCGCCAACGCCACAACGACGAAGATCAGTGCCGCACCAACCTGTATGCCGATCTCGGCTCCCGAACCCAGGATGGCGACGAGGACCACGAGGTACTCGATGGGCGGCGTTGCCGTAACGGTCCCCGCGACGAACGCCAGCCAGAAGGCACGATCCTCCCGCCCGTTCTCGGCCAGCGAGGACAGTCGCGCGACGGCGGGCGGAGTGGGCGGTCCGCCAAGCGGAGCCGTTGTGGCACCGATCATCGCCATCGACCGTTGCCGGGGGAAGACGCCTCGCGCGACGAGAAGGGCAAGCGGCAACGCGATGAGACCAAGGGCGATCTGGACGTATCCGGCTGTGGAACTCGTGGTGACGGCGGCGACGTGGTCGGCCAGCACCGGGGTCAACTTTCGCAACACTGTGAGCAGCACGACGGCGGTCACCAGGCCCGACGCCATGGCGCCGAGCCAGTACGCCGACAGGCAGCGCATGGGCTGTCGCTGCGAAATCAGAACGAAGGCGATGCCCAGACGCATCGGGTCCAACGCGGCGATCATCGCCAACGCCAATACCATGCCCCACATATCGGTCCCGCTACCTTGTCGTCGTCGATTGTGTTGTGCCGCTGGGCTGCGCCGCCTTCTCGAGGAGATCGGCGGCCATCCCGACGGCAGCATTTGGTGTGGTCATCCGACGCGCGATTTCCTCTGCGCGTCGTTGGTAGCCCGGTTCGAGGATGGTGCGCAGGTCTGCGACGAGAGTGCGCCGGTTTGATGTCGAGAACCGCCTCGCAACACCGACCTTCATGCGCTTGACGGCAGCGGCCCAGATCGGCTGATCGGCAACATCCCAGAGGATCAGCGTCGGCTTTCCCGCCCGCAGGCCGGCTGCGGTGGTGCCCGCGCCGCCATGATGCACGACCGCCCGGCAGAGCGGGAAGATCGTGCCGTAGTTCACCGGGCCGACGAGTTTGACGTGCTCGGGCGCCCGGATGCCACCGAAATCCCCTGCCCCACAGTAGATGAGCGCCCGCTCACCCACTTCCGCACACGCCGCGCTGATCATGGCGACCGTCTCCGCGGGCGACAGTACCGGTGTGCTGCCGAAGCTGAAGTAGATCGGCGCAGTGCCTGCCGTGCTCCAGGATGCGACCTCGTCGTCGGCGTCGGTTGGCAACTGCATGGTCAGGGCTCCGACGAAGGGCCGCCGTTGCCCCCACTCCTCGGCGAGGCCGGGAAAACACACTTCGTCGTAGGCCTGAATCTCGACTGATCCCTGCTGCGCCATCCGCTCTGCGGACGGGACCGTGACCCGCGGCAGGCGGAGTTCGCGCCGTTGCGCGTCTTCGGCGCCCCTGGTGATCTGCCAGTACAGCCACCACGACGCCTTCATCACGGAGCGGGTGAGCGGCGGTAACGCGGGCAGCGATGCGACACCGAGTTGGCCGTTGACCCGCACCGGGAAGTAATGCAGGGCGGCCAGCGGAATGTCGTGATACTCGGCGACGTTCAGCGCGACCCCCTGGTAGGTGTGCCCGGTGAAGAGCAGATCGGCGCCCTCGGCCAGTGTCGTCAACGTGCTGCTCATCTCGGCCCAGCCCTGCGCGTAGATGTCCGTGACGGCGCGCAGGATGTTGCGCGGATGCTGTATTCGCACGGCATTGCGGATGAAATCGGACGCCGCGCTGAGCTGTGCTTGTGAATCCGGCCCGTACCGGACGGCGGCCAGGCCCACCGACTCGACGAAGTCCACCATGTTGGGGGCGACCGCCATGTGCACGTCGTGGCCACGGCGCTGCAGCTCGAGGCCGACAGCTGCGCACGGCTCGACATCACCCCGGGTGCCGTGGACGGCAAGGACAAACCTCATCGGCGCACCTCAGCGTGTCGCAGGGATTCGATGTGGGCAGACAATTCGGCCTCGGTCATGTCATCGGAAAATGTTGTCGCGGCGCCGGAGTGGTCGTCACACCAGGAGATCGACGAAATATCGTCCTCGTCGTCGGATGCACCCGCATGGTGGCTGTGATGTCCGTTTCCGTCGACCGGCAGGTCTTTGAAGACCTCGTCGATCACGGGATCGTTGGTCCTTCGGCGATGCCGCTTGACCCGCAGGGCGCGCAGTCGCGCGGACCACGCCTCGGGCAACCACCGGTTCGGCCACCAGTTGGCCCGCCCGACGATGACGGCCATGGCGGGTACGGTCACGGTGCGAACCAAGAAGGTATCGAGAAGAATTCCGATGCCTATCACGAACCCGGCCTGGAGCATCGTGGTGATGCTGGCGAACATCAGACCCAACATGGAGGCCGCGAAGATCAGGCCGGCCGACGTGATGACACCACCGGTCGAAGAAACGGTACGGATCACACCGATCCGGATGCCGTGGGGCGACTCGTCCCGGATCCGTGAGATGAGCAGCAGGTTGTAATCGGCACCGACGGCTACCAGCAGGATGAACGTGAGCCCTGGCACGCTCCAATGCAGCTCTTGGCCTAGAAGTTCTTGGAACACAAGGACACCCAGACCCAGCGCCGAGAAGTACGAGATCAGCACCGAACCGATGAGATACAGCGGCGCGACGATGGCGCGTAAGAGGCAGATCATGATCAGCAGCACGATCAGGATGGTCGCGACGATGAAGAACTGGAAGTCGTTGTGGTAGTAGTCGCGGGTGTCGCGAAGGATCGTGGACACCCCCGCCATCGATATCTTGGCGTCGGACAGTGTGGTGTTGGGCTGCGCGCTGCGCGCGGCGGCCTCGACGGCGTTGGTCTGGTCCATCGCGGCCGTGCTGAACGGGTCGAGGTTCGTCTGGACCAGGTAGCGGATCGAATGTCCGTCTGACGAAACGAAAGACGCCGCCGCTTTCTTGAAGGTGTCCTCGGTCAAGAGTTGAGGCGGCACGTAGAACCCTGCCATCGACGGCGCCTGGGCGTCGTTCTTCATGGCCAACAGGAAATCCGAGGCCTGGCTCAGACCTGAACCGAGCGTCCTCGTCTGGTCGACAAGGACTTGGACACCTTCGGCCAGCTTCTGGCTACCGTCGGCAAGGGCGTCGGCGCCTTGTTGCAGTTGGGCCAGCCGATTCTGCAGGCCACCAGGCTGATCCAGCCCCATCTTCTGCACGGCATCGGTGGCGGTGGTGAGCACGCCACGCAGACGCGTCACCGTGGCGTCGAGGGTCTGACTCTGCTGTGTCGACTGCAGCGCCTGCCCGAGGGCGGCGACTCTGTCGAATGTCCCGTCGTTGAGCGCGGTCACGATTCGCCGCAACTCTTCACGCGAGTTGCGGCACGACGGGTCGAGGTTGCAGGTCAGGCTGCCGTCCAGAGCGGTCAGCACGGGCGGGGCCCAGTCGAAGCTCTCTTTGAGGTTCGCGAAGTTGAGCCCGATCGCGTCGCCGAGCGACCGCATGCCGCTGATGAGCTTGGCCGCGTCATCGATGTCCTGCAGAGTCGTTCCTCCACCGAGCTCGGTCTGTACCGAGGTGAGCGCGTCAACAAGGACTTTGGCGGTCGCCATGGCCGAGGTGACCTGGCCTCTGACCTGGCCGAGACTATCGGCGAGCGTGTGGGCACCGCCGGTGAGAGTGTTGAGGTCTTGGTCATGTTGCTCGATGAGTTGGGAACCCTCGTTGAGCTTGTTGCCTACCTCACCGGCTTGATACGTCGCCTTCGCTTGTTCGAAGGGTTCTCCGGTCGGCCGGGTGATGCCACGGACGAGGCCGACGTCGGGCACTTGGCTTACCCGTCTTGCCATCTGCTCGAGGTCGGCGAGGGCTTGGGGTGACCGCAGGTCGTGTGGCGACTGTATGAAAAGGAATTGCGGCATCAGCGAATCCAACGGGAAATGCCGGGCCATCGCGTTGTAGCCGATGACGCTTTCCACGTCGGTGGGAAGCGTCTTGCGATCGTCGTAGTTGTACCGCACGAAACTCGCGGAGGAGGCGAGGAAGATGAGCAGCAGCAGGCTGACGGCGAGATGAAGTTTGGGGCGACGCACGATGCGGATGCCCGACCGACGCCAGAACTGGTTGGTGCGAGCGCGTCTCGGCTTTATCCAGCCACGCGGTCCGGCGAGCACGATGATCGCAGGCAGGAGCGTCACCGCGGCAAAGAACCCGATCGCGATCGACAGCGAGATCGCCGGCCCGACCGTGGTGAACACCGGCAGCTTGGCGAGGACCATCGCGAAGAAGGTGACCGCCACCGTGGCGGCCGATGCAGCGATCACCTTGCCAATGGACGTCAAGGCCCGCGCCACCGCTTCCTTCGATTCCATTCCCTGCCGGACGTAATCGTGGTAGCGGCTGATCAGGAAGACGGCGTAATCGACTCCCGCGCCGATCATCACGACGCTCATCAGGATCAGGGTTTGCGGCGAGATGCGCAGTCCTGCCTCGGCGAGGCCGGCAAGCACTCCCTGCGCTGTGCACAGCGATATGACGATCGTGATCAACGGCAGCAGCATCGTGATCACGTTCCGGTACACCACCAGCAGGATCAGAAGTACCAGGAACGCGGTCCCCATCTCGATCAGATGCAGATCTCGCTCGCCGACGGCGGCCATGTCGCTGACGGTCGCCGCGGGGCCGGTGACGTTGGCGGTCAGGCTCGAGCCCGCCACCGTTTTCTTCACGATGTCGGCGACATGGTAGTACGCGACACGGCCCTCGGGTGACCCCATGGAGCCGACGAGGGTGACGGGCAGACTCCAAGCCTTGTTGTCCTTGCTCTGCAGCACTTCTCGCAGCGGCGGAGTGGACAGGAAATCCTGGACCGACTTGACGTCGGCGGTGTCCTCCTGCAGCTTGCCGATGAGTGTCCGGTAGGTCGCCTCGTCCGCGGGCCCGAGACCCTTCTCGTTGGTCAGGACGACCAACACGATGTTGTCGGAACCGGCCTCGTGGTAGGCGTTCGTCATCTCCTTGGCGGTGACCATCACGGGCGCGTCGTCGGGCAGCTGGGCCACCTGCTGGCGCGCGGTGATTTCCGCCAACGGCGGAAAGGTCACCAATGGGATGATCGCGAACGCTATCCAGAGCCCGATCACAAGCAGCGGCCATCGCACGACCACCGTCGCTAGCCGCTGGAAAATACCTTCTCCACCGGCTCTCTCAGTCTTGGCCATCCTCGATAAGCCTCAATCCGTTGATCGGCTCTCCTTCTGTCTGTCCCGGCCGCGTTCGGCTAGACCACGTTGCGCAGATGCGCCACCACGTCGTAGCCCTCGGCCGCACGAACGAATACGGACTTCAGCACCTCGACATAGCGGAGCACGGACTCCCGCGCGACAGGATTGTTGGGGAAGGACACCATCAGCGAAACCTCGTCGAAGAGCCGGATGAACGAGGAATACAGAAAGGCCGGTGTCCTGCCGTCGATGTAGGCAGTGGCATTCGCCCCCCTCAACGCGGAGGCGACGACGGCCGAAAGCGGAGGAAGCCCCGCGTCCATGTAATTCATCATCGTGTACTGCGGCCCGTACCTCCTCAGCCACGGCGCAAGCTCCAACACGTGATCGAAGGGCACATGCGCGAGTTCGGCGTTCTCATCAAACGAGGCTTGTGTGGCGCGAGCAGTCTCCTCGAACGATGTCGGATCGACCGGCACGGTGATCGGAACGATACCGGTGAACCAGCCCATCGTCGTGTACTCCTCTGGAGTACTCCGCTTGTCGATGGGCGTCAAGCCGTAGTAGGTGTCGGCACCGGTCAGCTCGTAATGCGCGATCGCGGCACACGCGAACAACCCACCACTGAACCGCACACCGGCTTCAGCGCAGCGGATTTCGAACTTCTCCGTCTGCTCCGGGTCAAGGAACTTCTCGACGACCAGGTCGCCGCCGCAGGCGATCGACTGGTCACCGAGCGGCAGTGGGAAATCGGGCAGGGTGCCGCCGTTGCGCTCCGCGAACTCAATCCACTTCTGAACCTGCGGAGAATCGACGGTCAGGTTCGCGGTGTATTGCCGTTCGCGCACGCAGAAGGCGTCATGGCTACCCGTCGGTGGCAGCGGCACAGGGGCGCCACCCGCCGCCAGAGCACGGTACATCGCCACGATTTCCGCATAGAGTCCGGTGATCAAGGCGGGATCGCAGTGGAGGTGATCGACGATCACGTAGAACGCGAAGTGATTGTCGTACTGAATGATGCCGAAGCTGAAGCAATCCCACTGCAGGGGGTCAGGCGTCGACATCAGCAGCTCATGCCATTCGGACGGGGTCAACTGACCGTGCCTGGTGGGAACGAACTCGATATCCCGTGGATCGGTGATCGTGTGCCGAACGATGTTCTTGTAGTCGACGTACTCGAACCAGCTTCGATAGGTTTCGTGCCTGCGAAGATGTGCGTTGATGACGTACGTCATCGTGCGAATGTCGCACCGTCCCGGGACATCCCACGAACCCATCACCACCCTCGAGTAGTCGACGCCTCGTTCGGCGAACTCGCAGAAGCCGCGCAGGTGACCCGCTTGCATGTAACCGATGGGCACCGGGCTCACCGGGGCGCTGCGCGCCTTCTCACGCGAAGCGGCAGACCCATGCCATGACACGACAGATCCCGAACCCGGATCCCAGTCCTCTAGTCTGCCGGTGATCAGGCCGACGCCCGCCGAGCCACCTCCTATGAACATGCCCTCTCCTTCATTCGAATACCTGATAGCACCGGACATTTCGACGTCAGGTCCGCACTGGGGCGGTTGAGGAAGACGCCAACTTCTCGCATAGCAATGCCGCCAAGCCCTGGATGGTGGTGATGTCCGCCGATGTGATGCGGACGCCGGTCTCGGACTTGATATGGGTGCGAAGCTCGAGGTTGCCCAACGAGTCGAGCCCGTATTCGGAAAGCGGACGGTCCGGGTCGATGGTGCGGCGCAGTATCACGCCGACCTGATCGGACACCAGGCGCCGGAGCCGCGTTGGCCATTCCTCCTTCGGCATCGAGCTCAGCTCGTCGAGCACTCTACTTGTGTCCGTGGAACTTTGGCCGGTGAGTTGCAGCCGCTCGGCGAACCGGCTGCGTTTCGCGAGCGCGGTGAACCAGGACGAACCCGATAGCGGCGCATATCCCGTGTACGGCCGGTCGTGGCGTAGCAGGGCCTGGAACGCGTAGGCGCCCTCTTCTGGCGTGATCGCCGTGTCTTCTGCCTCAGCTACCGCAGTTGCGCGTCCCACCTCGGCCCACGCACCCCACGCGATCGCTGTCGCCGGAAGGCCCTGGGCTCGACGCCATTTGGTGAACGCATCCAGCCAGCTGTTCGCCGCGGCGTAGGCGCCCTGTCCCGGTGAGCCCACGAGGGCCGCGGCCGAGGAGAAGGAGCAGAACCAGTCGAGTGGCTGCGCTGCGGTCGCCCGGTGCAGGTGCCAGGCACCGTACACCTTCGGAGCCCAGTCGCGTTCGATCAGTTCATCGGTGATGTTCTGCAACGTCGCGTCCTCGACGATGGCGGCCGCATGCAGGACGCCGCGTAACGGAAGCCCGGTAGCGGTCGCCGCCGCCACCAACCGTTTCGCGGTGCCGGGTGCGGTGATATCGCCGCACTCCACCACGATGTCGCCGCCCATCGCGCGAATGAGATCGATGGTCTCCAGTGCCTTGTCACTTGGTTGCGACCGTGAGCTCAACACGATGCGCCCGCAGCCTTCCGCGGCCATCTTCTCCGCGAGGAAAAGACCGAGCCCGCCAAGCCCGCCGGTGATGATGTAAGCCCCGTCAGCGCGCAGGATCTGGGCTTGTTCGGGCGGCACCACCACGCTGGTGTGGCCTGCTCGCGGAATGTCGAGCACCAGCTTGCCGGTGTGCTGGGCCGCGCCCATCACCCGGATGGCGGTGGCCGCATCCGCGAGCGGGTAGTGAGTGCTTTCCGGCTTCGGAAGCGACCCTTCGGCGGTCAGCCTGTACACCTGCTTGAGCAGGTGCCGAACCTGGTGCGGGTGGCTGACGGACATCAGCGCCAGGTCGACGCCGTAGAAGGCGAGGTTGCGCCGGAAGGGGAAGAGGCCCAGCTTGCTGTCACCGTAGATGTCGCGCTTGCCGATCTCGATGAAGCGTCCACCGAGCGCCAGTAGCTCCAAACCGGCCCGCTGCGCCGCCCCGGTCACCGAGTTGAGCACGATGTCGACACCGGCACCGTCCGTATCCTTGCGGATCGCATCGGCGAACTCTGTGCTGCGCGAGTCGTACACATGCTCAATGCCCATGTCGCGCAACAGTTGACGACGCTCTTCGCTGCCCGCGGTGGCGAAGATCTCGGCTCCGACTGCACGGGCGATCGCGATGGCCGCTTGTCCGACACCGCCTGTCGCGGAGTGAATCAACACGCGATCACCGCTGCGGATTCGCGCCAGATCGTGCAGGCCGTACCAGGCGGTGGCGTGGGCGGTGGTGGTCGCGGCCGCTTCGCCCTCCGTCAGACCCTCGGGCAACTTGACGGCGAGGTTGGCATCGCAGGTGACGAAGGTACTCCAGCATCCGTTACCGGAGAGGCCGCCGACGCGGTCACCGACCTTGTGGTCTTTCACCCCTGGCCCAACGGCGGTCACCACGCCTGCGAAGTCCGTCCCCAACTGCGGCAGCCGGCCCTCGAAGGTCGGATACCGACCGAACGCGATGAGGACGTCTGCGAAGTTGATGCTGGATGCCGACACGGCAACTTCGATCTCGCCGGGGCCAGGTGGAACTCGGTCGAACGCAACGAGTTCCATCGACTCGAGGTCGCCGGGAGTGCGAATCTGCAGCCGCACACCATGGCGCTCGTAGTCGACGTCAGCGGTCTGCCGCTCGTCGGCGCGCAGCGGGGTGGCGGTCAGGCGGGCCACGTACCACTGGCCGTCACGCCACGCGGTTTCGTCCTCCTCGGACCGCGCGAGCAGTTGCTGCGCGAGTTGCTCACCACCGGTGCGGTCGTCGACGTCGATCTGGGTACCGCGCAGTTGCGGATGCTCGGTACCGAGCACCCTCATCAATCCGCGTAGCCCCGCCTGTTCCAGGTTGGCTTGTTCGCCGGCGAGAATGGTTTGCGCGTCACTGGTTATCAGGTACAGGCGCGGTTCACCGGGCACTTCCGGCAGTTCGCGAATGATCCGCACGACATGACGCACGTACTCGCCGCCACGGACCGCAAGCTCGTCGTCGAGACTGCCGTTTCTGGGACCCGTCAGGACGACCACACCGTCGAACGCATCGGTGCCAAGGTGCTCCCGCAGCAGTTGCGTGTTGTGCTGATGGTCCGCGTGGTGTGACCAGGACATCGAGGTGCACTGCGCCCCAGCCGCTTTCAACGCGTCGGCCAGGTTCGCTGCGCCTGTCTCCGCGGTCGCCGAGGTGCTGATGATCAGCCAGGCGCCAGGATGGGCGTCCGCGACCTGCGGCAGTTCACGCTTCTCCCATTCGATGGTGAGCAACCGCTCGCCGAGCACACGATCGCGCTCACTGGCCTGTGACACACCGGTGCCCATCTTGAGCCCGCGGACGGTGGTCAGCACGTGCCCGTCCTCGTCGAGGATGTCGATGTCGGCCTCGACGCCTGCCGCGCCGGCCTCGGTCACTCGCGAGTAGCAATACCGCGCACGGTGGGCGGGCCCGTGGGTGCGCAGCTGACGCACGCCCAGCGGCAACAACATGCCGCCGTTGGCGACCTCGCCGACACTCGGATGCGCTGCTACCGATTGGAAGCAGGCATCCAACAACGCCGGATGGATGAGGTAGCCGGCCTGTTCGGAGCGAATCGACGCGGGAAGTGCTACTTCCGCGAGCACGGTCGCGCCACTTCCTTCTGCGGTGTACGCCGCTGTGAGACCGCCGAACGCGGGACCAAACCGGATGCCCCGCTTTGCCATCCAGTGCCGGATCTGATCTCCGTCGACCCGGCAGGGATGAGCGGCCAGCAGGTCAACCATGTCGTGCAGGGCGGGATCCTCGACGTCCTCGACGGCGTGCAGTACCGCGTTGGCGTGCCGCACGTTTTCGCTGTCCTCTGACGTCTCGACCGTGAACTTGGCGACACCGCGCCCCTCCATGGTGGCGACGGCACCGACTGGTGTCTGCTCGTCGAGCAGCAGCATCTGCTCGAACGTGATATCGCGAACTTCGGAGGCGGTGCCGAAGACCGCTTTCGCCGCGGTCAAGGCCATCTCGCAGTACGCGGCCCCGGGCAGTGCGGCAGCGTTGTGGATTTGGTGATCGCCCAACCACGGATGCGCCTCGGTTCCGACCTCGGGCTGCCAGACGTGGCGTTCGGGTTCCTCGTTCAAACGCACATGGGCACCCATCAGCGGGTGGGCAGAAACGGTCCACCGGCCCTGCACACGGGAGTCCCGCGGGCCGCGCGACACCAGCAGTGGTCGATGGGTCCATGTGGGCAGCGGGGCGTCCACCAACTCGCCAGTGGGATACAGGGTTGAAAAATCAACTGCGGCACCCGCATTGTGCAGATCGGCAAGGAAATCCAGCAGCCCATGGGGCAGCTCCTGCTCGCGCCGCATGCCAGCAAGGGCAGCCATCGGAATGCCGAGGTTGCGCCCGGTCTGATTGACAGCGTGAGTCAGCAGCGGATGGGGCGACAGCTCCGCGAACACCCGGAAGCCGTCCTCCAGCGCGGCCTGCACCGCCGCCGCGAAGCGCACCGTGTGCCGCAGGTTGTCCACCCAGTAATAGGCGTCGCACACGGGGTGCTCGCGGGGATCGAACGAGGTCGCCGAGTAGTACGGGATCTCCGGCGTCAGTGGATTGACCTCTGCCAGCGCATCGGTCAGTTCGTCGAGAATCGGGTCGACCTGAGGCGAGTGTGATGCGACGTCGACGGCCACCTCGCGTGCCATCACATCGCGCTGCTCCCATTCCGCGACCAGCTCGCGAACCGTCTGCGTCGCGCCACCGATCACCGTGGACTCCGGTGAGGCGACAACGGCCACCACGACATCGCTGATGCCTCGCGACATCAGCTCCGAAATCACCTGCGGAGCGGGCAGTTCCACCGACGCCATCGCTCCGGAGCCAGCGATTGTCGACATCAACCGCGACCGTCGGCAGATGACGCGCACCCCGTCTTCGAGCGAGAGTGCGCCAGCCACCACGGCCGCAGCGGACTCGCCCATCGAGTGGCCGATCACGGCGCCGGGTTGCACCCCGTACGCCTTCATCGTGGCCGCCAGCGCGACCTGCATCGCGAAGATGGCAGGCTGGATCCGGTCGATGCCGTTCACCGTCTCAGGCGCTGCGATCGCTTCGGTCACCGAGAAGCCGGCTTCCCTCGCGATCAGCGGCTCCAGTTCCGCGACGGCCTCGGCGAAAACCGGTTCGGTGGCCAGCAATTGGACGCCCATGCCTGCCCATTGCGAGCCCTGTCCGGAAAACACCCACACCGGTCCGCGATCGTCACGGCCGACGGCGGGCTGGTACGGCGCGTCGCCGTCGGCGACCTCGCGCAAGGCGGCGAGCAGCCCATCGGAATCGCTCGCGATGACGGCCGTCCGTACCGGACGGTGTGCGCGCCTGCGGGCTAGCGTGTAACCCAGGTCCTGCGGCGCCACCTGGTTGTCATGTGATTCGAGCCAGTTCGCCAGTTGGCCAGCGGTGCGGCGCAACTCGTCAGCCGATGTTGACGAGAGCGCGAACATCAGTGGGCCTGCGGGCTTTTGCGGGCCGGAGTGCGCAGCGGTGGCGTCGGGCGACTGTTCGACGATGGCGTGCACGTTTGTGCCGGACATCCCATACGACGAAACCGCCGCTCGGCGAGGGTGCTGGCCGTTGGTCGGCCATGGCGTGTTGGCCTGCGGCACAAAAAGTTTGGTGTCGATCTGGGCCATCTGGTCGGGCAGGCGGTTGAAGTGCAGGTTCTGCGGAACCACACCGTGCTGCACGGCGAGGACGGCCTTCATCAGCCCGAACGCTCCAGCTGCCGACTGAGTGTGCCCGATATTGGTCTTGACCGATCCCAGCGCGCACGGCCCATCCACCCCGTAAACGGTGGCCAGGCTGGCGAACTCGATGGGATCGCCCATCGGCGTACCAGGGCCGTGTGCCTCGACCATGCCGATGCTGTTCGGCTCGACGCCCGCTCTTGCCAACGCCGCCCGGTACACCGCCATCTGCGCGTCCATCGACGGCGTGGTGATCGTATCGGTGCGGCCGTCCTGGTTGGCGGCAGTGCCGCGCAACACAGCCAGAATCCGATCACCGTCTCGCTGCGCATCGGCCAATCGCTTGAGCAGCACGACCGCGCAACCGTCGCCGGCCACGAACCCGTCCGCGGCCACGTCGAATGCATGGCACCGTCCGGTGGGCGACAACATCCCCGCCGCGGAGCCGCCGGCGAACCTTCGCGGATCCAGCATGACGTTCGCGCCGCCCGCGAGCGCCAGATCGCTCTCGCCGTCCTTCAAGCTGCGGCACGCCATGTGGATCGTCAGCAGACCCGATGAACACGCGGTGTCGACGGTGATCGCAGGCCCATGCAGCCCGAGCGCGTGCGAGATCCGCCCCGACGCGATGCTGAAATTCGCGCCGGTGACGCCGTACGGCCCTTCCAGGACGTCGGTGTTGGCTGCCAGCAATTCGTAGTCGTTTACTGTCAAACCCACGAAGACGCCTGTCAGCGAACCGGCCAGGGCCTCCGGCGTGAGCCCCGCATGCTCCATGGCCTCCCATGACGCTTCGAGCAGGAGACGGTGTTGCGGGTCCATCGCAGTCGCCTCGCGTTCGCTGATCCCGAAGAAGTCGGAATCGAAGCCGGCGACGTCGTCCAGGAAGCCGCCCCACTTACACGGCGACCGCCCCGGCACGCCCGGTTCGGGGTCGTAGTACTCGTCGACGTCCCATCGGTCGGATGGAACCTCGGTGACCAGGTCCGCACCACCTATCAGTGCATCCCACAGCTGCTCGGGTGAATTGATTCCGCCCGGTAGCCTGCAGGCCATTCCGATGACTGCAATGGGATGTTCATCCACGTCAGAGTTACCCTCTCGTCAGCGTCTGCTTCGCAGACCTGGGTTCGGATTTTTGCAGGACTGCGTTTCTATTTACGGAAAATGGAGAATTTGTTGGCTCAAGCCTGAGGCCAAATGAGGGGGACGGCAAGTCGGCGACGACTCCGCGCGCTATCCAGATGTGCCTCATGAATTGCGCCGGATGAAAACCAATGTTGTCGGCCGTGCCGTCCACAACTGCATGGCTCGCAGGCGTGTGGTGGAAGTGTATACACGGCTACACCCCGGCGCGAAGCCCGGCCCAGCGACGGTAAAACGGCTGGACCGGCAAAGTCGGTTGCGACGTCAACAGTCACAACTACCCCCTGCGGTCGTCTAGCCCCTACGAGCCCCATCGCGGATGTCTCCGCAAACATGCCGGTCAACGTATCAGTCGTTTCCCAGTTATGGGAAGTGACTCCCATATTTGCGCTACCTGTCGCACGAGCCACAGCCCGACCGGTGATCGCCAGCACACTGTAGGCGTGACTCTGGCAAACCACTCACCCTACTGTCGCCGCAGTCGTCGAACCGGTGCAGACGCCGCGTCGAAGCGAGGTCGGCTGCGCATCGTCACCAGTGAGGATCAGGAAATCTGGCTCACGGAGGCCGGCCGATAGGGACCTGGAATGAAAACGCTGATGGTCAGAAATTGGCAAAACATTTCCCGAATAGGAAAGATTTGCTCTTCGTCGGCGGCGCCAACGCGGCGTTATTAGCACACGGCCGGAGTTCGAGCAACATTTTGCCTTGCCGTATGACAACGTTTAATTTTTATTCTTTGTGACATAACCGATCGAAGCGTAAAGGTATCCGAGGGTATTCACGGCAAAAGCCAATGGCGGTACATACAACCGCATCTGCGTCGATAGTGCGCATCAATCTGCAGATTTGGCAAAGGAATACGGATTGGCTGATGCTGACTCAGCGACCTCCGCGGCTTCCGTCAGCCACCTGTCGTTGTGTCGTCAATATGCAAGATCAGCGAAGAAGGTGGTGGGCGGAATTGGTTGGCGGCGTTGAGAAGACGGCCCAAGTCGAAGGTCTTGACAGTGCGGGTCCGAGCCCGCGGCGAGCATGAACGCTCGCGGGCACCGTTCGGGCCACGCCCTCCGGTTGATGGCCGACCGCATTACCCGCGCTCGTCGGTCCTGTCCCGCCGCAGGCGCGACACAGCGACACGGGCGGCATAGGCGATACCGCTGAGCGCGAACATGACGGCGGTGAGCAGCAGCCAACGGCCAAGGAACGGATCCTGGGTCTGACCGGTGGCCGCCCAATATGTGAACGCGCCCTGCTTGATGATGCCCGGCAGGAACACCAGGAATGTCAGCGCGGCGGCAAGGGCCGGCACTCGCAGGTAGTTGACGACCGGCACGTGGCTGTGTGCCGCACGCGACGCGCCACGATGCCGGCCAGCGGAGGACAACACCCGGTCGACCGCTGCGTAGATCGGGAACAACACGAGGTCGTGGGCGATGATCGAGGCGGCGAACCACACCAGGATCGACTGCCACCACACGTGGCGATTCCACAACGCGGACGGCCCGATGGTGATGACCACATAGCCGGCCAACGCGAACCCGACGATCAGCGCGATCAAGTGAAGCGGGTGGGCGCCGTAGACACCCCGCCACCGCGCGATGGCGTTACGCATCGTCGCGCCCCTGAAAGGTGATCGAGGAGACCCACTTGGTGTTGTGGACGCCGGGTAGGGCGGGCACGATGATTCGCGCGGGGTAGCCGTGGTCGAGCGATAGCTCAGCACCGTTGACCCGCAACGCAAGTAGCGCATCGGTGTGCAGCACCTGGCTCCCCTGCAACGTCGCCCGGTTGAACGCCCCGAAGCGTTCGAGCGACGCCACCCGCGCGGAGTCCGGTGCGGCCACACCCGCCAGTGCCGCCAAGTCCGCCAGTCGCACGCCGCTCCATGACTCGGTCGTCGACCACCCCTCCACGCACGCGATCGGCAGTCGGGCGCTGTGCTGAGGCATGGCCAGTAAGGCGGCGCGGTCGAATACGACCTCGCGAGGTCCACCTCGCAGGGTGAGCCGCCAACGGTCACCGGTGAGCGTCGGCGTGATCCCGGCCAGCAGCGCAGTCCTGTTCACCTGGAAGTCGTTGGGACCGTCACCGCGAGTTCGGCCGCGGGGCAACAGCAATGCGGCGTGACGTGTGAAGCCGCCCAACGTTTGTCCCGCGGTGATGACCGCCATGAACAGCGCGCCCCCGCCGATCAGCATCAGCGCGCCGCGTCGGCTCATCGTGGCCGGAACGGGTTCGGCGGCCACCAGTCCGTCGGGTTCGTAGCGCTCAGCGCGGGTGTGCGCGACGTCGGTGCGCAGCACCTCTGGCCATGACAACGACCGCAGCCCGGTCCACATCCGCGGGATTTTGATTGCGATGTGCACCAAGAATCCCGCGATGAACACCCAGGCGCCGTAGTAGTGGGCGGTGTAGAAACTGAACCCGAAGATGTAGTCGTATTGAATGTTGAGAACACCGGTGATGAGCTCGAAGAGAATGCCGCCGACCAGCATCACCAGCGAGATCCGTTCGAGCAGTTGAGCAATCGACCGCATGGGTGGCCACACGAACAACTTCGGGATGACCGACCACAGTTTGGCGAGAATGACCGGAATGATGATCAACCCCAGGCCGACGTGCAGACCCTGGGTCAGTCGGTACAGCCACGACGGCGTGGTCGGCCAGTCGAACGTGGGCAATTTGAGCCAGCCGACGTCCCCGGGAATGGCCTGCCCGAACTGTGGGCCGTAGGCGATGTAGGACAGCAGCCCGGTGATGATCACCACCGGGAGGGCAACCAATAGGACCGAGCCCAATGTCGATGTCAGCCACAGTCCCCGTAGCGGGCTGCGCCATCGCTGGAGTCGTTTGACACCCGGCGGAGGATGTCCCGCCAGCGCCCCCCGCAACCGGGTCGGGAACGCGTGGCGGTCGCTGTCGTCTGACGCGCTCACATCATCGAGATCGGGTTCATCCATCGTCTTCGCCTGTGCCAGTTGTCTGTCCCTCTACCCAAGCTTGCATCACCGCTCGACCGTCCGCGCGATCCATCGACGTAGCCTATGGCCGCCATAGGCGCGGCGAATGACTCGGACGGCGCGGACACGCGAGGCTGCCGCAGCGATCAGCGGGCTTGCCGCCGTTCTCGTCACGGTCGGCTTTCCAGAGCAGCGTTGAAGACGCCTGCGCCACGTCTCGCCCATCGCGAGGACCGATTGCGGCCATATCGCACCCATATGGCTCACCCGGACTAACTGTGATGTCCAGGGAGGTTGGTCAGTCGTGTGATCGGCGGCTGGCCTCCGATGGCGGAGTGGGCTCGGTGGTGATTGTAGAAGTGGAGCCAGCCC